>NZ_JAAKZI010000023.1 GCF_011045165.1 Arthrobacter silviterrae
CAGCTTCATGGTGGTCTTTTTGGGGCTGCCCCTGGTGATCTACCTGGTCTTCGTGATCTCGCCTTTCGTCCAGGCGATGTACTACTCGCTGACCAACTGGAGCGGCTTCAGCGACAAAATGCCGTTCGTCGGGTTCGACAACTATGTCAAGCTCTTCCACGACGACATCTTCATGCTTTCGGTGCGCAACAGCATCATCCTGGCCATCTTCCTGCCCATCATCACCGTGATCCTGTCCCTGGTGCTGGCCACGCTCGTCACCATTGGCGGCAGCAGCCGGGGGCAGATCAAGGGCCTGAAGGGATCCGGCTTCTACCGGATTGTCTCCTTCTTCCCCTACGTGATCCCCGCCGTCGTCATTGGCATTATCTGGGCGCAGATTTATGATCCAAGTTCCGGCCTCCTCAATGGCATCCTGACCGGCCTCGGTTTTGACGGACTGAAGTCGTATCCCTGGCTGGGAGACCCCCGCACGGCCATGATCGCCTCCATGGTGGTCATTGTCTGGGGCTTTGTGGGTTTTTACATGATTCTGTTCATCGCCGCCATCAAGGGAATTCCGGCCGAAACGTTCGAGGCTGCACGCATTGACGGTGCAGGCCGCTTCCGCACGGCCACCACCATCACCATTCCCCTGATCCGCGACAACATCCAGACGGCCTACGTCTACATGGGCATCCTGGCGCTGGACGCCTTCGTGTACATGTCGGTGCTGAACTCCACCGGCGGGCCGGCGAACTCCACCCTGGTCATGTCTCAAAAGCTGTTCACCACGGCGTTCTCTAAGGGCCAGTTTGGCCTGGCCTGTGCCATGGGCGTGGTGCTGGCCGCAATTACCCTGCTCTTCTCGGCGCTGGTCTTTCTGGTGAACCGGATCACCGGCGGCAAACAGGATGTGTCTGAATAATGTCACTCAAACTTTCCAAGAAGTCTCCGGCCGTCACAGGCCATGTGGAACGGAAGTCCCAGGAAACCAAGGGCGACAAGGTCGTGGCGGGCGTCTCGCACACCATGCTCGGCCTGTGGTCCCTGATGGTCCTGATTCCCCTGCTGTGGACCTTGATGTCGTCCTTCAAGACGACCAGCGAAATCTTCGCCTCGCCGTTCTCCCTGCCCAAGGTCTGGCAATTCAAGAACTACGTCAGTGCCTGGAACACGGCGGGAATCGGCCTCTACTTCTTCAATACTGTGATCGTGGTTGGCTTTGCGCTGGTCATTGTGATGGTGCTGGGATCCATGTGCGCCTACGTCTTGGCCCGCTATGTCTTCCCAGGCCACCGGATCATCTACTACCTGATGCTTGCCGGCCTCACGTTCCCGATCTTCCTGGCCATCGTGCCCCTGTTCTTCATCCTGAAAAACATGGGACTGCTGAACACGCTGCCTGGCCTGATCATTGTCTACGTGGCGTTTGCGCTTCCCTTCACCGTGTTTTTCCTGTTCTCCTTCTTCAAGGCCCTCCCGGGTGAAATTGCCGAAGCTGCCCAGATTGACGGTGCCGGTGAATGGCGCACCTTCTTCCAGGTGATGCTGCCCATGGCGAAGCCCGGCCTGGCGTCGGTGGCCATCTTCAACTTCCTGGGACTCTGGAACCAGTACCTGATCCCGGTGGCCATTAACACCGACCCCCAAAAGAAGGTGTTGTCCCAGGGCATCGCGGCGTTTGCCGGCCAGCAGGGCTACGCGGTGGACTTCGGTTCGCTCTTTGCCGCCTCCGTGATCGTGGTGGTGCCGGTGCTGATCGCCTACATCATCTTCCAACGCCAGCTGCAGGGCTCGGTGTCCGCGGGCACCATGAAGTAGGCAACCTTCCGCACCACCCCACCCCGACCGCACCACCCCTCCCGACCACCCCACCCCTCCCCGAACGGGCACTTAACGTGGATGTTTTCGAAAAACATCCACGTTAAGTGCCCGTTCGGGCTAGGTTTGGGCGGATTTTCTACGCCGGTACGCGGCCACGTGGGCGCGGTTGCCGCAATTGCCCGTGTCGCAATACCGCCGCGACCGGTTCTTGGACAGGTCGATCAGCACGGCCCGGCAGTCACCGGCGGCGCACACCTTCAGGCGCCCCAGTTCCTTGCTGCGGATCACGTCCACCAGGGCCATGGCCGCCTCCACACCCATGCGCTGCGCCAGCGGTGCTGCCGGCGCCGTCGCATGCAGGTGCCAGTCCCACTGGTCGTGCCTGACCAGCTGGGGGAGGGCGCGTGCACCGGCCAGCAGCGCGTTGACCCGTTCGACGGCGGTGTCCTCGCCGGCGGTCCAGATGGTGCGCAGTTCCGCGCGCATATCCCGCACGGCCGCCAGCTCGGCGGCGGAGTGTTCGCGCGAGCCGGAGAACTGCTCCGCCGCCACGAAGGCATCCAGTTCGGCCAGGGTGGCCAGCCTGTCCGCACCGGACACGCTCCCGTCCGGCAGTAGGTCGATGGGCGCCGAGTTGATCAGGTTCACGGCGGACTGCAGCGCCACTTCCGTGTCATTGCTAAAGACCATGTTGACTCCTGACATTCGACGGGCGTAATGTCATGAGTCTAACTCCTTTGACTGCTGACATACGGACACGCCCATGACTATTTCACGAAATGCCGCCACGGCACCGCCCGGGACCGGTCCTGCCCGGATCGCCTCGCCCGCACTGCTCTTTGCCTTTGCCTCGGCGGCCACTTTCGCCCTGTCCGGCCCGTTCGCGAAGTCCTTGTTCGAGGCCGGCTGGTCGCCCGGGGCTGCCGTGGCCGCCCGCATAGGCGGCGCCGCCGCGGTGCTCCTGATACCGGCGGCCATCGCCCTGGTCCGGCAGTGGGCCCAGGTCAAGGGGTCCCTGCTGCGCATCGCCGTGTATGGGATTGTGCCGATCGCACTGTGCCAGCTGTTTTACTTCAACGCCGTGTCGCACCTCTCCGTGGGCGTGGCGCTGCTGCTGGAATACCTTTCCCCCGTGCTGCTGGTGGGTTGGGCCTGGCTGAGCACCCGGACCAGCCCGCGGTTGCTGACCATCCTCGGCGCCGTCTGCGCCATGTCCGGCCTGGTGCTGGTGCTGGATTTGGCCGGCAGCACCAAGGTCAGCGTCACCGGCATCCTGTGGGGCCTGGCCGCCGCGGTGTGCTCGGCGGTGTTCTTCATCATGTCCTCCCGCAGCAATGACAACGTCCCGCCCATCCTCATGGCCGGCGGCGGCATGGCCGTGGGTGCCGTGCTGATTTTCGCGCTGGGCCTGGCCGGGCTCATGCCCCTGGCATTCACCACCGCAGATGTCGGCTTTGCCGGGCACCAGGTGTCGTGGCTGGTGCCCGTGCTGGGACTGGTCCTGGTCACCACCGTCTTCGCCTACGTGGCAGGGATCATCGCCACGCGCGGGCTCGGCTCCAAGGTGGCATCCTTCGTGGCCCTGTTCGAGGTGCTGTTTGCCGTGCTGTGGGCCTGGATCCTGCTGGGGGAAATGCCCCGGTTCATCCAGCTGGTGGGCGGGCTGTGCATCATGGCCGGCGTGGTGATGGTCCGGCTCGACGAGCTGCGCGGCCCCCGTCAGCGCGGCGCGTCCTATGCCGTGGACCTGGACGCCGTGCCGGCGGGTGCCCCGGCGCGAGGGGAACCCAACTAAGGGGCTACCAGGGGAGCGGCCCCGACCGGTCCGTGTACGTTCCCGTAGGCCCGTCGGGTCCGGCCAGGGCAGCCTTGACGATGACCTCGGCACCCTCCTCAACGGTTTGGGTGCCACGGTTGCCGTTGAATTCCGTTTTCGTGTAGCCCCGATCCACGGCATTGATCCGCAGCTCCGGGAACGCCTTCGCGTACTGGGTGGTCAGCATGTTTACCGCAGACTTCGACGACGAATACACCACCGAGTGCAGCGCCGATTCGCCTCGGGCGGGGTCGGAGGTGATGGTGATCGAGCCCATGCCCGAGCTGACATTGACGATTGTCCCGGCCGATTCCCGCAGCAGCGGCAGGAAGGCATGAATCATCCGCACCGTGCCGAGGACATTCACGTCGTAGACCTGCAGCATTGACTCTGCCGTGACATCGGCGGGGTCCGTGAACCCGCCGGAGATGCCTGCATTGTTCACCAGGACGTCCAGCCGGCCGGCCTCTCCGCGGATCCGCTGCGCAGCAGCTGCCACGGAAGCGTCCGAGGTGACGTCAAGCTCAATGAATTGCCCGCCGGCGGATTTCGCGGCGGCCAGGCCGCGCCCGGAATCACGGCAGCCAAGATATACGGTGTGACCGGCTGCCGCGAGCTGCCGGGCAGTTTCAAATCCGAGGCCCTTGTTGGCCCCGGTAATCAGGGTGGTTGTCATGATTCCAGTGTGCGCCTGTGGCGGGCCGTCACATAGGGAAGCCCGCCCCCAAAATCTTGGAGGCGGGCCGTGGAGAGGGGTCCGTTAGCGCCCGAAGCGGCGCAGCCGCAGGGAGTTGGCCACCACCAGCACTGAGCTGGCGGCCATCGCGGCCCCGGCGATCATCGGGTTCAGCAGCCCCAGTGCGGCCACCGGAATGCCGATCGCGTTGTAGAAGAACGCCCAGAACAGGTTCACCTTGATGGTGCCCAGCGTCCGGCGGGACAGTGCAATGGCCGTGGCCACCTGGCCCAAATCGCTGCCCATGACGGTCAGGTCCGCGGCAGCAATGGCCACATCCGTGCCCGAACCCATGGCGATGCCGAGGTCCGCCTGCGCCAGGGCCGCGGCGTCGTTCACGCCGTCGCCGGCCATGGCCACCGTGGCGCCGTCGGCCTGCAACCCCTTGACCGCCTCAACCTTGCCCTCGGGCAGGACCTCTGCGTAGACATCCTCCCGTGCAATTCCGACGGCGGCCGCCACCTGTGCTGCCACGGCGGCGTTGTCGCCGGTCAGCAGGATGGGGCGCAGGCCCAGGTCCTTCAACTTGGCGATGGCATCCTTCGAGCCGGCCTTGATGGTGTCCTTGAGGGCGATGAGCCCCGCAGCCTCGCCGTCCACCGCAACCCAGATGGCCGTGGTGCCGCGCTGCTGCTGCTCCGCCAATGACGCCCGGGCCCCCGAGGAAAGCACGACGCCGTTTTCCTCCAGCCAGCCCGCCCGGCCGGCCAGCACGGCGCGTCCTTCGATGACGGCGCGGACGCCGCCGCCCGGTGCGGACGTGAAGTCGTTCAGCTCGGGGAGTGTGCCTGCTTCGCGGGCATGGGCTGTGATGGCGTGCGCGATGGGGTGCTCGCTGTGGGACTCGACGGCACCGGCAAGGCGCAGGATTTCGGCGGCGGGCACCTGGGTGAGGGGGACGACGTCGACCACTGAGAGGCGGCCTTCGGTGACGGTGCCGGTCTTGTCCAGCAGGATGGTGTCCACCGTGCGGGTGTCCTCCAGGACCTGCGGGCCCTTGATCAGGATGCCCAGCTGGGCCGCGCGGCCGGTGCCTGTCAGCAGGCCCACGGGCGTGGCCAGGCCCAGGGCGCAGGGGCAGGCAATGATCAGCACGGCCACGGCGGCCGTGAAGGCGCGCTGGATTTCGGCAGGCTCAATCACCGGGCCGCTCAGCAGCAGCCACAGCGCGAAAGTCAGGACGGCGATGACCAGCACGACCGGCACGAACACGGAGCTGATCCGGTCCGCCAGCCGGGCGATGGGGGCCTTGGCGGCCTGCGCGGCGCTGACCAGCATGCCCATCTGGGCCAGGGTGGTTTCGCTGCCCACGCGGGTGGCCTTAACCAGCAGGCGCCCGGAGGTGTTGATGGTGGCGCCGGTGACGGTGTCGCCGGCCGTGACGTCGACGGGCAGGGATTCGCCCGTGATGAGGGAGGTGTCCACGGCGGAGGTGCCGTCGGTGACGATGCCATCCGTGGCGATCTTCTCGCCGGGGCGGACCACGAAGACCTCGTCCACGGCCAGCTCAGCAGCCGGGATCTTGACCTCCACGCCGTTGCGCAGCACGGTGGCTTCCTTCGCGCCCAGGTTCAGCAGTGCCTTGAGGGCGTCGCCGGCCTTGGACTTGGCGCGGGCTTCCAGGTAGCGGCCCAACAGCAGGAAGGTTACCACCACGGAAGAGACCTCAAAATACAGCGGGGCATGCCCCTCCATGGCCGAACCGTGGGCGGTCATCGACGGGTCCAGGGCCAGTTCGACGGCGGAAAACACGAACGCCGCCGTGACGCCGATGGAGACCAGGGTGTCCATGGTGGAGGCGAAATGGCGGGCGTTGATGGCCGCCGCACGATGGAACGGCCAAGCCGACCAGGTGACCACGGGCAGCGCCAGGATGCCGGCCACCCAGCCCCATTGCGGGAACTGCAGGGCCGGGAACATGGAGACCAGGAAGACCGGGACAGTCAGGATGGCCGCCAGGATGAGGCGCGGGCGCAGCGTGGCGGCGGTGCCGCCGTGGGCCATATGGTCTTCATGTGAATCATGGCCGCCGTGCGCGGCACCCTCCTGCGCGGCACCCTCCTGCGCGGCACCCTCCTGCGCGGCACCCGGGTGGGAGTCGTGCGAGAGGTGGGTAACGGCGTCGTGCTTCATGGCGGGCGGCGCGGGGGGATTTTTCAGCGTGGCCGTGTAGCCGGTGGCCTTGACGGTGTCGATGATTTGCTGGTCGGTAATGCCGGCGGGGACCGTGACCTGGGCTGTTTCCAGCGGGAGGTTCACGGAGGCGCTGACGCCTTCGAGCTTGCCCAGCTTGCGTTCCACCCGGCTGACGCACGATGCACAGGTCATGCCCTGGATGTCGATTTCGACGGTGCGGGGTCCGGGGGAGGCGGTCTGGGACAAGATTTCTGCGGCGCTCATGGCGCTCCTTAGTGTTGTTTAAGCGTTGTTGGCGACAACCAGGTAGCCGGCTTCCGCCACGGCCTCGCTGATTTCTGCCGGATCCAGGGTGAGGGTGGAGGTGATGGTGACCTCGGAGATGCCGCCGGCGTTAAGGTCGACGGCGACGTTTTCCACGCCCTTCAAATCGGAGAGTTCCTCGGTGACGGAGCTGACACAGTGTCCGCAGGTCATGCCGGAAACGTTGATGGTGGTGGTGTGGCTCATGGCTTTAGCTCCTGAGTAGGCGGGATATTGCGGCGGTGGCTTCGGATACTTTTCCGGAAACGATTTCCGGGTTGCCGGATGACTGGGATTCATGGGCGGCATTGACCACGCAGTGCGCGATGTGGTCTTCGAGCAGGCCGATGCTGACGGCGTGCAGGGCCTTGTTGACGGCGGCCATCTGGGTGAGGATGTCGATGCAGTACTTGTCTTCCTCCACCATCCGGGCGATGCCGCGGACCTGGCCCTCGGCACGCTTCAGCCGGCGCAGGTAGGCCTGCTTCTGCTCGGAGTAGCCATAGGGGCCGGCGGGTTCCTCTTCATTGCTCATGGTCTCAAGGTATACCCCCATGGGGTATGTGTCAAATACCCTGTGGGGGTATCTTGGAAACGATGCGGGCCCCGGAACGAAAGTTACCTGCCGGAAAGTCTTGCCGCCGGGGGCCTACATGACAAGACTTGACCCCATGGCTACCAACGGAGATACGTCAAAGACAACCTACCTGCTGGCCGTGGGCACCAAAAAGGGCCTGTGGCTCGGCACCAGCACGGACCGTTCGAACTACTCTTTTACCGGTCCGCACTTCCTGATGAATGAGATTCCAAGCATCGGCATCGATACCCGCAACGGCGCCACGCGCATATTGGTGGGCGTGCGCAGCGAGCACTGGGGACCCACCGTGGCGCACTCGGACGACCTCGGGGCAACGTGGAGCGAACCGGAAAACGGCGCCATCACCTTCCCTGCCGACACGGAGGCCGCACTGGAACGCGTGTGGCAGCTGCAGCCGGACACGGCGGAGCGGCCCGGCGTGGTGTGGGCCGGCTGCGAGCCCATCTCGGTCTGGAAATCCACCGACGGCGGCGAGCACTTTGAGCTCAACCGCGGGCTGTGGGACCATCCCCACCGGACGGAATGGGGTGCCGGCTTTGGCGGCGCCGCCGCCCACACCGTGCTGCCCAGCCCTTCGGACCCCAACACCATCCATATCGCCATGAGCACCGGCGGCGTCTACCGCAGCACCGACGGCGGGGAGTCCTGGGAGCCGCGGAACAGGGGGATTGGCGCCGACTTCATGCCGGACGAGACACCCGAATTTGGCCAGTGCGTGCACAAGGTGGCCCGGGACGCGGTCAAGCCGGAGGTGCTTTACGCCCAGAACCACGGCGGGGTGTACCGCACGGATGACAACGGCGACACCTGGACGTCCATCGCGGAGGGCCTGCCGGCGGACTTCGGCTTCACCATGATGGCGCACCCGCGCCGCTCCGGGACCGCCTGGGTGGTGCCGATCACTGCCGACAGCGAGCGGATTCCGCCGGGCGGCCAGCTGGCCGTGCACCGCACGGACGACGGCGGCGCCTCGTGGACGCGCCTGGCCGAAGGCGTGGTGGAGCCGGACTACAATGTGGTGCTCAGGGACGCGGCATCCGTGGACACGGCCGAGCCCGTGGGCGTGTACTTCGGCACCCGCGGCGGCACGGTTTACGCCAGCGCCGACGAGGGCAACACCTTCACGCCCGTCCTCAAGCAGCTGCCGGACGTATTGTGCGTCCGCGCGGCCGCCGTCGAACTCTAAGGGAGGGCACATGCCGGAGGTGACGGTGCTCATCCCCAGCCTGCTGCGCCCGCTCACCGGCGGGCAGGAGCAGCTGCGCCTGGACGTGGGCGGCGGCGCCACGGTGGCGGAACTGCTGGACGCCATCGGCGGAGGCTTCCCCACCTTTGGCCGGCGGGTCCGCGACGAAACCGGGGCGCTGCGCCGCTTTGTGAACATTTACCTTGACGGCGACGACGTCCGGCGCATGGCCGGGCTGGCCACGCCCGTGGCCGCCGGCCAGGAACTGATGATCATCCAGTCCGTGGCCGGCGGCTGACGCGCGGCCGGCGCTTGCGTGCCGGCAGGTGGAAGGGCCTAGACGGCGTCCAGGTCCGTTTCCAGCATGGCCGCGAGCTTGTCGAGCGCCGCATCGGCGCCGTCGCCCTCGGCACGCAGCACCACCACGCTGCCGTGCTCGGCGCCCAGGGTCATGAGCGAGAGGATGCTGCTGGCGTCCATGGCGTCCTCGGCCGGCGCCCCGTCCATGGCGATGGTGACTTCCACGCCCACTTCGCCGGCGGCTGCGGCGAACAGTGAGGCGGGGCGGGCGTGCAGCCCGGAGCTGCTGGCTACGGTTGCTTTGCGTTCGGACATGGTTCCTCCTGTGGGACGGGGTGGATCAGGCGGGTCCGGAAAGGCCCCGCCAGGTGTGTCTGCTCATAGCCCAAGCTTGGCAAGGATGGGCAGCTTCTCCCGCGCCCAGTCCTTTGCCTGCGCGGGACTGTTTGCCGAGAGTGCCAGTGTAGCGATTTCCTGCGCCTCTTTCAGCGTCACTGTGGCCAGGACCGCGCCGACGGCAGCCAGCGAGCGGGCCGTCATGGACAGGGTGGACACGCCCAGCCCCACCAGCACGACGGCGAGGGCCGGGTCCGCGGCAGCCTCGCCGCAGACGCCCACCGGCTTCCCACTGCCCTCGGCCAGGGCCCCGGCCACCGTGAGGCGCACCAGCTGGAGCACGGCGGGCTGCCACGGGTTGTTCAGGGCGGCCAGGGGGCCCAGCTGGCGGTCCGCGGCCATGGTGTACTGCGTGAGATCGTTGGTGCCCAGGCTGGCAAAGGCCACCTCCCGCAGGATGGACTCGCTGGTCACGGCGGCAGAGGGGACTTCCACCATGACGCCGGGAACCTTCAGGCCGGCCGCCGTGCACATGGCGGCAAAATCGGCGGCCTCCGCCGGGGTGGAGATCATGGGCGCCATGACCCACACGTCCGCCTCGGAGCCGCCGGCGGCTTCGGCGACGGCGGCAAGCTGGCGTTCCAGCACGCCCGGTGAGGAGGTGTCCGTGCGGTAGCCGCGCACACCCAGGGCGGGGTTTGGCTCCGTGGCGTCGGTGAGGAAGGGCAGGGGCTTGTCTGCGCCGGCGTCGAGCGTGCGGAGCACCACTTTCTTGCCGGGGAAGGCGTCAAAAACCCCGCGGTAGGCAGCCACCTGTTCCTCGCGGCTGGGCTCGGTGTCGCGTTCAAGGAAGCAGAATTCGGTGCGCAGCAGCCCCACGCCCTGGGCGCCGGCCGCGGCGGCCTTGACGGCGTCCGCAGCCCCGCCCACATTGGCGAGCAAGGGCACCAGGTGGCCGTCCGCCGTGGTGCCGTTGCCGTCAAAGACCGACAAAAGGGAGGAGTTCGCGGCCCAGGCGGCGGCAGCGGCGCGCTCTGCCTCGCCGGGTTGGGTGGTGATGGTGCCGGCCGCGCCGTCCACGTACACCTCGGTGCCGTCGGGCAGCTGGTCAATGCCGACGGCGGCCACCACTGCGGGCAGGCCCAGGGACCGGGCGATGATGGCGGTGTGGGATTGCGGGCCGCCTCCTGCCGTGAGGAGCGCCGTGACCTTTTCCGGATCCAGCGTGGCGGTGTCGGCCGGGGCCAGGTCCTCGGCAACGAGGATGAACGGCTGGTCCGAGGAGGGGATGCCAGGTGCCGGGACGCCGCGCAGGGACGCGACAATGCGTGCGCGCACATCCAGCACGTCGGTGGCACGCTCGGCCATGTAGCCTCCCAGGTTCACCAGCATGGCGGCGACAGCTTCGGCAGCCTCCCAGACGGCGCGTTCGGCGGAGGTCCCGGCGTTGACCAGCTTGACGGCGGACTTGATGAGCATGGGGTCCACGGCCATCAGGGCGGTGGCTTCCAGCACTGCCTTGGCGTCGGCCCGGGCCGTGGCGGCCCGCGCCTGCAGCTCCGCCTGGACGGCCTTGGATGCCGTCTGGAGTGCTGCCGTGGCGGTGGCAGCATCGGTTCCCGCTGCCAGTTTCTCCCCGGCGGGAGGCTCCGCCAGCGGCCGCGGCATCTGCTTGATGGTCCCCGTGATGCGTCCGGGGCTGACGCCAACTCCTGGGAAACTCTGCATTGAAATTCCTCAATTCCTGTGTCTGGCCTTGGCGCCGGCCGGCGGGCCGCTGTGCCTGCCGTGGGACGCCCCGCGGGTGGGGGTTTCCTTTAAAGATAACTTGTGATTCACTTCATATAGCAATGCTATAGATGCTAGGGTAGCAGTCATGAACTTCAACGGCCAGCTTCCGCCCAAGACCCGGTTGCTGAACGCGGCGGCACAACTGCTCGCCGACTCAGATGGCGCCCCTGTCTCCACTCGGCAGATCACCGAGATGGCCGGGGTGACTGCACCAACGCTGTACCACCACTTTGGTGACAAGGAGGGGCTGTTCAACGCAGTCCTTGATGCGGGCTTTGAGGAGTATGTGGCAGGAGAGCGCAATTTTGCGCCGACCGGCCAACCGCTTCAGGATGTCCGCCGGATGTGGGACAACCACATCCAGTTCGGCCTGGACAGGCCGCAGCTTTATGCGGTGATGTTTGGCAACATTCGTCCCGGCAGCCGCTCGTCACGGGTTGCCGAAGCCGAGGCGTACATGGAGGAGATGCTGGACAAGGCGGCTTCGGCCGGCCAGCTCAGCGTCCCGCCCCGCGAGGCCGCCCGCAGCATTTTGGCGGCCAATGTGGGGGTGACGCTGATGCTCATCGCCGAGCCGGTGGCGGACCGCAACTTCGAGTTGTCAACCATGACTCGGGAGGCTGTGATTTCCGCCGTTTCATCGGATGCCGAGCTGGCATCGGCACCCACCCCCGTGGCGGCGCCGTCGGTGGTGGTGGCAGCCATCGCCTTGAACGCAGCCCTTGAATCCTCCCACCCCGAGCAGCTATCCAGCACGGAGCTGAAGATGTTCCTGGAGTGGCTGGACCGCATCGCCAAAACTTCATAGTTCCACCACCACGCAATACCAACATTCCTGCATTGGTGCAGGCTTTACGGTTAGGAAACTCTCATGGCAACACCATCAGTGACCGCCACAAAGGGCGGCGCCAGGGTCAAGGTGCAGAGGTTCGGCACTTTCCTCTCTGGCATGATCATGCCCAACATTGGGGCATTCATTGCCTGGGGCATAGTCACCGCCTTCTTCATCCCCACGGGCTTCACCCCCAACGGGACGCTGAACGAGATGGTGGGCCCCATGATCACCTACCTGCTGCCCCTGCTGATCGCGTACACGGGCGGAAAGATGGTCCATGGCGTCCGCGGCGGCGTGGTCGGCGCCGCAGCAACCATGGGTGTCATTGTCGGTACCGACATCCCCATGTTCATTGGTGCCATGCTCATGGGTCCGCTGACGGCATGGCTCATGATGAAGCTCGACAAGATCTGGGAAGGCCGCATCAAGCCCGGCTTTGAGATGCTAATCGACAACTTCTCCGCCGGCATCCTGGCCGCCATCATGGCGATCATCGGCAAGCTGGTGGTGGGGCCGGTGGTGATCGCCTTCAGCAACGGTGCCGGCAACGTGGTCCAGTTCCTGGTCCATCACGGCCTGCTGCCGTTTACCAGTATCTTCATTGAACCCGCCAAGGTCCTGTTCCTGAACAACGCCGTCAACCACGGCATCCTGACCCCGCTGGGCACCGAACAGGCACTGCAGCAGGGCAAGTCCATCCTGTTCCTGCTGGAAGCCAACCCCGGCCCCGGCCTGGGCCTGCTGCTGGCCTACGCGATCTTCGGCAAGGGCCTGGCGAAGGCCTCCGCCCCCGGCGCCGCGCTGATCCAGTTCCTGGGCGGCATCCACGAAATCTACTTCCCGTACGTGCTGATGAAGCCCGTCATGATCCTGGCCACCATTGGCGGCGGCATGACAGGCATCTTCATGCTGGTCATCACCGGTTCCGGGCTGCGCGCCCCAGCCGCCCCTGGCAGCATCTTCGCCGTATACGCCATGACGGCCAGTGACAGCTATGTGGGCGTGACCTTGTCCGTGGTGCTGGCCGCCACAGTCTCCTTCCTGATCGGCTCCTTCATCCTCAGGATCAGCCCCGTTCCGGCGGAATCCGACAACCTGGGCGAGGCCACGGCCAAGATGGAGGCCATGAAGGGCAAGAAGAGCTCCGTTGCCTCGATGCTCGCCGGTGCCGCCACCAAGGGCCCCATCTCCACCGTTGTCTTCGCCTGCGACGCCGGCATGGGCTCGAGTGCCATGGGCGCCTCGGTGCTGCGGAACATGATCAAGAAGGCCGGCTTCCCGGAGGTCAAGGTGACCAATTCGGCCATCGCGAACCTGACGGACAGCTACGACGTGGTGGTCACCCACCAGGACCTGGCCGAACGCGCGGCGCCGTACACCACCAGCGCGGCCCACTTCTCCGTGGACAACTTCATGAACAGCCCGCGCTATGCGGAAATCGTGGAGCTGGTCAAGGCCAGCAACGGCGCGGGCGCGGCACCTGCAACGGCAGCCGCCGTCGTGCCTGGGGATGATGAGGCACTCGCCGCAGGTTCCATCCTGGCCCGCGAAAGCGTGGTCCTGAACGGGACCGCCGGCACCCGGGATGCGGCCATTGACGAGGCCGGCGCGCTGCTGCTGGCCCGCGGGGCAGTGAATGCCGCGTACGTGGCAGCCATGCATGAGCGCGAGGAATCGGTGTCCACCTACATGGGCAACTTCCTGGCCATCCCGCACGGGACCAATGAGGCCAAGGGGAACATCTCCAGCTCTGCCGTCTCCATCATCCGGTACCCGGAAGGCATCGACTGGAACGGCAAGCCCGTGAAGTTTGTGGTGGGCGTGGCCGGAGTGAACAACGAGCACCTGGCCATCCTGTCCTCCATCGCCCGGGTCTTCACCGACAAGGACCAGGTGGCCCGCCTGGAGGCCGCCTCCTCGGTGGATGAAGTCCTGGACATCTTCCGGAAGGTCAACGCATAGTGAAAACAGTTCATTTTGGGGCCGGGAACATTGGCCGCGGATTTGTTGGCCTGCTGCTGCACAACGCCGGCTACGAGATTGTCTTTGCCGACGTGGCCGCTGCGCTCATCGACCAGCTGGCCGCGGCGGACAGCTATCAGGTGCACGAGGTGGGCGAGAACCCGGCCGTGCACACGGTGGACAACTTCAGGGCACTGAATTCGGCTGCCGCACCGGACGCCGTGGTCGCGGAAATTGCGACGGCGGACATGGTCACCACCGCGGTGGGCCCGAACATCCTCAAGTTCGTGGCGCCGTTGATTGCCCGCGGCATTGCGGCCCGGGATGCCGGGCTGGCGCCCTTGCAGGTCATGGCCTGCGAGAACGCCATCAATGCCACGGACATCCTGGAGGCGGCAGTCCGCGCCGACGGGGCAGCGGGGCAGGCCGCCGTGGATTCGGCGGCCGTGTTTGCCAACACGGCAGTGGACCGGATTGTGCCCAACCAGGCACCGGGCCAGGGGCTGGACGTCACGGTGGAGACGTTCTTTGAATGGGTCATCGACAAGACCCCGTTCCGCGGGGCTGAACCGGCCATTCCGGGCGTCACGTTTGTGGACAGCCTTGGCCCGTACATTGAACGCAAGCTGTTCACTGTGAACACGGGACACGCGTCCACGGCCTACTTTGGCCGGGCCGCCGGGCTGGAGAAAATTTCCGACGCCATGGCTGACCCGTCCGTCCAGGCCAGGGTCCGCGCCGTGCTGGAAGAAACGAAGCAGCTGCTGGTGGCGAAGCACGGTTTTGCCGAGGCGGAACAGGAAGCCTATGTGCAAAAGATCCTGGTCCGGTTCGCCAACGAACACCTGCCTGACACCGTGGTGCGGGTGGGCCGGGCGCCCCTGCGCAAGCTCAGCCGCCATGAGCGCTTCATTGGCCCTGCGGCCGAGCTCGCGGAAAACGGCGTGAAACCTGCGGCCCTGCTGGAGGCCATCGGCGCGGCACTGCGGTTTGACGATCCAGGTGACGCCGAGGCCGTGGAATTGGCGTCCATCCTGGCTGACAACCCCGCGGCGGCCGCCACGGAACGCATCACGGGGCTGGCCCCGGCGCACCCGCTGTTCGCCGCCGTCAACGCCGTGGTGGAAGCGGCGCAGGCGCGGTAACTGCTCATTGCGGATCCAGCCGCGTTTGTGGAACGTGAAGGGCCCGGCACCGGGGGTGCCGGGCCCTTCCGTCTGTGGGTCAGGCCCTGACGGCGGCAGAAAACAGGCCACCATGCCATGCTCCGGGCACATCCCTGCGGTAGGTTGGCGGTAACAGTTCGTGCGGATCAGCTTCCGGTTGAAGGATGTGCCCATGGCCAAGGAACTTGCCACCCAACTCATTGAACAGTTGCAGTTTGCCGGAGTGCGGCGCATCTACGGGATTGTGGGCGACAGCCTTAACCCGCTGGTGGACGCCGTGCGGAAAACCGGGGGTGCCAGCAACGGAGGAATCGACTGGATCCACGTCCGGCACGAGGAAGCGGCCGCTTTCGCCGCCGGCGCCGAAGCGCAGCTCACGGGGGAACTGGCCGTGTGCGCGGGTTCCTGCGGCCCCGGGAACCTGCACCTGATGAACGGGCTGTACGACGCCAACCGCACCGGTGCGCCCGTGCTGGCCATCGCCTCCCACATCCCCAGCAAGCAGATCGGCAGCGGGTTTTTCCAGGAAACCCACCCCGACAGGATCTTTGACGAATGCTCCGTGTATTCGGAGCTGGTCAGCACCGCGGAGCAGGCACCCAGGGTCATGCGCAGCGCCATTTCCCATGCCATCGGCCTGAGGGGTGTCGCCGTCGTGACCTTGCCGGGCGACATCGCAAGCCTTCCTGCCAGCGCACCCACGCCACACCGGCGCCCCTACACCCGCGCGTCACTGGTGCCCGCCCAGGAAAGCGTGAAGGAGCTGGCCGACGCCATTAACAGGGCGCAAAAGGTGGCCATCTTTGCCGGTGCCGGTGTGGAGGGCGCCCACGACGAAGTCATTGCGCTCGCGGAACTGGTCAAGGCGCCCATCGGGCACAGCCTGCGGGGCAAGGACTTCATCCAGTACGGCAACCCCTTCGACATCGGCATGACGGGGCTGCTGGGCTACGGTGCAGCCGCCGAGGGCATTGCCGACGCCGAGCTGCTGATCCTGCTCGGCACCGACTTCCCGTACGACCAATTCCTGCCCGGCACCCGCACCGCACAGGTGGACCGGGCCCCGGAACACCTGGGCCGGCGCACCGACGTCGAAATTGCCGTGCACGGCGACGTGCTGCCCACCCTGCAGGCCCTGATCCCACTGGTGGAGCCGAAGAACAATTCACGTTTCCTGGACCAGATGCTGAAGAAACATGACCGGCTCATGAACAAGGCGGTGGGTGCCTACACGCGCAACGCGGACAGGCTGGTGCCCATCCACCCCGAATACGCGGCCTCCCTGCTGGATGAAATTGCGGCCAAGGATGCCATCTTCACGGCGGACACGGGCATGTGCAATGTGTGGACGGCACGCTACATCAACCCCCTGGGGACGCGCCGGCTGATCGGCTCCTACCTGCACGGATCCATGGCGAATGCGCTGCCGCAGGCCATCGGAGTCCAGTCCGCCTACCCGGACCGGCAGGTCATCTCGGTGTCCGGCGACGGCGGCCTGTCGATGCTCCTCGGCGAGCTCATCACGGCGGCCGCGCACAAGCTCCCCATCAACGTGGTGGTGTTCAACAACTCCACGCTGGGCATGGTCAAGCTGGAAATGCTGGTGGACGGCCTGGCCGACTTCGGCGTTGACGTTCCGGACACGAACTACGCCGCCATTGCCGCTGCCATGGGTTTCCATGCCGTCCGTGTAACGGACCCAGCGGGCATTGCGGACGCCTACCGGGCGGCGTTTGCGTACGATGGCCCGTCTCTGGTGGAACTGGTCACGGACCCGAACGCGCTGTCAATCCCGCCGAAGATCAAGGGCGGGCAGGTGCTGGGGTTTGCCACGGCCATGTCCAAGATTGTGCTGAACAAGGGTGCGGGGGAGGCTGTCAGCATGGCCCGGAGCAACTTGCGCAACATCCCGCGCGGCTGACCCCGGTCCGGGGCCGGCCCCGCGGGAGGTGTTTATGCGGCGACGGAGTCGTCGTGGACCACGGCGCGTGCGGGGATGGGTTCCAGTTTCCCCATGAGGAGGATGTAGGAGAGGAGGCCGCCGACCAGGGCGACGCCGCCGATGATGAAGGCGAAGGCGAAGCTGCCGGTGATGTCGACGACCATGCCGGTGACGATGGGTGCGGCGACGCCGGCGAGCAGGTTGACGCAGTTGACGATGGCGGCCAGGGAGCCGGCGCTGCCTTCGGGGGCGATGAGCGCCGGGAGGGAGTTGCTGGTGACGTAGACGAGGGCGATTCCGGCGCTGCCGGCGGCGATCCAGATGATGGCGGTGGTGGCGCTGTGGCTGAAGGCGGCACCGACGGTGAGCAGGGCGACTATCATGCCGGCGACGATGATGCCTTTGCGGACTTTGTCGGCGTTGGCGCCGCGGCCGATGACCCGGTCCACCCACCAGCCGCCGATGGTCAGTTCGGAGATGAACATGGCCAGGGCGGGGACGGCGGCGTAGATGCCGCTTTGCAGGATGCTCTGGTCCATGCTTTTTTGCATGTAGCCCGGCAGCCAGGTCAGCAGCATCCAGAGGACGTAGCCGGCCCCGGCGAGTCCGAGGGAGAGGCCCCAGACCTTGCGCTGGCGCAGCAGGTAGCCGACGGTGGCCAGGTCGCTTTTGGGGCGGACTGATTCGGAGGAGGCGCCGCCGTCGACAATGTAGTTGTATTCCTCCTGGCTCATGCGCGCCTTCTTCAGGCGGGCTGCGGGTCCGCTGTACTTCCAGAGGAATGCGGCGAGGAAGACCAGTGACAGCCCGGCCTGGACCCAGAATGCTTCGCGCCAGCCCCAGGTGGCCACGGTGAAGGCGATCAGGGGCAGGCCCAGGACGTTGGCCAGGCGGGTGCCGCTGTCGAAGATGGCGGTGCACAGTCCGCGTTCGTGGCGGGGGAACCACAGGCCGGTGGCCTTCATGGCGCCGGGGAAGGCGGGGGCTTCGGCCACGCCGAGGAGAACGCGGGCCACGATGATGATCCACGCGCCGGAGGCAACTGCGGTCAGCACGGAGGCGATGAACCACAGCACGGCGCTGGCGCCCCAGATCTTTTTCACCCCGAAGCGGTCCAGGAGCATGCCGGAGGGGATCTGCATGATCGCGTAGGACCACAGGAACGCGGAGGAGAGCACACCGAATTCGGTGGCCGTGAGGCCGAATTCGTGCGAAAGCGGTGTCTGCGTGACGGAGATCGAAAGCCGGTCAATGTAGTTGATCAGGATGCCGAAGCCCATGAGCAGGGCAATGTTCCACCGCGCCTTGCCCCGGGGTTTCGCGGGGGCGCTGTGGGTGGTGGACTGGATTTTTTGGTGGTTTTCAACTGTCTTGGACATGGAGAATCCTCAGGACGGAAAGTTTTGGGCGGTACCCTGCCTGTGCGGCTTCATTGCCGGGACAGGGCGCGGACCCCGGTCGTAGGGTGTGGACGCGTGCTGCTTGGGCACCGCGGCGCGCACCGGGAATGGCTGCATGGCTAGCGGCGGGCGTGGTTGGCCAATGCCAGGACAGGCGTTCGGTGGGTGGCGGATCTCGCCGCGAGGGCCAGGGCGGTCAGTGTTGCTGCCGCCAGGACGGATTCCATGCCCCACATGAGTGGCGAATGACCGGCGTTCAGCCACAAATGGCCAAATATTGTCAATGCCACCGTGGCGAACAGAATCTGGCAGAAGGCCAGGCTGCGGGGCCTGGCCTTCTGCGGGTGCATCGAACTCGCCTTCAATGCACCGTTTTCAGAATTTTTCATCGGACTTCAACCAATCAAGTAACGGATTGTCGATGTTGCGCACCTCACATTTTGAGGATGTATCGACTCTAAAACTTTCCAGCATCTTCCACAAGAGGAAATATGATTTTCACATAGTGGAAGTATGGAATCGTGTTAAATCGGTGCTCGAGGAGTTCTGCCGCCCGGCGGACATGACCCCGTATCCTTGAGTTCCCGGACGGGCCGGGACCGGGGGCGCGGCCCCCGGAATCTGCGAGGGACAGGTTCCAGATGCTCACAACTGCAATTGTCTTTGCTGTTTTGGCAGCGGCACTCCACGTCTACATATTTGCGTTGGAATCATTTCGCTGGACTGCGGTGTCGACGCGAAAAACATTCGGCACCACGGCCGAGGAAGCGAACGCAACGAAGGAATTGGCCTTCAACCAGGGCTTCTACAATCTCTTTCTTGCCATTGTGACGCTTGCCGGCGTCATCGCTGCCGCATCCGGCCATCATTCCGTCGGTGCGGCGCTGGTCCTGGCCGGGGCTGGTTCCATGCTCGCCGCGGGACTGGTGCTGCTGATTTCCTCGCCGTCCAAGGCGAAGGCGGCCTTGGTGCAGCTCACCCTGCCGCTGGTCGCCGTCGTGCTTGTCCTGGTGTGGCTGCCGACAAACGTTTAAGCATTGAAAGGCGCCCGGAACGGGCATAGCGTTTAAGGACATCCTAAGGGGGTGCCCGAAGTGGAAATTCATCTGTGGTGGCTTGAAATGGACCTGGCGGCCAAGGAGTGGCTGCGCGAAAACCTGGAAGCGGAGACGGTTCCCGAGCACGTGCTGGCTGCTGTCAGGGCGGCCGGTGGCGAGGTGGTGGGCGGCACGCTCACGCGGCGCGAGTGGGCGTTCATTGAGACGCAATCGGAGTTTGTCGACTGACGCCGTTCCTGTTCCATCCCGTTCCTTCGCCGAGATAGCGGAAGAGCGCCGAATCCGGCAAGAATTTTCCGCACGTCTCGGCGCGGTACCGCTATCTCGGCGGGGTGCGGGGCGGGCGGAATGTGATCTTCGCGGCCCGGGCGGGACATGCGGGGCGTTGTAGTGGACAATGGAAAGGATGACTTCCCCCAAAAACGCCCCCAGCCCTGTTGCCGCGCCCGCCGTGACTGCCACCTCCACGCGCCCCACCCGCCGTCCGGCACAGGTCAAGCCTGCCACCGAGGGCTGGAAGCAGGCCACGGGACCCGAGGGACGCCCGCTGCTGCAGTTCAAGTCCCCGCGTGTTTCGCAGCCGCCAACCCACCTGGCGGACCTGACGCTGCCCGAACGCGAGGCGAAGTTCAAGGAGCTGGGCCTGCCGGCATTCCGCGCCAAGCAGCTCTCCGTGCACTACTTCCAGCACTTCACCACCGATCCCGAGCGCATGAGCGACCTCCCCAAGGAACGCCGCGCCGAAATTGTGGACACCATGTTCCCGAAGCTGCTGACCGAGGTCAAGCGCCTCACCACGGACAACGGCGACACCATCAAGTTCCTGTGGCGCCTTTTTGACGGCTCGCTGGTGGAGTCGGTGCTGATGCGCTACCCCGGCCGCGTCACCCTCTGCGTGTCCAGCCAGTGCGGCTGCGGCATGAACTGCCCGTTCTGCGCCACCGGACAGGCCGGGCTGACCCGCAACATGTCCACGGCGGAGATCCTGGACCAGATTGTCCAAGCCAACCGGGTTATCGCCGAGGGCGGGCTGGGCAACCTCCGCCGCGACGGCGGGCACGACGCCGAGCGCGTCACCAACATTGTCTTCATGGGCATGGGCGAGCCCCTCGCCAACTACAAGCGCGTCATGAATGCCGTGCACCGCATGGTCGCCGAGGCGCCCGAGGGCCTGGGCATGTCCGCCCGCGGCATCACGGTCTCCACCGTGGGCCTGGTCCCGGCCATCAACAAGCTGGCCCAGGAAGGCGTGGCCGTCACCTTTGCGCTGTCCCTGCACGCGCCCGACGACGAACTCCGCGACGACCTGATCCCCGTCAATGACAAGTGGAAGGTGGACGACGCCCTTGACGCCGCCTACAACTACTACAAAGTCACCGGGCGCCGCGTCTCCATTGAATACGCGTTGATCAAGGACATGAACGACCACCCCTGGCGCGCCGAGCTCCTTGCGAAGAAGCTGAACCAGCGCGGCCGCGGCTGGGTCCACGTGAACCCGATCCCGCTGAACCCGACCCCCGGCTCCATCTGGACCTCCTCCGAGCCGCACGTCATGCAGGAGTTCATCGACACGCTGATCGAGCACGGCATCCCCACCACGCTGCGCGACACGCGCGGCAAGGAGATCGACGGCGCCTGCGGCCAGCTCGCCGCTGCCGAGTAGCGCCCCCGCTGTCCCCACGTTTCCAAGGAACGACGCCGGAACCCGGGTTCCGGCGTCGTTCCTTGCTTGAGGCGTGGGTCCTCCACAGGCGTGGCCGGCCGCCCCGTCGTCCACATTTCGGTACGGGGCCATGGTGTGGGTCGCCTCCCGGCGCAATGCTTGAATTTCAGGCAAGGAGTCGGCATGAACACAGCGCAGCACATGGACGGGGCCCTTCCCGCAGCCGCCAGGCCCGCGGATCCCGTGCCCGGGGAATGCTTGGCTTGCTATATCCGCCGGCGGCTGCATGGCGGGTGCCACGGCCACGAACTGTTGGTGCGCTTCACCCTCCGGCGCCCGGGCCTGTCCCTGCCGGCGAACGTGCGCGGCTCCCCGTGCGACTGTGAAATTGTCCGCAAGATCTACGAACCATTCGTTTTCCAGATCAGGGCGGACGATGGCCGAGGCATTCCTCCCCGCCCGCTCGCCGAAGTTCGGGCCTGCCCGGGCGTGCCTTCACACTCAGCGGGTCCGTGCGGCCTGTGGGCCCCGACAATGGTCCACGCCGGGCCGCCCTGGAGCTGGTCGGTCCAATCCGAATGCCACTGCCGGGCTTGTCGCGGACCCTAGTGCCGGCCGAACTCCGTGACCACATAGGCGGTGGTGGAGCCTGGTTCGATTTCGGTGCGCCCGGCGTCCTGGATGACAGGCCCGGCCGCGCGGCGCGCGCCCTTGCGGAATTCCCGGGCGCCCGCATGAACAATGCCGACCGGGAACCCGGCATCCGCCCACGCAGCCACGGCGGGCTGTCCGGCGTCGAGCAGCCAGGCAAACAGGGCATGGGCGGCCTGCGCGGCGGCCTTCCCGGTGGACATGTCCAGCGAGCCGTTGAGCACGATGGTTAGCGGCTGGGGCGGGAGGGGTTCGCCGTCGGGCAGCCGGGTGCCGGAAACCTGGAGCTTGGCCAGCAGCTTTGGCATCGTATCGGCCGGCATGGGGGGCAGGCCTGCGGCGCGGGCGGCGCCCACCTCGGCCAGGGCGTGGTCGGGGAAGGCCGCCAGCACCTTGGCGAACATTTTCGCGTCCGCCCGGCGCACGGACTTCGCGAAGGCGCCTTCCGCCCAGGCGCGCCAATCGGGGTTGTCAGGCCCCAGCAGGTACGCCCGGACCGACGCCAGGGCGGCCGCGGCAATGCCGGCATCCTGGCCCGCCGGGTCCACCCGGTCCACGAGCAAAATGATGGGCTGGACCAGCTCGCGGGGCCTGCGTTCGGTAAATTCAGTCACCCGTCAAGACTATGCCGTGGGCGCGACAGGGGTTGCGCCGGAATTCGCCGCCGGATCGTATTGACGGCGGAAAATATAAGCGCTTACAGTGGTCCTTGACGGTGCGGCATGTCCACCGGAAAACACTTTTCGGAAAGGTCTGGTCCGCATCAATTGGTGATATCCCAGCGCGCCACCATCCAGGACGTCGCCCTGCTGTCGGGGCTGTCCATTTGCACTGTTTCACGGGCCCTGAGAAATCTGCCCAACGTCTCCGAAAAATCCCAGCAGCTGGTGGCGCAGGCGGCGGAGAAACTGGGCTACAAGGCATCCTCCGCCGCGGCACGGCTGGCCGGCGGGAGCACCGGCTCCGTGGCCATTGTTGCCCCGACGGCCACCTCCTGGTTCTTCGCACAGGCCGTGGAGGCCGCCGAAGAAGTGTTTGCCGACAGCGGGTGGGACCCCCTGCTAATCAGCCTGCGCAACAAGCCAAGCGTCCGCAAGCAGCTCTTTGGCGACTTGACCGCCCTGTCCCAGCGGGTGGACGGCGTGCTGCTGCTGAACGTGGACCTCGACGCCGATGAAATTGCCGCCCTCCATGCCTCCCCGCTGGCTGTGGTCAGCGTTGGCATGAGCCACGTGCCGTGGGACAACGTGGGGATCGATGACGAGCAGGCTGCCTGGACAGCCACCGGCCACCTGTTGGACCTGGGGCACTGGGACCTGGCCGTGCTCACGGGCCACGAAATGTCCGGGACGTCAGTGTGTTCCTCCCGGGACCGGCTGGCCGGATTCCACCGCGCCCTGGACTCCCATGACCTCACTGTCCACCCCGACCTGGTGGTGGCGGCCGGCTCCACCATTGAAGGCGGGCGCCGTGCCATGACGGAAATCCTGGCCAACCGTTCGCTGCCCACGGCGGTGTTCGCGGCCTGCGATGAGGCCGCGTTTGGCGCGCTCATGGCGCTGCGGGAGCACGGAAAGTCTGCGCCCCGGGACGTATCCGTGGTGGGCCTGGACGACCACCCCATGAGCTGGTTCATGGGGCTGAGCACTGTGGCCCAGCCCGTGGCAGACCAGGGCGCCTTCGCCGCCAACCTGATGTGTGAAAGGCTTCAGGATCCCCTCGTCCCGACTGAAGGGTCCCGGCATATGCTGGGAGTGAAGCTCATTGAACGCAAGACCACCCGCCGCAAGCGCTGAAGGAGCCGGAACCATGACTGAAAACACCAAACGCGACTGGACCACCGCCACTGCCCTTCTCTTTGACCTCGACGGCGTGCTGACCCCCACCGCCCTGGTCCACGAACTGGCGTGGCAGCAGCTCTTTGACGGCTATCTGGCACAGACGGGGCACCGCGGCTACAGCGGCAACGACTACTTCGACTTCATCGACGGCAAACCGCGCTTTGACGGCGTCCGGGACTTCCTAGCCTCGCGCGGGATCACCCTGCCGGAGGGGCCCCTGGACGACGACCCGGCCCACGACACCGTCCACGGGCTGGGCAACCGCAAGAACCTTGTGTTCAACTCCATCATCGCCTCCGACGGCGTGGCGCCCTACCCGGGGTCGGTGAGGTTCGTGGAAGCCGCACTGGCCCGCGGACTCAAGCTCGCCGTCGTCTCTTCCTCGCGGAACGCGCCCGCCGTGCTGAAGGCCGCCGGGCTCGACGGCGACTTCCCCGTGGTGGTGGACGGGCAGGTCGCGGCCAGGCACGGGCTGCCAGGCAAGCCGGACCACGCCACGTTCACGTACGCGGCGGAACTGCTGGGCGTGCCCACGCGCGACTGCATCGTGGTGGAGGACGCCGTCTCCGGCGTGCAGGCCGGCAGCTCGGGTGACTTCCGCGCCGTGATCGGCGTGGACCGCGGCGCCGGCCACCAGACACTGCTCGACGCCGGCGCCACCTTCGTGGTGGACGACCTCTCCGAGCTCCTCCCGACACCCTGACCGCAGCTTTTTCGAAGGAAAACCATCCCATGGCATTGATCAGCTCAGACCGCCGCCGCTTCCCCTGCGATCCGTGGAAGCTGGTGGAGGCGTCCCACAACCCCGACGACGACGGCACCATGGAAACGCTTATGGCGCTCGGCAACGGCCACCTGGGCATCCGCGGCTCGTACACCCTGGGCGGAAGCGGCGTGCTCCCCGGCACCTTCATCAACGGCTTTTATGAAACGTGGGACATCAAGCACGCCGAGAACGCCTACGGCTTTGCCCGCACGGGGCAGCGGATTGTCTACGTCCCCGACGCCAGCAACTTCACCGTCAGCATTGACGGCGAGCAGCTGTCGCTGGCGGAATCCGCGGTGCTGGAATACCGGCGCAGCATTGACTTTGCCTCGGGCATTTACGAATGCGCCGTCACCTGGGCGGCCCGCTCCGGGGCAACGGTGAAGACCAGGGTGCGCCGCGCCGTCGGCTTTGAGGCGCGCGGGCTGCTCGGCATTGAACTGGAGATTTCCGCGGACCGGGAGGTGTACGCGGACGTGGTGTCCGCCGTCGTCGACCGCCAGGACCAGCCGGCCAGCGACCAGGCACTCAGCGACCCGCGCCGCCCCGGCCGGCACGCCGACAGGATCCTGCAGCCGCTGCACCTGGAAGGCACGGACGGGACCTTGCACCTGGCATGGGAGACGGCGGCCTCGCACCAGCGCGTGGCCGTGGCCGTGGAACACCAGATCAACTCCGACGTCCAGCCCTTTGAAACCGTGGTGGCGCCGGACGAATCCACCGTCCGCTACGTCCTGGCCATTGAGCAGGGCGAAACGTTCCGGCTGGCAAAAAGCGTCAGCTACGCCGTTGCCGGGGAGAGTGCTGCCGAGGACCGCGGCGAGGAACTGGCGGCAACCGCAGCCGCGGCGCTCATCAGCGTTGACGACATCTTCGCCGACAGCACGGCCCACTACCGGCAGTATTGGGACACTGCCGACATTGTCATTGGCGGCGAGCCCGAACTGCAGCAGGCTGTCCGCTGGAACCTGTTCCAACTGGCGCAGGCCACCTCGCGGGCTGGCGTCTCCGGCATCCCCGCCAAGGGCGTCACCGGTTCCGGCTATGAGGGGCACTACTTCTGGGACCAGGAAATCTACCTCCTGCCGTACCTGACTTACACCAATCCGCAGGCTGCGCGCCAGGTGCTTGAATCCCGCCACCAGATGCTGCCCACCGCCCGGCGGCGCGCCGCCGAGCTCAGCGTGGACGGCGCCCTTTTTGCGTGGCGGACCATCAACGGGCTGGAGGCCAGCGCCTACTATGCGGCCGGCACCGCACAGTTCCACATTGCCTCCGCCATTGCCTTTGCCGCGAACCGCTACGAATGGGCCACCGAGGACCCCACCTTCCAGCAGGAGATTGGCGACGACCTGCTCATTGAGACGGCGCGCATGTGGGTGTCGCTGGGCTTCTTCGGCAAGGACGGCATGTTCCACATCCATGGCGTGACCGGCCCGGATGAATACACGGCCGTGGTCAATGACAACCTCTACACGAACGTCATGGCCCGCTTCAACCTGCGCAAGGCGGCCGCCGTCAAGGGCCGCCCGGACGTCACGGAGCGCGAGCAGCAGGTGTGGGCGCAGGCCGCCGCGCGCATGGCCCTGCCGTACGATTCCCACCTGGGCGTTTTCAGCCAGGACGCCGACTTCATGACCCTGGAGCCGTGGGACTGGGCCACGCCGCGGGAGAAGTACCCGCTGCTGCTGCACTTCCACCCGCTGGTCATCTACCGCCACCAGGTCCTCAAGCAGGCGGACACCGTGCTGGCCATGTTCCTGCAGTGGCAGGACTTCACGGCAGAGGAAAAGCAGCGCGCCTTTGACTTCTACGACCCCATCACCACGGGCGACTCCACCCTGTCCGCGTGTGTGCAGGGCATCATGGCAGCCGAGGTGGGCTACGGCCACACCGCGCTGAAGCACTTCACCGACGCCGTGTTCATCGACCTGGACAACACCCATGCCAACACGATTGACGGGGTGCACATCGCCTCCGCAGGGGGGATCTGGAGTTCGCTGGTGTGCGGCTTCGCCGGCATGCGCGACCAGGCCGACATGCTCCACTTCGACCCCCGCCTGCCTGCCGGCTGGGACAGCCTGTCCTTCAAGCTGACGGTCCGCGGCGTGCTGCTCTCCGTGGTGCTGGTCCAGGACTCCATCACCTTCAGCCTTGCCGGAGGGCACGACGCCGGCCCGCTCACCGTCGCCGTGCGCGGCACCACCGTCGAACTCATCCCGGGCGACGACGCCAAGGTGGCCCTTGAACCGGCACCTGTGGCCTCGCCGTCGATCTTCCCCAGCGCCTTCCCGACGACAGGAATCCCGATTATCGGCAAGGGGCTCTCCTAAGGAGCGCCGTGGCGTCCATGTGGCACGCTTGAGGGGGCGGCATCGCTTTCGTTTGGCCGCCGCATGCCGCCGTCGAACGCCAGGAGCCTGCCATGAACCGTCCGCTGACCGTTGCCGCACGGGCCAAGGTCCCGCCGTTCCAGGTCATGGACATCCTGTCCCGCGTGGCCGAGCTCCGGGCCGCGGGCAGGGACGTCATCTCACTGTGCGCGGGGGAACCAGGCGGGGGAGCGCCGTCGGACGTCTCTGCGGCGGCCGCGGCGGTTCATGCCGCGGGCACACCCTTGACGTATACGCCCGCCCTCGGCATCGCGGAGCTCCGGGACGCCATCGCCGGGCACTATCGGCGCTGGTACGGCCTGGACATCCCGGCCCGCAACGTGGCCGTGACCACGGGATCCTCCGGCGCGTTCCTGCTGACATTCCTCTCTGCCTTCAACGCCGGCGACCGCGTGGCACTGGCCCGCCCCGGCTACCCCGCCTACAAGAACATCCTTAGGGCCCTGGGCATCGAGGTCATTGAGCTGGACTGCGGCCCTGAATCCAGGTTCCAGCCCACCCCGGAATTGCTCGACGCCGCGGCCAGGGCACACGGTCCGCTCGCCGGGCTCATGCTCGCCTCACCCGCCAACCCCACCGGCACCATGGTCTCGCGGCCCGAGCTGTCGAAACTGGCCGCCTGGTGCGCGGACCACTCTGCCCGGCTCATCAGCGACGAAATCTACCACGGCATCACCTACCCGGAACCGGGTGCACCCGACCCCCGCGGCGTCTGCGCCTGGGAGCTGGACCGGACATCCGTGGTGATCTCCAGCTTTTCTAAGTACTGGGGAATGACGGGGTGGCGGCTTGGTTGGGCCATCGTCCCGGACGACCTCAAAGACGTAGTTGATGCGCTCGCCGGCAATGTGGCGCTGTGCCCGCCGGCTCCTGCCCAGCTGGCGGCCGTCCAGGCTTTCACCGGGCAGTCTTATGCCGAGGCGGAGCGGGCCGTTGCGGAGTTTGCACGCACCCGGGATTACCTGCTGGCGAACATGGGGCGGCTGGGCTGGGTCGACGTGGCGCCCGCCGACGGCGCGTTCTACCTTTACGCCGGCCTCGGTTCCGCGATGGACGGCTTCGCCAGTTCCCTCGACTATTGTTCGGCCGTCCTGGAGTCCGCCGGGGTTGCCGTGGTGCCGGGCCCGGACTTTGATTCCGTGGGCGGGCGGGGGGCTGTGCGGCTGAGTTTTGCCGCCGGGTACGACGCCGTCCGCGAGGGTTTTGAGCGGATCGTTGCGTTCCAGGAGGCGCGGGTCAGGTGACGTGTGGGCCCCTCGGCCCTGCACAGGCGGGGCCAGGGGAGCCCTTGTCCACAATTTCCCTGGGGTGCCTGTTGGAGGGCCATGGTGCGGGCAATTATTGGTCCATGGAAAGGAATACCCATGGAATCTGAATTGCCGATCGAAGTGCAGCGTGAACTTGCCGAGCTTGGCGTCGACCTGACGCGCATCCTCGAGAATGAATGCTTATTTTGTTATGTGTATCGAATGGTGGAACTCCACGGCTGCTTCAGCTTCCAGTGGGCCCAGCAATATTTGGACATCCGGGCGCCCCGGTCGCGGGGGACACTGCGAAAGCTGGAAGCCTGCGGAGGATTTTGTGACTGCGAAATCATCATGAATGTTGTCAGCGCCAACGAGCCCCTCTGGAACGTTCAGGACTATGGGGACGACTTCGACGGCTTTGGGATGTCGGAGCCGGAGGACAAGCCACCGTGCCACGGAGTCGGCACAGGCTCCGTCAGCCCCTGTGCACTGTGGGACGGCAGGGGGGCCTTCCGGAGGGGAAGTTACCACTAACCGGCCGGGCGGCTTCAGTCTTGGGGATGGAACTGCTCCAGGTGCTTGGTGGGCACCCTGTCACGATCGTACGTGATGGTGTCATAGCCGTGCGGGGCGGGCTTGCCATCCGCCCCGAGGTTCACGAAGACGATCTTTTCGATGGTCAGGATGGACTCGCGGGTAAACATGTTGCGCACTTCGGCGCGCATGGTCAGTGAGGTCCGGCCAAAATGGGTGGCCGTGAGGCCCATCTCGATGAGGTCGCCCTGCACGGCAGAGGAGACAAAGTTGATCTCCGACATGTACTTCGTCACGGCCAGGCCGTTGCCCAGCTGGACGATCGCATAGATTGCCGCTTCCTCGTCAATCCAGCGGAGCAGGCTCCCGCCAAAAAGGGTGCCATTGGCGTTGAGGTCCTCGGGACGGACCCATTTGCGGGTGTGAAACGTAATATCGCCGTTGCTCATGAGCTGAATTTACCGTTGAAACCGGTGAAGACAGGCATTGAGTCCTCCACTGGCGGGGCTGGCTGGCACCTTTCCCACAATTTTGGATGGGTCCCTTTTGCCATGCTCCCCGGGTTGGGAGGGTGGAATTGTCGAAAGGAAAAGTCCATGGAAGACAACTACGGGCCGGGCGCTGTTGGGCCAGGTGGAACAGATAATGAAGTGGCGCAGGTGTTCAGGGAATTGACCGGCACCTTCATGGTTCCCCACCCCAACGAGTGCCTGATCTGCTTTCTCATGCGGGGCATGTCCTTGTTGAAGCAGTCCGGCTTTGAAATGACAGCCATCTATCAGAAGTTCAACGCACCGAGGGCCACGCAACTACACCGGCGGCTCCTGGGGATGGGGGTGTACGGTGACTGCCACCTTCTTCAGCGCGGCGTGACGTTCAATGCGGCCGTCTGGGAACCGGACTGCTGCCCGGATTGCGGCCTACCCTATGCTGCGCCGAACTGCTTGGAAGTCCGGCACGGTTCCACCCAGCCGTGCAAATTGTGGCGGTGGCGCCGGGACGTGGAGCGCGAGAGGTTCAATGCCCTGTGGGACGGCCGGTATTGACGCAACGGGAGGCGCTGGCCGTCCCGCTCCGGGTGCCGTAGGGTCATGGAACCAGGCGGACCAAGCCATGACACTGCAGTCGGGCATTTTTCCCGCCGGGCAGGGGAAATCAATTGGCACCCAGCGTCGAAGGCGAATCAGGCAGCGGCCGGCCAGGGCCAGGAGACCTGCGGGACAGGATGCCCGCACAGTCAGTCATCGCCGAACTGTTGGATGGGCAGTCGCTTGTTCCGCCCCGCGGTTTCATGCGGCGCCTTTTTGGGGTCGACCCGCTGTCCCGGGAAACGAAATCCTGGTACCGTGGCGCCCTGGGCGAGCTCGAAGTGGCGCGCGTCCTGGCCGGATTGGGTCCGGAATACACGGTGCTGCATGCTGTTCCGGTGGGCGCGGGAACGTCGGACATCGACCACATAGTTATTGGCCCGACCGGTGTCTTCACGGTGAACACAAAGAACCACTCCGGGAAAAAGGTTTGGGTTGCGGGCCGGACACTCATGGTCAGCGGCGCCAGGCAGCCCCACATCCGCGATTCCGTGTTTGAGGCAAAGCGGGCAGCCAAGCTCCTCAGCCAGGCAATCGGACAGCCCGTGGCAGTGACGCCTCTCATAGTGGTGGTTGACCCAGCCGAGCTAAATGTGAAGGAAAAACCTGATGGGGTGGAAGTGCTCTCCAGCCGCAGCTTGCTGCGATGGTTCAGCCGGGGGCCCCGGCTCCTTTCAGCCGGGGAGGCACAAGGGATTGCGGCGGCGGCTTGCCGTCCCGGCCTTTGGCACCGTGATTCTCCGGATGACGGCGACCCAGTGGCGTTGATGGCCCGCTTCGAAACGCTGCGCCGTGCCGTCCGGAGCGCCTACCGGCGACGGATCGGGTGGGCGTTTGCGATGCTGGCCGGCCTCTTTGTTTCCATACTGGCCGCGTACCAGGTGTATCTTGGCCTGCTGGTCCGTTAGCGCTCGCAGCAGCCTAAATTATTGAATCCACGTTTCCCGAACCGGCACTTAACGGGGATGTTGGGCCGCAACACACCCGTTAAGTGCCCGTTCGGGGAGGGAGTGGCTACTTCGCCAGGTGGTCCACCAGAGATTCGGCAATGCCGATGTACTTGCCCGGCGTGAGTGCCAGCAGGCGTTCCTGGGCGCCGTCGGACAGGCCCAGGCCGGAAACGAACTCCTGCATGCGGGCGGCGTCCACGCGGTGGCCGCGGGTGAGGTCCTTGAGTCGCTCATAAGGGTCCTCCATGCCGGGGACCCCGGCGATGGCCTCCGCGCGCATCACCATCTGGACGGCCTCGGCGAGCACCTCCCAATTGTGGTCAAGGTCGTTGGCCAGCACGGCTTCCGCAGTGTCGAGCCGGCCCAAGCCGCCAAGGACGTTGCTGATGGCAAGCAGCGAGTGGCCGAAGGCGACGCCGATGTTGCGCTGGCTCGAGGAGTCGGTGAGGTCCCGCTGCCAGCGGCTGGTGACGAGCGTGGCGCCCAAGGTGTCGAGCAGGGCGTTGGAGATCTCCAGGTTCGCCTCGGCATTTTCAAAGCGGATCGGGTTCACCTTGTGCGGCATGGTGGAGGAGCCGGTGGCGCCGGGCACCGGGATCTGCGCGAAGTAGCCGATGGAGATGTAGCTCCACACATCCGTGCACAGGTTGTGCAGGATCCGGTTGAAGCGCGCCACATCGGCGTAGAGCTCGGCCTGCCAGTCGTGGGACTCGATCTGGGTGGTCAGGGGGTTCCAGGTCAGGCCCAGGCCCTCGACGAAGTTCCGGGCCACGTCCTGCCAGTTGGCTTCCGGCACGGACGCATAATGCGCGGCGTAGGTGCCGGTGGCCCCGTTGATCTTGCCCAGGTATTCAGTTTTGGCGATGCGGTCCAGCTGGCGGGTCAGGCGGTGTGCCGTGACTGCCAGTTCCTTGCCCAGCGTGGTGGGCGTGGCGGGCTGGCCGTGCGTGCGGGACAACATCGGGACGGCGCGGTTTTCCTCGGCCATCTCCGCGATCTTGGCGACCAAGGTACGGGCTGCGGGCAGCCAGACGTCCTCCACGGCACCCTTGACGCCCACGGCGTAGGAGAGGTTGTTGATGTCTTCGCTGGTGCAGCCGAAGTGGACCAGCGGCTTCAGGCGCTCCAGGCCGAGGGCGGCCAGGCGCTTGCCAATGAAGTACTCCACGGCCTTGACGTCATGGACAGTGACTTTTTCAAGGTCTGCCAGTTCCTTCACCGATGAGGTGTCAAACTCGGTGACAATTTTGCGCAGCCCGGCCTGTTGCTCCGCCGTCAACGGTCCCGTGCCGGGCAACACGGCATTGTCGCTGAGGTGAATGAACCACTCAACTTCCACGCCCACGCGGTCGCGGTTGAGCGCCGCTTCGGAAAGGTAGTCGACCAGCGGCGCCACGGCGCCCGAGTATCGGCCGTCAAGGGGCCCCAAGGCAACGTGCTCGGAGGAAGCGGCCAGGGACAGGCGGCCGGAAGGGATGCGGGTGGTGGCAGGTGCGGTCTCAGACATGTCCCGATTCTTTCATGAACCGCCGTTTCCTCCACAGCGGGGGTGGCGCCCGGACTTGTTCACATTTGGACAAGAAGCCCTGGCGGGGAGGTTTGCTGGTCCTTAGGGTCGAAATGTAAAGGATGGTGGGGGCGGTGAACACAGGACAGAACGGGCCGGCACAGTGCACCGGGCCCGCGGCGAATTGGCTTGTCGGCTCGTCACTGGCGGACGTCCAGTCGTTGGCTGGCAGGCTGGCGCTGCTTGCGGAGGAAGTTGACGGCGCAAGTTCAAGGTTGCAGGGAGCGGCCTCGCTTGAATGGCAGTCCATGGCCGCCGAGGCCTTCAGATCGGAATGCCAGTCGAAAATGGGTGAGCTCAGCACGGTGTCCGCACAAGTCAGGGAGGCCTCGGCAGCCGTGGCCGCCTACGCGAGGATGCTGGGAACAATGGCCGCAGCGGGGATGGGTGGTTGAGGCGGCATGGGCGACAACAATGGGCCGGACACCACGTTCACCATCACCGGCGGCCCCGGGCGAATTCAGTACACGGTCTCCGCGATTGAAGCAACAAGCCGCGGAATTTCCCTGGTGGGCCAGGAACTTCACGAGATTGCCCTGACGCTGGAGGCGGAGTCCCGCTGGCTTGCCAGCGTATCGGAAAGCCTGGTGGCAACCTCGCCCGCGGGCAGGTATGCGTCACCCTTTCACGCAACCCCTGCCCTGGACGCCATCACCTCCGCCAGGCGTTCGGCCGGAAATGCCGGGGAAAGTGTGGAAGAACTTGCACGCCACGCGGCTGCGGCAGCGGAGCGCTACGTGGCCACCGAGGGATCCGTGGCGTCCATGGAAACGGCCAAGCGGATGCAGGCACTCAGGGACGGAAGCCAGGCCTGGGCGTGGGGCCCGCTGGCCCCGGTAGTGGCGGGCGGCCAGGCGTGGAAAACGTTGCATGACGGAAGCAGGGACGGCATGCGGGACAAGGTCGAGGACATGCTCAACGACGGGCCGGCCTACCTTGCCGGATTGTTGGGGCCGGGAGTGGCGGTGCCCTACCTGCTGGGCCATTGGAACGCCAAGGGCAGGGAAGGCAACGGCGTGGTACCGGCAATCATCGCCAGGAAGCTTTTCGACTGGGCAGGGGCCGACAGGCCCGGCCACCTGGTGATGCACCAGGTTCCTTCGGGGGAGTGGGGTGATGAGCCAGAGTCCTGGGGGCCGCCGGGCCGCGCCATGCCCGACGCGTACGACGGCGTCGCCGGTGAGGTGGCCGCCACCTTCGAGTCGATGCTCGCCGGGAGCAGGGGCGCCTACTCCTATCCGCCCGGGTCCATAGTGGTACTTCAGCTTGACCGCCCGGACGGGACCCGCGCCTGGATCGTGCACCTGCCCGGGACGGAGGACTGGTCCACGCCGGACAGCAGCAACCCTTGGGACCTAGAAGGCGACCTGGAAGCCATGACCGCCGAACAGAGGAACCTTTTTGTCCAGAAAAAGATCCTGATTCAGGAACTCATCGAAGGGGCGCTGGCAGACGCCGGCGCCTTGCCCACCGACGAGGTGATGATGACCGGGCACAGCGGTGGCGGCATCCACGCGGCCTCGGCGGCCTCGGATCCGGCGTTCCTGGCCAAGGTCAACGTCACCATGGTTGTCATGGCCGGTTCCCCCGGCGCGAACCACCGGGTGGCCCCGGGAATTGATGTCCTGGACATCGAAAACGACGGCGATGTGGTGACAGCCGCAGACTACGGTCCACCGCCCGACACCCCGAACTGGGTCACCGTGACCACCCACCGGCCCGGTCCCCAAGGCGGGGTGGGCGGGGCGCACAGCGTTGACAAGTACGTCGACGACGCCGGGGAACTGGACCGCAGCGCGGACCCGGGGATCGGACGGCTGCGGGACAAGCTCAACCTGTTCCTGATGCCCGGGTTGCCCGGAGGGCCCGTGAAAGTGAGGAAGCTGGTGTACCAAGGCACTGATGTGGACGATCCAAGGCCCAAACCGCCGCCCCCACCGCCGGGACCGCCGCCACCGCCAGCGAAGGAGGGGCGCGGTGCCGGAGGGAGGTGAGTGGCTACCGGCGGTTGTCCGACTTGGTCAGCCCGCTCATCAGCATCGAGACGATGCTGATGACCACAGCGGCAAGAATTGCCGTCCAGAAGAAGCTGTCAATGGTGAAGTGGACGGGGGTGTATGAGCTCAGCCATGCCGTCAGCCACAGCATGGCGGCGTTGATGACTATGGTGAACAAGCCGAGGGTCAGGATGGTGACGGGGAGCGAAAACACTTTCACAATCGGCTTCACCAGTGCGTTGACCACGCCAAAGACCAGGCCGATGAACAGGTAGGCAAGGGCAGTGTTGAGCGTGGCATTAGACGTTTCAAGCCCGCCGTTCCCCGTGGTGGTGACGGAAATTCCGGGCAGGATCCAGCCGGCAATCCACAGGGCCACCGCATTGACAAGGACTCGAACCACTATTTTCCTCATGGGGACATGCTTTCACAGTCCCCTTGCGGCACGCTGGCAGCATCCCTGTCTTAAGCTTGGGACTATGACTTCCATTTCCGCATCCCAGCAGTCCGGCGCGCACCCGCGCCCCGTCGTGGGCCGGTTGCCCAAGTACGCGGCGGGCAAGCCGCCCGTGGCCATTCCGGGGCTGGATAGCTTCAAGCTGTCCTCCAACGAGAACCCACTGGGCCCGGTCCCGGCAGTCCTGGAACTTTTGCACGGAACGTTGGAGGTGCACCGGTACCCCGACACGAGCTGCACGGCCCTGCGCAACGCCTTGGCTGAATTCCTGGAAGTGCCCGCCGACGACGTTGTCACGGGTGCCGGCTCACTCGGCGCCTTGAACCAGATTCTGGCCGCGTTTGCAGGACAGAACGACGACGGCTCCCAGGACGAGGTTGTCTACGCCTGGCGCTCCTTTGAGGCCTACCCCATTTGCGTGGGCCTGGCCGGGGCAAAGAGCATCCAGGTTCCCGTCACGGCGGACGGACGCCACGACCTTGCCGCGATGGCTGCCGCGGTCACCGACCGGACCAAGGTGGTGCTGCTCTGCACGCCCAACAATCCCACCGGCCCGGCCCTTGGCGCGTCGGAAACTGAAGACTTCATCCGCGCTGTACCTTCCGACGTGGTGGTTGTCATCGACGAGGCCTACCAGGAGTTTGTCCGCCAGGACGGCGTGGTGGACGGCATCGCCACGTACCGCAAGTACCCCAACGTGGTGGTGCTGCGGACGTTCTCCAAGGCGCACGGCCTGGCCGGCTTGAGGGTGGGCTATTCCGTCTCCCACCCGGAACTCACCCAATACCTCCGCCTGGCGGCCACCCCGTTTGCCGTCTCCGGGATCGCGGAGCAGGCGGCCGTGGCATCACTTGAAAACTACGCCCAGGTTGTGGAAAGGGTACAAAGCCTGGTGGATGAACGAGACCGGGTCACCGCGGGTCTCAAGGAGCTGGGATGGGATGTTCCGGAGGCCCAGGGGAACTTTGTGTGGCTGGCGCTGGGTGCCAATACGCCAGACTTTGCCGCCGTCGCCGCCAGCCACGGCCTGTCTGTGCGGGCCTTCGGCGAAGAGGGAGTGCGCGTGAGCATCGGAGAGGTTGAGGCCAATACCCGTTTTCTCCAGATCTGTGCGGCCTATACAAAAGCGCCACGTCGTTCCTAGCGATTAACAAACCGCGCAAATCGGCACCGTGCGGATACAGTGGTAAATCGAAAATGGAAATATATGCACTTCGCGGAATAGATTCCCGTAGCGGCATATATTGACACCAACGAGTTGGCGCAGCGGGCCGTGTGGCACGCCGTGGGTCAGCAAACGAGGAGACCGTATGGGCGCTGCCCAGCAATCTGCCACCGGCATCGGATCTGAGAACGGAACCCGGGTGGGCCCCGCGGGCGCATCTGCGGGTGTCCTGCAACCCCACACCGTGGGGGAGCGGGACATGGTCCAGCTCCTGGACGCCGCCGGTAACCGCCGGCATGAGGACACCTTCGGCCCCTACGTGGATGAGCTGGACGCGGAGACCCTGCGCGGTTTCTACCGCGACATGGCGGTGGTGCGGCGCTTCGACGCAGAGGCGACGGCACTGCAGCGCCAAGGTGAACTGGCCCTGTGGGTGCCCGTGGTGGGCCAGGAAGCCGCCCAAATCGGTTCCGGCCGAGCCATGCGCCCGGCCGACTACGCGTTTCCCACCTACCGTGAGCATGGCGTGGCCCTGACCCGCGGCCTGGACCTGGCGGATCTGCTGAAGCTGTTCCGCGGCATTTCCAACGGCGGCTGGGACCCCCGGGAGAACAACTTCCACCTTTACACGCTGGTGCTTGCCGCCCAGACCCTGCACGCCGTGGGGTACGCCATGGGCATCCAGCGCGACGCGGCTGCGGACAGCGCAAGCGAGCCGGCCGCCGTCGTCGCCTATTTTGGGGACGGGGCCAGCAGCGAAGGCGATGTCCACGAATCCATGGTGTTTGCCGCCTCCTTCAACGCCCCCGTGGTGTTCTTCTGCCAAAACAACAACTGGGCCATTTCCGTGCCGTTTGAGGTGCAGTCGAAGGTGCCGCTGGTGAACCGGGCCGGCGGCTACGGCTTCCCCGGCATCCGGGTGGACGGCAATGACGTCCTGGCTGTCTACGCCGTGACCCAGTGGGCGCTTGACCATGCCCGCAGCGGCAAGGGCCCCGTGCTGATCGAGGCCTCCACCTACCGCGTGGGCGCCCACACCACGGCCGACGACCCCACCAAATACCGCGCCAGCGCTGAGGAGGAGGCGTGGAGGGCAAAGGATCCGCTGCAGCGGCTGGAGACCTATCTGCGCGCCGAAGGCCTGGCCGATGACGACTTTTTCGCCCAGGTGAAGAACGACGGCGACGAGCTGGCTTCCCATGTCCGCCGCGCCACGCTGGCCTTGGGTGGCGCCAACATCCGGCAAAAATTTGCCACCGTCTACGCCGAGGCGCATCCGCTGGTTGCCGAGGAACTGGCCTGGTTCGAGAACTATGAGGCGGGCTTTGCCGCCGCCGACACACAGACTTCCCAGGGCGGTGCCGCATGAAGACAATGACCATTGCCAAGGCGATCAATGAAGGCCTGCGCGCCACGCTGGCCAACGATGCCAAAAGCTTCCTCATGGGTGAGGACATCGGCTCCCTGGGCGGGGTCTACCGGGTCACCGAGGGCCTCAAGGCGGAATTTGGCGCCCACCGCGTCATGGACACGCCGCTGGCCGAGTCCGGGATCATCGGCACCGCGATCGGCATGGCCCTGCGCGGACACCGCCCCATCTGCGAGATCCAGTTTGACGGCTTTGTCTTCCCCGGTTTCAACCAGATCACCACGCAGCTGGCCAAGATCCATACCCGTTCCGACGGCCAGCTCAGCGCCCCCGTGGTGATCCGCATCCCCTACGGCGGCGGCATCGGCTCCATTGAGCACCACTCCGAATCCCCGGAAGCCCTGTTTGCCCACACGGCCGGGCTGCGCATCATCACCCCCTCCAACGCCAACGACGCCTACTGGATGATCCAGCAGGCCGTTTCGTGCAAGGACCCCGTGATCGTGTTTGAACCCAAGCGCCGCTACTGGCTCAAGGGCGAGGTCGACACGGAAAACAACCCCGGTGACCCGTTCACCGCCCACGTGGTCCGCGAGGGCAGCGACGCCACCATTGTCGCGTACGGTCCGCTGGTCCCCGTGGCCCTGGCGGCCGCCAATGCCGCGGCCGACGACGGGCACAGTGTGGAAGTCATTGACCTGCGCTCCATCTCGCCCATCGACTTCGACACCGTGGAAGCGTCGGTCAACAAGACCGGCCGGCTCATCGTTGCCCATGAAGCCCCCACCTTTGGCGGCATTGGCGGCGAAATTGCCGCACGCATCAGCGAACGCTGCTTTTACTCCCTGGAAGCCCCGGCCATCCGCGTGGGCGGCTTCCACATGCCCTACCCGGTGGCACGCGTGGAGGAACACTACCTGCCGGACATTGACCGCATGCTGGAGGCGCTGGACCGCGCCTTCGCATACTAGGAAGGCCACGCATGTCGACCTCGAATATTTTCAAGCTGCCGGACGTCGGCGAAGGCCTGGTGGAGGCCGAAATCGTTGCCTGGCAGGTCAAGGCCGGGGACATTGTGGCGGTCAACGACGTGCTGGTGGAGATTGAAACGGCCAAGTCCATTGTGGAGCTGCCCTCCCCCTATGCGGGTGTGGTGGCGGAACTGTTGGTGGCCGACGGCGACACCGTGGAGGTGGGAACCCCCATCATCCGCATCGGCGGCTCCGCCGCGGCTCCGGAGGAATCCGCCTCCCCGGCGACGCCCGCCGACGTGCCAGCCGAGGCCCCTGCCATGAAGCCGCTGGTTGGTTCAGGCCCCAAGGCCGACGCCGTTCGCCGCCGCCCGCGGGCAGGCTCCCCGGCCGCTGTGGAGGCAGCCCCTGCCGCCCCGGCAGCCCCGGCCCCCGCAAACCGCGTGCTGGCCAAGCCGCCCGTGCGCAAGGCCGCCAAGGACCTGGGCATCAACCTGGCGGACGTGGCCCCCACGGGCCTGCGCGGGGAGGTCACGAAAAAGGACCTGCTCAGCCACCGGGACCAGCAGGCCGCAGGGCCAGCAGCGGCGGGAGACTTCTGGGCGCACGCCCCCGGCCCGGCAGTGGCGGAGGACCCCCGTATCGAGCGCATCAAGGTCAAGGGCGTGCGCAAGGCCACGGCCAAGGCCATGGTGGACAGCGCGTTTTCCGCCCCGCACGTGAGCATTTTTGTTGACGTGGATGCCTCCCGCACCATGGAGTTCGTCAAGCGGCTGAAGGTCTCCAGGGACTTTGAGGGCATCAAGGTCTCCCCCCTGCTGATCCTGGCGAAGGCAGTGATCTGGGCGGCCGCGCGCAACCCCTCCGTCAATGCCACGTGGACGGGGGATGAGATCATCATCAAGCACTTCATGAACCTGGGCATTGCCGCCGCCACCCCGCGGGGGCTCATGGTGCCAAACATCAAGGACGCGCAGGAGCTGTCACTGAAGGAACTTGCCATTGCGCTGAACGCGCTGGCCACCACGGCGCGGGCGGGCAAGACGCAGCCTGCCGACATGGCCGGCGGCTCGCTGACTGTCACCAACATCGGAGCCCTGGGCATTGACACGGGCACGCCCATCATCAATCCGGGCGAGGTGGCGATAGTGGCGTTCGGCACCATCAAACAGAAGCCGTGGGTGGTCGAAGGGGAAGTGGTGCCACGCTGGGTCACCACTCTCGGCGGTTCCTTCGACCACCGCGTGGTGGACGGGGACCTCTCAGCCCGCTTCATGGCAGACGTCGCAGCCATCATGGAGGAGCCGGCGTTGCTCCTGGACTGACCCGGGCCCGGGCAGCACAGGCTTTCACAGCCAACCTCCAGCAGTCGTTGTGGTCCCCTGCGGTCAGGGTGGCTACGCTTAACGCATGACAATCCGCCGATACCACCGAGCCGGCAGGCTTGCCAGATGGCAAGGCGGGGCCGTCCTGGCCCTCACCGTGCTGGTGCTGGTGGTGGTGGCCATTGCCGCAGCGTCGGCCTCGGGGGTCCCCACGGTTGATCCGGTCAAGGCCGTCCAAGTTGACATCATTGGGGATTCCCTGAGCACCGGGTTCAAGACTCCGGGCGACACCTGGCCGGCCCAGGCCCAGGCGCTGGTCGAATCGATGGGCCTGAAGGCGAACATCACCAACGCGTCGGAAAACGGCGCGGGCTACGTCCAGCAGGGCGAGGGAGCCGATGTTTACCTGGACCTGGTCAACCGCATAGTGAACTCCCAGTCCCAGGTGGTCATGCTGTTTGGCTCGGACAACGACACTGGCGCCTCAGGCGTGGATGGGGCCATGCAGCAGACCCTGGCCCGGGTCAAGGTGCTGGCCCCAGATGCCAAGGTCATAGTGGTGGGGCCGACGTCGGAGTCCAATGACACCGCCGGCCAGCTCACCGGGATTCGCCAGTCACTGGCCAAGCAGGCATCCGCCATAGGTGCACGGTTCATTGACCCGGTGGCACTGGGCTGGTTCCAGGGCGAAGGTGCGAAAAACCTTGCGGATGACCTGGAGCATCCCAACAGTGCCGGGGAGAAGTTCCTGGCCCAGGCCATGACAGCGATCCTGGCGCCTGACATCAAGTCCGCCATGCGCCAGGACCAGCTGAAAAAGGCCATCTCCGGGAAGGTGCTGCTGGGCACCCCGCAGAAGGGCTAGTTTGCGGCGATGGCCTCCGCGAGGACCGGGGCCAGCCGGCGCACGCCTTCGCGCAGCGATTCGGGCGGCACGGCACTGAAGGCCAGGCGCAGCTTGTTGCTGGGGCCCTCGGCTGCCGAGAAGGCCGCGCCGGGCACAAACACCACCCCGGCGTCGATGCCCTTGTAGAGCAGCGGGTAGGTGTCGATCCCTTCCGGCAGTGTAAGCCAGACAAAGAAGCCGCCTTCGGGGCGCGTCCAGGTGACGCCGTCCGGCATGAACTCATCCAGCGCGGCAAGCAGGGCCGTGCAGCGTTCCTCGTACAGCTTGCGGTACGTGCTGATTTGGCCCATCCAGTCGTAGTTGCGCAGGTAGTCGCTGACCAGCATTTGGTTGAAGGTGGGCGGGCACAGGGTGACTGCCTCGCTGGCCAGGTAGTACCGCTGCTTCAAGTGGGCCGGCACCAGCGCCCACCCTATGCGCAGGCCGGGGGCGAAAATCTTGGAGAAGGAGCCCAGGTAGAGCACGTCCTCAGGGTTCGCCGCGCGCAGCGGTGCCGGCAGGACGCCGTCGAACTTCAGCAGGCCGTAGGGGTTGTCCTCCACGACAAGGATATTCGCCTCGCGGCATATATCCACGATTTCCTGGCGGCGCTCCGGGGCCAGCATCACCCCGGAGGGGTTGTTGAAATTGGGGATGGTGTAGAGCAGCTTGATGCGCTTGCCAGCGGCTTGTAGCGCGGCAATGCGTTCGCGCAGCAGGGACGGGATGATGCCGTGGCCATCGCCTGCCACAGGCTGGACATCAACCTCGTAGGCCTCGAAGGTGTTCAGCGCGCCCACATAGGTGGGGTCCTCGAGCAGGATGACGTCGCCGGGGTTGCAGAACACCTTGGCGGCCACATCCTGGGCGGACTGTGACCCGGCCGTGATGACCACATTCTCCGGGTCGGCGTCGGGAATGCCTTCGGCCGCCATGACTTCGCAGATCTGCGTCCGCAATTCCAGGGTGCCCTGGCCGCCGCCGTACTGCAGGGCCTCCAGGCCGTGTTCGGCAATGATTGCCGCGGCAGTGGCGCCCAGACGTTCCAGGGGAAGCGACTGAAGGTACGGGTTGCCGCCGGCCAGCGAGACGAGCCCGGGCTGCATGGAAATCTCAAATACGTCGCGCACGGCGGACTGCTTGATGTTTGCGGCACGCTCGGAAAGCAGGGCGTCGTGGCGGTGTGGGGGCGTGGCCGTGGCGGTGGCATGGGCCCGGCCCAGTGCGTCGACGGCTTCTTCGGACAGGGTTTCGGCGGCTGCATTGGCGCCGGCGGCTGGAGTGTTCACCGTGTCAGGATACAACCATTGTTGCTAAATAGGCATCAAAAGTTTTTACAGGAATGCTTCTATTTCAAACTCAGGGCATCTTTCAACGTTTTTCCGTTGATGGTGATGGCAACGGGTGTGCCGGCGGCCTGCTTTGCCGTCAGCAGGAGCTGCTGTTCCACCCTGGGGATGTCGCATTCCCCGCCCATCGCCAGCGTTCCTGTCAGGTGGGCCGTGACGGCGGGGCCGCTGCGGTCCACGGATTCCACCGAGAGCTGCGACTGCCACAGGGCGTTGTCCAATCCGGACTGGCCCAGCTGCCGGGAATGGTCGGACAGCAGGGCCCGGAGTGCGCCCTCCACGGGGTCGGTGTAGCTGATCGACGCACTGGTCACGGCCACCGCGCTGTCGCCGCAGCCCACCAGCGGGCCGGAGGCGCCGCCGTCGCCTTGGGCGATGTAGAACAAGGTGACCGAGGCCGTGGTGGGAAGGACGGTGGGTTCGTCCGTTGCTGTCGGCGGGACGGGCGCCATCGCCGAAGTCCCTTGGGTGGCCGCCGCCGTGGACGACGCCGTTGCCTGGCTATGTCCTGTTCCCCCGCCCCCCGTCGGGGTGCCGCTGGCCGCCGGGCCGGCAGGCGTTCCCGTGCATCCGGCCAGGGCAATGGCAGAGCCGGCCAGCAGGGCCAGCCATGGGTGCGGGGTGTGGCGTGTCCGGAACATGGGATCCTCCTCGGCGGGTCCCTTCACCTTGCGGACCCGGTCCCACGAGCCTACGGGCGCGGCAGGTGGAACCCTAGGGAGCCGGGGGAAAGGGGGCCGAAGAGCAACCTCATTGCGGCGCAGTCACGGAGTGGTGCGCCTGTATGTCAGATGGGTCACGAGGCGGGTGGCGCGGGCTCCAAGTTGCTCGAACTCCGTGAGGGGCAGTCCGGAAAAAAGCCGCTCTCCGGCCCCGAGCACCACGGGGGCGACATGGAGGCGCAGCTCGTCGATCAGGCCCGCAGCCAGGTATTGGTTGATGGTTGCGGCGCCTCCGCCAATGGCGACGTTGCGCTCCCCGGCGGCTCGGCGGGCCAATTCCATCGCTGCCTCCGGGCCGTCCGCAACGAAATGGAACGTGGTGCCGCCAGCCATTTCAATGGACTGGTGGGGGTGGTGGGTGAGCACAAAGACGGGAGCGTGGTACGGCGGGTCCTCGCCCCACCAGCCGCGCCACGGGCCGTTTGCCGCGCCGTCCCAGGACTCCCATGGGCCGCGCACGGGGCCGAACATGTTCCGGCCCATGATGAACGCGCCCGCGTCGGTGATGGCCGCCAGCTCCGGCGCATTTGCGTCGGGATCGTCAAACATCCATGTGTGCAGGACAGTGCCGGCGCCGACGCCGAGGGGGTGCTCCAGGCTCTGGTCCGGGCCGGCCACATAGCCGTCCATCGAAATGCCCACATCACAGGAAACCAAGCTCATGCCAGGCTCCCCAGAAACGCCGCGATCCTGGTGGCCATCACGTCCGGCTCCCAGCTGTGGTTCGCGGCAGGGATGACGCCGGTGCTTCCGTGGGGCACGTTGGCGGCGATGGAGTCGGCGGCCGGCGGCATGATGGGCAGCGTCTGTTCGCCGACAAGGGCCAGCGTGGGTGCCTGGATGGACGCCCACAATTCGGCGCGCGGGGCCGACTGGGTCCAGGCCAGCGACTCCGTGTCCGCTTCCAGTGACGGCCCCATGGAGGTCATGACCGGCCAGCCGGGACTGCTCCGGGCGCCCTCCAGCCATTCCGGCGGCATGTCCTTCATGTAGTAGGCGATGACGTCATCGCCGTCCCCCGCCGCAAGTTTCTCGCGCAGGCCAGCCAGGTTGGCCGCGCTGTCGGTGCCCAGTTCCTCACCCAGCGGGGTCTCCCACAGCACCATGGCTGTGACGGGCAGTCCGGCTGCGGCGGCAGCCAGGCAGATTGAGCCGCCGGAGGAACTGCCGAACAGCGCCGACGGCGCCCCGGCCGCGTCGATGAGCGCACGGAGGTCCTCAATGGTGTCCGCCAGCGTAAACGAGGGCGCCTGGGCGCTTTCACCGCGTCCCCGGCGGTCGAAGTTGATCACCGTGTACCCGCGGGCGGCCAGGAGCTTGGCCATGGCAACGGTGTTGGAGTCGAAGCCGCGGAACTGCATGGCGCCGCCCACCAGGATGACGGGCGGGCCCGATCCGTCGGCGTCGTAGGCGATCCTGGTGCCGTCGCTGGAAGTGGCGAAACTGCTCATGGCAAACGCTCCTTAAGGTTCTCTGGACGGCACGCTACGCTGCTGCGCGCGTGCCGTCCAGCACTTTTTGCCCCCTAGACCAGCTGGCGCCAGTCGTCCGCCAGCGGCAGGCCGTGTGCGGTGGAAACAGAGTGGTGGGCCACCTGCCCGCCCGCCACGTTGAGGCCCGCAACCAGTGCCGGGTCTGCCTCCAGCGCGGCGGCGGCCCCCTTGTTGGCCAGCGCAAGCGCGTAGCGGAGAGTGACATTCGTCAGCGCGTAGGTGGAGGTGTTGGGCACGGCGCCGGGCATGTTCGCCACGCAGTAAAACACGGAGTTGTGGACCGTGAACGTGGGGTTTTCGTGCGTGGTGGGGTGTGTGTCCTCGAAGCAGCCGCCCTGGTCCACGGCAATGTCCACCAGCACGGAGCCGGGCTTCATCTTGGCCACGAGCTCATTGGTGACGAGCTTGGGCGCCTTGGCGCCGGGAATCAGCACCGAGCCTATGACCAGGTCCGCCTGCAGCAGGGCGCGCTCGATTTCCAGCGAATTGGAGGCCACTGTCTTCAGCCGGCCCTGGTAGTGGTCGTCGAGCTGGTGCAGCCGGTCAATGTTGATGTCCAGGATGGTCACGTCCGCGCCGGCGCCGATGGCCATGGCCGCCGCATTGGTGCCGGACACGCCCGCGCCCAGGATCACCACATTGGCGGGCCGGACGCCGGGGACGCCGCCAAGCAGGATGCCCTTGCCGCCGGCGGGGGCCGTCAGGCATTGCGCGCCGACCTGCACCGAAAGCCGGCCCGCCACCTCGGACATGGGCGCCAGCAGCGGCAGGGCCCGGCCGATCTGCACCGTTTCGTAGGCGATGGCGGTGACGCCGCTGTCCATGAGGGCGCGGGTCAGCTCCGGCTCGGCCGCCAGGTGCAGGTAGGTGAACAGTACCAGGCCCTTGCGGAAGTACGGGTATTCAATGCTGATGGGCTCCTTGACCTTGACCACCATGTCGGCACGGCCCCAGACCTCGGCCGCGTCGGTGACCAGTTCGGCGCCGGCGCCGGCATATTCCTCATCCGTGATGCTTGAGCCGGTCCCGGCGCCGCGCTCCACCAGCACAGTGTGGCCCTGGCGGGTGAATTCGTGCACGCCGGAAGCCGTCATGGCCACGCGGAATTCGTTGTTCTTGATTTCCTTGGGAACGCCGATGATCATTGTTTTTCCTTCTCAATGGGCCGATGCGGGCCGTCATTTCCGGTGCGGCTGGTGTCCGCCTTGATACAGCCCACACTATGTCCGGATTGTGGGTCAGCTCATGGCCGGCGGAGGTGCCCGGGCAGTGGAAACCGCGCCATTGCTGGACTCCTTGGATCCCCAGCCCGACATTTGTCGAATCCCGCAGGGCCAAGTGTCGCCCACTGTCTGTTCTGCCCGTACGCTGAAACCATGCGAAACCAGGAGATCGAGGACCTTGTGGAACAGCTTGCGCTGGAACTGGGCCGCGGGCTCTCCCTGGAGGACCTTGACGGGCTGTTGCTGGCGTACAGCGCCAACCAGTCCCATGCCGACCGGGTGCGGGTGAACTTCCTGCTCAGCAAGCGCGTTCCCGCGGACGTCAGCAGCTGGCAGCTTTCCCATGGCATCGCCGCCGCCGTGCGGCCCGTGGTGGTCCCCGCCAATGCGGAACTGGGCATGCTGGGGCGGGTCTGTGTGCCGCTGCTGGTCCGCGGATTCCGCGTGGGGTACCTCTGGGTCCAGCAGGACGTCCAGGAGCAAAGCGCGACGGCGATCCTCGCCCAGCTGCCCCAAGTCCGGGATTCGCTGGACCTCCTGGCCACCCTGCTGCTGGATTCCAACACGGCCGAATCCAGCCAGCGCCGCGCCCGCGAACAGCAGTTCCTGGCAGCCGCGGACGGCGACAGGCACGCCGTGGACATTGTCGGCGAATGGCCCGAGGTCCGGCAGCGCGGGCCGTGGCAGGCGGCCACCGTGTATGCCTCCCCGGGCATGCCTCTGGACCGGCCCAAACAACGTCCTGTGCGGGACCCGCTCGCCGCAGCCCTGGTGCACCGCAGCGCCGGGCTGCAGGCCACCGTCGGCATCGACACTGCCCTGTTTACGGCAGGCCTGGGCTCGCACACGGTGATGCTGCTGCGCTCCACGCAGGGCCGCACTGCCCATGCCGCGGTGCTGGGGCGCTACGCAAGTGAGCTGGCCAAGCGGACGGGGGAGCCGGCGTCGAACGTGGTGATGGGCATCAGCGAGCCGTTCGCCTCGCTGCGGGCCCTGGCCGCGGCGTACCGGGAATCGCGGATCGCGGCGCAGGCGGCGGTGGTGGACCCCGTCCTGGGGGAAATCCTGGATGTGCGCGGCGCCGGCGTGTATGAGGTGCTGGCCGGGGGTTCGGCGGATCCTGAAGACAGCGTCTACTACCGGCTGATCAGGGGGCGGCCGGATGCCGATGAGCTGTTTCCCGTGCTGGAGCTGCTGTATGACAACGACGGCGCCGTGGCCGGGATTGCCGAGCGCCTCCACCTGCACCGCTCCACCGTGTACAACAGGATTTCCCGGGTCCGCGGGATCATCGGCGCGGACCCGCTGGCCGGCCGGGTCAGGCTCGAATTGCACCTGGCCCTGAAGGCGGCCCGCTGGGCGGGCCGCCCCCGGATCTAGCGGCTACGCGTCGAACTCGGCAGCTTCCAGTCGCCGGGTCACGGCCTGCAGGAAGCGGCCCGCGTCTGCACCGTCCACCAGGCGGTGGTCGTACGTCAGGCACAGGTACATCATGTGCCGGATGCCCAGCACGTCCGCCCCGTCCCGGTCCCTCACCACGCCGGGGCGCTTGACGATGGCGCCGACGCCGAGGATGCCCACCTGCGGCTGGTTGATGATCGGGGTGTCGAACAATGCCCCGACGCTGCCGATGTTCGTGATCGAGAACGTGCCGCCGGAGAGCTCATCGGCGGCGACCGATCCGGCGCGCGTGCGGGCGGCGACATCCGCGATGCCACGTGCCATGCCGGCCAGGTTCAGGGTGCCCGCGTCCCTGACCACGGGCACCAGCAGCCCCTTCGGCGTGTCCACGGCGAACGCGAGGTGCTCGGCGCCGTGGTATGTAATTGTGCCGGCAGCTTCGTCAAACTCTGCATTGAGCACGGGATGCTGCTTCAGCGCCCCGGCCACGGCCACTGCGATGAACGGCAGGAACGTCAGCTTCACGCCGTTCCGGTCCGCGAAGCCGGCCTTGGAGGCCTCGCGCAGGCGGACCAGTGCCGTCACGTCAACCTCGTGCACCTGGGTCAGCTGCGTCGAGGCGTTCAGCGATTCGCGCATGCGCCGGGCAATGACCTGGCGGATCCGCGGCGCCTTCACGGTGGTGCCGCAAAGCGATGAGGGCACGACGGCGGCCGCCGGCCTGGGTGCCGGCGCGGCAGCTGCCGCCGGGGCCGTGGGGGCCGCCGATGCCGAGGAAGCGGCAGCGAGGATGTCCTGCTTGCGGATGCGCCCGCCCACGCCGGTTCCCGTGACAGCGGAAAGCTTCACGCCGTGCTGCCGGGCCAGTCTGCGCACCAGCGGCGTGACGTAGCTGGCCGGGGTTTCGACCTGCTCGACTACCGGCGGCGGAGGAGCCGGCATTTTTGTAGGCGACGTAAAGGAGGGCGGAAGGCCGCCCGCGGCCGACGCAGCCGGAAAGCCGGACGGAAAATGCCGGTCCGGAGCCCCGGTCTCGACCAACGGGGCAGGCGGGGCGCCGATGTGGGCCAGCACCTGGCCAATCTCCGCCGTCTGGTCTTCGCGGACCAGGATGGCTTCGAGGACGCCGGCAAAGGGGGAGGGTAGCTCGGTGTCGACCTTGTCGGTGGAGACCTCCAGGAGCGGCTCGTCCAGCTCGACGGTGTCGCCCACCTCCTTCAGCCACCGGGTGACGGTGCCTTCGGTGACGCTTTCGCCCAGGGCGGGCAGCAGGACGGCCTCAGGCACGGGACTCCCTGGTCTCGACAGCCGGAACTGCCGGATTGCGCAGCAGCTTGCCCGTGGGGGTGACGCCGTCAATCTCGGCACCGGCCAGGAAGGTGCGCCGGACCACGCCGGTCAGGGATGCGCCGTCGTACGGGGTGATGGGGTTCTTGTGCTTGAGCCGGGTCACGTCCACCACCTGGGATTCGTCGGCGGCGAAGATGGAGAAGTCGGCGTCGGCGCCCACGGCCAGGCGGCCCTTGGCCTCGAGCCCCACCAGCTTGGCCGGTGCGGATGACATCCAGCCGACCACTGTTTCCAGCGGGATGCCGCGCTTGCGGGCCTCGGTCCAGATGAGCGGCAGGCCCAGCTGGAGCGAGGACACGCCGCCCCAGGCCACGGCGAAGTCGCCGTTTTCCAGGTCCTTCAGGTCCAGGGTGCTGGGGGAGTGGTCGGAGACGATGCAGTCGATGGTGCCGTCTTCCAGACCCTGCCAGAGCTGTTCGCGGTTGCCGGCCTCGCGGATGGGCGGGCAGCACTTGTACGCGGTGGCGCCGTCCGGCACGTCCTCGGCCTGCAGGGTGAGGTAGTGCGGGCAGGTCTCCACGGTGATCCGGACGCCGTCGGCCTTCGCAGCCGCGATCAGCGGGAGCGCCTCGGCGGAGGAGAGGTGCAGGATGTGGGCGCGGGCGCCGGTGCGGCGGGCCGCGCCGATAACCTGGGCGATGGCAGTGTTCTCGGCGGAACGGGGGCGCGAGGCGAGGAAATCGGCGTAGTGCCGGCCGGGCACGGCCGGGGCCTCCTCGATGGTCCGCGAGTCCTCGGCATGGACAATGAGCAGTGAACCGAAGGAGCCGATCTCCGCCAGGTCAGTCTCCATTTCCGCGGCTTCCAGGTGCGGGAACTCGTCCACGCCGGAGTGGATGAGGAAGCACTTGAAGCCGAATACACCCTCGTCGTGGAGGGGGTGGAGGTCCGCGGTGTTGCCCGGGATGGCCCCTCCCCAGAAGCCCACGTTGACAAACGTCTGCCCGTCGGCGGCCTGGCGCTTGAGCTCGAGGTGGGCCACCGTGGTCGTGGGCGGGATGCTGTTCAGCGGCATGTCCACCACGGTGGTGACGCCGCCGGCAGCCGCGGCCCGGGTGGCGGAGGCGAAGCCCTCCCAGTCCGTGCGCCCGGGCTCGTTGATGTGGACATGGCTGTCCACCAGGCCCGGCAGCAGGGTTTCGTCCGCGGCCAGCTCAAGGGTTTCGCGGCCTGTCAGGCCCGCGCCGAGGGGCACGACGGCGGCAATCACGCCGGCGTTCACGCCCACCTCAAATGCGCCGGTGCCTGTCGGGGTGAGGACGTTCGCGCCGCGGATGACGAGGTCAAAAGTTGTTGAGTCAGGCTGTGTTGTTTCAGACAAGGGAGGTCTCCTCTTTCAGGGCCGCGGCCAGTTCCAATCCAATGGTGGCACCGATCCGCTCCAACAGCTCCCCCGCATGGCTCATGCAGCGGGAGGTGTCGGGCTCAAGGTCGGTCAGCGCGAACGTCCGGGCAAAGCCGGCGCCGCGCAGTGTTGATTCATTCAGCGTGGTGCGCCCGCAAACGGCCAGCGTCCGGACCCCGGCCAGCTGTGCCGCGGCGGCAACCCCCACAGGGGCCTTGCCGCGCAGGCTTTGGTGGTCCAGGCTGCCCTCGCCGGTAATGACGACGGCGGCACCCGGGATCCGCTGCGCCAGTGCAGTCAGCTCCATGACCACGTCAATTCCCGGGCGGCGGGAAGCATTCAGCACGGCCAGGGCCGCAAAGCCAACGCCGCCCGCGGCGCCGGAACCCGGGTGGTCGCTGGCGTCCACCGAGTGCATGCCCAGTTCATTGGACAGCACCCGGAAGTAGCGTTCCAGCGCGTTTTCCAGCTGGTCCACCTGGGCCAGGGAGGCACCCTTCTGCGGGGCGAAGACGGCGGCTGTGCCGTCCGGCCCCAGGAGCGGGTTGTCCACGTCGCTGGCCAGGGTGAAGTGCGTGCCGGCCAGCCGGGGGTCCAGGGTTTCCAGCACGATCCGCGACACGGCGGCCAGTGCAGCCCCGCCCCGGGGGATGGGCCGCTCCCGCGCGTCCAGCAGCTTCGCGCCGAGGGCGGCCAGCATGCCGGCGCCGCCGTCGGTGCAGGCGCTGCCGCCCACGCCCAGGACAATTTCCGTGCAGCCGTGGTCCAGCGCCGCCGTCACTAGCTGGCCCGTGCCGAAACTGGACGCTGTCAGCGGGACCAGGGTGCCGCCGTCGAGCACGTTCAGGCCGGAGGCCGCTGCCATCTCGATGACGGCCGTGGCACCCTGGACGGCGTAGTCCGCTTCAACGGCGCCACCCGTGGGTCCCTCCACCGTGGCGGTGACCCGGGTGAACCCGGCTGCGATGGCGGCCTCAACCGTGCCTTCGCCGCCGTCGCCCAGCGGGACCAGCTCAATCTCCAGGCCCGGGTTCGCCGAGCGGAGGCCCGCAGCCAGGTGGTGGGCCACCTCAGGAGCGGACAGGGACCCCTTGAATTTGTCCGGGGCTAGGATGACGCGCATGGCACGGCCCTAACCCAGCATCGACAGCGCCATGATGGCGGTCGGTGCGTCGGCTGCCGTCTCGGCCAGGTCGTTGAACTCGTTGACGTTGTCCAGCTCGGTGCCCATCGCGATGTTGGTGACGCGCTCCAGGATGGCCTCGACCACCACGGGAACCTGGAACTCGTCCATGAGCCGCTTGGCTTCGGCGAACGCGGCGGGCATGTCCTCAGGGCGCTCCACGCGGACCGCCTTGCAGCCCAGGCCCTCGGCGACCTTGATGTGGTCCACGCCGTAGCCGTTGGTTTCCGGGGAGTTGATGTTCTCGAACGCCAGCGACACGTGGTAGTCCATCTTGAAGCCGCGCTGCGACTGGCGGATCAGGCCCAGGTAGGAGTTGTTGACCACCACGTGGATGTACGGCAGCTTGAACTGGGCGCCGACGGCCAGTTCCTCGATCATGAACTGGAAGTCGTAGTCGCCGGACAGGGCGACGACGGGCTGGCCGGGCTTGCCGCGGACCACGCCGAGGGCTGCCGGGCCGGTCCAGCCCAGGGGGCCCGCCTGGCCGGCGTTGATCCAGCGGCGCGGGCCGAAGACGTGCAGCATCTGCGCGCCGGCAATCTGGGACAGGCCGATCGTGGACACGTACGTGGTGTCCTCGCCGAATGCCTTGTTCATCTCCTCGTACACGCGCTGGGGCTTCATGGGCACGTTGTCGAAGTGCGTCTTGCGCTGCAGGCTGCCCTTGCGGGCGGCGCACTCGTTGGCCCAGGAGGTGTAGTCCGGGACGGTGCCTGCGGCCTTGCGCCCGCGGGCCGCCTCCAGCAGCACGTCCAGGGCGGCTGCGGCGTCGGAAACGATGCCCAGGTCCGGGGCGAAGACACGGCCGATCTGGGTCGGTTCGATGTCCACGTGGACGAACTTGCGGCCCTTGGTGTAGGTGTCCAGGCCGCCGGTGTGGCGGTTGGCCCAGCGGTTGCCGATGCCGATGACTGCGTCGGACTCCAGGAACGTGGCGTTGCCGTAGCGGTGGGCGGTCTGCAGTCCCACCATGCCCGCCATCAGCGGGTGGTTGTCCGGGATGGCGCCCCAGCCCATCAGCGTGGGGATGACGGGGATGGACAGCAGCTCGGCCAGCTCCACCAGCTGGGCGGAGGCCTCGGCACTGATGACGCCGCCGCCGGCCACGATCAGGGGGTGCTTGCCGGCCAGCAGGATGTCCAGGGCCTTCTCGGCCTGCTTGCGGGTGGCGGCCGGCTTGTTCGGGGCCAGCGGCTCGTAGGCGTCAATGTCGAATTCGATCTCGGCCATCTGCACGTCGATGGGCAGGTCCAGCAGGACCGGGCCGGGACGGCCGGAACGCATCAGGTAAAACGCCTTCTGGAAGGCGCCGGGAATCTGGCCCGGTTCCTTGACCGTCATGGCCAGCTTGGTGACCGGGGCGGCGATGGTTTCGATGTCCACGGCCTGGAAGTCTTCCTTGTGCAGCTTGGCCACGGGGGCCTGGCCGGTGATGCACAGCATCGGGACCGAATCGGCCCAGGCCGCGTACAGGCCGGTGATCATGTCGGTGCCTGCGGGGCCGGAGGTGCCGGTGCAGACGCCGATGTTCCCTTCGGCGGCGCGGGAGTAGCCGTCCGCCATGTGGGAGGCGCCTTCAACGTGGCGGGCCAGGGTGTGGTTGATGCCGCCGTGGTCCTTCATGGCGGAATAGAACGGGTTGATGGCCGCGCCGGGCAGTCCGAAGATTTCCGTGGCGCCTTCCTTCTCCAAGATCAGGATGGCTGCGTCAACGGTGCGCATTTTAGTCATGGGGTGCTCCTTGAAAAGCAGGTGGGAAAGTCAGTGGGTGGGGGTGGTGCTACTTGCGCCCGGATGAGGCCAGGGCCTGCTTGAAGAGGCCTGAGTGGTCCAGGGCGCCGTCGCCCTGGGCCACCATGGAGGTGACCAGCTGGGCCACGGCCGAGCCAAGCGGTACGGTGACGCCTGCTTCGCGGGCGGCGGCGGTGACAATGCCCAGGTCCTTGTTGTGGAGGGCCAGGCGGAAGCCGGGGTCGAAGTTGCGGGCCAGCATCTTCGCACCCTTTTGGTCCAGGACCTTGGAGCCGGCAAGTCCGCCGCCGAGCACCTTGAGGGCGGCGTCGGTGTCAACGCCGTAGGCCTCGAGGAAGACAATGGCTTCGGAGAGTGCCTGGATGTTGACGGCCACGATCAGCTGGTTTGCAGCTTTCACTGTCTGGCCGGAGCCGGAGGGGCCGACGTGGACGATCGTCTTGCCGACGGCGTTGAGCACGTCCTGGGCGTCCGCGAAATCCTTCGCGTCGCCGCCCACCATGATGGAGAGCACGCCGTCGATGGCGCCCTGCTCTCCCCCGGAAACGGGGGCGTCGAGGGGGCGGATGCCGGCCGCCACGGCGTCGTCGGAGAGGCGCTTGGCCACGTCCGGGCGGATGGAACTGGCGTCGATCCACAGGGTGCCCTTGGCGGCGTTGGCGAAGACGCCGTCGGCACCGGAAACCACTGCCTCGACGTCGGGGGAGTCAGGGACCATGGTGATGACGACGTCGGCGTCCTTGACGGCGTCGGCAATGCTGGTGGCGCCGCGGCCTCCGGCGGCGGCAAGCTTGTCAATGGCACCTTGGCTGCGGTTGTAGCCGGTGACCGTGTGGCCTGCCTTGACGAGGTTGACTGCCATGGGAAGGCCCATGATTCCGAGACCGATAACTGCAACGTTGCTCATTGTGTGTCCTTTGCGTGAAGTGCGGGTTAGTTGCTGGCGGCGGGCTGGCGGATGGCCCAGGTGAAGGCGTCCGCTGCGGCGGCCTTGTATTCAAGCCCGATGTGGCCGGTGTAGCCCAGTTCGCGGCTGCGGGTGATCCACTCGCCGAGGGGGAGGGTTCCCGTGCCGGGGGCGCCGCGGCCGGGGTTGTCAGCGATTTGGATGTGGCCGAAGTCCTTGGCGTGGTTTTCAATGACGGCGGCAACGTCGTCGCCGTTGACGGCCAGGTGGTAGAAGTCGGCGAGCAGCTTGATGTTCTCCGCCCCGGCGTTGGCGATGACGTCCAGGGCGTCCTGGGCCGTTTTGATCGGGTAGGCGGGGGTGCCGGAGACCGGTTCCAGCAGCACGGTGCCGCCGATGGCGGCGACGCCCTTGGCGGCTGCCCGGAGGTTCTCCAGTGCTGTCTCGTCCTGCGCCTGCGCCGAGGTGCCGTCTTGGCGGTTGCCGTAGAGGGCGTTGAAGCCCTTGCAGCCCAGGCGGCCGCCGATGCCCGCGACAACGTCAATGTTGTCCAGGAACTCCTTCTCGCGGCCTGTCCAGGAAACCAGTCCGCGGTCACCGGCGGGCATGTCCCCGGCGTTGAAGTTCAGGCCCGTGAGCTGCACGCCGGCGTCGGTGATGGCGCGTTCAAAGGCGGTGACCTCGGCGTCAGCCGGGACGGAGGAGGCGAAGGGCCACCAGAATTCCACGGCGTCGAAACCGGCAGCCTTGGCGGCTGCGGGGCGTTCCAGCAGGGGCAGCTCCGTGAGGAGGATGGAGCAGTTCACTGTGTACGTCATCGTGGGGTCCTTCCCGTGGAACGTCGGCGTTCCGTTGTGGCTTGTCATTCCCTTTGATTTTCATCTAGTGGAATTTAGATTCTGCTTTATGAAAAGTCTAGGCAAGGTGTGGCGCGTAGTCAAGGGGGCTGCGGGTGTTTGATGTGTCCCACTTCATCATCCGCAGGGAAACGCCTGTCCTGACCCTCCCAAACGCAAAAATGCCGCCGCTCCCGCAAAATGCCACCGGTGGAGCGGCGGCAAAATACGGGAACGGCGGCAAAAGCCGCGGGAACGCTACGTCAGCTTGATCTGGCGGTTCATGTCCTTGTACAGCAGGTAGCGGAATTCGCCCGGGCCGCCGGCGTAGCAGGCCTGGGGGCAGAAGGCGCGCAGCCACATGAAGTCGCCGGCCTCCACCTCAACCCAGTCGTTGTTGAGCAGGTACATGGCCTTGCCCTCCAGCACGTACAGGCCGTGCTCCATGACGTGGGTCTCCGGGAACGGGATCACGCCGCCGGGCTGGAACGTGACAATGTTGACCTGCATGTCGTGGGCCAGATCGGAGGAGTCCGTGAAGCGGGTGGTCTTCCAGGCGCCGTTGGTGTCCGGCATCGCGGTGGGTTCCACCTCGGAATCGCTCGTGACGAAGGACTTTGCCTCGTAGCCCTCAAGGCGCTCATAGGCCTTGCGGATCCACTGGAAAGTGACCGGGCCGTCGGAGACGTTCTCCAGGCCCCAGCTGGAACCGGCGGCCAGGTACGCGTAGCCGCCCTCCTCGAGTGCGTGCAGTTCGCCCTCGAGGGTCAGGTTGACCTTGCCCTTGGTGACAAAGATGACGCCCTCCACACCGGGCTCAAACTCGGCGCGCGGCGCACCGCCGCCGGCTCCGATCTCCACAATCAGCTGCGAGAACGTGGTGGCGAAGCCGGAGATCGGGCGTGCGATGATCCAGGCCCGGGTGTTGGTGAACCCGGGCAGGTTGCTCGTCACAATGTCCGTCATGACGCCCTTGGGGATGACGGTGTACGCCTCCGTGACAATGGCGCGCTCGGTGGTCAGGTGTGTCTGCGGCGGAAGCCCGCCTGCGGGGGAATAGTACTTGCCCATCAATGAGTCCTTTACTGGTGGACGGTGGCGAGCCGCGGGTGGGCCAGCGCCGTCAATTGTGATTGGTCAAGGCCTGCCTGGGCCTGCACTTCGTCGGCGCCGACGGCTCCGCACACCACGCCGCGCAGCACAAAGTTGGCCAGCGCGCGGGCCGTGGCGGGCTCGTCCATGACGGCGCCTTCGGTGCGGGAAACGTAGTTGGCCAGCCGGGCCGCCGCGGCCGGCAGGCCCTGGCGGTAGAAGGCATACGTGGCGGAAAAGCGGCTGGGCAGGTGTGCCGGGTGCATGTCCCAGCCCTGGTAGTAGCCGCGTTCCAGCGAACGGCGCACCAGGCGGCCGTGCAGGCGCCAGGCGTCCTCCGTGCCGTCCCCCATCGGGATGACGTTGGTGGAGCCGTCGGAGAGCCGGATGCCGGTCCCGGCCACGGCCAGCTGCATGACTTCCTTGGCAAAGTCCGCCACGGGGTGCTCCATGGACTGGTACTGCGCACTGATTTCCAGCGATGCGCTGTAATCATAGGTGCCGTAGTGCAAGGCGGTGATCCGCCCCGGCACCTCGTGCGCCAGCCGGGCCACCGGCGAGGTGCCGTCCGCGCCTATGATCAGCTGCGGTGTTTCCACCTGCACCTCAAAGCGGAGCCTGCCCGCCGGCAGCGAGTGCGCCGTCTCGAGACGCCCGACGGCGAACTCCATCGCCTTGACCTGGTCCACCGTGGTGACCTTGGGCAGTGTCAGGACAAGGCCTGCCGGCAGTTCGCCGGCGTCGGCCAGTGTGGAAACAAAGAGGTCAAGGGTGCGCAGCCCGCGGGCACGCGTGGCTTCCTCAAAGCACTTGAAGCGGATGCCGATGAACGGCGGGGCCGTCCCGGCGGCAACTGCTGCGGCCACGGCCTGGCCTGCCTTGACGGCGTCGGCGTCCTCCGCCTCGTCGCCGCGGTTGCCGTAGCCGTCCTCAAAGTCCAGGCGCAGGTCCTCGATGGGCTCGGCGGCCAGCTTGGCGGCAACGCGCGGTGCCACCTCGGCGGCCAGGGCGGCATCCTGGCCCAGCAGCGCGCCGAGGTGCTCCAGCCCGCCGTTGGCCTCGACCGTGGCCAGGGCCTGCCGGCCCCAGTCCGCGGCCAGGTCGGGGGTGAACCTGTCAGCCGGAACGTAGACGGTGTGCACGGGCTGACGGGATCCGTCGTCGCCCGGGTAGTTGCCCTCCAGCAGCCGGTCCGTGTCCTTCAGGGACGCGTCGATCTGGGCGAGGTCCGCCGCCGAAAGTGCCGGCGTCGGACTCATGAGGCCGCCGCCAGTTCGTAGGCCGGGACGGTCAGGAAGTCTGCGTAGTCCTCGGAGAGGACGATGTCGGCGATGAGGTCGCTGGCCGGCTTGTAATACTTGGCGAAGGCGGCGTCTCCCACTTCACCGTGCAGCTTGGCAGTTTCCTCGGCCAGGATTTCCGTGACCAGTTCGCGGGTGACGGTCTTGCCGGAGTCCGCGAGGGTGGCGGCGTTGTGGATCTGCTGCCACACCTGGGACCGGGAGATTTCCGCGGTGGCGGCGTCCTCCATGAGGTTGTGGATGGCCACGGCGCCGCTGCCCGAGAGCCAGACGGCCGTGTAGGCGACGGCAACGTACAGGTTCAGGCGCAGTCCCGCCTCGGTGACGGTGCCCTTGGCGGAGGCGATGTCCAGCAGCTGGGCGGCGGTGACCTCCACCTCGGGGCGCTGCTTGTCCAGCTGGTTCGGGCGCGCGCCGAGAACGGCGTCGAACACTTCCTGGCAGACCGGCACCAGGTCCGGGTGGGCCACCCAGGAACCGTCAAAGCCGTCGTTTGCCTCGCGGGTCTTGTCCGCGCGGACCTTCTCGAACGCCGCGGCGGTGACCTCGGGCTCGCGCCTGTTGGGGATGACGGCGGCCATGCCGCCCATGGCGAAGGCGCCGCGCTTGTGGCAGGTCTTCACCAGCAGCTCGGTGTAGGCGCGCATGAACGGTGCCGTCATGGTGATCTGCCCGCGGTCCGGGAGCACAAAGGCGGCGCCGGCGTCGCGGAAGTACTTGATGATGCTGAAGAGGTAGTCCCAGCGGCCGGCATTCAGGCCGGAGGCGTGGTCGCGGAGCTCGTAAAGGATCTCGTCCATTTCGAAGGCGGCCGGGATGGTCTCGATGAGCACGGTGGCCCGGACGGTGCCCTGGGGGATGCCGAGGTAGTCCTGGGCAAACACAAAGACGTCGTTCCAGAGGCGGGCCTCAAGGTGGCTTTCCATCTTCGGCAGGTAGTAGTACGGGCCCTGGCCGTTGGCGAGCAGCAGCTTGGCCGTGTGGAAGAAGTGCAGGCCAAAGTCCACGAGGGCGCCCGAGGTGGGTGCGCCGTTGAGCAGGAGGTGGGTCTCCTCCAGGTGCCAGCCGCGGGGGCGGGCGACGACGACGGACAGGGGCGCGTCCGTGCGCAGCCGGTATTCCTTGCCCTCGGGCGAGGTGTACTCGAGGGTTCCGAGGGCGGCGTCGCGCAGGTTCAGCACGGCGTCCACCACATTGGCCCACAGCGGCGTGCTGGCGTCCTCGAGGTCGGCCAGCCACACCTTGGCGCCGGAGTTCAGGGCGTTGATGGCCATCTTGGCCGGGGACGCGGGGCCCGTCATTTCCACGCGGCGGTCGGTCAGTGCCGCCGGGGCGGGGGCAACCTGCCACTCGCCGGCGCGGATCCCGGCCGTCTCCGGCAGGAAGTCCAGCCCGCCCGTGGCGGCCACGTGTTCACGCTTAGTGGTGCGCTCGGCCAGGCGCTCGATGCGGGCGGGGTTGAAGCGGCTGTTGAGCTCGGCGACGAAGTCAAGGGCCTCAGGCGTCAGGATTTCGCCGGCGCGGGGGATCGGGGTGGGATCGGTGACCGTGATGGTGAGGGCGGGGCTGGTCATGATTGCGTCCTTTCGAGGGTTGATCCTGCCGCGTTGGCAACGGCGGAAGCGACGTCGGCGGCCACGTGCGGGTCGAAGACGCTGGGGATGATGAAACTGGCGTTGAGTTCAGAATCGTCCACGCGGTTGGCAATGGCAACAGCTGCCGCGACCAGCATATCGTCGGTGATGTCGGACATGCCGGCGTCGAGCAGCCCGCGGAAGAAGCCGGGGAAGGCCAGCACGTTGTTGATCTGGTTCGGGAAGTCGCTGCGGCCCGTGGCCACGACGGCGGCATGCCGTGAGGCGATGACCGGGTCCACCTCGGGCGTGGGGTTTGCCATCGCAAACACAATGGCGTTTTCCGCCATGGCCGCAACCTGCTCCTCACCCAGGATGTTGGGGCCGCTGACTCCGATGAAGACGTCCGCACCGGGCATGGCGTCATGGAGGGAGCCGGTGAAGTTGTCCGGGTTGGTGTTGTTGGCCAGCCAGGTGCGGTGCTCATCCGTGTAGGTCTCGCTGCGGTTGATGGCACCGTTGCGGCCGCAGGCCACCACGTTTTTCGCGCCCTGGGCCAGAAGCAGCTGGATGATGGCGTTGCCCGCCGCGCCGACCCCGGCAACGACGATCTTGACGTCCTCGATCTTCTTTTCCACCACGCGCAGTGCGTTGGTGAGGGCCGCGAGCGTCACGATGGCCGTGCCGTGCTGGTCGTCGTGGAAGACGGGGATGTCCAGCTCTTCCTTCAGGCGGCGTTCGATCTCAAAGCAGCGGGGGGCCGCGATGTCCTCAAGGTTGATGCCGCCGTACACGGGGGCAATCGCCTTGACGATGCTGATGATTTCCTCGGTGTCCTTCGTGTCCAGGCAGACGGGCCAGGCGTCGACGTTGGCGAACTGCTTGAACAGCGCCGCCTTGCCCTCCATGACGGGCAGGGCCGCGGCCGGGCCGATGTCGCCCAGGCCCAGGACGGCCGTGCCGTCGGTGACGACGGCGATCGTGTTGCGCTTGATGGTCAGGTTGCGTGCGGCGGCCGGGTCCTCGGCGATGGCCATGCAGACGCGGGCGACGCCGGGGGTGTAGGCCCGGGAGAGGTCGTCGCGGTTGCGGATGGCCACCTTTGGGGTGACCTCGAGCTTGCCGCCGAGGTGCATGAGGAAGGTGCGGTCGGAAACATGCAGCACGTGCACGCCGTCGAGGGCCTCGAGGGCGTCCCGCACACGCTCGGCGTGGTCGTCGTCGGTGGTGTTCGCAGTGATGTCAACAACAATGCTGGTGTGCTGGGACTCAACAATGTCCAGTGCGGTGACGGCGGCGCCGGCCGAGGCGGCTGCCGCGGCAAGCTCACTCGTGACGGTGAAGTTGGACGGCGCACTGACGCGCAGGGTGATGGAGTTGCCGGGGCTAGGGTTCGCCATTGAATGTCCTTGAAGTTGTGGCCCGCGAGGGCTTCCCGAATGTTATTTGTTTTCGTATGATGGATATTATTATCTATCTAGTGGAATAACAAGTCCTTGCCGCCAAATGGTCAAAGTGGTTGACATGGTGCGGTATCTTTGAGTTTGAAACATCATTTTCACAATGTGGATAAATGGGCACTGTGGAACCCGCAACGGATGGACGGTGGACGTCCAGGAATCCAGGAGTAAAGCGACATGGCAGCAAAGACCGGCGGCGGCGTGCAGTCCGTGGAGCGCGTGTTTGAACTGCTGGAACTCATCACGGACGCTGGCGGCGATGTAACCCTCAGCGAGCTCTCCGGTTCCACGGACCTTCCCCTGCCCACCATCCACAGGCTGTTGCGCACGCTGGTCTCGCTGGGCTACATCCGCCAGCTGCCGAACCGCCGCTACGCCCTGGGTCCGCGGCTCATCCGACTGGGCGAAGGCGCCAACAAGCAGCTGGGCGCACTGGCCCGGCCGCAGCTGAAGACGCTGGTCGACAAGCTGGGTGAAACCGCCAACATGGCTGTGCTGGAATCCGACATGGTCATCTACATAGCCCAGGTCCCCTCGCCGCACTCCATGCGCATGTTCACCGAGGTGGGCCGGCGCGCCCACACCCACGACACCGGCGTGGGGAAGGCCTTGCTGGCCCAGCTGGACAATGACACCGTCCGCGGCATCATTGCCCGGCAGGGAATGCCCACGCCCACCAACAAGAGCATCGGCACCATTGACGCCCTGCTGGCGGACCTGGAGTTGATCCGCAACCGCGGCTATTCCATTGATGAGGAAGAGCAGGAGCTCGGCGTGCGCTGCTTCGCCATGTCCGTCCCTAACGCCCCCACCCCCACCGCCATTTCGGTCTCAGGTCCCGTAACCCGGGTTGACCAGGCGTTTGCGGACCGTGCCGTGCCCATGCTGCAACAGGCCGCCGCCGTCATTTCCGCGGAACTCAACAGCGCAAACTAGCCAGCGCAAACTAGCCGTTCACCAGGCGCCGCGCCGCGCTGCTGTGCTCCGCGATGAGCGCGCCCAGGTCCAGGCCGGGAATCCGGCCGTCCACCACGCGCCACTGCCCGCCCACCATGACCCTGTCCGCACGGTCGGCACCGCACAGCAGCAGGGCGGCCACCGGGTCGTGCGAGCCTGAGAAGCGCAGCTCGTCCAGGGTAAACAGGGCCAGGTCAGCCTGGCGTCCGGGCGCTATCTCGCCCAGGCTCTCCCGCCCCAGCACCCGTGCCGACCCCCTTGTGGCCCAGCCCAGGGCGCGTTCCACGCTGACCCCTGCGCCGTACCGCAGCCGCTGCAGGTAGAGCGCCTGCCGCGCCTCCTGGATCATGTTGGAGGCGTCATTGGAGGCGGAGCCGTCCACGCCCAGTCCCACCGGGACGCCGGCCGCCTCAAGGTCCAGGATGCGGGCGGTGCCTGACGCCAGCCTCATGTTCGACGACGGGCAGTGGGCTATGCCGGTTCCGGCGGCTCCCAGCCGCGCGATTTCGGCGTCGTCGAAGTGGATGCCGTGGCCCAGCCAGGTCCGGTCCGTCAGCCAGCCCACGCTTTCGAGGTAGTCCACCGTGCGCAGGCCAAACTTTTCCCGGCAAAAGTCCTCCTCGTCGAGGGTTTCGGCCAGGTGCGTGTGCAGGCGGACGTCCAGTTTTTCGGCCAGGGCGGCGCTCTCCACCATGAGTTCGCGGGTGACCGAGAAGGGCGAGCACGGGGCCAGCGCAATCTGGATGACTGCGTCGTCGCCGCGCTCATGGTAGGCGGCAACCAGCCGTTCGCTGTCCGCCAAAATGACGTCGGGGTCCTGCACCGTGGACTGCGGCGGCAGCCCGCCGTCGTGCTCGCCCAATGACATGGAGCCCCGGGTGAGGGTGGCGCGCATGCCCAGCTCCCGCACGGCTTCCACCTGGATGTCGATGGCATCCTCAAGCCCGTGCGGGAACAGGTAGTGGTGGTCCGCGGCCGTGGTGCAGCCCGAGAGCAGCAGTTCGGCCAGTGCCGCCGTCGTGGCCAGCCGCAGGTCCTTCGGGGTCAGCCGGGCCCAGACGGGGTAGAGCGTTTTCAGCCAGGGGAACAGTTCGGCATTGGCCACGGGAGCCCAGGCCCGGGTGAGCGTCTGGTAAAAGTGGTGGTGGGTGTTGACCAGGCCGGGCGTGATGACGTGCCGGCCGGCGTCGAACACCTCCTCGCACGGTGTCGCGGGGGACTGGCCGGCGGCGAGAACCTCAGCGATCAGGCCGCCGGCAAGGACCACCCCGCCGCCGGCGTCGAGGTCATTGGCGGTAAAGGCGGCCAGCGGGTTCTTGAGCCAGAGCCGGCGGTCCGGGGTTGATTGCTTCATGGGGATCCTTGCAGTGGACGGGGCGGGCCGGCCAATAAAAAAGCCGGCACCGCACGGGTGCCAGCTCAGTTTTCCTCCTGTTGAAAGGCCCTGTCTGCTGATCCAGGCAGTCCCGCCGAAACGGTCCTGCGCCCAATGTAGGCGAGGGCGCGGGTGAAAGTCAACGCTTCGCGACATTTCATGATGCGGTAACGAGTTTCCAAAAAACTGTTGCCCGGCTCACATTTCGGTGTTAGGGTCATCATCAAGTCTATGGCGGGCGCCCTACAAGGGCCGCTATCTACCGGGCGTATCTTGAATCTCAAACCAAGTGCACACCGGTACAGGAAATCCTTCCCAGGATTCCCGCATGATGCTGTTTTGCCGGGTGCTTCAGTGACAAGGAAGTCACCATGAACATCAATGAATTTGGCCAGGAACACCTGGCCCGGGCGGTAGACCTGGCCACCACCAACGTCCTGGACCACGGCGGGCCATTTGGCGCCGTCGTGGTCACGGCGGACGGGCGGGCCTTCGAAGGAATCAACCGCGTCACCGCCAACAATGACCCCACGGCGCACGCCGAGGTCACGGCCATCCGGGCGGCCTGCACGGCCCTCGGCACCTTCGACCTCACCGGCGCCACCCTCTACACCAGCTGCGAGCCCTGCCCCATGTGCCTGGCATCGGCCCTGTGGGCCCGCGTGGACCGGGTGTACTTTGCCGCGGACAGGCACGACGCCGCCCGCGCCGGATTCGACGACGCCGTCTTCTACGACTACTTCGACACCCCCGTGGAGCAGCGGTCCATGCCCGTGCGGCAACTGGCGCCGGGAGCCGCAGACCCGCTGGCCCCCTTCACCACCTGGAACGGGCTCGCCACCCGGATCGATTACTAGGGGGCGGCTGACATGGCTCTGTTGAACAAGACCGGAAAAGCAAAGGGGCCCTCCATGGCACCCGGACAGCCCGAAACCAAGCGTGGCATGGCACTGGCCATCGACCGCTACTTTGAAATCAGTGCCCGCGGCTCAAGCGTGGTGCGCGAATTCCGCGGCGGCCTGGCCACCTTCTTCGCCATGTGCTACATCGTGGTCCTGAACCCGCTGATCCTCAGTTCGCCCGACGGTTCCGGCCACGTGCTGGGCATACCCCAGGTGGCTGCAGTGACCGCCGTCGTGGCCGGCGTGACCACCATCGTCATGGGGGTGTGGGCGAAGTACCCCTTCGCGCTCGCCGCCGGGCTCGGCGTCAACGCCTTTGTCTCCGCCACGATTGCCACCACCAAGAACCTGACCTGGCCGGAGGTCATGGGCCTGGTGCTCATTGCCGGCATCGTCATGTTTCTGCTGGTTGTTTCCGGGCTCCGGGAGGCCGTCATGCGGGCGGTCCCGGCCGGGCTGAAGACGGCGATCGTGGTGGGAATTGGCCTGTTTATTGCCATCATCGGGCTGGTCAACGCCGGGTTTGTGCGCCGCATCCCGGATTCGGCCCACACCACCGTGCCGCTGCAGCTGGGCCAGGATGGAAAGCTGCTGGGCTGGCCCACGCTGGTGTTTGTCTTCGGCCTGGTGCTGACCATTGTGCTGCTGGTGCGCAAGGTCAAGGGCGGCCTGTTGATCGGCATTGTCGCCTCCACGCTGTTTGCCATGGGCCTGCAACTGGTCACCAACACCGCATCCAGCCAGAAGGACCCGTCCGGCTGGTCGCTCATGGTCCCCGCCGTGCCGGCGAAGATTTTCTCCCTGCCGGACCTCTCCCTGGTGGGCAAGGTGGACATGTTTGGCGCCTTCGCCCATTTGGGGATCATGTCCGCCCTGCTGCTGACCTTCACCATTTTGCTCAGCGTGTTCTTTGACGCCATGGGCACCATGACCGGGCTGGCCAGCGAGGCAGGGCTGGTGGATGAGGACAACAACATGAAGAACGCCAACCGCGTGCTGCTGGTTGACGCGGTGGGCTCCGTGGCCGGCGGCTTCGGCTCCGTTTCCGCCAATGAAATCTTTGTGGAGTCGGCGGCGGGCATCGCCGAGGGTGCCCGGACCGGGTTGGCCAGCGTTGTCACCGGTGGGCTGTTCCTGCTGGCCGCGTTCTTCGCCCCGCTCGTGGCCATTGTGCCGTTTGAGGCGGTGGCCCCGGCCCTGGTCATTGTGGGCTTCATGATGGCCTCCCAGGTCCGCAAGGTGGAGTGGGACGACTTCGGAATCGCCATTCCGGCCTTCCTGACGTTCATCCTGATGCCGTTCACCTACTCGATCGCCAACGGCCTCGGCGCCGGGTTCATCGCCTACGTTGTCATCCGCGTGGTGCAGGGTAGGGCCCGTGAAGTGCACGTGCTGATGTGGGGCGTTGCCGCATCCTTTGTGGTGTACTTCGGGATGGGACCCATCCAGCAGCTCCTCGGGATCGGCTAGCAACCATGGACATGAACACCATCGAGGCAGTGGTTCCCACGGCCGACCCCTCCGCCTGGCGCCCCGGCGATGCCTGGCTGGCCGGAGGCACCGTGTTGTTCTCCTATGGCAGCACCACCCTGCGCCGCCTGCTGGACGTGACCACGGCCGGCTGGCCGGCCATCCAGGTGGACGACGGCGGCATCGAGCTGGCAGCCACCTGCACCATCGCCGAGCTGTATGCGCTGCCGGACCGGCCGGGGCTGCCGCCGGCGTGGACGGCACTGGAACTGGTGCGCCTGTGCTGCGATTCCTTTGTGGCGTCATTCAAGATCTGGAACGCGTCCACCGTGGGCGGGAACATCGCCACAGCCCTGCCTGCCGGGCCCATGACCTCACTCTGTGCCTCCCTCGACGGGGTGGCCACGGTGCTGGGGCCCGGCGGCGGGAGCCGGCAGGTGCCCGTGGCCGGGCTGGTGGTGGGCGACGCCCGCACCAGCCTGGCCCCGGGCGAACTCCTGCGCAGCATTCACCTCCCCGCCGCCGCGCTGGCCTCCAGGGTGGCATTCCGCCGCCTTTCGCTGAGCAACCTGGGCCGCTCCGGCGTCCTGCTCATTGGCCGTTTAGCGCCCGACGGCGGCCTGGTCCTGACCGTGACCGCCGCCACCAAGCGGCCGGTGCAGTTGCGCTTCGCCGGTTCGGGGGCGGCGGGGCCAGGTGCCGGGCTCCCCGACGCGGCCGGCCTGCGGCGGGCCCTGGACGCCGCCATCCCCGCGGAGCTGTACCACGACGACATCCACGGACTGCCGCAATGGCGCCGCGACATGACGTACCGGCTCGCCGAGGAGATCCGGGCCGAACTGCTCGGCGCCCCGGCCCACGACGTAAGCAAGGGGGCCTGACCATGGCCATGGGCATCAACGGCACGCCGCACGCCAACGAACCGCGGCCGGGGCAATGCCTGCGCACCTACCTCCGCGAGGAAGGCATGTTGGGCGTGAAAAAGGGCTGCGACGGCGGCGACTGCGGCGCCTGCACGGTGCACGTGGACGGCGTGCCGGTGCACAGCTGCCTCTACCCAGCCGTGCGCGCCGCGGGCAAAAACGTCACCACCGTGGAGGGATTGGCCAGCGGCGGCACGCTCCACCCCATGCAGGAGCAGTTCCTGGCTGCCCAGGGCTTCCAGTGCGGCTTCTGCACGGCAGGCATGCTCATGACGGCGGCCACCTTCGACGACGCCCAAAAGGAGAACCTCCCCCGCAACTTGAAGGGCAACCTGTGCCGCTGCACCGGCTACCGGGCCATCGGGGACGCCGTGCTGGGTGTCTCGACGGAAGATGCGGACAGCTGCGGCCACGTGGGCGCCAGCCAGGGTGCACCGGCCGGCCGCGCCGTGGTGACGGGCACGGCCCGCTACACGCTCGACGTCGACCCGGCGGACTACCCCGGACTGCTGCACATGAAACTGCTGCGCTCCCCGCACGCCCACGCCCGGATCACCTCCATCGACACCGCCGCCGCCCTCCGGCTGCCCGGGGTCCGCGCCGTCTTCACCCACCAGGATTCGCCGAAACAGCTGTTTTCCACGGCCCAGCACGAGCTGTTCACGGACGACCCCGACGACACCCTGGTGCTGGATTCCGTGGTGCGCCACGTGGGCCAGCGGGTGGCCGCCGTCGTGGCCGACTCCGTCCAGGAGGCCGAGGCCGGCGTGCGTGCCCTGGTGGTCAGCTATGAGGTGCTGCCCGCCGTCCTTGACCCGGAAAACGCGCTGCTCCCGGGCGCCCCGGCCGTCCACGGGGACAAGGATGCCGCGGCCAGCCGCATCGGCGACCCGGCGCACAACATTGTCGCGGAGCTGCACACCGAGCTCGGCGACGTGGCAGCGGGACTGGCGCTGGCCGACGTCGTGCATCAGGAGACGTACAGCACCCAGCGGGTGCAGCACACGGCCCTGGAAACCCATGCAGCGATCGGGCGGCTGGACGGGGAGGGCCGGCTGGACATGCGCTCCTCGACGCAGACGCCGTTCTTGACCCGGCGTGCCCTCTGCCGCGTTTTTGGCCTGCCCGAGGACGCGGTGCGCGTGGTGGCCGGACGGGTGGGCGGCGGATTTGGCGGCAAGCAGGAGATGCTCACGGAGGACATTGTGGCGCTGGCAGTCCTGGCGCTGCGGCGCCCCGTGCAGCTGGAATACACGCGCACCGAGCAGCTCACGGCGTCCACCACCCGCCACCCCTTCACCATCCGGCTCAGCGCGGGCGCCCGCAGGGACGGGACGCTGACCGCGCTGGCCGTGGATGTGCTGGTCAACACCGGCGCCTACGGCAACCACGCCCCCGGAGTCATGTTCCACGGCTGCGGGGAATCGCTCGCCGTGTACCAGTGCGCCAACAAGAAGGTGGATGCGCGCTCCGTGTACACCAACACCGTGCCGGCCGGCGCCTTCCGCGGATATGGGCTGAGCCAGATGTTCTTTGCCGTGGAATCGGCCATGGACGAGCTCGCTGCGGGGCTGGGCATGGACCCCATGGAGTTCCGGCGGCGCAACATGGTCCGGTCCGGGGACCCCATGCTGTCCACTTCCCCCGAACCCGAGGAGGACGTGCACTACGGCAGCTACGGGCTGGACCAGTGCGTGGACCTGGTGGATGACGCCCTGCGGCGGGGTGCCGAGCGGTACCGCGAGGCCGGGCTCGCGGAGCTGGGGCCGGACTGGGCCGTGGGGACGGGGACTGCCCTGTCGATGATTGACACCGTCCCGCCGCGCGGCCACTTTGCCCACTCCGTGCTGGAGCTGCTGGCCGACGGCACGTTCAAGTCCAGCGTGGGCACTGCCGAATTTGGCAACGGCACCACCACGGTGCACGCGCAATTGGCGGCGACGGCGCTGAACAGCCGGGCGGAATTCGTGGCGGTGGCCCAGTCCGACACGTCCCTGACGGAGCATGACACGGGAGCTTTTGGCTCCACCGGGACCGTGGTTGCGGGCAAGGCCACGCTGCTCGCCGCCCAGGACCTGGCCGGTGAGCTGCTCAAGGTGGCCGCGGACGGCGCCGGCGCGGATGTTGCGGCGTGCCGGCTGGTGCCGGGCGCCGTGGACTGCGCCGGCACGCTGCTGCCGCTGGCCCGGGTCTACGAGCTGGCCGCCTTGGCAGGGCGAACGTTGCGGGCCGAGGGGCGCTGGGGCGGCACGCCGCGCTCCGTGGCGTTCAACGTCCACGGCTTCCGGGTGGCCGTCAACAGGGGCACGGGGGAGCTGCGGATACTTCAAAGCGTGCAGGCGGCGGACGCCGGCGTGGTGGTCAACCCGCGGCAGTGCCGGGGGCAGATCGAGGGCGGCATTGCCCAGGCCCTGGGCGCGGCGCTGTACGAGGAGGTGCTGGTGGGGGACGACGGCGCCGTCACGACGGACATCCTGCGCCAGTACCACATCCCCACTTTTGCGGACGTGCCGCGCAGCGAGGTGTACTTTGCCGCGACGCATGACTCGCTGGGCCCCCTGGGGGCGAAGTCCATGAGCGAGAGCCCGTTCAATCCCGTGGCGCCGGCGCTGGCCAACGCCATCCGCAACGCCACCGGCGTGAGGTTCACCCGGCTGCCGCTGGCCAGGGACGTCATCTACCTGGGTCTGAAGGCCGCCCGCGCCTGACCCCCTGACGCTCCCTTTCCGTGGGGGCCAAACTCGTGCCGAGTTTTGCCCCCGGTGCACCGGGGGACGAACCCAACGTGGGTTTTGCCCCACAGAAAAGTCCGCGAGCCGTAATCAGGAGCCCAGCCTCAACCACCCGGCTGCCGCTGGCCAGGGACGTCATCTACCTGGGGCTGAAGGCCGCCGGCGCCTGACCCCGACGCTCCCTTTCCGTGGGGGCCAAACTCGTGCCGAGTTTTGCCCCCGGTGCACCGGGGGACGAACCCAACGTGGGTTTTGCCCCACAGAAAAGTCCGCGAGCCGTAAGCAGGAGCCCAACCTCAACCACCCGGCCGCCGGCGCCTGACCCCCTGACGCTCCCTCAGCTTTTGCGCTGTTTGGGCGGACGCTCCATCAGGTGCAGGTCCGCTTCGGTATCCAAGTCGGCGCCGTCGAAGAGGTCGCTGCAGTCCACCAAGTCGATGAGTTCGGGGTGTTCGCGCAGAAATTGCCGCGCTCCGGCGTCGCCCGTTGACGTGGCGGCCGCCTGCTCGGCAAGTTCGGGGCTGAAGATGATGGGGTGGCCGCGGAGCAGCGTGCCGCCCTCCCCGCCATAGCCGGCCGCCGTGATGCGGCCCGGCCGGTGCGTGGCAATCAGCCTGTTGACCAGCCCGGCGGTGACGCCCGGCTGGTCAACCAACGCTATGAGCGTGTTGTTGCCGGGCGCCGTTGCGGCCACCCCCAGGCGGAACGAGCCTCCCATGCCGGAGGCCCAACCTTCATTGCTTACCAGCCGGCAGCCGGCCAGCCCGGGCAATACGGCGGCTGCCGCCGACCCTGCGCCAAGCACGACGACGACGTCAGTGCAGCCGCCGTCCCGGAGGACGGCGGCTGCATGCTCCACCAACGTGGCACCGCGGAACGGCAGCAGGGCCTTGGGCCCGCGTCCCAGCCGCGTGCCGGCCCCCGCTGCCAACAGCACCGCCGTCGTGTCCACCATGGCATCCAATCTAGCCCCCTCGCGCGG
>NZ_JAAKZI010000024.1 GCF_011045165.1 Arthrobacter silviterrae
GCGACAGTGCGTGGCCATTGCCCGCGCCGTGCACTTCGGTGCGAAGGCCCTGATCCTGGACGAACCCACCGCGGCCCTGGGCGTGAAGCAGTCCGGGGTGGTGCTGCGCTACATCCTCCAGGCCCGCGACCGCGGCCTGGGCGTCATCTTCATCACCCACAACCCGCACCACGCCTACCCCGTCGGGGACAGGTTCCTGCTCCTCAAGCGCGGCAAGTCCATCGGTTACTACGACAAAAAGGACATCACCCTGGAGGAACTCACCGCCCAAATGGCCGGCGGCGCGGAGCTGGCCGAGCTGGCCCACGAACTCGAAAGCCTCGGCGGACACAGCGACATCGTCAGCGAAGTCCAGGCCGAAGTGGCCGAAACCGCTGATCAGCTGCCGCGCTAGCAAGACAGCCGGCTAGCATAACAGCCCGCAGGCACAACAGCCCGCAGGGCCACTTCACAAACAGGGGAGAACACCAGCATGACCCTCAACGTAGGCGTGATCGGCGCCGGAATCATGGGCGCCGACCACATCACCAACCTGGCCACGGCCATCAGCGGCGCCAGCGTCAGCTACGTGGCGGACATCGACGGGGACCGTGCCTCAGCCGCGGCGGCCGCCGCGGGCGCCCGCGCAACCACCGACGCACGCAAGCTCATCCGCTCAAGCCGGGTGGACGCCGTCGTGATTGCCTCGCATGATTCGACGCATGCCGGGCTCATCCTCGACTGCCTTGAGGCAGGCAAGCCGGTCCTGTGCGAAAAGCCCCTGGCCCCGACGGTGGCGGAATGCCGCGAGGTGGTGGCGGCGGATGAGGAGATTGCCGCCGCCACGGGGCGTTCGCTGCTGTCGCTGGGGTTCATGCGGCGCTTCGACCCGGGCCACCGTGAACTGCGCCGCCATGCCCAATCCGGGGACGCGGGCGAGACGCTGATGGTGCACTGCATCAGCCGCAACAGCACCTCCGCACCCAACGCCACCACCGCCTCCGCCGTGACCAACTCCGCCATCCATGAGCTGGACACCATTCCGTGGCTGCTGGGCTCGCCCATCACGGAGGTGGCCTGGCACGCCGGAAAACGGACGACGGCGGCACCCGGCGGGCTCCATGACCCCGCGTTCATCCTGCTGCGCACCGCTGACGGCGTCCTGACCACGCTGGAGCTGTTCCTCAATGCCCAGTACGGCTACACCACCCAATGTGAGGTGGTGGCCGAGCGCGGCACGGCCTCCCTGGCCGAGCCGGCCCTGCTGGCCGTGAATGCGCAGCGCAGCAGGTCGACGGAATATCCGGAGGACTGGCGGCCGCGGTTTGCCGACGCCTACCGGATTGAGCTGCAGGCCTGGATCCATTCACTCCAGCGCGGCGAACCATCGCCGCTGGCCACCGCCCGCGACGGGCTGCGCGCGGCCCAGGTGGCCGAAGCCGTCATTGCCGCGGCCGGCACGGGGCTCTTCACCGCGGTGGATTACACGTGAGTTTGCAGGCAACCGCGCCCGCGGTCCTGCCCGCTTCACGCGTGCCCGATTCCATGGATGCCCCGCCCCTGCGCTGGGGCATCATGGGTCCGGGCTGGATCGCCGGGCGCTTCACCGAGTCCGTCCAGGCGCACACGCGCCAGATGATTGCCGCCGTGGGGTCCCGCTCCCGGGAGCGTTCCCAGGCCTTCGCGGACACGTTCGGCATTGCAGCGGCGTACGGCAGCTACGGGGAACTGGCCGCCGCCGACATCGACATTGTCTATGTGGCCACGCCGCACACCTCCCACCACTCCGCCGCGCTGGCCGCCTTGGCGGCGGGAAAGCACGTGTTGATCGAGAAGCCCATCGGCATCAACGCCGCCCAGGCCCGGGACATCCGTGACAAGGCCGCCGCTGCAGGGCTGTTTGCCGCCGAGGCGCTGTGGACCTTCTTCCTGCCCAAGTTCGACGCCGTCCGGCAACTGCTCGACGCCGGCGCACTGGGCACCCTGACCACCGTCATCGCCGAGTACGGCGAACACTTTGAGCCGGGGCACCGGATCTTCGACCCCATGCTGGCAGGCGGCCCGCTGCTGGACCTGGGCACCTACCCGCTGGCGCTGGTCACCGCCGTCCTGGGCGCCCCGGACCAGCTCCGGGCGCTGGGCATCGGCCACCCGTCGGGCGTCAACGGCCAAATTTCAGCCGCCATGTCCTTTCCCGGCGGCGCCCACGCGGTGGTGAACACGCAGCTGAACAACTTCACGCCCACCCAGGCAAGCCTGGTGGGGACGGCCGCCACACTGACCCTTGACGGACCGTTCAACATGCCCGGCGGGTTCACGCTCAGCCAGCCCGACGGCACCAGCCTCCGCTACGAGGAGCCCGCGGGGGCGCACTTCGAGGGCCTGCACTTCGAGGCCGCCGCCGTCGCCCGGGCCATCCACGCCGGGCGCACCTCCGTGGCGGAACGCCCACTGGAGGCATCCATCCTGACCATGGACGTGGCGGATGCCATCCGCGGCCAGCTGGGAATCACCTTCCCGGGGGAGTGAGCCTCGCCGTGGTGCCGCCCGGCTCCAGCGACGGCGGGATGACCACGTCCTCCGCGGCGGCGCCGGCAATCCGGGCGGCCGCGCTGCGGACGGCGGCGGCCGCCAGCGCGGGCCCGTCCTGGCCAATGCTGGTCAGGTTGATGTGCTCCAGCCGCGCCATGCGGGAATTGTCGTAGCCCACCACGGACAGCTCCCCGGGCACGCCCAGCCCCGCGCGCCGGAAGGTGTCCAGGGCGCCCAGGGCGCTGCGGTCGTTGAAAACCACGACGGCGGTGGGCGCGCCGGGTGCCCCCGATGCGGTGCCGCCGTGGCCGGCATATGTGGCGTGCCCGGCCTGGGTGTTCCCCTCACGTCCGGCCCCGGCAGGCGGCCGGCCCATGGACGCCAGCAGCATGGCTGCCGCCCGCGATCCGTCCGATTCCAGGGGACCGCCGGGGATTACCTGTGCCGCCTCGCCGGCGTCGGCCATCCAGGCCAGGTAGGCGGTGCGCCGGGCTGCCGAGCCGACGGCGGCACCGCCGTCGAGGTGGGCGATGCGCCGGTGACCCAGGCCGTGAAGGTGGTCCATGGCCAGCCTGATCCCGGCGGCCTCGTCGCTTGCAACACTGGCGACGGCCCCGCCGCCCGGGGCCCGCAACATGGATACGACGGGAACGGGCAGGGCTGCGAGTTCCGCCGTCGGGCTGGTGGGGGCAATGACCACCGCCGCCTCCACGCCCAGGTCCAGCAGCGATTCAACAGCCTCCCGCTCGCCCCGGCGCGGCCCCGTGGCGCTGAGGGTGATGGCGTAGCGTTCGGCGGCGGCAGCCTCATAGAGGAGCTCGACCAACTCGGCGTGGTACGGCTCGGTCACGTTGAAGACCACGCCGATCAGCCGTGTCCGGCTGCTGCGCAACAGCCGGGCCCTGGTGTCCGGGCGGTAGCCGAGGTCCTTGGCCGCCTGCAGCACGCGCCGGCGGGTGGCGTCGCTGGCCCCTTCCGCGCCCCGGATGACGATTGAGACGAGGGCCCGCGAGACGCCGGCGGCCGCGGCGACGTCGGCCATGGTGGGGCGCCGGGGCGGTTGCGGGGGCTCTGCGGGGTTCATCATGGAAACAGACTACTAGATCGATCTAGACACGGTGCGGGATGTCGTGCCAGACTGGATCCATCACGTCGGCTAGATCGATCTAGTTCCGGCCCCAACTCCACTGAACGGTCGGCTTCCCATGGCATATCTGCAAGGACACACGGCAACTCCGGCACCGGCGGTGCGCCTGGGCCTCATTGGCGCCGGCTGGATCGGCGCCTTCCATGCCGAGAGCGTGGCCCTCCGCCTGCCCGGCGCCGTGCTGGAGGCCATTGCCGACCCGGCCATCGATGCTGCGTCCGCGCTGGCAGCCCGCCTGGGCGTGGCCAAGGTCAGTGCCGACCCGGCGGACCTGTTTGCCGACCCGGACCTGGATGGTGTCATCATTGCCAGCCCGGCCCGTTTCCACTCCACCCTGATTTCCCAGGCGGCGAAGGCCGGCAAGCACGTTTTCTGCGAGAAGCCGGCCGGGCTGTCGCTCGAGGAACTTGATGCGGCGCTGGCGGACGTGGCCGCCGCCGGCGTGCAATTCCAGGTGGGCTTCAACCGGCGCTACGCCGAGGACTTCCTGGCCGCGAAGGCGGACATTGACGCCGGGGTGGTGGGGACGCCCCAGCTGCTGCGCTCGCTCACCCGCGACCCCGGGACCGGCAGCATACAGGGGGCCGCGAAGACACCGCCGTGGACGGTGTTCCTGGAAACGCTGATCCACGACTTCGACACGCTCAACTGGTTCAATTCCGGGGCCGAGCCGGTGAACGTCTATGCAGTGGCGGACGCGCTGGTGGAGCCCGGCTTCAAGGACCAGGGCTTCCTGGACACCGCCGTGGTGACGGTCAAGTACAGCAACGGGGCCGTGGCTGTGGCGGAGGCAAACTTCAGCGCCCTCTACGGCTATGACATCCGCGGTGAGGTCTTCGGTTCCAAGGGTATGGTCCAGGCCGGACGAAGCACTGAAACCGCCGCCCGGCGCTACACCGCCGGCGGCCTGTCCGCCAACACGCCGCGGCTGAACGTGGAATTGTTCAAGCAGGCCTACACCGACGAACTCGCCGACTTTGCCGCCACCATTGCCGGGCTGCGAAACCCGGCGGACGGGGCCGCCGCATCCGGGTCCGGCGGGGCCGGGGCCTCAGTCACTCCCGGCGGTGCCGACGCCCGCCGCGCCCTGGCTGTGGCCCTGGCCTGCATCGAGTCCGTCACCACGGGCCAGCCCGCCGCCGTCGCCCGGCCGGCCGCGGTGGCCCGGCCGGCCGCGGTGGCCCGGCCGGCCGCCGTCGAGCCTTCACACAACGCGGCAGGCGCCTGATGCGCCTGGCAGTCTGCGCCGAAATGGTTTACACCGAGCTGCCGTTCGCGGAGCGGGTGCGCAGGATCCACGCGGCGGGCTTTGACGTGGAAATCTGGGACTCGCGCACCAAGGACGTGGCCGCACTCAAGTCAACGGGCGCCGCATTTTCCTCCATGACGGGATATTCCGCCGGCAGCGTGGTGGATGCCGACAGCTGCGATGACGTGGTCCGGACGGCGGCCGAACTCATCCCGACCGCGCTGGAGCTCGGAATCCCGCGCATGGTGGTGCACTCCGCCGAGCTCATCGACGGGCACGCGGCCCGCCCCGCGTTCAGGGCCACGGGGCGGATGTGGGCCACGGGCGCACGCACCCTCGCCCGCCTCGGCGAGCTGGGCGCACGCCACGGCATCACGTTTTGCCTCGAAAACCTCAACACCATCCTGGACCATCCGGGCATCCCGCTGGCGCGGGCCAAGGACACCCGGGCCCTGGTGGAGGCTGCCGGCCACCCCAACGTGAAGATGATGCTGGACCTCTACCACGCGCAAATGGGGGAGGGAAACCTGATCGGGCTGGTCCGCGACTCGCTGCCGCACATTGGCGAGATCCAGGTGGCGGACGTCCCCGGGCGCTGCGAACCGGGCACGGGGGAGATCAACTACGCGGCAGTCCACCGCGCACTGCTCGACGCCGGCTACCGCGGCACCGTGGGCATGGAGGCCTGGGCGCAGGGGGACAGCGACGCCGCCCTTGCCGCGTTCGGCGCCGCCTTCGGCCGGGTCTGACGTCCGCTTGCGGCGGCGGCTCGGCCGGGTCGGGCCGGCGGCGGCTCGGCATTTTCCGTTTCCTACGCAGGCGGGACCATGGGCAGGCCCTCGGCCTCCCAGTTGCTCATCCCGCCCACCAGGGTGTCCGCGTTGTAGCCGAGCTCCGTCAAAGCTTCAGCTACGCGCCCGCTGCGCCCGCCGCCATGGCAGACGGCGATGATGCGGCGCGACTTGTCCAGTTCGCCCACGCGCTCCAGGACTTCGCCGGAGGGAATGTGGACGGCGTCCTCGATCATGCCGGTGCTGAGTTCGCCCGCCTCGCGGACATCGATGATCTGCACGTCGGGATCGGCGGCCAGGACGTCGTTGGTGGTGATTTCCTTCAATGGGGCTCCTTGGTGGGGGCGGCGTGTCCGGGAGGGGCCGCCGTCGTGCTTGGAATTGCTGCCGTATCCACCGTACCCGGCCCCGCCTGGCCCGGCCGCCGGCGCGGCTCGCTATGCTGAAGGCGTGAACGCACCCCTTGCCCCCCGTGCCCGGACCCTCGAGGTTGAGGATGTGGCGGGGTTTGACGCCTTGCTGGCCGGCGGCGCCACATCCATGCACGGCTGGCACTTCCAGGCCGTGGACCTGCGGCAGAGGTCGGCGGAGCTGTTGGGCCTGCGGGCGTCGGGCGCCATTTTCATGGGCTGCCGCTTTGCCGCAGGGGTGGAGGCGCGGCTGAGGTCGGGCGGAGCCCTGATTTTCCCCACGCTGCCCAACATTCCCTTCAACGCCTACCGCGGCCACCTCTACACGGCTGCCGAGCTGTACAAGGGCATTGGCGGGGCGGAATACGAGGCTGTGCCGGACGCGCAAATCTACCAGTGGACGCTGCAGGACGGGCACGGACGCGAACTGAACGCCACGCTGGCCACGGCCATGCACGACCACGCGATTTCAGACTCCCTGGACGATTTTCTCGATGCCTGCGCGGCTGCCGGGAAGCGTGTGGTGGGTGTCATGGGCGGGCATGCCGCGGCCCGGGACAGCATTGAATATGAGCAAGCTGCCCGGCTGGGGCGGACCCTGGCGCACCAGGGCTTCATGGTGGCCACCGGCGGCGGGCCAGGCGCCATGGAGGCTGCAAACCTGGGGGCTTACCTGTCCCCGTACCGCGCCGATGCCCTGGACAGTGCGCTGCGCACCCTGGGGGCCGTCCCCGGCTTCCGGCCCTCCGTCACGGAGTGGGCCAGGGCGGCGGAATCCGTGCTGGCAAAGTTTCCCGGCGGGGCCGACAGCCTGGGCATCCCCACCTGGTTTTACGGCCACGAGCCGCCCAACCTCTTTGCCACCCGGATCGCGAAGTACTTTGCGAACTCGATCCGGGAGGCCGTGCTACTGGCGCGCTGCAACGGCGGGATCATCTTCCTGCCCGGGGCCGCCGGCACGGTGCAGGAGATTTTCCAGGACGCCTGCGAGAACTACTATGCGGCGGATGCGGCGGTGACACCCATGGTGCTGGTGGGGCGCCGGCACTGGGAAGAGGAACTGCCCGTCCGGCCCCTGCTTGCCGCCCTCGCCAACGGCCGGGCCATGGCGGAGCGGATGCGCGTGGTGGACACCATTGACGAGGCCTGTGCACTGCTGTCGGGCTGGTCCGGGCAGCCGTGAATCAGCCGACGATGGTGCCGAACACCAGCCCCAGCAGGTAGGTGGCGGCGGCCGCGCCCAGGCCAATGCCCAGCTGCCGCAGCCCGCGCCACATGGGCGAGGCCCCGGACAGCAGCCCCACCACGCCGCCGGTCCCCAGCAGCACCAGGCCCACCAGCGTGCACGCCAGGACAAGGGCCCCGATTCCCGTCATGCCAAACAGGAACGGGATGATGGGGATGATGGCGCCGGAGGCAAAGAAGCAGAAGCTCGACGACGCCGCGCCCCAGGCCGTGCCCAGCGTCTCGTGCTCGTCCGCCGTCTCGAAAGTGTCGGGGCGCAGTGACAGGCTGGGGTCGCAGTCGCAGGTGAAATGGCCCAGCCGCTCGGCTGCACGGTGTTCGGCAGCCTCGCGGGACATCCCGCGGGCCAAGTAGACCAGCACCAGCTCGTTGTTTTTCAGGTCCAGTTCAGGCGCTGCCGTCAGGGTGACCTGCGTGGGCGCGGACGCCTCCAGGAGCTCGCGCTGGGACCTGACCGAGACATATTCGCCGGCCCCCATTGACAGGGCGCCGGCGAGCAGGCCTGCGATGCCGCTGAACAGGACCACCTGGCTGCCCACACCGGTGGCGGCCATGCCCATGACGAGGGAGAGGTTGGAGACCAGCCCGTCATTGGCGCCAAACACGGCGGCCCGGAAGGAGCCGGCCAGCCGGTTGCGGCCCCGGGTGGCAAGTCCGCGGACCACTTCCTCATGGATGGCCTCATCGGCCGCCATGGCCTTCGTGGCGTCAAGGTCGGTGGCGTACGGGGAGCGCGACTCGGAGCGTTGCGCCAAGGCAAGGACAAAGACCGAACCAAAGCGGCGGGCCAAAAGCCCCAGGAACCGGTTTCGGAATGAGGGGCGTTTCGGCGGCCCCTCATGCTGGCCCAGCAGCCCCAGCCAGTGTTGTTCGTGCCGGCCCTCGGCCTCGGCCAGCGCCAGCAGGACGGACTTTTCCTCGCCGTCCCGGCGCTTGGCCAGATCGCGGTAGACCGAGGCCTCGGCACGTTCATCGGCCAGGTATTGGCGCCACCGCCTGATTTCGGCGGGCGTGGGAATGCGTTCGGGCACGGTGGAAACTCCTCGGGTCAGCCATCACTGTAGCGCTTTCCGTCCCGGAATACCGGCCGGTAGTCCTCGGAATAAAGTTTCGGGAAGCCGCAATCCGGCCGCCGCCGTCGAGGTAGCGGGTCCGCGCCGAGATCCCCCAAACATTGTGGGTGGTTTCGGCGCGGGGCCGCTGTCTCGGCGAATCCCACTGCGGGACCGGCCCCGTGAAAACCCCTGCAATCCGTAGTAGTCTGGCAAGTAAGGAGTTGTGATGCAGCCCACCTTCGCCAACGACGAAAAAACACCGACGCTGATCGCCTCGGTAAGCCGCGCCCTGGCTGTGTTGGACTGCATCGGTTCCTCCTCCCGCCCCCTGCCGGCCAAGTCCATTGCGCGCGCCACGGCCCTTAGTCTGGGCACCACCTACAACGTACTGCGCACCCTGGCGCACTCAAACTATGTGGTTCAGGACCATGACGGCTTCGTCCTGGGGCCCGGGCATCCGGCCCTCGCAGCGGCCGGGGGTGCAGTGTCGCTCGCGCAGGGCCGCACCGTGCTCAACGGCATCCGCGACGAACTGCGCGCCGCCACGTACCTGAGCCGCTTCTACGACGGCGAAATTGAGCTGGTGGACATTGTGGACGGGCCGCTCACGCCCCGGGTGGACTTGTGGGTAGGCCTGCAGGACGGCGCCCACGCCACGGCGTTCGGGAAGCAGATTCTGGCCGGCCTCGGTGCCGGCGAACGCCTGGAGTATGTTTCCTCGCATCCACTGGCCGAGCTCACGCCCTACACCATCACCTCGCCGCGGGAGTTCCTGCGGACACTTGAAGGCAGCCCGTCCTCCATGCTGGACGACCAGGAATATGCGCTCGGGTTCACCTGCCTGGCCGTGCCCGTTGCTGCGTCGTCGTGGGCCGGGGCCCTGGCCATCTCACTGCCGGCAGGGGAACAACGCCGCGGAATGAACTACACGGAGACCCTCAAGGACGCCGCTGCGCACCTGGAATTGATCCTGGGCGCCGGCGGCACCATCAGCGCGGGGCCCACTGGTCAAGGGTAGCTTTTTCACCTACTGAAATCCGCGCGGTGTTGCCGGCGTCGAACCCGTGCCTAGGCTCAAAAGTGAAAGGCATGCGAGCCGCCACAATCCTCCACGCTCAGTGGCACAGGCGGCGGCGCATCTGTGGAAGGGAGAGGCGATGACCACCGAAACAACCGAGGTCGCGAAGGACCTCAGTGCGGCGCAGCGGCAGGAGCTGTTGCGCCAGATGATCCTGATCAGGACGTTCGAGGCAGCAATTTTGCGTGAATACCACGCCGACAAGAGCCCCGGCTTTGACATTGGCAAGGGCCTGATCCCGGGGGAGATGCACCTTTCCGCCGGGCAGGAGCCGGTGGCCGCGGGCCTGTGCGCACACCTGGAATCCGGCGACGCACTCACGGCCACCCACCGCCCGCACCACCTGGCCATTGCCAAGGGCATGAACCTGCGCGCGCTGGCCGGGGAGATCTTCGGCCGCGAGTCCGGGCTGGGCCACGGCCGGGGCGGCCACATGCACCTCTTTGATCCGGCCACGCATTTCTCCTGCTCCGGCATCGTGGCCGAGGGCTTCCCCGCCGCGCTGGGCCAGGCCTTCGCGTTCCAGCGTGCCGGCACTCGAAACATTGCTGTGGCTGTCGCCGGTGAGGGCGCCGCCAACGCCGGCCCGTTCCACGAGTGCCTGAACCTGGCAGCCCTGTGGAAGCTGCCTGTCATCTTCGTCATCGAGGACAACGACTGGGGCATCTCCGTCCACCGCAGTGCCTCCACCTCAGTGCCGTCCAATGCGGTGCGGGCGGCGGGCTACGGCATGCCGGGGGTCCGGGTGGAAAATAACGACGTCGAAGCCGTCCACGCTGCTGTTGGCGAGGCCGTGGTGCGTGCCCGGGCAGGCAACGGGCCCAGCCTTATCGAGATCCACACGCTCCGACTGTGGGGCCACTTTGAAGGCGACGCCCAGGGCTACCGGCCCGAACTGGCCGAGGTTCCCGACCGGGACCCCATACCCGCCTACGAAAAGCAATTGCGCGACGCCGGGATCCTCACGGACGCTGACCTGGCCGAAATGACAGCGTGGGCGGGCACCCAGGTGGACGACGCCGTCGAACATGCCAAGGCCGCGCCAACGCCCAACCCGGCCGAGGCACTGAAGTACGTATTTGTGGAAGGAGCCCAGTCATGAGCATCTCAACCAGTGCAGCTGCCGCTGCTCAAATGTCACTGCCCGTGGAGCCAGACGCCGGCAGCCGGCGGTTGAACACGGCCAAGGCGCTGCAGGAAGCCATCGGCTCGCAGATGGAAAAGGACCCGTCTGTATTCGTGATGGGTGAGGACGTGGCGGCCTACGGCGGCATTTTCTCCTCCACCACGGGGCTGCTGGAGAGGTTCGGACCGGAGCGGATCATTGACACGCCGATTTCCGAGACGGCGTTCATCGGGCTGGGCATCGGGGCGGCCGTGGAAGGCATGCGGCCCATTGTCGAGCTGATGTTCGTGGACTTCTTCGGCGTGTGCATGGACCAGATCTACAACCACATGGCCAAGATCCACTACGAATCAGGCGGCAACGTCCGCGTCCCCATGGTGCTGATGACGGCGGTGGGCGGCGGCTATTCCGACGGCGCCCAGCACTCGCAAACACTGTGGGGCACGTTCGCGCATCTGCCCGGCATGAAGGTGGTGGTCCCCTCCAACCCGTACGACGCGAAGGGGCTCATGACGGCGGCCATCCAATCCGACGACCCCGTGGTGTACATGTTCCACAAAGGCGTCATGGGCCTGGCCTGGATGGCGAAGAACAAGCGCTCCATCGGCGCCGTCCCGGAGGAGGACTACGTGGTTCCGATCGGCAAGGCCAAGGTGGTCCGGGAGGGCACGGACGTCAGCATCGTGACGCTGTCGCTGTCCGTGCACCACAGCCTGGACGTGGCGGAGAAGCTGGAGGAGGAGGGCATCAACGTGGAGGTGCTGGACCTGCGCTCGCTGGTGCCGCTGGACCGGGAGGCGGTCATCGCCACCGCCGCCAAGACCGGGCGCGTGATTGTGGTGGATGAGGACTACCAGTCGTTCGGGCTTTCCGGCGAAATCGCGGCCACCATCACCGAGCACGACCCGGCCCTCTTGAAGCACTTCAGCCGCGTCTGCGTCCCCGACGTGCCCATTCCGTACGCCCATGAACTCGAATATGCTGTGTTGCCAACGGCCGCACGCATTGAGGCCGCGGTCCGGAAGGCGGCAACTGCATGAACGAAGTCCTGTTTCCGATGATGACGGGGGACGCCTCCGAGCCCGGCGTCCTGGCCACCTGGTACGTGGCCGACGGCGACGCAGTTGCCGAAAAGCACCTGCTCGCCGAGGTGGCCATAGACAAGGTCGACGCCGAAATCTACGCGCCCGTGGCCGGCACCGTCCGGCTTCGCGTTCAGGAAGGCGACGAAGTGGCGCAGGGTGCGGTGATCGCAGTCATCGAATGACCGCAGGCGGTTAGTGCGCCGCGGGCCAGCTAGTGCGCCGCAGGCCGGTTAGTGCGCCGCGAGGCGGAAGCCGAGGCGCCGGCCGGTCCGCACGCCGGTCTGGGCCACGGTCACCACCAGCGTGGCGATTTCCGGGATCCACTGGGCCGGGCGGACCGCCTGCGACAGCGCGTCCACCAGCAGGTCCGGCTCGGCAGACCAATAATTGTGGTGCCCGGACGGGGTGAAGAACGTGACAGTGCCGTAGTTGATATCCACGGCCGGCAGCACGGGAATGCCCTGCGGCGGTGTGGCGGCCCGGGCAGCGTTGCGGTTCGCGGGAATGCGGTTGACGGAGATAACGGTCATCATCACGGCCTTTGGGAGTGCTCTTGCCCCCGGATCCTGTCACCGCGGGCCGCTTCCTCATCCGAACCACCCTGTGAACATGGGGTTGGTGCGCGGCCAGTCGGAGCTTGGCGCCGCATCTCTTGAAGCTGGCTCAAGATTACCGCCAAAAAGCACGACGGCGGATGGTGACGTAATTTATTACGTGACCATCCGCCGTCGTGCCGCTTACGCAACGATGCACTTTCCTGTGGGGCAAAACTCGACTTGGGTTGTGCCCCCGGTGCACCCGGGGCAAAACCCAGCCCGGGTTTTGCCCCAGGGAAAAGTTCCCGACTGGTCCGGCTACTTCCGGCCGGTGAGCACCTCGATGTCGTCCTCGTTGGAATCCGTGGCAGCCGCACTCAACCGGCGGTCCCAGGCGTCGCGGATGTGGGCCGGAGTGGCCGGGGTGGCCAGCGAGACGGCAACGTAGACAATGAGGGAGGCGAGCAGGCCGTAGTAGATGGGCTCGTTGGCGTAGATGCCGTCCGCGCTGGGGATCACGCCCGTCGCGTAGAGCACCAGCAGCACCAGGGTCAGGCCGCAGCCCACAGCCATGGACCAGGCGGCACCCAGGCCGGTGCCGCGCTTCCACGTCAGCCCGCCGATGATGGCCACCAGGAGCCCGCCCACCAGGATGTCGTAGGCGATGGTCAGTGCGAAGACCACGTCGCTGACCACGATGGAAATGAGCACCACGCCCAGCCCCAGGCCCAGCACGTACCAGCGGTTGGCGTTGACGTCGTGCTCCGGGTTGGAGGTGTCGGAGGTGTCAACGGTCTTGCCGAACCAGCTGGCCACGAACGGGACCACGTCCTTGCGGGCCACGGTGGCTGCGGCGATCAGGGCGCCGGAGGCGGTGGACATCATGGCGGCCACGGCGGCGGCCATGACGATCCCGCCCAGGCCGATGGGCAGCAGGTGCGTGGCAACCTCCGCGTAAACCACGTCCTTGCCCAGCGTGGCGACGTCAATGGAGGGCAGGGCCACGCGGGCGGCCAGGCCGATCAGGGCACCGGCCACGCCGTACAGGATGCAGTAGATGCCGGCCGTGGCGCCGCCAACGCGGGCCACCTTGGGGTCGCGGGCGGTGAAGACGCGCTGCCAGATGTCCTGGCCGATCAGCAGGCCCAGAGTGTAGATGACAAAGTAGGTGATGATGGTCTGGACGCCGATGCCGTCCCACTGGAAGAAGCTGGACTCAACGCGGGACTGGATGCCGGCGAGACCTCCGGCGGCGTTCCAGGCGAAGGGGAGCATGAGCAGGAAGACTCCCACGGTCTTGATGACGAACTGCACCTGGTCCGCCAGGGTGATGGACCACATGCCGCCAATGGTGGAGTAGACCAGCACAATGGCACCGCCCACGGCAATGGCCAGCCAGCGCTCCCAGCCAAACAGCACCACAAAGATGGTGGCGTAGGCGCCGGTGGAGGTTGCCGAGATCATGACCGTGTAGGCCAGCATCACAATGCCGGACATCTTGGTGGTTTCCTGCCCGTAGCGCAGGCTGAGCATTTGGGAGACCGTGTAGATCTTCAGCTTTTGGATGGTGGGAGCGAACAGCAGGCTCAGCAGCAGCACGCCCACGCCGATCGCCACCACCAGCCACATGCCGGAAATGCCGAACTTGTACCCGAGGCCCACGCCGCCCACGGTTGAGGCGCCGCCCAGGACGACGGCGGCCATCGTGCCGGTGTACAGGAACGGGCCCAGGCGCCGCCCGGCCACCAGGAAGTCGCTGTTGTTCTTGGTGCGCGATTTGCCCCACCACCCGAAGGCCAGCATGGCCACCAGGTAGAGGACGACTATGGCAATGTTCAAGCTCATGTAAGGCTCCAGGGTGCAGTGATGATGACTCCTCGATAGAAAATTGCCTATCAGGCAACTTCCGTTGTCCATTAGGCTAAACTGTGATTGCGGTAACAGTCAAAATGGAAGTACGCCCGTCACATCCGTATAGAGTCGCCTTGGGCACGTGGTGCCCGGAGCTAAAGGAGTGAACATGAAGGCATTACCCGTTGAGCCCAGCTCGGCACCGGTGGCCATCGGGTCCAGGATCCGGGCGGCCCGCCAGTCCCAGCGGCTGACCATTGAGCACGTGGCCGATGCAACGGGACTCACCAAGGGCTTCCTGAGCCGGGTGGAGCGAGACCTCACCTCTCCCAGCGTTGCCTCCCTGGTCACCCTGTGCCAGGTCCTCTCCATCTCCATTGGCGACCTGTTCGCCGTCCCGGAGACGCACCTGACGCTGCGCGGGGAGGGCCCGCGCATCTCCCTGGGCGGCGAAGGCATTGTGGAGCGCCTGCTCACGGCCCGCTCAGAGCGCCGGCTCCAGGTGCTCTCTTCCACCATCGCACCCTTTGGCCGCGGCGAATCCGAGCTCTATGCGGTGGACTGCGACGTGGACGTGCTCCACATCATCAGCGGCGAGCTGACACTGATCCTGACCCAGGACTCCTATGACCTGAAGGCCGGCGACACACTTTCCTTCCCCGGCCGCGAACCCCACACCTGGGAAAACCGCACTGCCGAACCGGTCGAGGCGCTGTTCATCCTGGTCCCCGCCGCGTCGGGCTCGGGCGCGTAACCGCCGGCCCCCGGCACCGGCTCCCACCAATTGCTATGCGGCCGAAAGGCTCCTCACGGCCAATTCTTAGCAAGGCGTTGGATTGTAGTAACTGACAATCCACCGCAAATCAAGACTTTGAATGTGAGGAGCACGCCATGGCTTCATCCAGAAACCCCAAAACACTTGCCAAGGCGGTCACTTCCGTTGTGGCGCTGGGAGCGGTCGGCACGGTGGGGCTCGGCAGCGCCGCCTTTTACGGCACCATCACTTCCGCCAATGCCGTCAAAGCCGCCACCTCCCAGACAACGCAAACTACGACGGCGGCGCCAACGGCTTCCGCGGACAGCTCCGGTTCGAGTTCTGGTTCCAGTTCGGGTTCAAGTTCCAGCTCCGGCTCAAGTTCTGGTTCCAGTTCGGGCTCAAGCTCAAGTTCCAACTCCGGTGCCAACTCCGGTTCCAGCTCAAGTTCAAGCACGCAGCTGCAGGCCGGAAACGGCGGCTCCAGCCACTCACAGTCTTCAGGCTCATGAGGGCCCCGGAAACGTCCGCCATCGCATCGCGGGCCTGGCAGGTGTGGGGCCTTGAGGCGTCCGTCTTGGTGACGGAACCCTCCCGGCTGGATGCGGCGGCGCAGCTTGCACGGCACGTGCTCGACGCCGTCGACCTCGCCTGCAGCCGCTTCCGCCCCGACTCGGAGCTTGCCCTGCTCCGGGAAAGCCTCACCCAGGGCGCACTGGTCACCCCCCTGCTGGCCACGCTGATGGAATCCGCCCTTGCGGCGGCGCGATGGACAGACGGAGCCGTGGACCCCACGCTCGGAAACGATCTCATTTCCCTTGGCTATGACAGGGATTTTTCGGCCGGAACCTCCGGCCGGTCCGCGAATGACCCACTCGCGGCGGAACTCTCCGGCCTGGCGGCCGCCCCGCTGCTGCGCAACCGCATCGTCCCTGGCTGGACACGGGTCAGCCTCGACGGCCGGCTGCTGACCGTCCCGGCCGACATCACGGTGGATCTCGGCGCAAGCGCCAAGGCGGTCGCCGCGGACATGGCTGCGGCGCGCATCGCCTCCGAGCTGGGGTGCGGGGTCCTGGTCAACCTTGGCGGTGACATTGCGACGTCCGGGCCCGCCCCGGCCGTGGACCCTGCGGTGGAGAGTCCGCTTGCCGTGGCTGCGGCCGGCCACTGGCAGATCCTGGTCCAGGACACGCCGCAGGACCCTGCCCAGCAGGTGTCACTGCCCGCCGGGCATGCCATGGCCACCTCCAGCACGGTCAAGCGCCGCTGGCAACAGGCCGGGGCGCGGCGGCACCACATCCTGGACCCCCGTTTCGGCCTGCCGGCGGAAACCGTTTGGCGGAGCGTCAGCGTGGCGGCCCCCACCGCCCTCGAGGCAAATGCCTACAGCACGGGCGCCATCGTCAAGGGCCATGCGGCCGTGCCTTGGCTGAGGGCGCAGGGCATCAGTGCCCGTCTGGTGGACCAGCGCGGCCGGACCGTGACCACCACTTCCTGGCCGGCGGTTGAGCTCGCGGGGGTGGGATCCCATGGATAACGCCATGTGGGCCTTTGGCCGGGCCAGCGGCTTCGCCTCGATGCTGCTGCTGAGCGCGTCCGTGCTGCTGGGCATCCTGACCCGGTCGGGACGTCCGCTGGTGCAGCTGCCGCGCGTCTCCGTCTCGCTCCTGCACCGCAATGTCTCGCTCATGGCAGTTGTGTTTCTCATTTTCCACGTGGGCGCACTGCTCCTGGACTCGTATGCGCAGCTGCACGTCACGGACGTTTTCGTGCCCTTCCTGGGTTCCTACCGGCCATTCTGGCAGGGGCTCGGGACCGTGGCGCTGGACCTGCTGGCCGCCGTCGTGGTGACAGGCCTGCTCCGGCACCGGATCGGGCAGCGCACCTTCAAGCTGGTCCACTGGCTGAGCTACGCCATGTGGCCCGTGGCCATCGCCCACTCGGTGGGGAACGGGACCGACGGCACCAGCGCGCCCGTGGTGGCCGCCGTCGTCGTTGTTTCCGTGGCTGTGGTGGCCGCGGTGGCCTGGCGGCTGTCGGCGGGATTCCTGGAGACGGCCAGGCTGCGCCAGCTCCACGGCCAGTGGAGGCGGCCATGACGGCGGCGGTGGGGCAGCTGTCGCCGGCCGCCGTTCGGGAGCCCTGGGATGGCGGCTCGCGGCTGTTTGCGGCAGGGGGCCGGGCCGGGTACGCCGGCCATCTGGCGGCCTACGGGCCGCTTCCCGGACACGAACCGCGCGGCACCCTGCTGGCGCAGTTGCAGGCGTCCGGGCTGACCGGGCGGGGAGGCGCCGCGTTCCCGGCCGGGCCCAAGCTCGCCGCCGTCGCCGAGGCAGGCGGGGCGGCCCGGTACGCCACCCGGCCGTCCGGCCCGGTGCTCATTGCCAACGGCGCGGAGGGCGAACCGCTCAGCTTCAAGGACGCCACACTGCTGCACAACGCCCCGCACCTGGTGATCGACGGGCTGCTGGCAACGGCACAGTCGGTGGCTGCCAGCGCCATCTACATTTACACGGCGGCGGGCAACCTGGACGTCGTGGCCGCGGCCCTGGCTGAGCGCCCGGATGCCGCCGGGGTGATCCTCACGGAGTCTCCGGACGCCTTTGTGGCGGGGCAGGCCAGTGCGGCTGTGAACTTTCTGGAAACCGGCAGGGCGATTCCCGTGGACCTGCGCCGGCGCCTGGCCGACTCCGGTTTCAAGGGCCGCCCCACACTGGTCCAGAATGTGGAAACGTGGGCGCAGGTGGCGCTCATCGCCCGATACGGCGCCGATTGGTTCCGCGCGGCGGGCGTGGCCGGGGATCCGGGCACCCGCCTGGTCTCGCTCTCCGGCGACGTCCCTGCCCAGCAGGTCTTGGAGGTTCCGGGCGGCGCGCCGCTCACCGACGTGCTGGCCACGGCAGGGATCAGGCACGACGCCGTTGCCGCGGTTTTGGTGGGCGGCTTCCACGGCCGCTGGGTGCGGCCCGAGGGGGTGGTGCTTTCCGTGGATGAAGGGGCCGCCGGCTTGGGTGCCGGGCTCGCTGTCCGGCCGGGCGCGGGGGTGCTGCACGTGCTGGGGCCGGGCCGCTGCGGCCTGGCGGCCACTGCGGACATGGTGGATTACCTGGCCGGCCAGTCGGCCCGGCAGTGCGGCCCGTGCATGTTCGGGCTGCCCGCGCTGGCGGATGTCATGCGGCGGCTGGCGGGCGGCGGGTCTGGTGGGTCCGGCCGCGGCGGTGCCGGTGCTGGTGCCGGTGTTGCCGGACCGCCACTGGATCCCGGGCTGGTGGATGAGGTGGGGCGGCTTTCCCGCCTGGTGTCCGGCCGCGGAGCCTGCCACCACCCGGACGGCACCGTCAGGCTCATCGCCAGTGCCCTGGAAGTCTTCGCCGACGACATTCCCTGGCACCTTGCCGGGCAGTGCAATTCGGGGCATGCCGGGCATGCCGCCGTCGGGCTGGCCGGAGTCCGGGACCAGCCAGGCCGGGTGCCTGCGGAAGGGGGCCGGCGATGAGCGCGGATTCCCGGAGGGAAGCCGCGGCCAGGCTCCACATTGACTGGACGCGGTGCGACGGACGGGGGCTGTGTGCCGAATTGCTGCCCGAAGCACTCAGCCGCGACGACTGGGGCTTTCCGCTGGCGGCGCCGGGCCGGCTCGCGGTGGATGCCGACAAGTCGAACGTCCCGCTCAAGCACTCGGAGCTCGGTGCAGCTGCGGACGCAGTCAAGCTCTGCCCCGTGCTTGCCCTTCGCCTCGCCCGCCCCTGACCACCGACGCTCCCTCACCTTTCGCGGTGTTGTGGCCGACCCTCCCTCACCTTTCGCGCCCTTTCCACCGATGCCCCCTCACCTTTCGCGGTGTTGTGGCCGACCCTCCCTCATCTTTCGGGGCGCCGTCAGCCGACGTGGACCCAAGGGCGCTGCGTGAGGTCGGGTTCGGCCTCGCGCAGCACCTCGCGGGTGACGGGGGCAATCTCGCCTTCGCCAATGAAGAGGAACTTCAGCAGGTTCGTGATGGGGTTGCCCTCGTTCCAGCGGAAGTAGATGTGCGGAATGATCCCGGTGGCGTCGCGGACGTGGAGCAGCACGGCGGCAACGGTGTTGGGGACCGTGGAGCCGTGGACTTCCAGGATTTTGAAGCCGTGCCGCTCAATGCCGCGGATCTCCAGGGCCGTTTCAAAGTCGGAGGAGTCGTCGACGATGACCTCAAGGAACAGTGCATCCTTGGGATTGCCGATCTCGTTGACGGTGGCGGCGTGGGAAAGCTTGCGGCGGTAGGCTGCGGCGTTGCGCGTTTTGGGGTCGTGGGAAATGAACCGGATGGTGTCCTCATCCACGGCGGCCACGAATTTCATGGCTGCCTCATCCATGCGGATGTACGTGGCCCGCAGTTCAAAGGCGCGGCGCATGCGGGACAGGAAGCTGACGCCCACAATGCCCACGATGAACAGTGCCGCGATCTTCAGTCCGTCAGGGCGCTCGATCGAGTTGGCAACGGTGGTGTAGATGAACGCCACGGATACGGCCGCGAAGCCGATGGTTTGCCCCTTCTGCTTCTTGCGCCTGGCCGAAAGCGTCACCGCAATGGCGGCCGAGGTGATCAGGACCAGCACCCCTGTGGCGTAGGCGCCGCCCTGCGCGTCAACGCTGGCCTTGAAGGCGAGGGTGATGACGACGGCGATGACGCTGAACACCAGCACCAGCGGCCTCACCGCCCCGGCCCATTCCGGCGCCATGCCAAAGCGCGGCAGGTAGCGGGGAACCAGGTTCAGCAGTCCGGCCATCGCGGAGGCGCCGGCAAACCACAGAATTGCGATGGTGCTGATGTCGTACACGGTGCCGAAGCCCTGCCCCAGCAGCTGGTGGGCCAGGTAGGCCAGGGCGCGGCCGTTGGCGGCGCCGCCGGGCTGGAATTCCGCGGCGGGGATCAGGATGGTGGTGGCCAGCGAGGAGGTGATGAGGAAGCTGCTCATGATGACTGCCGCCGTCGTCAGCAGCTTGTGCGCGCCGGCGATCCGGCCCACGGGCTTCTCCTCGGTGTCACCGGGGCGGCCCTTGATCTGGGGCATGACGGCCACGCCCGTTTCAAAGCCGGACAGGCCCAGGGCCAGGCGGGGGAAGACCAGCAGGGCGATGGCCACCACCATGACGGGGTTGCCGTGCTGGGTGGTCAGCGCCGTCCACCAGTCCGCAGTGAGGAGCGGGCTGCCCAGGGCCTTAACCAGGGCCACCGCGATGACCACCAGGTTCAGTGCCAGGAACACGGCCACCAGCACGACGGCGATGCCAATGGCCTCTTTGAAGCCGCGGAGGAAGACGGCGGCCAGGGCGGCAACGAGCACCAGCGTGATGATGATGTTTTGCCCGTGCAGGAAGCTGGGGGCAAACGGGTTTTCAATGACGTGGGCGGAGGCGTCGGCCGCGGAGAGCGTGATGGTGATCATGAAGTCGGTGGCGGCAAAACCCAGCAGGATCAACACAAACAGCTTGCCCCACCAGCGGGGGAGCAGGCGCTCCAGCATGGCGATGGACCCGGCACCGTGGGGGCTTTCGCGGGCCACGCGCTTGTAAACGGGCAATGCCCCGAAGAGCGTCACGATGACCAGGACGATGGTGGCAAGAGGGGCCAGCACGCCGGCGGCGAGTGCCGCAATGGCAGGCTGATAGCCCAACGTGGAAAAGTAGTCCAGGCCCGTCAGGCACATGACCCGCCACCAGGTGTGCGGCTTGTGTTCGGAGTCCGGGCGCCCGTGCGGGCCCTGGCGCTTTCCGGAGCTTTCCGGCAGGCCGTCCATGAGCCACTTGCGCAACGCCGCCTTGCCCGTGGGCTTTGTCCGCTCCCCGGGTTCCGAAGGCATGCGGGAGAGGGAAGTCACGGATGGATCCTTTCGGCCGGGGCCACGCAACGGTGCAAGGTGCACTATTGCGGCAGAGTGAGACTAGCACCCCGGATTGCGGATTGACCCGGCCTTGACGAAATCTTTACGCAGACTGTGGTGGTTGTCGCCTGGCTCAGTTCTCGGCGGGGCTGGGCGGTGTCCGCTGCCCGGCCGCTGTATATCCGGGCGAAACTTTTGGTTTCCATTGAGCAACATCGGTTGTACTATGGTCAACAACGGCCTGTGTGTGATCCAGGTCAACCCCGACATGAAACGAGGACGTCCATGAAAGAGATCCGCATCGAGGCCAACGGCAACCTTGGGCCCATTGATTCCTCCCAGATTCCGCGCTATGCCGGGGCCGCCACGTACGCGCGCCTGCCGCGCCTGGACCAGGTGGCCAATGCGGACGTGTCCGTCGTCGGCGTCCCCTTTGACAGCGGCGTCTCCTACCGCCCGGGGGCCCGCTTCGGCGCGAACCACGTGCGCGAGGCAAGCCGGCTGCTGCGCCCCTACAACCCGGCCTGGGACGTTTCCCCCTTTGAAAACTGCCAGGTGGCGGACGCCGGCGACATGGCCGTCAACCCGTTCAACATCGGCGAGGCCATCGAGACCATTCAGCAAAATGCACTGGACTTGACCGCCGGCGGCTCCAAGCTGCTTACCCTGGGCGGGGACCACACCATCGCCCTGCCCCTGCTGCGCGCCGCCGCTGAAAGGGCCGGCGAACCCGTGGCCATGCTCCACTTCGACGCCCACCTGGACACCTGGGACACCTACTTTGGCGCCGCCTACACCCACGGCACGCCCTTCCGCCGCGCCGTCGAGGAGGGCCTGCTGGACACCGAGGCCATCTCCCACGTGGGCACCCGCGGCCCGCTTTACGGCAAGAAGGACCTCGACGACGACCACCGCTTCGGCTTCGGCATCGTCACCTCCGCCGACGTCTACCACCAGGGCGTGCTGGAAACCGTGGCGAAAATCCGCGACCGCATCGGCAAGCGCCCCCTCTACATCTCCGTGGACATCGACGTCCTTGACCCCGCCCACGCCCCCGGCACCGGCACGCCCGAGGCCGGCGGCATCACCAGCCGCGAACTCCTCGAGATCATCCGCGGCTTCCGCGGCATGAACCTCATCGGCGCCGACATCGTGGAGGTCGCCCCCGCCTACGACCACGCCGAAATCACCGGCGTCGCCGCCAGCCACGTGGGCTACGAGCTCATCTCCCTCATGGCGGACAACTTCGTTGCAGGGGACCGCTTTGGCGCCCCCAACGGCTATGCCGCGCAGGCCCTCGATGCAGAAGCACGACGCCGGCCGGCCGGGTTCGCGCCGTCGTCGCAGGGCGAGCCCGGCTCCCCGCTGGTCGAGCCTGGTTCCCCGCTGGTCGAGCCAGTCGAGACCAAGGGAGCCACCAAGTGAGCGACACGGCAACGAGCCACATGACCGACTTTGATCCCGGGGCCCAGGCCCCCACCAAGGGGACGGCCCAGCGCAACGGCGGGGACCTCGTCGTCGAAACCCTGGCAGCCCTCGGCGCGAAGACCGTCTTCGGCATTCCCGGCCAGCACGCGCTGGGCTTGTTTGACGCCCTGAGCCGCTCGCCGCTGCACTTTGTCTCTTCCCGCGTGGAGAACAACTCCGCGTTTGCCGCGGACGGCTACTCGCGCGCCACGGGCGAGGTGGGCGTGCTGTTCCTGTCCACCGGCCCCGGCGCCCTGACCGCGCTGGCGGGTCTGCAGGAGGCCTACGCAACCGGCGTGCCCATGATTGTGGTGGCGAGCCAGATTCCGCTGGAAGGCCTGGGCGCCCGCCGCAAGGGCATGCTGCACCAGTTGGATGACCAAAAGGCGTCCGCCGCCAACGTCACCAAGAGCCAGCGCCTCATCCAGCACGCCTCCGGCATCCCCTCGGCCATCCAGGACGCCTGGACCGAGGCCGTGTCCTCGCCGCAGGGCCCGGTGTGGATCGAGGTGCCGCAAAACGTGCTGCTCGACCCGATCTTTGTGCCCGCCGTCGAGGACGCGTTGGCCGAGCCGTTCGACAACCCGCCGCGCGTGGAACTGGTCCGTGAGGCCGTCAAGTGGCTGACCGAGTCCAAGCGGCCCGCCATCGTGGCCGGTGGCGGCGTGCGGCGCGGCAAGGCTGCGGCCCAGCTGCTGTCCATTGCCGAAAAGCTGAACGCCCCCGTGGTGTGCACGCCCGGCGGCAACGGCGCATTCCCCTGGAACCATGAACTGTCACTGCAGTCGTGGGTGGAGGACCGCTACGTCACCGAAGTCCTGGAGGACGCCGACGTCCTGGTGGTGATCGGCTCATCCCTGGGCGAGGTGTCCAGCAACTACTTCACCATGGAGCCGCGGGGGCGCATCATCCAGATCGACGCCGAACCGCGCGTCCTGGAGTCCAACCGCCCCGCCTTGGGGATCCGGGCCGACGCCGGCCAGGCCCTCGGTGCCCTCGACGACGCCCTTGACGCCTCGCTGAGTGCCGACGCCGACTGGCACGGCGCCACCCCGCAGTCGGTGGTCAAGGAGACGCTCGCCAAGGTTTCGGCGCGGCTTGACGAGCAGGACCTCGCCATGGAACGCAAGTTCATGGCGGACATCCGCGAGGCCGTCCCGGCCGACATGCAGACCTTCTGGGACATGACCATCTCCGCCTACTGGGGCTGGAGCTGCTGGGACTCCCGGGACGGCGAATTCCACTCCGCCCAGGGGGCAGGCGGCCTTGGCTACGGCTTCCCGGCGGCAATCGGCGGATCATTGGGCCTGCAGAGTTTGGGCAAGCCGGGGCGTGTGCTGGCGGTGGCCGGCGACGGCTCCTCCATGTACTCCATCTCCGAACTGGCCACGGCCAAGCAGCACAACGCCCCGGTCACCTGGCTGATCGTGGACGACGGCGGCTACGGGATCCTGCGCGAATACATGGTGGGCGCCTTCGGCAAGGCCACACACACGGAGCTGGCTCGGCCTGACTTCGTGAAGCTGGCGGAAGCCTTCGGGGTTCCCGCCCGGCGGGTGAAACCCGAGGACGTCGGGGACGCTCTGAAGGCGGGCTTCGCTGCGGACGGGCCGAACGTCGTCGTGGTTGACGTGCTGCTGAAGATGTTCGGCCCCACCCACCTCAACCTCTAACGACACCCCTTCCCGCCCCACTCATCCCCCGAATCGGCACTTAACGTGGATGTTCACCGAGAACATCCACGTTAAGTGCCGGTTCGGCGCGGGGGCGGGGAAAGAGGGCTGTGGATAACCCGGAAAGTGGGGTTTTTCCCGGGAACAATTGAGTATGCGCCGGATTCCATTGCCGCCACATTTGTTGGGGCGGTCGTTCACCACGGAGGCCGCGGACCTTGCCGGGGTCCCGCGGGACCGGCTGCGTGCCCGGGACCTGATCACGGTTTCGCGCGGCATCAGGATTCCGGCTGCCGTGCCCCTGCAGGGCGCGGCGGCGCTGGCCGCCTATGTGCAGGTGAATCCCGACAGCGTGCTCAGCCACACCTCGGCCGCCCGGCTGTGGGGGATCCCGCTGCCGCCCCAGGTTGAGGGCGACTGGCGGATCCACCTCGCCAACCCGCCGAAATCACGGGCACCCCGGCGCGTCAACGTGGTGGGTCACAGCATGGTCCTCGGCCTGGACGACGTCGGCGAAATCGATGGCGTCCGGCTCACCAGCCCCGCCCGGACGTGGCTCAACCTGGCGGCCATGCTCCCCTTGGAGGACCTGGTGGCTGCGGGGGACTTCCTGGTGTGCAGCCACGGGCCGGACTTCCCCGAGCCTCGGGAGCCGCTCTGCAGCATCGCCGAGCTGGCCCGCTGCATCGCCCGGCATGCCGGGATGCGGGGGATGCGCAACGCCCGCGCCGCGTTGGACCTGGTCCGCGTGGGCGCCGATTCGCCGCCGGAAACGTACCTGCGACTGGCCCTTGTGAATGCCGGACTGCCCGAGCCCGAGCTGAACGTGGTCCTTTACGATCCCGCCGGAGTGCCGGTGCTGTGGCCGGACGGCGCCTACCGAAAGTACCGGATCAGCCTGCAATACGACGGCCGCCACCACGGCGGCGGCGAGCAGTACCAGCGCGACATCCGCCGCCAGGAGACCACGCGCAGGCTGGGCTGGACGGAAATCCGGCTGTCCAGCGAAGACCTGGCAGGGGACGGGCGGGCCGTGGTGGTGAAGGTCGCCCAGGCCCTGCGCGCGGCCGGTTGGACCCCCGGCTGACTTTTTGCAGCCACCACCTCGCCGAACCGGCACTTAACGTGGATGTTTCCCGCGGACATCCACGTTAAGTGCCCGCTCGCGCCGCTGGCGGGAGGGATCGCGCGGATAATGGAGGCATGGAGCCGGCGGAGCGCTTTGAAATCGTGGTGGACAGGTTCGCAGACCGTCCCGGCATCACCCCGCCCGACGCCGGACGCGGCTTTGGGCGGTCGGCGCTGCGGATCGACGGCCGGATTTTTGCCATGCTGGTGCGCGGGCGAATCGTGGTGAAGCTGCCGGCGGACCGCGTGGACGCGCTGCTCGCCGCGGGGGAGGGCGCCCGCTTCGACGCCAACAAGGGCAAGCCCATGAAGGAATGGTTCGCCGCAGGGGAGGATTCCTCCCTGGACTGGGGCGAATTGGCGGCGGAGGCCCTGGACTTCGTGGGCGGACCGGGGCCGGCCGGCACCTAGACTGGTCCGCATGGCAATTGTCTACCAGGCCGAGCTCCGGCCCTCAAAAATGGAACTTTTGGCCGCCTGGCTGCCCGCACAGGCGTGGTTTGCAGGGGATGCCTCCGGCCTGGTGCGGCTGGGCTCCTTCCGCTTCGATGACCCTGCCGGCGAAGTGGGCATTGAAACCATCCTGGTTGATGCCGGATCCGCCGCGTACCAGGTGCCGTTGAGCTATCGTGGTGCACCGCTCGCCGGAGCGGAAGATTTCCTGGTGGGCACCATGGAGCACTCCGTCCTCGGCAGCCGCTGGGTCTACGATGCCACGGCAGATCCGGTCTACGTCGGCGAGCTCGTGGCCGCGCTGCTCACAGGCAAGCCGCAGGCCGTTGAATTCCGGGAGGTGGACGGAACGGTGGAAACCCTCCCGGCCACGGCACAGCTTGCCAGCACGGGAAGCGCTGCGGCAGTCCCGGCCCTTGCGCCGGAAAGGCCCACGACGGCGGATGCCGTCACCACCGTGGGTGCCGGGGTGCTTTCGGTGCGGATCGCCCGCGAACTGGAGCTTTCCGGCGTCGTGCTGGGGGAGCCCGGGCTGACGGTAACGTGGTTCGGGCAGGAAACGCCTGTCCAGCTGGCCACGCTCGGCTGACGGGAGGGCCCGCGGGATCCCAGACTTACTGGCCGGTGCCGGCCAAGAATTCGGCCAGTGACCGCGGCGGCCGGCCGGTCAGCTCCTCCACCGACGGGCTCACCCGCTCCAGCTCGCCGGCCGCGACGGCCAAGTACGTCGAAACCCAGGCGTCGTACTGCCACGGCGGGGCGTCCCAGGCCTTCCGGGATTCGTAGGCCTCGGCCACGGTTTCGTTGTGGAATGTGACGGCCCGGCCCAGGCCCGCACTGAGAATGTCGGCAACCTCCTCCGTGGTCAGCGCTTCGGGCCCGGTGAGCTCATACGTCCGGCCCGCGTGCGCGCCAGCATCCTGCAGGACTGCGGCAGCCGAGGCCGCCACGTCCCGGCGCGACACCAGCGCGGCGCGGCCGCTGCCCGCAGGACCCCGGATGACGCCGTCGTCCCCCACCATCAACGACATGAAATCCTGGTACAGGTTGTCCCGCAGGAACGTCCACGCCATGCCAGAGGCCCTGAGATGCTCCTCGGTGGCAAAGTGGTCGCGGGCCAGAGTGAAGATGGCATCCGGTGCGGCGGACACTAACGAGGTGTAGACCACGTGCCGCACCCCGGCCGCCGCTGCCCCGTCAATGAACGATTTGTGCTCGGCCAGCCGCGTGTTGTTTTCCTGGGCCGACACCATGAGCACTGTGTGTATGCCGCGCAGGGCATGTTCGACGGCGGACCTGTCACCGAACGCTGCCACGGCCACCTCCGCGTTGGGCAGTTTCGGCGCCTTGGCGGGGTCGCGGACCACCAGGCGCACGGGCACGCCGGCATCGGCCAGGGCGCGGGCTGCGTGCCCGCCAACGAATCCGGTTGCGCCCGTGACGGCGATGGTTGGAGGGTTCATGGCTCCATTAGATGCCCGTGGGGCCGGGCTTGTCGACATTCGATTCGGCGTTGGCCCCGGCTTCAGTTCCGGCTTCAGTTCCGGCGTCGCTTGGCGGCGGCCTGCGCGGCCTGCGCGGCCTGCGCGGCCTGCGCAGGCGGCGCCTGGCCCACGGCACCACCAAGAACACCAAGGCCAGCAGGACCAGCAGGACGGCGATCCCGGCTATGAATGCGGTGTTCGTGGGCACGGTCAGGTCCACGGTGTCATTGCACTCCGTGGTCGCCACGGCGCACGACGCCACGAGGGCGAACGGGTTCATGGCTCCAGTCAACTCCCGCGGCCATGGAATGAACAACACAGGGAGGCAACGTTGCCCCGAGGGAGAGTTGAACATGTTCAAAAAGGGTGCTGTACTAGTAATTGAACACGTTCAAAATTGGAGGCAGCGCATGGACACGACGAAAAGTGCGGCAACGCGGGCGCTGGTGCTGGAGACCGCGCTCGCCATGTTCCGCAGCAGGGGCTACGCGAAGACGACCATGCGTGCCATCGCGGCGGAGGCCGGCGTGTCCCTGGGCAGCGCCTACTACTACTTTGAGTCCAAGGACCAGCTGGTGCTTGAGCTCTACAGGGAATCCGTCGCTGAGCAGCATGCGGGGGCAACCGCAGCATTGGACGGTGCCACGGGCCTGCCGGACCGGCTCAAGGCAGCCATCCATGCCGGCCTCGACGCCCTGGGCCCGTACCACCCCTTCGGCGGCGCCTTCATTGCCAGCGCCCTGCCGCCGCAATCCTCGGTCAACCCCTTCGGCGAAGCATCAAGGCAGGCGCGGGCCGAGGCAACCGCCATCTTCGAAGATGTCGTCCAGGGCACCAAAATACCCCAATTCCTGCGGGCCCAGCTGCCGGAACTGCTCTGGCTCGCGTACATGGGGATCGTTCTGTTCTGGGTGTATGACCGCTCCGAAAACCAGCGCCGCACGCGCATCCTGGTCGACGGCGCGGCGCCCCTCATCGGCAGGCTGGTCTCCCTGTCACGGCTGCCCGTGGTCAAGCCGCTTGTGGAGGAAGCCCTTGCGCTCAAGGCCCGGGTGCAGGCATGACGACGGCAGTGATCGCGGGGGCATCCGGCTTCATTGGGACCCATTTTCGGCGCGAATTGAAGGTGGCCGGCTGGCAGGTGCGCACCATCGGCCGCACGGGCCACGCCACCTGGGGCGACACCGCGGCCATCACCGAAGTGCTCGAGGGGGCCGACTTGCTCCTAAACCTGGCCGGCAAGTCCGTCTCCTGCCGCTACAACACCCGCAACATGGCGGAGATTGTGCGCTCGCGCCTGGCAACCACGGAGGAACTGGGCCGCGCCATCGCCGCCTGCCGCACCCCGCCGCGCGACTGGTTCAACGCCAGCACCGGCACCATCTACCGGGATGCGCGTGACTGCCCCCAAACCGAGCACGACGGCGAACTTGGCTCCGGCTTTTCGGTTGACGTGGCGCGGGGCTGGGAGGCAGCACTGGATGCTGCACCGGCGCCCGGGACGCGAAAGATTCCGCTGCGGATCACCATTGTGATGGGCCCGGGCGGAGGCGCGATGCGGCCCTTCGTGAACCTGGCCAGGCTGGGCCTGGGCGGGGTCATGGGGCCGGGCCGGCAAAAATTCAGTTGGATCCATGTCGATGACCTGTTCCGGGCCGTCCTGTTCCTGCACGAGCACCCTGAAATAACTGGCCCCGTCAACATCGGTTCACCGAACGTGGCCGACAACGCCACCTTGATGGCGGAGGTTCGCCAGGCCGTGGGTGTCCCGTTCGGGCTGCCCACCCCGGCCTGGCTGCTGAAAATTGGTTCCGTGCTGATCCGCACGGAACCCGAGCTGGTGCTCAAAAGCCGGTGGGTGCAGCCGGCCACATTGCAAGGCGCCGGATTCACGTGGCGCCATCCGGCCCTCGGTGAAGCACTGACGGACATCATGGCAAAGGGCCGCTGACATGCCCGGACCGGGGCGGTCTCAATCACGCCAGGTCCGCTTCAGCATGCGGTATGGGGCCCCTGCCCTGCTCGTGGGTTGGCTGATTTCCTTTGTCCTCTTCTGCCTCGGGATGACGGCGGCCAGCCTGCTCGCCACGGGAGGGGACACCGGCCTGGGCTGGTACTTCCTGCCGATCTCCCTCATTTACGGGTTCCCGTTCGCCTCCATCCTGGGCCTGCCGCTGGCCATCCTGGCGGCCTGGCCGCTCCGCCGACTTCGCAGGCAGTGGCTGCATGTGTGCGCCTTTGCGATGGCCGCGGGGCTGGTCTTCTGGCTCGTGGTGGTTGCCGCCGCGGGCGGTTGGGCCGGCTCAGTGTACGGCGCCGGAATTGGCCTCCTGACCGCCGCCTGCGCCGCCGCCGGCCGTGCCGCGGTGATCCCGCTGGTCGCCCGACGGAACCAGCCAAATCCTGCCGGACAGCCATCCCCGTCAGCCGGTGGATATTCCGATAAGCTCGGCGCATGAGCTCTGCGCCCTCCATCACCGTCACCACGCGCACCATCGAATTGGCCGGTCTTGGCCCCGAATCGCCGCTGCCCTCGGTGCAGCCGCTGCTGGAGCCTCCCTACATTGTGGACGGCGGGATTCCTGACGAAATCGTCGAGGGATCCCGCTGGGGCAAGGCCCGGAACATCTACCCCTACCCGCTTCAGGACGCCTACTCGCGGGCCACCAGCGCAACGGAACTGACCGCCGTCGTTCTTGAAAACGGGCATGTGAAGGCGACTTTCCTGCCCCAGCTGGGCGGGCGGCTGTGGCAGCTCACGGACAAGGCCACCGGCAAGGAACTGCTCCACACCGGGGACCGGATCCAGTTTGCCAACCTGGCGCTGCGCAATGCCTGGTTTGCCGGCGGGATCGAGTGGAACATCGGCACGCGCGGCCATTCGCCCACCACCTGCGCGCCGCTCCACACGGCCATTGTGCGCACGCCGGACGGGCAGGAGGTGCTGCGCATGTGGGAGTTCGACCGCCTGCGCGAGGTGGTGTTCCAGCTTGACGCGTGGCTGCCGGCGGACTCCCGCGTGCTGTTCACGGCCGTGCGCCTGCGCAACCCCAACGCCGAAACCGTGCCCATGTATTGGTGGAGCAACGCCGCCATCCCGCAGACGCCCGGCACGCGGGTGATCGCCCCGGCCACGCGCGCCTACGCAACAGGATACGACGGCGCCATGACGGTGGTGGCGCCCGCCGATTTCCGCGGCATCGACGCCACCTGGCCTGACCGGAACCCGCAGGCAGCCGACTTTTTCTTTGACCTGGAGCCGGACCAGCCTCGCTGGGAAGTGGCCATGGACGACGGCGGCGACGGGCTTGCACTGGTGTCCTCGCCGCAGCTGCGGGGACGCAAGCTGTTTGTTTGGGGCGAGGGCGCGGGCGGGCACCGGTGGCAGGAGTGGCTGACGCCGTCCGAATCCGGTGCCCCGCCGCGGTTGTATGCGGAGATCCAGGCCGGGCTGGCGCAGACCCAGTTTGAGCACGTGCCCATGCCGGCAGGGGCGTCTTGGCAGTGGGTGGAGGCCTACGGCAACGCCGCCCTGGACCCCGTGCTGGCTTCAGGGGCCTGGGACGACGCCGTTGACCATGCGGGGGAGCGTGTGGAGGCGCTGGTCCCCGGCGCTGTGCTGGATGCCGCGCTCGCCGACGCCGGCCGCTGGGCGGACCTGCCGCCGTCGGACTTTGTGGTGGCCGGGAGCGGGTGGGGGGCCCTGGAGCGCGTGCGGCGCGAGGCCTCCGGGGCGGTTTGGATTGACGAGGCCGGCACGCCGTTTGCGCAGGAGACCCTGACGGCGGACCAGGCGCCGTGGCTGGAACTGCTGCGGGCGGATGCGGACGGTGGGGAGGGGTCCTCGCGCCGTCCCTTTGCCGGGTCCGCCAGCTTTGTGCGCGGGCTGGATTGGGAGGAACTGCTTGCGGCCCAGCGCAATGAAAGTGCCGAGGCAGTTTTTTATCGCGCCGTCATGGCGCACGCCCGCGCCGATTTCACGAGTGCCGCGGACCGGCAGGCCGTGGCCGCCCTGTACTCCCGGGCCATGGGCGGGCACATGACCGCGGAGATGGTCAGGGCAGGCAACTATCCGGACGGGATTGTCGGGGCGGGCGCACCGCTCAGCAATCGAAGCAGGGCGCTGGCATGCCGCGGCGTGGGCCTGGCGATGATTGCGGCGGGGGACATCGACGAGGGGCTGCAGCAGCTTGAGACAGCCTGCGCGTTTGATCCCGGCAACCGGGCGTTGGTAGTGGAGGCCATGACGCTTGCGGTGGATAGCGGCCGGCCGGAGCTAGTGCCGGACCTGCTGGAGCGGGGGCCCCTGGCGCTGTCATCCTTGGGCAGGGTCCGGTTCCTGCTGGCCCGGGCAAAGGCGGACATGGGGGACAGCGCCGCGGCGGCCGCACTCCTGAAGGAGGGGATCGAGGTGGCCGACCTGCGCGAGGGCGAGAATTCCATCGCCGCGCTGTGGCACAGGGTCTGCCCCGGCGAGGACGTTCCGGCGCAGTACCAGTTCGGCATGCACTGAAAGGGTGGCCGCCCGGCGCCCCAGCCCCCACCCCTCGCCCCTTCACCCCCTTCACGCCCCGTCACCGCTTCGCACCCTTCGCCGCTTCGCCCCCTTCGCCGAACCGGCATTTAACGTGGATGCGGGGCGGAAACATGCCCGTTAAGTGCCCGTTCGGGGAAGTCGGTTCGGGCTGCGAGCAGGGTTCTGATCGGCGGTGCAGCTCCTGCGGCCTGCCCCCCGGCGAACCCGCAGCTGCTGCACCATCGATTTCCGTAGCGGGCACCTTTGCCGCTCGGCACCCACCCCTTCGCCGAACGGACACTTAACGTGGATGCGGGGCGGAAACATCCACGTTAAGTGCCGGTTCGCGCAGCGGACGTGATCGCTCGGCACCCGCCCGCTGACGCAGCGCAGGGCAGGGGGCCCGCAGCACCACGCCTTTGACACAACCTTGTGAGCCGTGTCATAGTCAGAGCATGAACTTGTCAGACAGCTGGACAGCCGGACAGCGGCAGATTGTCCGCGTGAGCGCCGCGGAGGCAGTTTTCAAGGCGATCCGTGCGGCAATCGAGTCCGGCGAACTGGCCATCGGCTCCAAGCTCAGCTCCGAAACAGCGCTCGCAGCCCAATACGGCGTGAGCCGTTCCGTGGTACGCGAGGCCCTGCGCTCCTGCACGGCCCTGGGCCTGACCGCCACGCAAACCGGCAAGGGCACCTTCGTCATCGCCAGCGGCCCCTCCAACGACCTGGTCCTGGGCCAGTTTTCCGCACGCAGCCTCATGGAGGCCCGCCCGCACATTGAGGTGCCCGCCGCAGAACTGGCCGCCCTCCGCCGCACCGAAGCCGAGCTGGAACAGCTCCGCGGCATCGTGGAAACCATGGCCGTGGAGGACGACCCCGAAATCTGGGTCAGCCTGGACGCCAGCTTCCACGCCGCCATAGCCGCCGCCAGCGGAAACGGCGTCTTCGCCCGAGTGGTCAACGACATCCGCGAGGCCATGGCCAAGCAGTCCGAAACCATCAACCTCATCACCGGCCGGCAACGCCCATCCGACGCTGAACACCGGCTCATCCTCGACGCCATCGCCGGCGGCAACACCAAGGAGGCCGGCCGCGCCATGGCCGCCCACCTCGCCAAGGTGGACGACGCCCTGACCACCATCATGGGAGACACGAACGCATGACAACACCCACCTTCCCCAACCACGCCCCGCTGGCAGTGCAGACCCGCGGAAACCTGGTGGAAAGTGTCCACTTCGGCTCGCTGGCCGCCGTCGGGCACGACGGCGTGAGCCTCCTTTCGCGCGGAGAGCCCGCCGCCCGCGTGTACCCCAGGTCCGCGCTGAAGCCGCTGATGGCCGTCGCGATGCTGCGGGCCGGCCTTGAGCTGCCGGACGACCAGCTGGCCCTGGCCGCGGCCAGCCACTCGGGCGGCGCGCAGCACCAGGAAACGGCCGCCAAGATCCTCGCCAATGCGGGGCTGTCGCCGGAAAACCTGGGCAACTCCACGGACCTGCCCTATGGCGTGGCGGAGCGCGAGGAATGGCTGCGGGCCGGCCACGGCCCCTCGCACCTGGCCCAAAACTGCTCAGGCAAGCACGCCGCCCTGCTGGCCACCTGCGCCAGAAACGGCTGGCCGCTGGAAACATACCTGCACCCGGAACACCCCCTGCCCACCCTCATCCGCGAGGTGGTGGCGGAGCTGACTGGCGAGGAGCTCACGGACATCAGCACCGACGGCTGCGGCACTGAGGTCTTCGCGCTTTCGCTGACCGGCATGGCCCGCGCCTTCAGCAAGCTGGTCACCGCGGCTTCCGGCACGCCCGAACGCCGCGTGGCCGATGCCATGCGCGCCCACCCGGACATGGTGGCCGGTCCCGGCCGCGACGTCACCGCGCTCATGGCAGCCGTGCCGGGCCTGCTCGCCAAGGACGGCTTCGAGGGCATCCAGCTGATCGCACTTGCCGACGGCGCCGCCGTCGCGCTTAAGATATCCGACGGCGGCGACAGGGCCCGCATGCCCTCCGCCGTGCCCGCCCTCATTGCCCTCGGCCTGGACCCCGCGCCCCTGGCGCCCTTCAACAACCTGCCCGTGTTCGGCGGCGGCCACCCTGTGGGCACGCTGCACGGCCTGCCCTACTGACAGCCAGCCACCAAGCGCCGGCACCGCCACCATTTCACCAAGGAGAACCATGACTGAGACCGCAACACCCCTGGACCCCCTCGCAGCAGCGGCGCCGCTGACGCGCGTGGAGCACGACCTGATCGGGGACCGCGACATCCCCGCAGACGTCTACTGGGGCGTGCACTCGCTGCGCGCGGTGGAAAACTTCCCCATCACCGGCCAGGCACTGTCCACCAATACCAACCTGGTGGTCGGCTTGGCCATGGTGAAGCAGGCGGCCGCGCAGGCCAACCATGAGCTGGGACTGCTCGACGACGTCCGCGCCGGCGCCATCATCGCCGCCTGCCAGGAGATCATCGCCGGCAAGCTGCATGACCAGTTCGTGGTGGACGTCATCCAGGGAGGTGCGGGGACGTCGTCGAACATGAACGCCAATGAGGTCATCGCCAACCGCGCGCTGGAACTGCTGGGCCACAAGAAGGGCGAGTACCAGTTTCTGCACCCGAACGACCACGTCAACCTCAGCCAGTCCACCAATGACGTGTACCCGACGGCGGTGAACGTGGCGACGATCTTTGCCGCCAAGTCGCTGGTGACCGCCATGGAGTACCTGGGCAATGCGTTCAGCGCGAAGGCCACGGAATTCAAGCACGTGGTCAAGATGGGCCGCACCCAGCTCCAGGACGCCGTCCCCATGACCCTGGGCCAGGAATTCAACACCTACGTGGTCACCCTGGGGGAGGACCGGGCGCGCCTGGCCGAATCCACGCTGCTGGTCCATGAGATCAACCTCGGCGCCACGGCCATCGGCACCGGGCTGAACGCGCCGAAGGGCTACTCGGAACTGGCCTGCCGGCACCTGGTGGAAATCACCGGGCTGCCGCTGACCACCTCGGTGGACCTGATCGAGGCCACCCAGGACGTTGGCGCGTTCGTGCACCTCTCCGGCGTGCTCAAGCGCGTGGCCGTTAAGCTGTCCAAGATTTGCAACGACCTGCGGCTGCTCTCCTCCGGCCCCCGCGCCGGCTTCGGCGAGATCACGCTGCCGGCCGTGCAGGCAGGGTCCTCGATCATGCCAGGCAAGGTCAATCCGGTGATCCCGGAAGTGGTGAACCAGGTGGCCTACGAGGTCATCGGAAACGACATCACCGTCACCCTGGCGGCCGAGGGCGGGCAGCTCCAGCTCAACGCCTTCGAGCCCATCATTGTGCACAGCCTGACCAAGAGCATGCGCCACCTCCAGGCCGCCTGCTACACGCTGGCCGACAAGTGCATCAGCGGCATCACCGCCCACGAGGACAAGTTGCGGGCCCAGGTGGAACACTCCATCGGCCTGGTCACGGCGCTCAACCCGCGCCTGGGCTATGCAGCATCAACGGCCATCGCGCTGGAGGCCCTGCACACGGGCCGCGGCGTGGCCGAGCTGGTCCTGGAGCACAAGCTCCTCACGGCCGAACAGCTGGACGAGCTTTTGCGTCCGGAACACCTGGCCAACCTCACCGACTAGACAGCAGCCCGCAACGGTGCGGGCCGCACTCACCGATAGGCAAGCGTATGCACCATGAAACACCATTGGACACGTCCGACCTGGTCCAAGATGTACCCAACGCGTCACTGACGGCCGAGGATGCAGGCCTGCACAAGGGCCTGAAAACCCGACAGATCCAGATGATCGCCATTGGCGGCGCCATCGGCACTGGCCTGTTCATGGGCGCCGGCGGCAGGCTCGCCGGCGCCGGCCCCGCCCTGATGTTCAGCTACGCGATCTGCGGCTTCTTCGCCTTCCTGATCCTGCGGGCGCTGGGCGAGCTGGTCATCCACCGGCCGTCGTCGGGCTCCTTTGTCTCCTACGCCCGCGAGTTCTTCGGCGAAAAGGCCGCCTTCGTGTCCGGCTGGCTGTACTGGCTCAACTGGGCCATGACAGCGATCGTGGACATCACGGCCATTGCCCTGTACATGCACTTCTTCGCCAAGTACGTACCCTGGATCGGTTCCGTGCCGCAGTGGGTGTGGGCGCTGGCAGCGCTGCTGATTGTGCTGGGGCTGAACCTGGTGTCCGTGAAGGTCTTCGGAGAGCTGGAGTTCTGGTTTGCGCTGATCAAGGTGGTCGCCCTGGTGGGCTTCCTGCTGGTGGGCGCGTACTTTGTCATCTTCGGCACCCCCGTGGCCGGCCAGCAGGTGGGCTTCACGCTGATCGCCGACCACGGCGGCTTCTTCCCGAACGGGCTGCTGCCGGTGGTGGTGGTCATGCAGGGCGTGGTCTTTGCCTACGCCTCTATTGAGCTGATCGGCACGGCGGCCGGGGAAACCCAAAACCCGGAAAAGGTCATGCCCAAGGCCATCAACACGGTCATCATCCGCATCGGTGTTTTCTACGTCGGCTCGCTGGTGCTGCTGTCCCTGCTGCTCCCGTACACGGCGTACAAGGCGGGGGAGAGCCCGTTTGTGACCTTCTTTGGCTCCATCGGCGTCCAGGGCATGGACTCCATCATGAACCTGGTGGTGCTGACGGCGGCCATGTCCTCGCTCAACGCCGGGCTGTATTCCACGGGCCGGATCCTGCGTTCCATGTCACTGGCCGGTTCGGCACCGAAGTTCACGGCCAAGCTGAACAAGCGCGGCGTGCCCTACGGCGGCATTGCCCTGACGGCCGCCGTGGCGGGGCTGGGCGTGATCCTCAACGCGATTGTGCCGGCGTCGGCCTTTGAGATTGTGCTCAACATGGCGGCCATCGGCATCATCGCCTCCTGGGGCATGATCGTGCTGTGCCAGCTGGCCCTGTACCGGCTCTCGAAGAAGGGCGAGGCCATCCGGCCGGCGTTCCGCATGTTTGGTGCACCGTACACCGGCTACCTGACGCTGGCCTTCCTCCTGGCCGTCATCGTGCTCATGGCCTTTGACAACCCGGTGGGCACCTGGACTGTGGCCTCCCTGGTGGTCATCATCCCGGCGCTCATGGGCGGCTGGTACCTTAGCCGCGGGCGCATCAATGCGATTGCCGCCGCCCGCCACGAGGACCTCCACGCCCACCCGGTGGAGGCCCACCACGCCGGGGCAGCCGGCGCGGAAGCCGCCGTCGTCCGGGAGCAGTAAGCGGGAGCCGTAAGCGGGAACGCCGGGGCCGGCCCGGGAATAACTTCAATGGCGCGCCAGTTGACCCCATTAGATGCAAACGCATGAAACATGCGGCAGCGAAAAAGGAGTCACAGTGCAGGACATGGCAGTACAGCGCACCATTGTTGTCATCTCGGCCGGCCTCGGCGTTCCGTCGTCCACGCGCATGCTTGCGGACCAGATGGCCGGGGCAGTCAAGGCGCACCTGGGCGAGATGGGCGCGGAGGCCGTGCTCGACGTCGTCGACCTCCGGGACTTTGCCACTGACATCGCCAACAACATGGTGACCGGTTATGCCGGCCCGGCGCTGGCGGATGTGGTGGCCCGGGTGTCCCGCGCGGACGCCATGATCGCCGTCACCCCCACCTTCAGCGCCTCCTACAGCGGCCTGTTCAAGTCGTTCTTTGACGTGCTGGACCCCAAGTTCCTCGACGGCATGCCCGTATTTTTCGGGGCCACCGGAGGCACGGCGCGGCACTCGCTGGTGCTGGACACGGCAATCCGCCCGCTTTTCAGCTACCTGCGGGCGCGCACCATGCCCACCGCCGTCTACGCCTCACCCGAGGACTGGGCCAACTCCGGCACCGACTCCCTGGACCGCCGCATTGGCCAGGGTGCGGGGGAGCTTGCCGCCGTGCTGGCACCGTCCCGCCCGGCTGTTTCAGGCACGACGCCGGCCCCCGGGGACACCTCCGCCGCACCTCTGTCCCGGGCCGGGTTTTCGCCCGCCGGGTTTTCCCCCGACCACAAGGCGAAGCGGCACGCCCACGAGGTGGAGCAAATGACGTCCCTGCCGTTTGAGCAGCTGCTGGCGCAGACCCAGCGCCACTAGGCCCAGGCCCGCCGCCGTCGTCCCCGTCAGAAGATCGGAAGCACCGGCTGGCTGGTCAGCGGCGGCGGGTCGAGCTTGTCCAGCACCACGGCCAGGCCCGTCCGGTACACGTCGGGGTGGATCTCGGGGCTGGCGTGGCCGGTGTGGGGCACGTCGTACTGGAACACCGGATTGTGCGGGAACAGCAGCTCCCACCCCGCGATGGCCATGGGCGCGTCCACAATGAAGTCCTCGGGATCGTACATCAGCCCGATCCCCGTGGTGCGCGGGATGTGCCCGTCATACTGGGCCGGGAAGGCCTGCAGGAACGTGGCTTGGGTGGTTTTCAGGATGAGCGAGTTGCTCGACTGGTCCAATGAGCTGTTGATGCCGGACCGTGCCGCCTCGTACATGCCCTGCCCGTTGGGGTTGCTCAGCCCGCTCCACACGCCCGCGCCCAGCCGCCCCAGCAGGCCAAGGTAGGGGACCACGCGCCCGGCCAGGGAAATGTATTCCTTGCCCGGGTCCAGGACGTCGCGCACGCTGCTTGGGCTGGATCCCATGACAATGACCTTGACGGTGATGCCGTTTTCCACCAGCAGCGATGCCAGCACGACGGCGGCCATCCCGCCGAAGCTGTCGCCGTAGAAGTAGACGGTGTCCAGCTTGCGCTCGTAGGCATCCCGCTGGATGGCGATGAAAAGCTGTGCGATGTCGATCCCGCCGTTGGAATAGCCTATGTACGACGCCGGAGCGCGTTCGTTCATGGCGGGCTGCAGGGCTGCCAACTTCCGCCCGGTGTCGCGATAGCTGACGCCGAACCCGCCCAGGAGGTACCAGGTTTTGCCCGGAAACCTGTTGGCGGCAGTCTTGTTTTCATCGTTGTCCGGGGTGGTGACACGGAACTGGGAACGTTCCGTCAGCAGGTAGTCCGCGGCAATGTTTGCCTTGAAGGCGGTGGTGGCGGCGGCCAGGGCCACGGAGGCCAGCACGGCCCGGCGCCGGTAGTCCGGCGGCTGGCGAGTATGCGGGCGGCGTACACCGGATTTGTGCGCAGGGCGTTCCGCGCCGACGGGTTCCGGCTCCGGTGGAGTTTTCTTCTTTGCTGCCATGGGTGATCTGTATTTATTCTGTCATGGCGAGTCCTGCCCGCCGGACGTCGAAGGCGGCACGCCACCCAGCACGCCACCCAGCACATACGGTCATTACGCAGCACCGCGGGCATATGATGACTCCCATGAAAGTTCCGCGTGAGGTGCCGGTCCCGGAACCGGTGCAGCATGCGGTCCCAAGGCGCGCGAAGGGCCGGGTGTACTCCGGCCTCGATCCCTCAACCCGGGCGCAGGAGCGCAGGGACCGCCTCATCGCAGCGGGAATCCAGGTCTTTGGGACCACGGGCTACCTCCGGGCGACGGTCAAGGACGTCTGCCGTGAGGCGGGCCTGAGCGAGCGCTACTTCTACGAGTCCTTTGAAGGCCGCGAGCACCTGCTGGCCGAGGTCTACAGCCACCTCGTTGAACGGCTGTTCGCGGCCACCCAGGCGGGCATGGAATCCGCTGGCGGCGACGTCGTCAAGGGCGCGCATGCCGGATTATCGGCGTTTGTCGGCTTCCTGCTGGGGGACAGGCGGCATGCGCGGATCGTGCTCATTGAGGTGGTCGCCGTCTCGCCACACCTGGACGCAAAGCGCTTCGAGGTGCTGGGCTCCTTCGCCAACATCGTCCACCAGCAGGTGCTTCTCGACCAGGGCCCCGTGAACGCCGGAAACCTGGAGGATGCGCTGCCGGTCAGCGACTTTGCAGCGCTGACGGCAGTGGCCCTGGTGGGGGCCGTCAACCACCTTCTGGTCAATGTGCTCATGGGCGTTGCGCCCCAGGATGAAGCGTTGGTGGTCGAGGTGGGATTCAGGCTCTTCGAACAGGCCCGCGCCGGGCTGCAAAACCGCCCTACAGCGTGATCCGCTGCGCCCCCAGCACCTTCACCACGAAGATGTGGAACTCCTGCAGCCAGTTGCGCAGGAACTCCTCCGTGCGGGCCACGGTGACGTTGCCGTCGTCGTCAATCATGCCCTCCGTGAAGTGGATGTACGCCTCCGGCTGAGCCAGCTCCGGCGAATTCACAAACGACAGGATGCTGCGCAGGTGCTGCTGCGCCACCGCCGTGCTGATCTGCCCCCGCGAGGTGCCCGTGACGGCCGAAGGCTTCTTGGCGAAGGAATTGGTGCCATACGGCCGCGACCCCCAGTCAATGGCGTTCTTCAGCACGCCCGGGATGCTGCGGTTGTACTCCGGCGTCACGAAAATCAGTGCGTCCACGGCGGCCACGGCATCCTTGAACGCGCGCCCGGCCGGCGGAAAGTCGGCGTCGAAATCGCGGTTGTACAGCGGCAGCGCGCCGATGGGAATCTCCACCAGCTTCAGCTCCGGAGGCGACAGTTTGAACAGCGCCTTGGCCAGCTTCCGGTTGATTGAATCCGAGGCCAGGCTGCCAATGAAAACGCCGACCGTGTAGCTCATGATGGCTCCCTTCGGGGATCTTTGACTTCCTGCCCACAAATCTAGACCGCAGCCGCGCCGCCGTCCATGGATTTTTTGGCCGCTGCCGCACCGTTTCCAAGCACGACGCCGGGTGCCCGGCCCGGGCTGCCGGCCCGCCTCCCACTGGCGCCGGGGCGCCAGTGGTGGTGGACTGGACATATGGCTTCCAGCACACGTTCAGGAAAGCCGGGGGAATCCGCCCAAGACCCCGGAGCCGGCCATCCTCATGGCGGGGGGCTGCCGGGCCACGGTGTGCCGTCCGCGAAGGCGGCCAGCCGTCCGTCGCTGTGGCTGTCCACCCCGTGGGTGGCCATCCTGTTCATCACCGCAACGTTCCACTTCTACCGCGGCGTGCCCGTGGACGGGTTCATCTTTCTGGCCGGGGCCCTGGCGCTCGCGGCCGACACTGCCGTGCGGCACCGTTCCCCGGCAGATAACACGGGCCCGTCAACTGGCCCGTCCACAGACCCCGGCCCGACTCCTCCCGGCGCCCCGCACCACCGCCATTCCGGCGGGACCCGGAGTGTAAGGCTGGTGCCCCGGTGGGCATGGCTGGCCGCGGCGGCCGCCGCCGCGGTGCTGGTGACGGCCGTGGTGGTCGTGGCCCCGCAGGACAGCGTCGGCATACCGGCCGTGGTGGGGCTGGTGGGTTCTGCCATGCTCCTGCTGACGTGGCCGCAGCCCCCGCACCCGCTTGGCCGTGCGGCACCCAGGGTGCGCCGGGCCGCCTGGTGGTGGGCCGGCGTCGTGCTTCTGCTGTGCGTGTGGGAGCTGGGGACGTATTTCATTGACAGGTTTGCCCCGGCGGATGCGGCCGTTTTCCCTCCTCTGACCGACCTGCTGCAGCCCCTGTTCAACGATGATTCGAGCCGCTGGGCCATGACCGGGATGTGGCTGGTGGCCTGCGGGGCGTTGGTGCGGGTGGTGCGGCGGGCATGATCTACGTGCTGGTGGTGGTCGGGTATGTGCTGGTTCCGGTGGCGGGGCTGGCACTGGTGGTGGTGTCCCGGGTGAAGCCGGCGGCGCTTGCCGGTCTCGGCGAACTGCTGGGCCATGTTTTCGCCGTCCGGGCCGCGCGCGTCACGTTGCTGCTGTTTGTCTGGTGGCTGGGCTGGCACTTCCTGGTGGGCTGACGCGTGCGGCCATTGGTCCGGCAGTGTGGCCCATGGCACGATTGAGTGGTGCAAGACATAATCGTTTTCTTCACCCACAACTGGTGGCTGGCATTCCCTTTAATATGGGCGGTGGCTCGTGGTGGCCGCGGCATCAACCGGGCCGCCGAACGGCGGCACCGCCGGCGGGTGGAGATGTACAAGCTCCGTCATCCCGAGGTGGCCGGGCCTCCCGAGGCCGCCCAGCTGCCCCCGATGCAGCAGGAAACTTTGGCCAAGGACCCTGATGCGTTCAGCGAGGCGGACGTGGCTCGGGTCATGGAAACGCACGACGCCGTCAACCGGCGCTGGCTGGATTACGAGCTCGACGTCGGCAAGCTGATCGACTTCCCCATGATGACGGACGTCCGCGAACCTCTCACCGTCGCGTTCCTGCGGGCCAAGCGCGACGCCGACGCCCTCCGCCCGGTTGCCGCCTCCGACGTCACGTCCAAGGTGCGCTGGGATGACTACCGGAATGCCGTCAACGCCTACGACGTGGCCTTTGACGTGGCGGAAAAGGAGGCCCGCCGGCTCAAGGACACGGCCTTTTCCGAGGCGGAGAGGGGCCGGCTGGACACCGCCCGCAAGCTCGTCAACATTGCCGAAAATGAGGCCGCCAGCCCGGCCGAAAGGCAGTCAGCGTACAAGCGGGCCCGCAAGGAACTGGACGGAATTATCGTCCTTCCGGACGTCACCTTGGCATCGTTGGAGCAAAAGGTTGCCCGCATGATCGACCGCTCCAAGTAGGGCCACGCCACGGCGGGGATTCCAAGGGCCGCGGCTGTAAGCTGAAGCCAATTCTAAGGACGGTCCATGTCACGCACAATTGTTATCACAGGCGCCAGCGACGGAATTGGTGCTGCCGCCGCCACCATGCTCGCCAACCCTGGGGACACCCTGGTGGTCGTGGGGCGCTCGGCGCAGAAGACCCAGGCCGTGGCGAAGGAGCTGGAGGCGGACTTTTTCCTGGCCGACTTCACCGACCTGGCGCAGGTGCGCGGGCTGGCGGAAAAGCTGGGGAACAAATACCCGCGGATTGACGTGCTGGCCAACAATGCCGGCGGCATCATGGGCGCCCGCGAGCTCACGGTGGACGGGCATGAAAAGACGTTCCAGGTGAACCACCTGGCGCCGTTCCTGCTCACCACGCTGCTGATTGAGAAGCTGGTGGCCAGCCGGGCCACTGTCATCAACACCTCCAGCATGGCCCACAGGATCATGGCCAAGTACGACATCGACGACCTGGACGCCGTGAAGAAGTACAGCGCCAATGCGGCGTACGGCAATGCGAAGCTGGACAACATCCTGTTCACCATCGAGCTGCAGCGCCGCTACGGGGACCACGGAGTTTCCGCGGCAGCCTTCCACCCCGGCGTGGTCGGCAGCGGGTTTTCGGCCGAATCCAACCGGGTCACCAAATTCATGTACGGTAGCCTGATGCGGCGGTTCATGCTCACGCCGGCGCAGGGCGCGGACACGCTGGTGTGGCTGGCGACCACCGTGCCGGGGGAGGACTGGGAGCCCGGAAAGTACTACGCCAAGCGCAAGGTGGCCACGCCCACGCGCACCGCCCAGGATCCCGCGCTGGCGCGGCAGCTGTGGGACCGCAGTGCGGCCATGGTGGCCGTCAAATAGAGTCAATGCTGGGGACGCCGGGCGTGCCGGGCAGCAGTCCGCCCGTGTAAATGCCCTCAGCCACCTGCTGGACCAGCCACGGGCTGAACGCGAACGGCGTCGAAATGACGGCTTCCTCCAGGTCCACAATGTCCGTCCACGCCCAGTCGCACACTTCCTCCGGGTTGGGTGAGATGTCGCTGCTGCCTGCGTAGACGGCCGTGAAAACGGGGCAGACCTCGTTTTCCACTACGCCGGAGGCGTCGACGGCGCGGTAGCGGAAGTCGGGCAGGGCGGGGCGGATGTCTGAGATCTCGATGTTAAGCTCGACGGCGGCGCGGCGCCTCACAGCGTCCTCGAACGTTTCGCCGGGGGCCGGGTGGCCGCAAAACGAGTTGGTCCACACCCCCGGCCAGGTCAGTTTGGACAGTGCCCGGCGCGTGGCCAGCGTGCGTCCCGAGCCGTCCACCAGGTGGCAGGAAAAGGCCAGGTGCAGCGGGGTGTTTGCACCGTGGACCAGCGACTTGTCCGCAGTGCCGATCTCGGCGCCGTCGTCGTCCAGCAGGCGGACCAGCTCAATGGGGGCAGGCATGGGAGTGCGTCCTTTCCGACGGTGTCACACCAGCTTATGGCTTGACGTCGTCGTGCGTGACAACCTCGTGGAGCTCGAAACCGCCGGATTTCAGCTTCCAGTAGTGCAGCCGCAGCGCCCCGGCCGTGCCCTGCTCCACATAGAGGCGCCAGCAAACATCGTCGCCGCGCATGCGCGCCGGGGCGTGGGCGCCCTCATTTTCGCGCAGGAAGTGGGGCTTGCGGTTGCGCAGCGGCCCTTCGCGGTTGGCAATCAGGTCCACCGCGGCCCGCAGCGTCTTGGCGCGCTGCGGCGCCGGCAGCTGGGACAGCGTGGCCAGGAACCCCGGCCCCACCACGTACTCGCCCAGCGGCTGCGCGGCCTTGTCCATGGCTGGAACCATGAGCGCCCATTCGTGGCGCAGCTCGAAATCAAACTGCTCTTCCGGCTCGGCGAACAGCCCCGCCAGGCTGGATTCCGAACGGGACGACGCCGACCGCCGCTGCTTCTTCGCCCCCACCAGCTTGGCCGTCGTCTTCGCCAGCTCTGCCTTGAAGGCGTCGATCTGGTGCACCGCATCGTTGTGCCTGCGCGCCAGGTCGTCGGCTTTGGCGTGTTCCTGCGCCAGCTTGTCCTGCAGGGTCCGGGCGGCCTTGTCGGTGGCCACTAACTTGTCCACCAAGTCCTGCAGCTCGGCAATGGTGTGGCGCGCCTTTTCCAGTTCCATCTGCGTCGACTTCAGCGCCGTTTTGCGTTCCGCCGGCGTCAGGGCAGGCTCCTGCGCTTCAAGCACGACGCCGGCCGCCCCGGTCCCAGCCGCGGCTTGCCCTGCGCTTGACTCACCGGGGAGGGGCGCTGCGGGCGGGGCAAAGATGCTGGCGTACGGTCGGTCCAGGTCAAGCCACGGCGGCCCGCCCTGGACCAGGGGCGGCGCTGGGACGATGGGTTCGTCGTCGTCCACGTCCAGCATCGACAACACCACGGCGCCGTTTTCATACAGCACCCTCACCCGCACCACTTCACCCTCGGTGAGGAGGTCTTCCGCGGAATCGAGTTCATTGGAGGAGATGCGCGCGGTGCCGATCCGGAAGTCGGAGCCGGGCCACAGGGTGACCATGGCATGGGTGGCGCCGGCGCTGCGGACGCGGGCCAGGGCCACGTCGCCCTCGCTGTAGCTGGTGATGGGCGAGCCGGGCTTGAGCAGGAGTGCGCTGATGTCCAGGGTGCCGTTGCCTTCATCCAGCAGGCCCGTGACGGACTGTCCCGGCGTGAGGAGCCAGTTGAGCGGCACGCCCGGCAGCAGGTCCTCGGCCCGGACAGTGACAATCTTTCCCGTGGTGGACAGCTTGACCAGGGCCCGGCTGTTGTCTTCCGAGGCGAATCCACGGACTGTCCCCGTGGCCGTGGCACGTGTCGGTTTCGCTGTTTCGGCCGGCGGGGAAGGGAATCCGGAGTGGGCGGCGGCATGCACGTCGCCAAGCAGCTGGTTGGTCAGCCGGCCCAGGTCGGTGGATCCCACCACCAGCCGGGCCGGGGGAGTCCGTGCGGCCCACCCGGGGCCTGCTGGATAGACCCGGGCGCCGGTGCCGAACACGTGGAGGTCCTCCGGGAGCCCGTCCTGGAGCTTGCGGGTTTCCACGCCGTTGGCGATTTCAAAGACGTCCGCCTCGTCGCCGAGCTGCTGGGCCAGGAACTGTGCGTTGATGCGCCGCTTTCCGGCGTCGGACTTGTAGCTGACCACCACCGCCGGGCGGGTCCGGCCGCTCCCCACCAGCCGCGATGCCAGCAACGTGCCGGGGATGGAGTGCACCGGATACGGCTCCGGCGGCGGCTCGGGGGCTGGCTGCGCGGCCGGCCTGTGGTGCTTCCTCTGTGCAGGCATTCCATCTCCTTCCCCACAATGTGCGCGGCACTTCTCATGTCACTGCCAGATTACAGTGGCGCAGTGGTTCGACGCCGCACACCCTGAAATCGTGGCAATTTAAGATGTGCGCAGCATACGAACGGCTGTCCAGCGCCTGAAAGGACCGCCGGATCGGCTCACACGGTGTGGGTGATGATCCTGAACTGCCGGCCCACGGGGTAGATGGCGGCCTCCGGCGCAGCCTGGACCAGGTCGCCCGCGTCCACCGTGGGGGACGCACTGACAATGGCCCGCCCGCCCGCGTTGACCAGCACGGCCCCGGGGCCCAAGCTGCGCAGCGAAGCCAGGCCGGCGCGTTCCAGCGTCTGGGCCGTGACATCCATGCCCACCACGCCGGCGATGGTGCCGGAGCTGAACACCGGGTTGGTGAAGGTCAGCACGTATTCATCCGTGCAAAGCAGGTCGATGTAGGGGCCGGTGACGTGCGGCCGGCCGGTTTCCACGGGGACCTTGAACCATTCCGTCTTCACATAGCGGCTGATGGAGGACGGGCTGAAGTTGGCCAGCGCATCCACCCGCTCCAAGTCCTCGCCCTGCCACCAGGCAATGTAGCTTCGGCCGTGGCCCAGCAGTCCCGTGACGGCCACAAATCCGGCGCCGGCCAGCCGCGACCCTGGTTCGTGGAGCATGCGGGCCACCGCGGGCCGGATGAACTTGTCGATGGCTGTCCCGGTGGGCTTTGACTGCCCGGACAGCCACTCCGTGGTGGCCTGCGCCCAGGCGTCGATCCCCGCCTCAATCGAGTCGATCAGGGCAGCGAGCTCCCTGGCGCCTGCGGGAACGGCGCCCTCCGGAATGACTGCGGGAACGCCCCCTGCGGTGGTGGTGGTGGCCGAAGGTTCCCCAACCCCTGCAGCGGACGGTGCGGCTTCCTTGCCGTTCATCAGCGTGACCTTACTTGTCGATGGTGCGGATTGTTTCAGTGCGGAGTGTTCAGTGCGGACTGCCGGCGTATTCAGCCAGCAGCCAGGTGATGGTGGAGGTGATGAGTTCCCTGGTCCGGGCCTCGGCGCCGGTGGCGTCGTGGTCCGCTATCGCCTCCGTGATGGAGCTGTTCAGTGCGGCTGTCTGTTCACAAAAAGCCGGATCCGAGAACGGCAGCAGCGTCATGGTGCCGATGTCCGCCTGGAGGCGCAGCATTTCGCGGGCTAGCCTGGCGGAGCGTGCCACGGACGCCATTTCCAGCAGGAACTCCGCCGCGGACAGGCGCCAGGCGAATGCTGTTGCCGGTTCGCCGTCGTCGAGCTGGGGCCGGATGTAGTTCCGCAGCGACTCCACGTCCTCCGGGCTGGAACGCCGCGCCGCCACGGCGGCACAGGCCGCGGCGATGGCCTGGAAATGCAGTCCCAAATCGGTGATTTGCAGGCGGGTCAGTTCCATCAGCTTCCCGCGGGCCTGAACCAGTGAAGGGAAGGAATTTTCCGTGACGAAGCTGCCGCCGCTGCGCCCCCGCGTGGTGCGGATGAGCCCCTGGCCGCGAAGTTGGGACAGCGCCTCCCGTGCCGTCACGGCCGACACGCCCAGCGCGCCGGCCAGCTCCACCTCGTTCGGCAGCCGCTGTCCGCTCGCCAGCAGGCCCGATTCCACGGCAAGTTCAATGCGCCGGCACACCTCATCCACCAGCCCGCCGGACTTGATGGGGGTGAATACTGCCGCCAGGCTCCGTGATGCACCCAGGGGGGAGAGGGACATGCGGCCCCTCCTTTCCGGGGATTCGGGGCTTTACACAATCGTAACGGCCACTTTGCCACCGGGTCTATACATAAAACATCTTAAGTAATAGTATTTAGCTTCAGCACCACATTGTGGCCCCCATCACAGCCATAACCCGGCCAAGCACCAACCACTGAAACCACAGAAAACCAAGAAACCACTGAAAGGCGCATTCCATGAGCCAGACCACGTTGAGCGGGGTGCGGGAAACCACCGCCGAGGTTCCCGCCATCCGGCTGCGCAACCTCACCAAGACGTTCGGCAGCAAGGGATTCAACGAAACCCGCGCCGTGGACGGCGTGGACCTGGACATCCGGCAGGGGGAGTTCTTCTCCATGCTGGGCCCGTCCGGCTCCGGCAAAACCACCGTGCTGCGACTCATTGCCGGCTTCGAACTGCCCACCTCCGGCACCATCGAGCTGGAAGGGGCGGACGTCAGCGGCAAGGCGCCGTTCCAGCGCGACGTCAACACCGTCTTCCAGGACTATGCGCTCTTCCCGCACATGTCCCTCGTGGACAACGTGGCCTACGGGCTGCGCGTGCGCGGCATGAAGAAGGCCGAACGCCGCGAGCGCGCCATCGAATCCCTCGAGAGGGTGCAGCTGGGCAAGTTCATGCAGCGCCGCCCCAGCCAGCTTTCCGGCGGGCAGCGGCAGCGCGTGGCACTGGCCCGGGCACTTGTCGTCGAGCCCAAGGTCCTCCTGCTCGACGAACCACTGGGCGCCCTGGACCTCAAGCTCCGCCAGCAAATGCAGATCGAGCTCAAGGAACTCCAGCGCAGCCTGGGCATCACCTTCATTTTCGTCACGCACGATCAGGAGGAGGCCCTCACCATGAGCGACAGGATCGGCGTGTTCAACAACGGCAAGCTGGCCCAGATCGGCACGGCGCACGAGATTTACCAGCGCCCCACCGGCGCGTTCGTGGCCAACTTTGTGGGCACCTCCAACCTCTTCGGTCCCGACATTGCCGCCTCCCTCTACCAGCGCGGCGGGCAGTTTGTGGTCCGCCCCGAGCGACTCACCCTTGACTGGACGGCCTCCACTGCCAAGCACGACGGCGCCGCCTCCCTGCGGGGGACCGTCACCTCCCTGGTCTATGTGGGGCACGCCACGCAGGTGAGGGTGGCGCTGGAAGGGGGCCCCGCTGTCGTGGTGCTGGTGGGCAGTGACCTGCCGGACGAGGCCAGCGTTGTGGGGAAGACAGTGTCCGTCAGCTGGCTGGACCGGGATGCCGTGTGGCTCCCCGACGGCAACTAAAGCTTCAAGCAATCACTCATTTCACCTGAAAGGAAACATCATGAAGAGCTCCCTGAAAGTCATCGGGACCCTGGCCGTGGCAGCATTGGCGCTGGCGGCGTGCGGCACCTCCTCCGGCGGCGGCTCGGCCGCAGGAACACTGAAGGAATCCATCGGCGCAGGCGAGGGCCAGGTCTCCATCCTGGGCTGGCCCGGGTACGTGGAAGACGGCAGCAACGATCCGAAGGTGGACTGGGTCACCCCGTTCACGGCGGAGACCGGCTGCAAGGTCAATTTCAAGCCGTTCGGCACCTCGGACGAGGCCGTGACGCTGATGCGCACCGGCCAGTATGACGTCATTTCCGCCTCCGGCGACGCCTCCCTGCGCCTGATTGCCGGCGGAGACGTGCAGCCGGTGAACATGTCGCTGCTGAAAAACTACCCGGACGTGTACCCGTTCCTGAAGGACAAGGCCTGGAACACCGTGGACGGCAAGAACTACGGCATGCCGCACGGCTGGGGTGCCAACCTGCTGATGTACCGCACCGACAAGGTCACCCCGGCACCCACCTCCTGGGGTTCCGTGTTCGACGGCGCGTCCTCGTTCAGCGGCAAGGTCACCGCGTACGATTCGCCCATCTACATTGCCGATGCGGCGCTCTACCTGATGAAGCACAAGCCTGAGCTGAACATCAAGAACCCCTACGCCCTGGACAAGGACCAGCTGGCGGCCGCCGTCGCGCTTCTGAAGGACCAGCGCAAGCACGTGGGCGAGTACTGGAATGACGTGGTGAAGGAAGTGCAGTCCTTTGCTTCCGGCACATCCGTGATCGGCACCACCTGGCAGGTGGGCGCCAACATTGCCAAGGCCGACGGCGCCAAGGTGGAGACGCTGCTGCCTTCCGAGGGCGCCACCGGCTGGTCGGACACCTGGATGATCGGTGCCAAGACGAAGAACTCCAACTGCGCGTACAAGTGGCTGGACTACATTGCCAGCCCCAAGGCCAACGCCGCCGTCGCCGAGTACTTTGGCGAGTCCCCGGCCAACCCCAAGGCCTGCGCGCTGACCACGGACAAGAACTTCTGCGAGACCTACCACTCCGGCGACGCCAGCTACGCCTCCAAGATCTGGTACTGGACTACCCCCATTGCCAAGTGCCTGGACGGCCGCACCGACGCCACCTGCACCGACTACTCGGAGTGGACCAAGGCCTGGACGGAAATCAAGGGTTAGCCCATGTCACTGAACACACAGCAGCCCGGCACTGCGGCGGACCCGGGCACCCGGCCCGGGACCGCCGCGGTCCCCCGGGCCAGGAAGAACTCCTTCTCCGCCCTGCTCAACAGGACCCCGCGGCTCCGGCTGGCGGCACTGCTCACGGCCCCGGCCGGCTGGCTGGTCCTGGTGTACATTGCCGCGCTCGCCGCCCTGCTCATCACGGCGCTGTGGACGGTGGACACTTTTACCGGCAAGGTGTCCACCACGTGGACCTTCGCAAATGTGATCCAGGTGCTCACCGATCCGGTCTACCAAATCATTACCCTGCGGACCATCTGGATTGCGCTGGCCGTCACCATCATTGACGCCGTCATCGCCGTGCCGATCGCCTTCTTCATCGCCAAGGTGGCCACGGCGCACTGGCAGAAGATCCTGGTGATTGCCGTGCTCATGCCGCTGTGGGCCAGCTACCTGGTCAAGGCCTACGCCTGGCGCAATGTGCTGGCCAGCGGCGGGCTGCTTGAGTGGATGGGCGCGCCGCTGGGCGTTGCCAGCCCGGGCTACTCGGAGACTGCGGTGATCCTGACGCTGGCCTACATCTGGCTGCCGTACATGATCCTGCCCATCCATGCCGGCTTTGAAAAGGTGCCGAATTCGCTGCTGGAGGCCTCCTCCGATCTGGGGGCCAAGCCGCTGAAGACCATGCGCCTGGTGATGCTGCCCATCCTGGTGCCATCCATCATTGCCGGGACCATCTTCACGTTTTCGCTGTCGCTGGGCGACTACATTACGGCGCAGATTGTGGGCGGCACCACGCAGATGCTCGGCACCGTGGTTTACGCCAACGTGGGAGCGGCGAATAACCTGCCGTTTGCCTCCGCGGTGTCCCTGGTCCCGATCGTGATCATCATGGTCTACCTCTTCGTGGTCCGCCGCACCGGCGCCCTGAACAACCTTTAGGAGGATTGCTATGAGACTTTCCAAGAGTGCCAAATCGATCCTCGGGGTCATCACCGGGCTGGTGCTGCTGTTCATTTACGCGCCCCTGCTGCTGGTGGTGGTCAACTCCTTCAACTCGGACAAGACGTTTGGCTGGCCGCCCAAGGGGTTCACCCTGGAATGGTGGGGGAGGGCCTTTGAATCCGAGGGCGTCCGCTCCGCCCTGGTCACGTCCCTGTGGGTGGCGGTGGTGTCCACCATCATTTCGCTGGTGCTGGGCACGCTGCTGGCGCTGGCCCTGCAACGGTACAGGTTCTTTGGCCGCGAGGCCGTGAACCTGTTGGTGATCCTGCCCATCGCGCTGCCCGGCATTGTCACCGGCATCGCGCTGAACAACATGTTCACCACCATCCTGGGTGTGCCGCTGAGCATGTGGACGGTGGTCATTGCCCACGCCACGTTCTGCATGGTGACGGTGTTCAACAACGTCATTGCCCGGCTGCGGCGCGTGAACAGCCGGCTCGAGGAGGCATCGGCGGACCTGGGGGCCGGCGTGTTCACCACGTTCCGCCTGGTCACGTTCCCGCAATTGCGTTCCGCGCTGCTGGCCGGGGGGCTGCTGGCGTTTGCGCTGAGTTTTGACGAAATCATTGTCACCACGTTTACCATTGGCGCCGGCGACACCACCCTGCCCATCTGGATCCTGCAGAACCTGTTCCGCCCCAACCAGGCCCCCGTGGTCAATGTGGTGGCGGTGGTGCTGATAGTTGTCTCGATTGTGCCGATCTACCTGGCGCAGCGGCTTTCCGAGGATTCGGTGGGGGTTCGGCGCCCTGCGAAGGTGGCTGCGTAGCCGTTTCGGGTGGCGGGTCCTTGCTGGTGTCAGAATTGCCGCCGTTCCCGCATTTTGCCGCAGGTGTACCGGCGGCAAAATGCGGGAGCGGCGGCATTTCCTGGGGCATGGGGAGTCCTGCATGGGGACCGGTCCCCATCGACGGCTGCGCGGGCCGGTTGTTAGGTTCTAAGTAGTCAACCGGCCGGAGCAACCAGCCGGACCACTCATTGAGCGAAGGATGTGCATCACCATGGCAGGAATGCTTGGCAGCGACCCGAATGACATGGCCGACCTGGTCAACAAGATCGGCCACGCCGTGGACCAGATCCACACCGTGACCTCCACCCTGGACAGCAAGGCCCAGTCCGTGCGCTGGGAAGGCCCCGACGCCAACCGCTTCAAGTCCAGCGAATGGCCCTCCTACAAGGCCTCCCTGCAGCGCGTGGCCCAGGACCTGGAACAGGTCAAGAACCTGGTCAACAAGCAGAAGGAACAGCAGATCAACGCCTCTGCCTAAACACCATGGCAGGCCCGGTGCGGGAAACACCCCGCACTGGGCCTGCCGTGTTTTAGCGACTGGCAGGGTTTCGACAGGCTTAACCACCGGGGCCTCGACGCGCTCGCAGAGCTCGCTGCTCGACCACTGGGGCCATGCCAAATCGAAGGAGCAGCTAATGCGGGCTCGGGGCCGGCAAGGTCGCAGGAGCTGCACCACCGAATCGGGTTGGTCGCAGGAGCTGCACCACCGAATCGGGTTGGTCGCAGGAGCTGCACCACCGAATCGGGTTGGTCGCAGGAGCTGCACCACCGAATCGGGTAGGTCCGGCATGGCGGGAATTTCGCTCGAATCGATGGACTGCAGAGGTCGGATCGGGGCCTCGACGCGCTCGCAGAGCTCGCTGCTCGACCAGCGGGTTTCGACAGGCTCGACCAACGGGGCAGGGCCCTTGGCCTCGACGCGCTCGCAGAGCTCGCTGCTCGACCAACGAGTTTCCACAGCCTCGACCACCGGGTCTCGACGGGCCCGACCACCGCTACCTATGCCTTCGCGATGGCCTCTTTCAGCGCACCCAGCACCAGCACCACGGAGCCCGGGTTGGCGTTGGGGCCCATCATGCCGATTCGCCATACCGTGGAGGCGAACTGGCCGGAGCCGGCGCCGATCTCCAGGCTGAAGTGCTCCAGCAAATAGGCCCGCACGGCAGCCGAATCGACCCCGGAAGGCACGCGCACCGTGGTCAGCGACGGCAGCCGGGAGCCTTCGGCCGCGAACAGTTCCAGCCCCATTTCCTGCAAACCCTCCTGGAGCGCAAGGCCTGCGGCGGCGTGACGCGACTGAACGGCGTCGAGCCCTTCATCGAGGACGCGCGAAAGCCCGGCATCCAGGCTGGCGATCATGGTGACTGGGGCCGTGTGGTGGTAGGTGCGCTTGCTGCCGCTGGCCGCGCCCACGTAGCCGCCCAGCAGGCCGATGTCCAGGTACCAGGACTGCGGGTCCTTGATGCGGCGTTCAAAGGCGGCGTCGGAAATGGTGAAGGGGGACAGGCCCGGCGCCACGCCCAGGCACTTCTGCGTGCCGGCGTAGCCCACGTCGATGCCCCAGTCGTCCGCGAGCAGTTCCAGCCCGCCGATGGAGGTGACGGCGTCGGTCAGGAGCAGGGCGTCGCCCTTGAGCTGGCCCAGGGCGGCAATGTCGGAGCGCACGCCCGTGGAGGTCTCCGCGTGGACGGCGGCAATGACCTTCGGCGCAGGGTGCGCGGCGGCCACGCGCTCCGGGTCGATCGGCTGGCCCCACTCGTGGTCCACCCGCACCACCTCGGCACCGGCCCGCCGGGCAATCTCACACATGCGCTCGCCAAACTGCCCGTTGACCGCCACCACGGCCACGTCGCCCGCGCCCACGGTGTTCACGAACGCGGCTTCCATGCCCGCCGAACCCGTCCCGCTCAGGGGCAGCGTGCGGGCATTTTTCGTACCCCAGACCTGGCGCAGGCTCTCGCAGGTGCGGTCCAGGATCTCGATGAACAGCGGGTCAAGGTGCCCCAGGACGGGGTTTCCCAGCGCGGAAATCGCCTCCGGATAACAGTTGCTGGGGCCCGGCCCGAACAGGTGCCGGTAAGTGAGGGAGGCGGTCATGGGAGGCTCCTTTGGCGCGGGCGGACGGTTCCCCTACAGCATATGCGCCCCGCGGTTCCGGGTGCCGGGGATTAAGCACGACGCCGGCTCCCGCCTCCCGCTTTCGGCGGCCAGGTCCGGTGGGTGCGCCAACCATGCCAAAAACCCGAACGCTCCCGCGCAAAAGTGCGGGAGCGTCGGGGAAAAGTGCCCCGATTGCAACCGAGCGTCGGTATGGGGCGGCGGGGGTGGGGCGTCTGTTTGGGGCGGCGGGTTGGGTGGGGCCGCTTAGCCTAGTTCGCGCGAAATGGCTGCTGCCGTTTGGCGCATCAGCGGAATCCGCGTCTTGAGCTGCTCCAGGTCAGCCACCATGCGGATGGCCGTCAGCGACATGGCGCCCACCACGCCGGCGGAGCTGTGGATGGGCACGGCCACGCAGTTGACGAAGTCCTCAAATTCGCCGTCGTCGGCCGCCCAGCCCTGCCGTCCGATCGCGGCCAGCTCCACGTCCAGGGCGCCGCGGGTGAGGATGGTCTTGTCGGTGAACTTTTCCCACGCCGTCTCGCCCAGGATGGCGTCCCTCTCCGCTACGTCAACATTCGCCAGGATGGCCTTGCCCACCCCGCTGCAGTGCGGCAGGACGGCGGCGCCGATGCGCGAGTACATGCGCACCCCGCTGGCGTCCTCCACCTTGTCCACGTACACAATGCTGTGCTCCATCAGTGCCGCCAGGTGGATGGTGTTGCCCACGGTCCGGTGGAGCTTGCGGATGTGGTCGTGGGCGGCCTCGCGCAGGTCCAGGTTGTCGAAGGCGTTGCGGGAGAGGGAGATCAGGTGCAGCCCCAGCGAGTACGTGCCGTTCCTGCGCCGGCGCACGTAGCCCACCTCCTCCAGGGCCTGCAGCTCCCGGAACATGGTGGACCGGTGCAGCGAGAACGCCTCCGCCAGTTCCATGACGGTCTTGGGCTCCTCGGCTATCGAGTCGATGATGCGGGCTGCACGCCGGACACTCTGGGACATGGGGGCCTTCGGCTGGAAATTCGGCTGGAAATTCGGCTAGGAATACGGCTAGAAATACGTGGGCAAAAGGTCGACAACGCGGTTTGAGCCTGGCTGTTCCACCACCGGAATGAACCGCCACTTGTCGAAGGCGGTGCAGGGGTGGGAGAGGCCCAGCTGGACCACGCTGCCCACGGGAAGCGCCGTGGCGGGGTCAAATTCCACAAACGCGTGCTGGTCGTTCACGGCCGTGACCTTTGCCCCGGCCAGCGGCTCCATGGCCTGGCCCAGCCCGGCGGCCCGACCCATGGGAATCGGCAGGCCCCAGTCGTGCGCGAAGTCGCGCTTGCCGCCGTCGAGCAGGGCAAGCCCCGGCTCCGGGTTGGAAAGCACGCGCGCCATCCCGTGCATCGCGGCACGCAGGGTCCCGGGGTCCGCGCCGGCACCCGTGTCGGCGAGCGGCGACACCTCCCGGTAGTAGCCGTCGTCGTGCGTGACATAGGAGCCGGACCGCAGCACCCAGCGCGTGCGCCGGTCGGCTGCCATGGCCTCCGCAAACTCCTCCGCCACCAGGTCAAAGTAGGCGCTGCCGCCCACCGTCACGATGGCCGGCTCCGAATCGTAAAATTCCTTGAGCGCGCTGTGCAGTTCCAGCTGCGCGCGCAGGAAGGCACGGACGGCGGCCAGCTCCGCAGGGGACCGGTCATGCGCCAGCGCCCCTTCATAACCGCCGACGCCGGCCAGCCTCACCTTGGGTGCCGCGGCCAGGCGGCGCCCGATGGCCACGCCCTCCGCCACCGAGCGGGCCCCGGTCCGGCCGTGGGCCGCGCCCAGCTCCACACAAACGTTGATGGGCCGGCGCAGCTCAATGCCCTCCAGCGCCTGCTCCAGGGCGGCAACGCCTTCCACGGAGTCCACCCAGCACAGGAACTCGAGCCCGGAGTTGTTCAGCTCCCCGGCAATGTACTGCACGGCCAGGGGGTCGGTGAGCTCATTGGCCAGCAGGATCGAGTCAAAGCCGAATTCCCGGGCAACCCGGACCTGCCCCATGGTGGCCAAGGTGATGCCGGTGGCCCCGGCGGCCAGTTGCTCCGCCCACAGCTGCGGGGACATGCTGGTTTTCCCGTGGGGCATCAGCTCAAAGCCGGCGTTGGCACACCAGCTGGCCAGGGCGCCGATGTTGCGGCTGAGGTTTTCGCGGTCCAGGACCAGCAGGGGAGTCCAGAACTCGTCCAGCGTGGGCTGGCTGGCCAGGAAGTCGCGGATGGTCATCCCGCCGGCCCGGGCGGGGAGCCCCTTGTCTGTGGCGGACAGCGTGATGTCGGCAATGGCTTCGAGTGTTGGGATGTGCATGGGGATTCCTGACCGTTAAATCGTGTGCATTTTTCGCACAATGTGTTGCGTCAAGAGAAAATCTACCCGCCAGCGGGGGCGGCGGCAAGCAGGGACCTATTCGGCAAGTGTGCAATATATGCAACGATGTTGCAATTTACGCACAACTGTCTGATAGTAGTTCCATGCGAAACAACGCAATCCCCGAACTCATCGCCATTGGCGAAACCATGGTCCTGGTCACGCCTGCCACGGCCGAGCCTTTGGAATCGGCCGCCGACTTCCACCTGGCCGCCGGCGGAGCCGAGTCCAATGTGGCCATGCACCTTGCCCGCCTGGGGCATTCGGCGGCGTGGGCCAGCCAGCTGGGCGACGACGCCCTGGGCCGGCGCCTGGCCGCCCAGGTCAGCGGCAGCGGCGTGGACACGCGCTGGGCCCTGACCCATCCCTCGGCGCCAACGGGTGTCTACTTCAAGGATCCCGGACGCGGCGTGCTGTACTACCGGGCAGGGTCCGCGGCCTCCCACATGGGGCCGGAAACCGTGGCGGGAATCCCCCTTGAGCAGGCCGCCGTCGTGCATGTCTCGGGGATCACCCCCGCACTGTCAGCCAGCTGCAACGCCCTGGTGCGCAGCGTGATGGAGCGTGTGGCGGAGTCGCCGGCGTCGCTCAGCTTTGACGTCAACCACCGTGCGGCGCTGTGGGGCGGGCGGGATGCCGGCGCCGAGCTCAGGGAGCTTGCCGCCCGTGCGGACATTGTTTTTGTGGGCCTGGATGAGGCGCAGGTGCTGTGGGGGACCGCCACCCCGGAGGACGTGCGCGCCCTGCTGCCGGAGCCCGCGGTGCTGGTGGTCAAGGAAGGCGACGTCGGCGCCACCGAATTCCACGGCGGCACCAGCTGCTTTGTCCCGGCCATTCCCACCGAGGTGGTGGAGGCCGTGGGTGCGGGCGACGCCTTTGCCGCCGGCTACCTCTCCGCACACCTGAACGGGCTGGATTCCGAGGAAAAGCTTCGCGCCGGCCACCGCCAGGCCTCCCTGGTGCTCCAGTCCACCAGCGACGTCCCCCACCCCTGATCCGCAGTTCCACCGAAAGGACCCCACATGCCCACGAACCACGAATTCACCGAACTTTTCACCGGCCAGCCGCTCATGGCCATCCTGCGCGGAATGGGCGAGGAAAAGAGCCTGGCCCTCGCCGAGCAGGCCTGGAGCCTGGGGATCGGCCTGGTGGAGATCCCCGTCCAGACTGAGGAGGACCTCCGCGCCCTGCGCACGGTTGCCGCCGCCGGCAAGTCCCGCGGGCTGCTGGTGGGCGCCGGGACCGTGGTTTCCCTCAAGCATGTGGAGCAGTCGGCCGAGGCCGGCGCGGCGTTCACCGTCAGCCCGGGCCTGGACCTGGCCGTGGTGGCGGCGTCCACTGATGCTGGCATGCCCACGCTGCCGGGCGTGGCGACGGCGTCGGAGGTGCAGCTGGCCCTGTCCTCCGGGCTGACCTGGATGAAGGCGTTCCCCGCGTCCCTGCTGGGGGCCGGCTGGTTCAAGGCCATGTCCGGCCCGTTCCCGCAGGCCCGCTTTGTGGCCACGGGCGGCATGGATTCGGCAAACGCCGCCACGTTCCTGGCCGGTGGCGCCAGTGTGGTTGCCGTGGGCTCCGCCCTGGAGGACCCGGCCCAGCTGCCGGCCCTGGCGAAGATCATGCAGGGCTAAGAACGACGGCGGCGGGCCGGCCGGGTGTGCGCCCCCGGCCCCGGATGCCGAAATGGTCATTTGCGGCCGTTATATCGGGGTCGGATGACCGTCTCGGCATCCTTTATTCGTATTCCTCAAACCGCCACGACAGCCGCTTGTGCTCGGTGCAGCCAAGTCCCCGGCGCAGTCCCTCGAGGACGTGCTGCACGGCTTCGAGTCCCGTGGTGAATCCCTGGTGCCAATTGGGCATCGCCCCGGTTGGGGGCTGCCAGCCGCGGGCCAGCAGGAACTCCGCATCCTGGGGCCGGCCAAAACCCGGAGCCGTGACTTCGGGCCGGAGGTGGCAGCTGAGTTGCGTGCCGACAAGGGCGATGCAGGCGTAGGGCGCGGGCTCCGGTTCGCCGCCGTCGTAGTCCACCAGAAAGTAGTCGGAGCTGGTGAGCATCCGCAGCTGCCGGGCCAGGAACGTGGCTGTGCCCTGCCAGAGCAGTTCCTCCTCGCCGTGGCCCGGTGCCGTTTGCCAGGCCGGCGGCTCCACCACTTCCAGCATCCGCGCCAGGTTGGTCCCGTCGGTCCCGCCCAGTGCTTCGTAGGCGATGCCGTCCACGTAGACCCTGCGCCGGTCCATCACCTCCTGGCACGCGGTGCCGTCGTCGTGCGTGGCACCCAGTACCGCGGCCGGGCTGTACTCGCTGGCTGTCCCTGAGGTGTCGGACAGTCTCACGTACCTGTCCAGCACATCGGTGACCCGGGCCGCGCACCAGATGCACAGGTAGTTCAGCGGCACCAGGATGTCCGTGCTGACCCTGCCGCAATGGGCGCACACCGCTTTTCCAGTGTTCATGCCCCGATCATAGGGGAGGGGTCAGACATTCGGGCCAAACGATGCCCGGAGGCTGACCATCCACAACCGGACCCGCCAAGCGGCGTCGCCAAATGTTTGTCAAATAGTCGCACTTTGTATTTCTACCGACCGGTAGTTTTACCCCGACTTTAAGGCCGCCGGCCGTTCCCTTGACGCTCCGTGAATGTAGTGGCAATATCAAAGTATGCCCTTCAAAAACTCAGCATTGAGTCTGCGGTTTTGAACCGGCGGTGTATTAACCATGGGGAAGTCTCTCACCGTTTCTTTATAAGAATTGGAGACAAGTATGTCTATTTCAGAACCTGAAGTTGTATCCGGGTCCTTCGCCGATCAGTTTGAAGCCACCTCGGAAGAAGCGTCGGCCGCTCCGGAAGCCTTGGCGTCTGCCGGAACGTCCCAAAAAATGGAGCTGTTTGTGAACGGGGCATCCATCGGCTGGCTGGGCGAAAACAGCGGCGAGTGGTGCGTGGTTGCAGCCCAGGAGGCGGCCGTGTCCATCGAGCCCTACGTGTGGAAGAACGTTCTGTACTACAGGAACGCCAACTCCACTTCACGCTACCTTTCGGTCAGCGACAACAGCCACTACGTCGGTTTCTACAACTGGATGAACGCCCGGGGATGGACCCTGAGCGGAAATGTCCTGACCTCGCTTTACACCAATGCACAGCTGTCCTTCTGGTCATCGGAGAACGGCTACGTCTATGCAAATTCCGGAAGTGGATACACGCCGTTGACGGTTGCATTTCGCTAAAAACAATTTCCAAGGAAAACAGTTTTTATCTAATGCCCGGTATTAATACCGGACAGTAATACCTCATTGAATGTCATATTCAATGGAATTGACCTGCTGTGACCGTGCAGCATGCCGGGCCGGGGTCTCATTAACCAGACCCCGGCCCTGCTGGTTCCCGCGACGCGGCCGCAGCACAGTGGTTTGCTTCGGAGGGAACGCAGTGAAAGAGAAAATCGACCACGTGGTGGTCTTGATGTTGGAAAACCGGTCGCTCGACAGTGTCTTGGGCTGGCTCTACAGGGACGAACAGCCCCAGCATTTCTACGGCGCGGACACCACGCCCACCTACCAGGGCCTGCAGACAGGCGAATACTCCAACCAGTACGACGACCGCACCATTCCTGCCAGCTATGGGACAAAGGGGGAGACGGGCTACGCCGGAGTCCCGCCGCAACCGATGCGTGTCCCCGGCTATGACCCCGGTGAAGAGTACGCCCACGTCAACCAGCAGCTGTTCGGCTCACCCGGCCACTCCGTAAAGACCAATCCGCCAAGCGGCACGCCGGCGCCCATGGCCGGGGTGGCCTACGACTACGGCGCGTTCTACGAAAAGTGGGAACAGCTGGGCCAGATCATGGAGGCATACACTCCGGAGCAGCTGCCAATCCTCAACGGCCTGGCCAAGGCCTATGGTGTGAGCGATGCTTGGCACTCCTCCGTTCCGACGCAAACGAACCCGAACCGGGCCTATTCCCTGTGTGGAACATCCCTGGGCCGGGTCAACAACACGTGGGACGCCGTCGAGCAGTTCAACACCCGCACCATCTGGAACGCCCTGCCCGCCGGCACATCCTGGGGCATCTACTACCACGACACCTGGCAGGACGGGCAGTGCTACACCCAGTACACCTTCCCCGGCTGCACAGACGCCCTCAAGGACGGGGAGATTGCGTCCATCGACACGTTCTACAGCAAGGCGCGCAGCGGATCCCTCCCGCGGTTCACGTACCTTGAGCCGAAGTGGGGCTACGGCCTGGGCAAGCTTGACGGCTCAGGGTTCCTGTGCGGCAAGCTGTTCGGCAAGACCTACGGGGCGCAGGGCAACGACTACCACCCGCCCACCTGGGTGGGGCCCGGCGAGGTGTTCGTCAACAACGTGTATGAGGCCTTGATCGCGGATGCCGACGCCTGGCAGCGCACGTTGCTTGTCATCACCTTTGACGAGCACGGCGGCACCTATGACCACGTGGACCCGGGTTGGGGCGCGGTCCCTCCGGACAGCCAGCGCGGTCCTGACGGCTTTGCCTTTGACCGCTACGGGGTGCGGGTTCCCACCCTGCTGATTTCACCGTGGATCCCGGCCGGCACCGTGTTCCGTTCACCGAGCCCCACGCTGAAGTACGACCACACCTCCATGGCGGCCACGGTGTTGAAGTGGTGCGGTGTTGACCCTGCAGCGGCCGGCCTGGGCGACAGGGTAGCCGTGGCCCCCACTTTTGACGGCGTCCTTTCCGAGCAGCCGCGGGCGGACGTCCCCACCTTTACGGTGCCGGACGGCTACGCGGACCAGGGCAAGGACTGCTGGCTTGAGGACGAGTCCCAGCGCCTGCCGGTTGGCCTGATGCATTCATTGGTTGCGCGAAGCGCGACGGTGGAGGAACTTGAGGCAAAGGTGAAAGCAGCCCTGAACCTCTAACGGCTGGACAGGCACGACGGCGGCCACCCATCTGCCGCCGTCGGCCCGCCTGGCGCCCACGAGTTCAGGCCAGACATTACACCCTCAGTAGTTTTATCGGCTGTGCTGCGACAAGCCTGGAATAGGACGCCTCAACTATTCGCGGTTCGATGAGGTTTCCAAATGTGGGCCGTCACCGAATCGCCCGGGTTCGAGCGATAGCAACAACGGGCGCCGAGAATTTTCTTGCCAGTAGGACAATTGTCATGGTCATGATCGACGTCAGGATCATACGGGATTGACGAGTAGCACGCGGCGACCTTCACTTGGCCTCCGTGTGAATCTGCTGTGGCACCAAGGGGAGGGTGATTTGAAACTACCGAGGCCCACTGACGCTAAGACCTCGGAATGCCCGTGCTGAAATAGCCGCAGATGCTAATTACCTAGCCGGCGGAAGCCAACGCCGTCGAATTCGCTCCGTCCACGCGCACCCTCAGCTGGCGTCCAGCCTATGTTGCAATCTTGAATCCATAGTTTTAGAGAGTCAGCTACTCGCGATACGGCGAATAGTAACGGTTTCAGCGATTATGGTAAAAGACGGTATTTAAACATCACGGGGCTTCCAGTCAATTTGTGCGACTATTGTGTCGAATGATTGATTATGTACGGCAGAGAATCGATAGCTGCACGATTATAGGAATTGCTAAGTATTAAATCAGGATAATAGGTCAGGATGAATCATATTGGACTAACGGAGAATGTAATTCGTATTGCATACCTCAATCGACTTCACGGATCCAGTCACGTGAGCCAAACTCTCGTTAAAAAGTACAAGATTGAGGCCACCTGGATGAACCGAACTCGAATATTTTATTCCGGATATTCCAAGAGACTTGACGAATTCACAAAGATATTGACTGGCAACGTATTCGACGCCATTATCAGATCGGCGTACAGGTCGAGACAATTCGGACCCCAACCTCTTCAGGAGCTTAAACGTATAGAGTTGTCCAAATTGATCGTCGTCAATAGCGAAAGGATTTATGGCTTGTATTGCAGATAGGTCTAGGATCTCAATCGCCTGGACGGTCTGAAATTTTGCAATAGACAATACGTCATGGGTGGAAGGTCGGCATTCGGAAATACATGCGTCTTCTTGAAAAGAGAGATATAGATGTGAAATACCCGGAGGATTAGCACGACCGCCAGTGGCAATCGATTTTGGAGGCGCTCCCATTGCGCTTTTAGCTAACTTCTGTCCGGGACGACATATGCGTCCTCTAAAAAATACAGTGCCTTGCTGGATACTTTTCAGGCTCTGGTGGATGACGCTTCTAAGAATTTCCGGGTCTAAAATGATTGATGGGAAAAACCTATTGGAACTAGTGAGTTCTATCGCAAAATCATCCCAAGAAGCAGGGTAATTTGAAATATTGCTATTCGATATTGGGATTACGGGATCACCCGATAAAAGCGGATGTCCTTCCGGAAACACGGCTCGAAGCAATTCGAGATGAGAATTACTTCCCCGATTTGGATTGAATATCGTCCAATCGTCTTGAAGGCGTATGTGGATCGGGTCCCCAACGCCATCGGAAGACAAGCGATAAAGGTCTAAGACCTGAGAGAATGAGTCAGCCCACGTCGTTGCGGGCCAGATATCAACTATTCCATCGTTGCAAAACGAACATATGCCGTCTTGAGCAACCGACGTATTTACGTCAATTGGTCCAACCAAACCAAAACAAGTTTTGCAAGTGCTCTTACTAATCATTATTTTCGGCGCCAAGGGCAACATAGATATGATTTTGAATGGATAGTTTCTTAATGACCCCAAGACCCGCATAGGACCTGTTTGTCAAATGTGAGCGAAATGTTGCTATCGCCGAATTATCTAGTCGATTTTCATCCACAAATGTAACTAATTTAGTTAATGCTTCAAAATACTTGCCAGCGGTATCTGCTGAAGAACCATTTGGGGTCGAGCAAAAATGACGAATGTAAATGGCCTCTTCATTCGGGCGTTGATATGTCAAATGTATGGCCACAACTCGTGGGAGAGCTCCGCCCTCATTGAATTGTGACCCAATTGTTTGGAAATCACCGAATCCCACGTAGTTGTCTTCTCGAAAAAATAGATGGTCTTCTGAGAAAATGGATTCACCGAGAGTGAAGTAGTCTTGATTTCTAATTTGTCTTGCGAAGCTATCTCTGAGTAAAGCTGTCCGCCTTGTTGGGAATGTTGAACGATAGCGTCGGGTTACATATTTGTCTTCCGCGAAATGTATATCTACATCGCATGATTTAGAGAGATTATTCATGCATTCGTTTTGAATATTGGAAGATCCGTAGAATAGATCGACTTTGAACTGCCGATCTTGATGGTTCAAAATATGAGTTAGTTTGACCAATTCTTCATCATTAGAGAGAATGATACCAATTTTCATTTGAGGATTGACGTCTAAAATTGGGCGAAGAGTTGCCAATAATTGTTCACTCTTATTGGTGCCCTTTATTTCGCCAACCTGTGGGTTGATTATGACGGTGCTTGGGACTCGTTTCTGGGCAAGAACAGCCATGTTTCTCAGCAGGGTGTTGCTTGAATCGACGTCTCTTACTGGCTCGATAACAGGGTGCACCGACTTTGATTCACGCATGACATCAGCGAGCTCCTTGATGGCTAGGAGTTCAAACTGTTTCCCGCGCAAATATGGATAATACATTATTTGGGTCCCCTGTCGTTGAGCCATTCTTGGATTTTTCCGAATTGATCGGCTGTTGGATTTACTCGAAATAGAGAGCTGATTAAAGGCTTGTATTGCCGATCATTTATCCGTTCCAATTCGCTAGGTTGCCTGCGCGTTAGTAACTTTTCCATTCTTTTTGCGTAATCTTGGGGGGGTATTGCTTTCGCTTTTCCAAGATAGTAGCCATATTGTACCATGTTTGGTTGGGGCGGCTGAGGTCCGAATTCTTCATGAATAATTGCCATGTACTCAGATTGTCTCATCATGGTCATCATGGTCGGGATGTGGAGTCGATCATATTGCGGAACAGATTGTTTTATCGTCTTCAACGCTCCACGTTTAGTTAAAGCGATCAGGCCGGTTGGTGAGTCGTCGACATGTCGTAAATATGTGTCTATCTTTGATTCATCGCAGACCACGCTTACTCGCGAAAATGCCAAATAGTAGTCATCTAGTTGCTTGGATAATCTCTCTGGAGAATCGAATTTTGTCTTGATTTCATACGCTTCTACCGTTGTCCCCAATATGACTACGTCGGCTATGGAGTTGTTTATGCGAACTTCTAGGAGTGCATTTGATTCTTTAGATGCTTTTTTTCCGAGAACTTTTTTTCGGATTAGTTGATTTTTATAGATTGTTTCAATTCGATAGTTAAGTTTCAGAATTGATTCTAGTGCTAGCAGGGCTTCACCTATGGTTTCATTTTCACCCATGAGTCCGACGCCCCTGAGGATTGGGGAATCGTTGATCGAGGCCAATCGTCCAACGCGACCGACCTTGCGTAAGTGAGCACTACCGAGCAGTTTTGAGGCGGCCGCGAGACGTTTATTGTCGTAGTTCATTGCTGTGTCATCCTAGCAACCGGAAGACGGCGCTCCTGCGCCTAAGGGCGCGCCTAGAATTTTTTGATGACTGACTCTGAGGTCATAGACTTGGTGCCAGACTTGTTTGCCTGTCGCTTGCAGTCGAGGGGTGCCACCATTCGTTTTTGTCCCACCCACCGCATAGCCTGGCCAAGTGAACACATTTGATGGGGATGAAGCACCGGAGCAGTTGGCTGAGGGACTCTACGAGCTCCTTCACACGAAGGACCTCGGTGTGCGCCTCGCCGCCGTCCCCGACCTTGAGCCTCGAATCGACGAGTTGGACAAGGAATCGTCGCCGGAGGCACTTGCCCGGCACGTCGCCGATGCTGTCAAACAGCTGCTCACGGATACCAAGGAAGAAGAGCGGGTTGCCAAGACCAACCAGCTTCTGACCATCATCAACCCGGGGAATCAAGTCACTCCGGGTCCCGCCCAACTTCGTTCCCTGCACCGCCCCGACGCATTGAAACGCCGCCAGCTTCGCCGTCCCACCACAAATCTCAGTGACAGTGCCCTGCTCACCAATGGCAAGGATGATCCGAATCTTGCCGCCGAAATCCGCGCCGAAATCGAGTCTGCCGACTCAGTGGACCTGCTCTGCGCATTCATTCGTTGGACAGGTATCCGGCTTCTCGAGCCGGCTCTTGAAGAACTCAAGGAACGTGGCGGCACCTTCCGAGTCATCACCACCACCTACATGGGTGCCACCGAACGCCGTGCCATCGACCACCTTGTCAATCGGTACGGGGCTGAGGTCAAGATCAGCTATGAGACCCAATCGACCAGGCTTCACGCTAAAGCGTGGCTGTTCCACAGGAAGACCGGATTCAGCACAGCCTATGTGGGCAGCTCGAACCTGAGCCAGGCAGCGATGCTTGACGGCCTCGAATGGAACGTGCGTTTGTCAAACATCGCGACGCCGGCCCTTCTACAGAAATTTGCCATCACTTTCGACAGCTACTGGGAGCAGCGGGCTTTTCAAAGTTACGATCCCGCCAAGGATGCGGACAAGCTGGACGCCGCGTTGCAGCGAAACGGGGGCAAATTAACATCGGCACCTTCCGGATACACCGGGCTGGAGGTTGAACCTTATCTTCACCAGGTTGAAATGCTGGAAGACCTCGACGCCGAACGCACCAAAGGCTTTCACCGAAACTTGATCGTTGCAGCCACGGGGACGGGCAAGACTGTTATCGCGGCATTGGACTATAAACAACTATGCGAAGCGGCCGGCCGGGATCTGACCCTGTTGTTCGTGGCGCATCGCAAGGAGATCCTGCAGCAGTCGCTGGCCACCTACCGGAACGTCATGCAGGACGGCACCTTTGGTGAGCTCTATGTCGGTGCACACAAGCCGGAGCAATGGAAGCACGTGTTCGCGAGCGTTCAATCCTTGTCAGCCAAGGGCATTGCCGCGCTGCCGGCGGACCGGTTCGACGTCGTCGTCATCGACGAATTCCACCACTCGGCAGCCCCCACCTACAGGGAGCTGATTGAGCACCTGCAACCCTTGGAGCTCCTCGGATTAACGGCCACGCCCGAAAGGGGCGACGGCGTCCATGTCGCGGACTTGTACTTTGATGGACGCACGGCGAGTGAACTACGGCTCTGGGATGCACTCGATGCCGATCTCCTGGTTCCGTTCCACTATTTCGGCGTCTCGGATGATGTCGACCTGAGCCACTTGGAATGGAAGCGTGGATCGTACGACATTCAGCAACTCAGTGCGCTGTACACGGGGAATGATGCTCGTGCTGCGAAGGTGATCAAGGAACTGCAAGACAAGGTAACCAGCACGAAGGACATGCGCGCCATCGGCTTCTGTGTTTCGGTCCAGCATGCCCAGTACATGGCTCAGGTTTTCAACCAGGCGGGCATTGCGTCAGTTGCGGTGTCTGGCCAGACCGACGACGGCGAACGTGCCGATGCACTTCGACGCTTGCGCAAGATGGAAATCAACTGCATTTTCGCGGTGGACCTGTTCAATGAGGGCCTGGACCTGCCGCAGGTAGATACGATTTTGTTGCTGCGGCCAACACAAAGCGCCACGATCTTCATCCAGCAGCTGGGCCGCGGACTTCGGCGGGCTCCTGATAAGTCGGTACTTACCGTCATGGATTTCATTGGTCAGCAGCATCGTGAGTTCCGCTTTGACGTTCGGTTCCGCGCGATAACCGGCTACGGGCGGAAGCAACTTCAAAAGGCCGTCGAGGACGAGTTCCCCTTCCTTCCCTCGGGTTCGCAGATTGTCCTGGACAGGGTTGCCAAGGACGTTGTGCTGACGAACCTCAAGGCGCAGTTGAACTTGAACAAGACGAAGCTGGTGGCGGACGTAAAGTCATATGCGGAATTGCTGTTGGCGGAATACTTGGCGAGGTCCGGCAACGACGTCAAAACGATCTATAAGTCGACCAAGAATTCTTGGACTGAATACTTGCGGCTCGCTGGACTGATTGAAGGACTTTCGCCCCTGGAGGCGCTCGCGACGGGCAAACTCAGCGAGCTCACACATGCTGAAGAAAATAGGCTGCTCAGCAGGATGGCCGCCCTGATTCATGTGGATGACCGGGATCGTGCTGAGGCATATTCAATGCTGGTTTCCGAAGAGGCCCCTAAATATTCAGAGCTGACCCCGCGTGAGCAAGTATTCGCCCGAATGCTGTTCTTCACCCTGTGGGACGATGCCGGCGGTTTCAGTTCTTACGATGAGGGGTTCGCCCACCTACGCCAGTACCCGTATGTTTGCAGCGAGATCCAGCAGCTTGTGGAGATGGGAGCGGCAGCGTCCAGACGAGCCGGGAGAAACCTTGGGGGCGAATTGGCATGGTCGCCGCTGCAGAGCCACCTGACATACGGCCGATACGAGGTGCTGGCGGCCCTGGGAGCCAAGTCGCTTGATAGTGAAAATCAAAAGAAGCTCATCAGTATGGGTGGTGTGGCGTGGTGCGAATCGAGCAAGACGGATGCCTTCTTCGTGACTCTTCACAAGGATGAGGCCAACCACTCAGCGACCACGATGTACAAGGACTACGCGATCAGCCCGGATCTCTTTCACTGGGAGTCACAGAATGCGACCGCCCCGACCAGCCCGACGGGGAAACGGTACCTGGACCCCAAGGGACATGGCTCGCAGGTGCTGCTCTTCACTCGCGACACGGCAGGTGACGACACGGGGCTGACCGCGCCCTACACGTGTCTTGGCCAAGTCGACTACGTCCAGCACAAGGGTGAGAAACCGATTGCAATCACGTGGAAGCTGCACCGGCCAATGCCGGCGGATGTATTTGCAGACGCGGCTGCTGTGGCGCAGTAGAAGACGAAATGAAGTGAATATGGCATGGCCTTCTGTGTCGAATTCACGAGAGATGCACTTTGAGAAAACAGGTATCTGAGATGAGATTGCTCACTGTAATGAATCAAGAATTGGAGTCGGAATATTGATGGCGACAAATGATGCCACGGAATTCATCCGCGCGAGACATATTGCTCGCCCCCTTAGCGATGCATTCTCGTGCTCCACCGAAAACGATAGTTTGGACATATTGATCGAACTGCGCCGCCGACAATACAGCTTTTGTCCCGTGATTGAAGATGGGAATCCAATTGGCATAGTTGCAGCAGCTGATTGTCAGACAGATTTGAAAGTTCGAGATATAGCTCAGCCGATTGAGTTAGTTTCCGTAATCTCAGCCGACACTGAACTACTTGAGGTAGCTAAAAGGTTACTTTTGGCGCCCTTTCAGTTTATTCTTGAAGGGAGCAGATTGTGCGGATTCGTTACCGAGACCGACCTTGGGTCCGCCAACGGAAAGTCATTCGCGTATATGAATCTGGCTGCCGTTGAGGTGGATATCTGCAAGTACTTGAGAATTTGCTGCTTGGACCAAGAGTTGGCCATCTCGTCGCTAGGCGAAAATAGGCAGTCGGATTTGGCGAAATTCATTAATAGATTACGATCAGAAGATCAGTTTATTGATCATTTCGCTGCTTGTAACTTATCGGATCTCCTTCAAATTGTCATTCGTCAAAAGGAGTTTAGAGCGGAGATCGCCAACTTTGGTGGATGGAGTCGTTTGTCCAGCGGTCTCCCAATTTTGAGGAACGATATCATGCATCCGGATCGCCCCCTGCTGGGAACGCATCGTAGTCTTGGCTCATTTATAAAGAAGATTGAGCACCTTCAGTACATTCAAAAAGCGCTCGGTGCATGCCTCTTAAATAATAATGGAGATTCACCAAGCAGCCTTGGTGAATAGCGAGAGCGGTGGGGTGCGGCCATTAACCTCGATTTTTCATGACTCGGGGATTTTCGTGGATCAGGGCTTACCGGCTGCCTGATGGT
>NZ_JAAKZI010000025.1 GCF_011045165.1 Arthrobacter silviterrae
GCCCACCCGGGCGGCGCCACGGCGCCGGCAACCGAACCACCTGTTACACCACTGCAAAACAAAGGACGACTGTGACACCCACCATCCTTTCCATGCGTGCCATCACCAAGACATTCCCCGGAGTCAAGGCCCTGCAGGAAGTGTCCCTGGAGGTGGAGCGCGGCCAGGTCCACGCCATCTGCGGTGAAAACGGCGCTGGAAAATCCACCCTCATGAAGGTGCTGTCAGGCGTTTACGCCGCCGGCAGCTACGACGGCGAAATCCACTTTGAGGACAAGCTGTGCGAGTTCAAGGACATCAAGTCCTCCGAGGCGGCCGGGATCGTCATCATCCATCAGGAACTTGCGCTGAGCCCCTTCCTGTCCATCGCCGAAAACATCTTCTTGGGAAACGAGCTCTCCACCCGCGGCTTCGTGGACTGGAACAAGACCAACCTGGAAGCGTCGAAGCTGCTGGCGCGCGTGGGGCTGAATGACCACCCCACCACCAGGGTTGCCGACCTTGGCGTGGGCAAGCAGCAATTGGTGGAGATCGCCAAGGCGCTGTCCAAGCAGGTCAAGCTGCTGATCCTTGACGAGCCGACTGCGGCCCTGAACGACGGCGACTCCGCCAACCTGCTCAAGCTGATCAAGCACCTCCAGGGCCAGGGCATAACCGCCATCATGATCAGCCACAAACTCAACGAGATCAAAGCCGTGGCGGACAAGGTGACCATCATCCGCGACGGCCGCACCATCGAAACCCTTGACATGCACGCGGATGAAATCACGGAAGAACGCATCATCAAGGGGATGGTGGGGCGGGAGCTGAACAACCGCTACCCGGAGCACACCCCCCGCCTTGGCGCCGAGCTGCTGCGCGTGGAGGACTGGTCGGTTTACCACCCCGTCGACCAGACCCGTCAGGTGGTCAAGAACGTTAGCTTCAACGTCCACGCCGGTGAAATCGTCGGCATTGCCGGCCTGATGGGGGCCGGGCGGACCGAACTGGCCATGAGCGTCTTCGGGCACGCCTACGGAACGCGAATCAGCGGCCGCGTGTACAAGGAAGGCGTTGAGATCCAGACCAACACAGTCTCCGCCGCCATCAAGCACGGCATCGCGTACGCCACCGAGGACCGCAAGCACTACGGGCTGAACCTGCTCGACAACATCATGCGCAACGTTTCCGGCGCGGCCCTGTCCAAACTATCGCGCTGGGGCTGGGTGGACAGCAACAAGGAACGCCTGGTGGCAGACGGCTACCGGAAAAGCATGAACATCAAGGCACCCAACGTTGCCTCCATCACCGGAAAGCTCTCGGGCGGAAACCAGCAAAAAGTGGTCCTGTCCAAGTGGATGTTCGCCAACCCCGACGTGCTGATCCTTGACGAACCGACCCGCGGCATTGACGTTGGCGCCAAGTACGAGATTTACACCATCATCAACAAACTCGCCGACGAAGGCAAAGGCATCGTCGTCATTTCCTCAGAACTGCCCGAACTGCTGGGCATCTGCGACCGGATCTACACCCTGGCGGAGGGCCAAATCACGGCCAACGTTCCCCGGGAAGAGGCCACGGCAGAACACCTCATGCAGTTCATGACCCAAGCAAAGGACCAGGACGCACGATGACCGCAGTTAGTTCCGCCCTGCATTACCTGACTGGCCAGCTCCGCCAGATCGGGCTCTTCATTGCCTTGATTGTGATCATCATCTTCTTCCAGATCACCACCAACGGCATCACGCTGGCCCCCATCAACGTTTCCAACCTCATTGTCCAAAACAGCTACATCCTGATCCTGGCCGTGGGCATGGTGATGGTCATCATCGCCGGACACATCGACCTCTCCGTAGGTTCCGTCGTCGCCTTTGTCGGTGCCATGTCCGGCGTCATGATCACCCAATGGCACATGCCCTGGTGGCTTGCCATCGTTGCCTGCCTGGTGCTGGGCGCGGTGGTGGGAATGTGGCAGGGCTTCTGGATCGCCTACTTCGGCATTCCGTCCTTCATCGTCACCCTGGCCGGCATGCTCACCTTCCGTGGCCTGACCCAGATCGCCCTGCAAAACCAGCAGATTTCCCCGTTCCCGGACGAATTCAGGGCGCTGGGCAGCGGCTTTCTGCCCGATCTGGGCGGCGGCACGTCCTTGCTGGAGCCGCTCACCGTCATCCTGGGCGTCCTGGCCACGGCGGGAATGATTCTCTCCGACATGAAGCAGCGTGCCTCACGCAAGAAGCACGGCCTTGAAGACGAGCCGCTCCCCTGGTTTGTCCTGAAGATGGTGTTCACCGCGGGGCTGATCCTGCTCATCACCTTCCTGCTGGCCAGCTACCGCGGCACGCCCATCGTCCTCATCGTGATGGGGGTGCTCATGGTGGGCTACTCCGCCGTCATGGCCAACTCCGTGTGGGGCCGGCACATCTACGCAATTGGCGGGAACATGCACGCCGCCGAGCTGTCCGGCGTCAACACCAAGCGGGTCTCCTTCACGCTGTTCATCAACATGGGCGTGCTCTCCGCGCTGGCCGGCCTGGTCTTTACCGCCCAGCTCAACCTCGCAAACCCCAAGGCCGGCGACGGCTTCGAGCTTGACGCCATCGCGGCCGTGTTCATCGGCGGGGCCGCCGTAACGGGCGGCATCGGCACGGTGGTCGGCGCCATCATAGGCGGCCTGATCATCGGCATCCTCAACAACGGCATGTCCATCATGGGGGTGGGCACCGAGTACCAGCAGTTGATCAAGGGCCTGGTGCTGCTGGCCGCCGTCGCGTTTGACGTGTTCAACAAGCGCCGTGCCAAGGCTGCCACCAAGTAGCCCGGCCCGCGGTTAGAGGCGGTCCTGGGCGTCGTCGTAGGCGTCCCGGGCCGCCAGCATGGCCGCCACATTGTGCTCCGCCCAGTGGCGGAGCTCCGACAGCGGGCCCAGCAGGGTTCGGCCCAGCGGTGTCAGTTCATAGTCCACGCGCGGGGGCACCTGCGCAAAGACCGTCCGCGTGACCAGCCCGTCCCGCTCAAGGGCCCGCAGGACCTGCGTGAGCACCTTCGGGGTCACCACCTGGACGTGCGCCCGCAGTTCGGAAAATCGAAGCGGCCCCTCCGCCAGCACCTGGATGACCAGCGACGCCCACTTGTCCCCCACCCGGGCAAACACCACGCGCGACGGACAAGCCGGATCCATGACGTCGCCAACAAAATCCACCCGGCCGGCAGCTTTAGTATCCATTTGGTAACCCAGTTTCTTTGTAATGCCCAGTATCTTCTGAATAGTATTGTGCCACCAGTTCCCATTGGATACCAATACAAGGAGTTCCCATGAAGATCGCAGTTTACGGAGCCACCGGCATGGTCGGTTCGCAGCTCGTGGCCGAGGCCCTGCGGCGCGGCCACGAAGTCACCGCCATTTCCCGTTCCGGCCGGGAAGTCCCCGGCTCACCCGCCGCCGCGGTCCTGACCGCCGACCAGGCCGACGCCGGCACGCTCGCCTCGGTTGCCACCTCGCACGACGCCGTCGTGCTCGCCACCGGGCCGAGCCGCACCGGCGGGGACCACCAGCTGTGGCTTGATGCCACCGCCTCGGCCCTGGCGAACGTGGGCGGCACGCGAACCATCGTGGTGGGCGGCGCCGGCACCTTGACGGTTGACGGAACGCGCCTGCTGGACCTGCCGGGCTTCCCGGACGCCTACCGCGCGGAGGCGCTGACCGCCGCCGCCGCGCTGGACTCGATCAAGGCCCTGCCGGAACACGTCAACTGGACCGTCCTGGCTCCCGCCCCTGAAATTGCACCCGGGCAGCGCACGGGCAGCTATATGGTGGGCAGCGATTCGCCCGCCGGGGACCATATCTCCACCCAGGACTTTGCCGTGGCCATGGTGGACGAACTCGAGGCCCCCAAGCACCTCCGGCAGCGCTTTACGGTGGCCAACTAAGCCCGGAGGTCGGGGGCCGGCAGCCCAAAGGTGTGGCGCAGGGCGGACTGTGCCGCGAGCCAGCCGCCCATCCCGTGCACGGCAGGGCCGGGCGGCGTGGAGGCTGAGCCCAGGTACAGCCCGGGCGACGGCGTCCGCCACGGCTCCCGGGCCACCACGGGGCGCTTGAGCAACTGCCCCAGCGTCACGGCGCCGGAGCTGATGTCGCCGCCAATGTAATTGGGATTGTGCGCGGCAACGTCCTGCGCGGTGGAGGCTTGGGAGGCCAGCACCAGGTCCCGGAAGCCCGGGGCGAACCGTTCCAGCTGGGCCGTGACGGCTGCCGTTGCGTCCTGGCTGGAACCGGCAGGCACGTGGGTGTAGGCCCACAGGGTGTGGCACCCAAGCGGTGCCCGCGTTGCATCCAGCACCCCCGGCTGCACCGCCAACACATACGGGTCCGGTGGGTTGCCGCCCGAGAGGACGGCGTTTTCCGCCGTCGCGATGGCCCGGCGGGCACCGCCCAGGTGGAGGGTGGGGGCACGGAGCAGCTCCGCATTGCTCCACGGCACGGGTCCGGAAAGCGCAAAGTCCACCTTGCAGACTCCGGCACCATAACGGAAGGATGCCAGCTTGCGCATATAACGCTCCGGCAATTCCTTGGCTGCAAGCTGTGCCAGGGCCCTGGGCGTGAGATCGCAAATTATGGCGCGTGCTCCCGTCTCCGCCCGGAGTGCTGCGATGTCCGTGACAGGTGCATCCAACTCAATGGTTCCGCCGTGGGCGCTGAAGTCGGCGGCCATGGCGTCCGCTATGGCCTGCGAACCGCCCCGCGGCACCGGCCATCCGCCAGCGTGTGCAAGCGCCCCCAACAACAGCCCCGCGCCAGCGGTGGCCAGGCTGGGCAGCCTGCCGATTGCATGGGCCGCCACGCCGGCCAGCATGGCCGGGGCGGCGTCCTCCCGGAAACGAAGCTGCCACGCCGGCGTGCCTTGTTCCACGGCGCGCAGCCCGAAGCGGAGCACGGCCAGCGGATCCCTGGGAATCCTCAGCAGGCCGTGCTGGGTGAAGTCAATGACACCGTCCAGGCGCTCCAGCAGCGGCCGCATGAGCTGCCGCCAGGCGGGACCGTCCGCGCCCAGCGAATCAACCGTCCGCTCCAGGTCTCGGTACGCCACGCCCGCGCGTCCGCCGTCGAGCGGGTGGCCGTAGGAGATCTCCGGCACCAGCAGCTCGATCCTCCCGGCCAGGCCAAAGGCCCGGAAGAACGGCGAGGCAAGCGCCATGGGGTGCACGGCGGAGCAGACGTCATGGCGGAAGCCCGGAAGGGTCAGTTCCGCCGTCCGGGTCCCCCCGCCAACGGTGGCCCCGCCCTCGTACAGCGCAACGGACAGCCCAGCCCGGGCCATGGTCACCGCAGCGGCCAGGCCGTTGGGCCCGGCACCCACCACTGCCACGTCAACCATGGCGGGCGCCAACGCGACGGGGCAGGCCATGGCGAGGCTGCAGCAGCCCGCGAACCAGGAGCGCGGCCAAAGCGCAGCTGGCCGCACCTGCCAGGGCCGACGCCAGGACGAAGTAGGGTGTGTCGATGGCGTGCTGGTCGCTGATGTTGCCCAGGACCTTGCTCTGGAACAACATCAGGGCAATGAAGTGCACGGCCACCGCGGCCTGCCACAGCAGCACCGGCCGCCAGCGGGGCAGGGCCAGCGCCAGCAGGGGCAGCAGCCAGACGGCATGCCACGGCTGGGCAAATTTGTCCACCACCAAAAGCCCCGCCACCGCGACGGCTGAGAGCTCCGCCAGGCTCGGGCGGGCAGGTGAATACAGGCCGAGCGCCACCACGCCAAGGACCACCAGCACCAAGAGCGCGGCTGCCAGGCCGTTGACGGCGCCGCCGTCGAGCCCGGGCAGGCCAATGCGGGCAGCCAGCAGGTTCCAGCCGCCATAGATGGAGGACTCGGTGGCCGTGCCGCTGAGGAAGCCGCCCATGTACTGCCGCCAGGCGGAACCATCCAGCGCCATGACAGGGGCCAGCACCAGCAGCCAGCCCACCACCCCGGCGGCAAGCGTCTCCAGTGCCGCCGTGGCCTGCCTGGTCCGGATCCCCAGGACCAGCACGGCAAGGAGCACCAGGATGGCGTACGGGGCGGCCATTGCCGCCACCCCCAGCACCAACCCGGACCACAGCGTGTTGCGCCGGACAAAGAGGAGGATGCCCAGGCCCACCAGGGCTGCGGCCCAAAAATCCCAGCTGACAAAGGCCGTCAGCAAAAGCAGCGGGCTGGCCGCAACCATGGCACCATCCCACGGCCGCCGGCCGGCCGTGCGCGCCACCACCACCACGGTAAAGATCCATACCGCGGCAACCAGCACCGCGTTGGCGTCAAAGAAGGCCAGTGTTCGCGCCGTGCCCGTTCCGGCGAAACCGGTGAGCCAGGCGGCCACACCGGCCACGAAGCCGGACACCGGCGAACCGTCAAAGGTGGAGCCGGTGCTGACAAAGGGAAACCATGAGCCGGGCCAGCCCGTGGGAATGGAATTGGGAAACTGTGACCAGCACACGGTGGAGTATTGGTCAGGCGTGGTCCAACCGGACACCCGGCAATGGTTTTTGGCCACCACGGCAAGCAGCGCGGAGACAGCCGCCATGATAACCAGGACCCGTTCCACCGTGAAGAAGCCCGGGCGGCTCCGGCCGGGCTCCGTGCGGCGGCCCAGGGGGCCGCCCACAGACTCAACCATGGCCGCCAGCAACGGATCGCTGCGTGAGGGCACAACGATGGAATCTTCCTGCGACGGTCCCGCGGCCCGTGAATCCTGCATGGACACGAGCCTACCGGCTTGACCCCTCTGCTCCCTCGATCGCTGCGCTGGTACCTGTGACTGCCGCGGGCGGCAGGGGGGCCGTGCTGGCCCGCTGCACCAGCTGCGACTGGATCCGCACAGAGAACAGAGGATCGCTGCCGGCAATGCCATCCAGGATCATCCCCACGCAACGGCGGCCCAGCTCGGCAAAATCCTGGCGCACGGTGGTCAGGGGCGGAAAGAAGTAGCCGGAGTCGGGGTTGTCGTCGAAACCCACCACGCTCAAGTCCTCGGGAATTCGCAGGCCCAGCTCGTGGGCTGCCCGCATCAGGCCCAGCGACATCTGGTCATTGCCGGCAAACACCGCCGTGCACCCCTTGCCTGCAAAAAGTTTCCTGCCCGCCTCGTAGCCTGACTCGGCGCTCCAGTCACCCACCAGCAGCGGCCCGGGCTCCAGCCCGGCATCGGCCAGGGCGCCCTCCCAGCCGCGGCGGCGGGCCTTGGCATCAAGCCAGTCCGTGGGACCCATGATGTGGGCGATGGTGCGGTGCCCCAGGTCAATGAGATGCCGCGTGGCAAGCCACCCGCCGCGCTGCTGGTCCACGCCCACGCTGTGCACTCCGGAGGACCCAATGTCACCAATCACCACAATGGGCACGCCCGGGTTCAGCCGTTCAATGGCACGCACAATGGCTTCCCTGGGGGCAATGACCACCAGCCCGTCCACCTGGTGGGAAAGGTGGTATTCGATGGTTTCAATGATGGCCGCTCCGCCGGTATCCGCCTGGCCCACCGAGTTGACGGCATATCCGGCGGCGTGCGCGGCTTCCTGAATGCCCAGCAGAATGTGGGAGGGGCCGTACTGCTCCATGCTGTGCGCCACCACCCCCAACGTCTCCGAGCGCCGCGTCACCAGCTGCCGGGCGGCGGTATTGCGGCGGTAGCCGAGTTCAACGATGGCCGCTTCCACGCGCTGGCGTGTCTTTTCACTGACGTTGGGCAGGCTGTTGATGACCCGCGAAACCGTCTGGTGGGAAACGCCGGCCCTGGCGGCAACGTCTTCCATGACGGGCGGTCGCAAGCCCGGATTCACGCTTTCACCCATGATCAGCCTTTTCTCCGGTCCAGGCAGGGTAGCCCAAGTTCAACCAATTCTCACAGAAACATTCCCACGGCGCACAACAAACAGCCCGCGCCGGGCGGCGCGGGCTGTTGCTCGCTGGCAGGGGCGGCATGTGCTGTCCCTGCGGGTACTGGGTCACGTGGGCAGAACGAGTAATGGTCATCCTGCGGCCTCCTCTCATGGACGGCGGGCACCTACCGGATGTTGAACAGGTCTATCCGGAGGATCTGCCGCTGCTGCTGCTCGCGCATCTCATTGAACTTTTGCATGTCCACGGGGGCGAAGAACACTCTCCTGACGGACGGCAAAGAACGCTTTTCCTTCAATTGAAACACCCCCTTTCCACCACTAATGAGCTATTGGACAAACTATTTTTTGGCGCAACAAATAAAGCCATTGTTTCCTCACGAAAATAGGCGCTACAAGAGCACAAAAGAGCGCGAATTGTTTTGTGCATTGATTCCGGAATCAACCGAAGGGTGGCCAAGCGGCGCAGACGGGTGCAACGCCCCATTCCAGGCCGGAGCCGCGTCAGGCTGTTGTCCGGACAGGGACAGGGTGGGTCCTCAGCGGGATTGGCCGTTCTCGGGAAGCCTCAGCAAAGCGTCCCGGATGCGTACGTAATCTCCTTAAGGGATTACGACGCCTTGAGCGCGTGCCACGCGGAGGCTGGCCGGGAATCATTGACTCCGGTCGTAATAATGGTGATCATCATGGCCTCCTTTCATTGAGCACTGCCCTAACCTAAAGCGGTTATCCCAAGTGAACTCATCGGGACTAATAGTAAACGTACAGCATTTCATGGGGTATTGGCCAGCCCATGGGGAAAGTTAATGTAAATATTTCTTGCGGGCCATTTGCAGCCCCGTCCGGAAGCCGATTTCACAGCTGGCCCCTGGCCCAGCGGACGCCCCGCCTGCGCGCGGGACACTACCTCCGAAGGGCATGACACGCGCAAGGCGGCGGATAACTCTTTCATTACATTCCTGCCCGCACCGGGCACCGGAACGCGTTGGCCCGGCCCCCGGGATTCCGCGGGTTTGAACACCGTTTGGAGCAAAGATAAGTTACCGGCGGGTATGCCTCGGCCGCCTTCCCACACCCCACGGCCACACGGGCGGCTGTGACCTGGAGTACATTGGGCACCATAAAGGGGGAACGGGACTTCGCTTCCATTTTCGCCCAAGGGAACGAACGACCCCTGCTTCGCACGGCCGCCACCCCTGGCCGTAGTGACAGACCAGCACTAAGGATGATTTTTTGCCACTGCACCGACCCAACCGGCGGATGGCGCATCGTCTTAACGATGCCCCATGCGCGGATCCGTGGGGGTTGAACCCATGATCGGCTTCATAGTAAAACGCTTCATCAATTACGCGATCCTCTCCGCCATTGCCACCCTGAGCGCCTATCTCCTGGCGAGCACCATCCTGAATCCGGCGGGGCGGTATCTTGGCCGCAACCCGCGGCCCTCGGATGAAACCATCAACTCCATCCTGACCGGGCTGGGCGTCAACCCCCACACGCCCGTCATCGAGCGGCTGTGGACCTGGGTGGTCAACCTGGTGACCCACGGCTCCCTGGGCGACACCATCCACAACACCACCGTGGTGAGCGAAATGACGGCGCGGGCCGGCACCAGCCTCCGCCTCCTCATTCTGGGCACCATCATTGCCGCCATCGTCGGCGTGGCCATTGGCGTGTGGGGGGCGGTGCGGCAGTACAAATTCAGTGACCAGGCCATTTCCTATGCCTCGTTCACCATCCTGGCCACGCCGTCCTTCGTGCTGGGCATCCTGCTCATGATCCTGGCCACCCTGCTCAACAACGTCCTGGGCGTGCAGCTCATCAACTTCACGGGCGAATACACGGCAGGGCTCGACGGCGGCTGGTGGGTCCAGTTCTGGGACCGGGCCGCGCACCTGCTGCTCCCCACCATTTCCCTGGCCCTCATGGGTGCCGCCGGCTATTCCCGGTACCAGCGCAGCGCCATGCTGGACGTACTCTCCGCCGACTACATCCGCACGGCCCGCTCCAAGGGCCGCACCAGGGGCTCCGCCCTGGTCCGGCACGGCGTCCGCGTGGCACTGATCCCCATGTCCACCTACTTCGCCTATTCCTTCGCCACAGTGCTGGCCGGCGCTGCAGTGACTGAACTGGTCTTCAGCTGGCATGGCATGGGCGAGATGCTGGTCAACGCCATCACCCAAAGCGACATCAACGCCTTCACGGGTGCCGTGCTGTTCAATGCCGTGCTGATCCTGATCGCCGGAACGCTTTCCGATGTTGTCTATGCCGCCCTTGACCCGAGAGTGAGGGTGTAGCCATGTCCATGCTTGACGAAATTCCCGTTGCAGACCCCGCAGCAGGGAACCCCGAAGTCATCCAGTCCCCGAAGCCTGTCTCCCGCTTCCGCCTTGTCCTCTCCCGCCTGCGCAGCACGCCGCGCTTTTGGGTGGGCATCATCGGTCTCGGCACAATAGTTTTGTGGGCCATCTTTGGGCTGGCACCCAACGCCTGGAACGCCTCTGACCTGGACACTTTCAACATGGGTTCCAGCCCCACGGCACTGCACTGGTTTGGCACCAGCGATATTGGCGAGGACATTTACGCCCAAACCATTGTCGGCCTGCGCAAGTCGCTCATCATCGGGCTGCTGGTGGGCCCCCTGGCAGCCATCATTGCGGGCGTTGTCGGGGCTGTGGCCGGTTACGTGGGCGGCTGGTGGGACAAGGCCATAGTCTGGGTCATCGACCTCCTGCTGGTCCTGCCCAGCCTGTTCCTGTTCATCCTGCTCAGCCCCATCTTCAAGTCGCTGTCCTGGGTGGCGTTGATCTTCCTGCTGGCGGGCTTCGGCTGGATGATCATGGCCCGGGTGATACGGGCGCAAACCAAGTCCCTGCGTGAACGCGACTTCATCAAGGCGGCCCGGTTCATGGGCGTGGACACCTGGACCATCATCCGCCGCCACGTGCTGCCCAACGTCTCCTCGCTGCTGATCATTGACGCCACCCTGGGCGTGGGCGGGGCCATCCTCAGCGAAACCACCCTGAGCTTCTTCGGCTTCGGCATCCAGGCCCCGGACGTCTCCCTTGGCACCCTGCTGGCCTCCGGCCAAAGCGCGGCCGCCACCCGCCCCTGGCTGTTTGTCTTCCCGGCCGCCATCCTCGTATTTACGGTGCTCTCCGCCAGCCTTGTTGGCGACGCCTTGCGCGACGCCGTGGACCCAACCTCCGGAGTCAACCGTGAATAGTCAAAGCAACCACCTCCTGGAGGTCCGTGACCTGTCGGTCACCTTTCCCCAGCCGGGCGGCTCCGTCACCGCCGTCCGGGGCGTCAACTACCACGTGGACAAGGGCGAATTCCTGGGCATCGTGGGCGAATCCGGCTCCGGCAAGTCCGTGTCTTCGCTGGCCGTCATGGGACTGCTGCCCTCTTCCGCGCAAATCAGCGGCGACATCCTCTTCGAGGGGCGTTCGCTGCTGGGACGCAGCGACAGGGAACTGTCAAAGCTGCGCGGTGAGGGCATCTCCATCATTTTTCAGGACCCGCTCTCGGCGCTGACCCCGGTGTACACCATCGGGGCCCAAATCGCCGAGGCCCTGCAGCTCCACGACAGGGCACTGTCCAAGCTGGCCGCCAACGCCCGCGCCGTGGAACTGCTGAAGATCGTGGGCATTCCCAATCCAGAGCGCCGGGCCCAGTCCTTCCCGCACGAATTCTCCGGCGGCATGCGGCAGCGCGCCATGATCGCGATCGCCATCGCCAACAACCCGCGCCTGATCATTGCCGATGAACCGACCACTGCACTGGACGTCACCATTCAGGCGCAAATCCTGGAGGTCCTGCAGAAGGCGAAGGACCTCACGGGCGCCGCCGTGGTGCTCATTACCCACGACCTGGGCGTGGTGGCGGGCAACGCCGACAGAATCGCGGTCATGTATGCCGGCCGGATTGTGGAAACCGGCACCGTGGACCAGGTGTTCCATGCCCCCACCATGCCGTACACCATTGGGCTGCTGCGTTCCATGCCCAACCTGGCCACTGCCGGCCACACCCGGCTTGTCCCGCTGGAGGGGCGCCCGCCACAGCTCAGCAACCTGGCCCCGGGCTGCCCCTTTGCCCCTCGCTGCCCCGTGGCCATTGACGCCTGCCGCACCACCGAACCCCCCTTGACCAGCATTGACGGCAACCCGCTCAATGCATCGGCGTGCCTGCGCGTGGAGGAGATTTCCGGGGGCGCGCTCAACCGCGCCGCACTGTACCCGGTTCCGGCGCCCATTGCCCTGGAGGAACGCGCCGAGGTGGCGCCGAAGACGGTGCTGGCGGTGGACCAGCTGGTGCGGCACTTCCCCCTCACCAAGGGTTCCGTCTTCAAGCACTCCATTGGCAAGGTGCGCGCCGTGGACGGCGTCAGCTTTGACATCAAGTCAGGCCAAACGCTGGGCCTGGTGGGCGAATCCGGTTGCGGCAAGTCCACCACCATCATGGAAATCCTGGAGCTGGCCAAGCCGCAGTCGGGCCAGGTCACCGTGAACGGCCGCGATGTGTCCACCATGTCCGCCAAGGAGCGCCGCACACTGCGCCAGGACATCCAGGTGGTGTTCCAGGACCCCATGGCGTCGCTGGATCCGCGCCTGCCCATCCAGGACATCATTGCCGAGCCGCTTACTGTTCACGCCGTGCCGGCCAGGGAACGGTCCCGAAGGGTGCGGGATGTCATGGAGCTCGTCGGGCTGGATCCGTCCATGGCGTCCCGCTACCCGCACGAATTCTCCGGCGGGCAGCGCCAGCGCATAGGCATCGCCCGGGCACTGGTCACGGATCCCAAGATCGTGGTGCTGGACGAGCCCGTCTCAGCCCTTGACGTCTCCATCCAGGCGGGCGTGATCAACCTGCTCGAGGACCTGCAGGAAAAACTGGGGCTGTCCTACCTGTTTGTGGCCCACGACCTCGCCGTGGTCCGCCAGATCGCGGACAATGTGGCCGTCATGTACCTGGGCCGGATTGTGGAAAGCGGCCCGTCGAGCGAAATCTTCGACCATCCGCAGCATCCGTACACCAGGGCGCTGCTGTCCGCCGTCCCGGTCCCCGACCCCACCCTGGAGCGCAGCCGCCAGCGGATCATCCTCCAGGGCGAGCTGCCCAGCCCCACGGAGGACATTGCCGGCTGCAACTTCCGCACCCGGTGCCCGCTGTACCAGCTCATGGACCAGGACGGCCAGGAACAATGCCGCACCCTGGACCCGGCACGGCGCCAGGTCCAGGGCAGCTCCGTGGCCTGCCACCATTCCGAACACATCGACCTCATGACACTCGCAACGAGCCAACCATGACCATCTCAAGAAGCACGGCCCCCGTCACCCGCTGGGGAACACCACAATGGAGGAAACAATGAAACACATCAAGAAGATGATGGGAGCCGGCGTCCTAACCCTGGCCCTCGCCGTCACGGGCTGCAGTGCCGGCGGCGGCGGCAATGCCAAACCCAGCGTGAACAACAGCAAGGGCGCCTCCGAAACGGCAACCCTGCCCACCACGGCCTGGGTTTCCGCCGACTACGCCGCCGTCAAGAATGGCGGCCAGCTGACCCTGGCCGTGGACCAGCTGCCTGACAACTGGAACATGCTTCAGGCCGACGGCGCCAACGCCGCCGCCGGGCAGATCATTGATCCCACCTCCGGCGGTCCCGTCAAGATCAACGCGGATGGCACCTGGGCGGTCAACAAGGACTACGCCAGCGATGTCAGCGTTGTCAGCCAAGACCCGCAGGTCATTGAGGTCAAGCTCAACCCGAAGGCCGTGTGGCAAGACGGAACGCCCATGACCTACAAGGATTTTGAAGCCACCTTCAAGGCCAACAGCGGCGCGGACAAGGCCTACCAGATCGCCGCCGACAACGTCTACAAGGACATTGCCTCGGTCACCAAGGAAGACACCGACCAGAACTTCAAGATCACGTTCAAGAACAAAAACGCCGACTGGGCCTCCATTCTCGGCGGCGAGGGCTCCATCATGCCCGCCTCCATCGCCTCCGACTCCAAGGCGTTCAACACGGGCTACAAGACCAAGCCCATGCCCTCCAACGGTCCGTTTGAGGTTTCCAACGTGGACACCAACGGGCAAATCGTCACGCTGACCCCGAACCCGAAGTGGTGGGGCGAAAAGCCGAAGCTGGACAAGATCCTGATGAAGGTCGTTTCCCGGGACGGCCTGGCCCAGGCCTACGCCAACAAGGAAATCGACGCGCTGATCATCGGCACCAGCAAGGACAACTACGACACTGCCAAGAAGCGCACCGACGGCTCCGTCCAGCAGTCCGGCGGCGTGACCTGGAGCCACATCACCCTGAACGGTTCCAAGGGGCCGCTGGCCGACGTCAAGGTCCGCCAGGCAGTGGCCCACGCCATTGACCGCGACACCATGTCCGCCAGCCGCCTCAGCCCCATTGGCGCCCCGGTGACCAACATGAACAGCTACATCTTCATGCCCGGCCAGAAGGGCTACCAGGACAATGGCACGTCAGCCATTGGCTACGACGTTGCCAAGTCCGCTGCCCTCCTCAAGGAGGCCGGCTATGCCAAGGGCTCCGACGGCGTCTACGCCAAGGACGGCAAGGAACTTGTCCTGACGTACACCCTGGATGCCAACAACCCGGTGTCCGAGCAGTCCTTCAAGCAAGTCCAGGCCAACCTCAAGGCCGTGGGCATCACGCTGAAGAACAACACCGTTCCTGCGGACAAGTTCTTCTCGGACTACGTGCTCAAGTCCAACTTTGAGATGGTGAGCTTCGCTTGGCAGGGGACGGCGTTCCCGATCTCTTCGGCAGAATCCATCTTCTACCCCGCAGAAGGCGGCCAGAACTACACGGGCCTAACCGACCCCAAGCTGGGCGAGATGTGGGCTGCCGCCAATGCGGAACTGGACCCGGCCAAGCGCCTGGTGCTGGCCAATGAGATCGACAAGGCCATCTTTGCCTACGTCCCCGTCATCCCGCTGACCCCCCGTCCCATCACGTTCGGCGTGAAGAACGGCCTGGTCAACTACGGTGCCGCACAGTTCCAGTCCATCGACTGGACCACGGTGGGCTGGAAGGCCTAGCCACACCCGTACGTGATAAAGGGCCCTGCGGTTTCGTCCGGGCCCGGCCGCCATCCGGTGGCTGGGCCCGGACGAAACCATTTAAGTCAGGTGACGGTGCCCGCCAAGGAAAGTAGCAGCAACAGGACACCGACGACGGCGACCGGCACGTTCCAGCGGCGGGTCACCGACTGCTCCGGGCCGGGCTGGGAGGCGGAGCCACCCGCGGAGGAAGCGCCGCCGTCGTGCTTCCCGAGGTGTTTCCCATCGGCCTGGGCCCGCTCCCAAGCGTCCCAGGCCGCCTCGACGGCCGCTTGGGTGCACGGCAAGGAAGCCATGGTGCGGGCGCCACCCGTGCCGGTGAGCATCTTCGGCCCCAGCTTTCCGGCGCCTGGCGCGCCCCAGCTCACGATGCGCCCGGACGCGGTGTCCAGGCTGACGTTTTGCGCCACGCGCACCGCCCGCAACGCGCCGAAGGGAACGGTGTGCTCGCGCAGCAGGTTGACCACCGCGAGCCCGCCCTGCCGCACCTCCAACCGTGGGCGCCACAAGAGCACAAACAACGCCCAAGCCACCAGCAGCAGCCAGGGCAGGAAGTGCCAGATGCCCGCCGGAGTGCCGGTCATCAGCAGGTTGAGCGCGAAGAAGGCGCAAAACAGCCACGCCACAACGGCCAGGGCCCTGGTGGGCGTGGAGTGCAGCGAGGCGGCTACAGGCCCCATTGCTCGATGGCCGGCGTCTTCTTGTCCCAGCCCAGGGTGCACACCTTGGCCGTGCCGAGGGCAAAGTGGCGTCCCTGGCCGGCGTCGAGCCCCAACCAGCGCGCCGTGAGGATGCGCAGGAAGTGCCCGTGGGCCACCAGCAGCACATTGGCCGGCATGGTGCCGTCCGGCAGGGGTCCGCGTGCCCGGGCCACGATGAGGTCCGCGCGCGCAGCCACCTGGTCCAGCGTCTCGCCGTTGGGCACGCCGCTGTCCCAGATCAGGTAGCCGGGGTTTTCCGCGCGCACCACGGCGCTGTTGATGCCTTCGTAGTCGCCGTAGTCCCATTCAACTGCATTGGGCTCCACTTCCGCGTCGGGGAAGCCCGCGAGTTCGGCGGTGCGGCTGGCTCGCTGCAGCGGCGAGGTCAGCACCAGGTCAAAGCTTGTGCCGGCCAGGGCTGCGCGGGCGGAGCGGGCCTGTTCTTCGCCCACCTCTGTCAGCGGCAGGTCCGTCAGGCCCGTGTACTGACCGCTGCGGGACCACTCGGTTTCGCCGTGGCGCAGCAGCCACAGCTTGGGTCCTCCGGGGACCGGAATGTGGGTCAGGGGGGTGGAGCCTGCCGGTTCAACGGGAGTTGAGCTGCTCATGCGGGGGTCCTGTTCTGTTGGGTGGGCTGAAGGGATTGGGAGGCGGTTCGCGCCTCAGGCGTCGTCCGCGGGAGCGTCCTGGTCGGCGGGTCCGGCGTCGACTTGGGCGTCGGCTTGGGCGTCGGGTTGGGACTCCGGCTGCCCCGCCCACCACGCGTGCAGGGCAGCTTCCGCCTGCTCCGCCGACTGCGGGCCTTCATCCATGCGCAGTTCCAGCAGGAACTTGTACGCCCTGCCCACCACAGGGCCCGGCTTCAGGCCCAGCATGGCCATGATGGCCCCGCCGTCCAGGTCCGGCCGGATGGCGTCGAGCTCCTCCTGCGCGGCCAGCACGGCAATCCGCTGCTCCAGGTCGTCGTAGGCGAAGGACAGCCTGTCCGCCTTGCGCTGGTTCCGGGTGGTCACGTCCGAACGGGTCAGGCGGTGCAGGCGCTCCAGGACGGGTCCGGCGTCTGCCACGTAGCGGCGGACGGCCGAGTCCGTCCAGCCTGCGTCCCCGTAGCCGTAGAAGCGCATGTGCAGCTCCACGAGGCGGGAAACAGCCTTGATGGACTCATTGTCAAAGCGCAACGCCTTCATGCGCTTTGCCGTCAGCTTGGCTCCGGCCAGGTCGTGGTGGCGGAAGCTCACGGCCCCGCCCGGCTCAAAGCGGCGGGTCTTGGGCTTGCCGACGTCGTGCATCAGCGCGGCAAAACGGAGCACAAAGTCCGGGCCGGGCACCGGACCGTCCGGGCCGGTTTCCAGGGCAGCAGCCTGCTCCAGGACCTGCAGGGAGTGCTGGTAGACATCCTTGTGTCGGTGGTGCTCGTCGGTCTCCAGCTTCAGGGCCGGCACTTCGGGCAGCACCAGGGCGGCCAGGCCTGTCTCCACCAGGATGTCGACGCCGGCGCGCGGCTGGGCCCCGCAAATCAGCTTGACCAGTTCATCGCGGACCCGTTCAGCGGAGATGATGCTGATGCGCCCGGCCATGTCCTTCATGGCGGCCAGGACGGACGGGTGCAGCCCAAGGCCCAGTTGGGAGGCGAAGCGGGCGGCCCGCATCATGCGCAGCGGGTCATCAGAGAAGGACTGTTCGGGCGTACCCGGGGTCCGCAGCAGGCCGGCCGCCAGGTCCCTGGCGCCCCCGTGGGGGTCCACGAGTTCCAGGCCGGGCAGGCGCAGGGCCATGGCATTGGTGGTGAAGTCGCGGCGGGCAAGGTCGTCTTCCAGGGACGTGCCAAAGGCGACGGCGGGCTTGCGCGACTCGGGGTCGTACGCCTCAGCCCGGTAGGTGGTCACCTCAATGAGCAGCACCTCCTTGTTGCGGTTGCGCTTGCGGAAGCCGATGGTGCCAAACGCCCGCCCCATCTCCCAGTGCGAATCCGCCCACTTCGCGGCCACGGCCAGGATCTGGTCCGGCGTGGCATTGGTGGTGAAGTCCAGGTCCGGTGACGTGCGACCCAGAAACAGGTCGCGGACCGGCCCGCCCACCAGGGAAAGTTCGTAGCCGGCATCGGCAAAGAGGCCGCCCAATTCAAGGACGACCGGGTCTAAATTCGAGGTATCTGGCACCATTTCCATAGTCCCTTAAGAATGCCAGACTTTTCCCCGTCCCAGCCGTCGGGGCGAAGCGGCGGCACAGCAAACAGGCTGATCCGCCCTGTCATCATCCCGGCCCAAAGATAGCTAGAGTGGACTGCATGGTCCACCCAGTGCCGCGCGCGCCGAAAAGGGGCCCATTGCCACCGGCAATGGGCAGCCACAACGCGCCCGCCATGCAGGGGTCGAACAGCCAGCTCCCCACAGTGGAGGAAATTTCCGCCGGCGGTGTGGTGGTCGACCAGCACGGCACGGGCCTTCGGGTGGCGATCATTGCCCGGATCAACCGCGGCGGCCGCCTTGAATGGTGCCTGCCGAAGGGCCATCCGGAAGGCGTGGAGAACTACGCCGAGGCAGCTGTTCGGGAGATCGAGGAGGAGACCGGCATTGCCGGGGACATCCTGGCCCCGTTGGGCAGCATTGACTACTGGTTTACCGTCAGCGGACACCGGGTCCACAAGACAGTCCACCACTTCCTGCTGCGGGCCACCGGCGGCGAGCTGACCATTGACAATGATCCGGACCACGAGGCCGTGGACGTCGCGTGGGTTCCCCTGTCCGAGCTGGCGCTCAAACTGTCCTTCCCGAACGAACGCCGCATCACCGACCTGGCGCAGGACTTGCTGCCCGAATACTTCTAGCAGCCAATCCCCGCCGCCGCTCCTTGGTGCCTTGCCGGCATGCAGCTCCCATCCGGGTGCCAATGAGATGATGGGGATGATGTCTAACGTAGATCGGGTGAGAATCCCTCCCAAACCCAGCATGCCGCCGTCGAACGCCCCGGTACGCCGCAGCGGCCTCGGTGGCGGCCTGGAAGCTGGCGGTGCGGGCGCGGCTGCGAACACCCGCGGCGCCGGCCAGCCGCAAACGCAGGCGCAGGCCGCCCGTTCCAGCGCCTCCATGGCCGTGGGCACGCTGGCCTCCCGCATCCTGGGTTTTATCAAGGGCATAGTTTTGGGCATCGCGGTGGCCGGCACCACTGTCGGCGACCTCTTTGAAAGCTCGAACTACCTGCCGAACCTGATCTTCATGCTGCTGGCCGGCGGCGTGTTCAATGCCGTGCTGATCCCGCAGATCATCAAGGCCAGCAAACAACCGGACAAGGGCACCGACTTCATTTCACGGCTGCTGACGCTGGGCGTGACCGGCCTGTTCGTCGTTACCGCCCTGGTGGTGGTGCTGGTGGCGCCGATCACCTCGCTGTCCACCACGTATTCAGGCAGCCAGTTGAAACTGGCCATCACCTTTGGCATGTTCCTGCTGCCGCAGATCTTCTTTTACGGCCTCTACTCCCTGCTGGGCCAGGTGCTCAACGCCCACAACGCCTTCAAGGCCTACGCCTGGGCGCCCGTGCTCAACAATGTGGTGGCCATTGCCGGCCTGCTGGTTTTCATCGCAGTGGCGGGCAGTTCCGCCAGCACACCCCACACCGTGGACAACTGGACGGCGGGCCAGAGCTGGCTGCTGGCCGGCACGGCAACACTGGGCATTGTGGTCCAGTCGGTGATCTTGCTGATTCCCGTCCAGCGGCTCGGCCTGGGGCTGCGGCCCAAGTTCGGCTGGCGCGGCACGGGCCTGGGCGCCACGGCCCGGATCGCCGGCTGGACCATGGGCACCATGGTCATCGGCAACCTGAGCTTTATCCTCATCCTCAAGATCGCCACCATCCCCACCGGCAGCAAGCCGGATTCCGGCACCGTCGCGGACTCGGCCATTCCAGGTGTCTACGCCTTGAACCGCGCCGTGGAACTCTACATCATGCCGCACTCCATCATTGCCCTGTCCATTGCCACGGTGATGTTCACGGCCATGGCACGGGCCGCGGCCGCCCATGACTTCTCCGGGCTGCGCAGCTCCCTCTCCCGCGCATTGCGCACCACGGGCGTGGCCACCGTTTTTGCCGGCGTGGCCCTCATTGTGCTTTCCGGCCCGTTCGGCATGCTTTTTGGCGGAAACCAGGAGTTTGCAGGGCGCCAGATCGCCATTGTGCTGGCCATCCTGGCCATCGGGGCACCGTCCTACAGCATCAATTTCATCCTCAACCGGGTCCTTTACGCCCAGGAGGACGCCAAGACCCCTTTCGTCATCCAGTGCATCATGGTCTGCATCGGACTCGGGACGGCCCTGCTGGCAGCCCTGCTGCCGGCGCCGTTCATCATTTACGGCATTGCCTGCAGCTACACCGTCAGCAACATCATGGGACCTGTGGTCAGCCACCTGTTCCTGCGCGCCCGCCTGGGTGACTATGGCGGCGGGCTGATCCTGCAGGCGCACATGCGTTTCCTGGCGGCCGCCCTGGTTTCCGGGCTGGCCGGGGAATTCGTGCTGATGCTGCTGGGCGGCCAGTCCGCCCAGGGGTTCATGTGGCATTCCATCGCCGCCGCCGTGGTGACGCTGGCGGCCGTGGGCTGTGTCATGGCGGCTGTCTATGTGGTGATGCTCAAGCTCCTGCACGTGCATGAGCTGGACGACATCCTGGCGCCCCTGCGCTCCAAACTGCTTTCCCGGCTGCCGGGGCGCCGGTAGCGGTCCACAGCTTTCACGCCATGGTCCTATAGAATCAGTGCAATTACGGCATGTTGGGAAATTCCGGCACACGCCACCAACGTTACAAGGAGGATTCGGTGCCACAACCCATTGATGTGGGCTCCATCCTGGGCGGCCGCTACAAGGTGACCGGGCGAATCCTGGCCTCCGCCGAGAATGACGTCATCCTGGACGGCCTGGACCAGGTTTTGAACCGACCAGTCAGTATCCTTGTGTCAGCGCCCGCCAACTCCGAAAACCTGACGCACAGCGCCCGCGAAGTTGCCACCGGGGAGCGCGTGTCCAACGTCTCCATTCTTGACCTGGGCCAGCAGGACGGTTCGGCCTACCTGATTGCCTCCCGGACCACCCCGGCAGACCTGCTGGACCTGGTTGTTCCCACGGAACCGTCCGACGCCGGCGTGTACCAGGAGCCGTTCTTCACCGACACCCTGGGCACAGAGATTTTTGGGTCTGCCCGGGACGCCGCCCCCAGCGCGGGTCCCTATGTCTACGAGGACAACAGCCCCGTGACCCCTGCGCGCCCCGCACCGCCCGTCAGGCGTGCCCCCGCCCCACCCGCCCCCACGGCAGCCGTGCCGTCGACACCGGCGAGGCAGGCACCCAAGCCGCCCAGCGCCGTCGTGCCTCCCACGTCACCTTGGGCCAAGAAGGCGCCCGCACCCACCGCGGCGGCACCTATTGCCCAGGCCGCCACACCGGCTCCCGCCCCCGCTCCTGCCCCGGCCCAGCCCAAGGTTTCGCTCTGGGACGAGGACGACTATGGCTTCATCAATGAGGGCCACAACGCCGACGCCGGCCAGGGCGCCAAGGCCGGGACGTTTCCGGCCGAACTCCGTGCCGCCAGCGACAACTATGATTCGGGCGACTATGGGGACGAACTGGAGGAGGACGATTCCAACGCCCCCCGCACCAGCGGCCGCTGGCTGACGGGGATCGTTGTCACCGTACTGGTCGTGGCGGCGCTGTTCTTTGCCGTGTCCCACATCGGTTCCCTCTTCAATGGCACCCCGGTGGCCAATGGCGGCAACACGAACACGGCCACCGGCCAGTCCTCCTCCACGGCGCAGGCCACCTCCGCCGCCCCGGCACCCGTTGTGGTTCCGCCTGCCATCAAGGACATGACGGACATCACCACCTACGCGCCGGGCGTCCAGCACTATGGCGACATGTTCATTCCCCGGCTCAAAGATGCCATCGACGGAAACAAGGGCACCTACTGGCCCACGGTTGAGTACTCCGATGACACCTTTGCGCACTTCACGAACAGCATTGACCTGGCCATTGAGCTTCAGCAGGAGGCCACGGTGGGTTCGGTGACCATCAACCAGATTGCCGGCTCCGGGGGCCAGTTCAACATCCTGACCAACAGCAAGCCGTCCCTGGACGGTGCTGTCAAGATCGGCAGCGGCTCCTTTACGGCGCCTGATTTCACGCTCAAGGCAGCCGCCGGGGTGAAGGCCAAGTACGTGATCATCAGCTTTACCCAGTTGCCGAGGCTGCAGCCTTTCGTGACGTACCCTTACGGATTGAAGATTGCCGAGATCAGCATCAAGTAGCCTGTTGGGGGCGGGAGCAGGGCACCTTGCGCCCGTCCCAACGGAATATTTCTGCGCACCTTTTAGTTGTCAATGATCGAACGCCCTTGGACCGAGCCACGTGTGCGTTCCAGGCAATGAAGGAAGAGGAACACCCACCCGTGACCACGCAAGCCACCCCCGCCGGAGATGTCCGCGACGTCATTATCGTAGGCTCCGGCCCCGCAGGTTACACGGCGGCCATCTACACGGCCCGCGCCGACCTCAAGCCCTTGATGATTGCCGGCTCCGTCACCGCGGGCGGCGAGCTGATGAACACCACCGACGTGGAGAACTTTCCCGGCTTCCCCGACGGCATCATGGGCCCGGACCTGATGGAAAATTTCGGCAAGCAGGCAGAGCGTTTCGGCACCGAGGTGATGTACGACGACGTCGCCTCGCTTTCGCTGGACGGTGCCGTCAAGACGGTAACCCTGGCTGACGGCCAGGAATTCAAGGCACGCTCCATCATCATCTCCACGGGGTCCGCATACCGCGAACTCGGCGTTGACGGCGAGAAGCGCCTCGTCGGCCACGGTGTTAGTTCCTGTGCCACGTGCGACGGATTTTTCTTCAAGGGGCAAGAGATAGCCGTCATCGGCGGTGGCGACTCCGCCATGGAAGAAGCCATTTTCCTGACGAAGTTTGCCGAGTCCGTGACTGTGGTGCACCGCCGCGACACACTCCGCGCCTCCAAGATCATGCAGGAGCGGGCGCTGAACCACCCAAAGATCAAGTTCGTCTGGAACTCCGAGGTTGCCAGCGTTGAGGGCGATGCCAAGGTCACAGGCGTCACGCTGAACAACCTGGTCACCGGCGAAAAGAGCAAGCTGGCCGTCACAGGGGTCTTCGTTGCCATAGGCAACGATCCCCGTGTGGACCTCGTGAAGGATTCCCTCCAGCTGACCGCTGCCGGAACCATCGCCGTTGACGGCCGCACGTCGAAAACGTCCATCCCGGGAGTTTTTGCTGCCGGTGATGTCATTGACCCCACCTACCGCCAAGCCATCACTGCCTCCGGTTCCGGCTGCGTCGCTGCCCTGGACGTGGAGCACTACCTGTCCGAGCTGGATTCCTAACAGAAAGTTAAATGCCATGAGCAATGCAAAGAGTGCCACCGACGCCAGCTTCACCGAAGACGTCCTCAATGCCGACAAGCCTGTCATTGTCGACTTCTGGGCCGAATGGTGCGGTCCGTGCCGCAAGCTGGGGCCGATCCTGGACGAGATCTCCGTGGAGTACTCGGACAAGGTCGAGGTCATCAAGGTGGACGTGGATGCCAACCCGGCCATCTCCGCCAAGTACGGCATCACCTCAATTCCCGCGGTTTACCTTTTCCAGGGCGGCGAGGTCACGGGCACTGTGATCGGTGCCCGTCCGAAGCAGTACTTTGAAAAGGAATTTGCAGGCGTGCTGCAGTAATTCCTGTTCCACCCACTGTTGGGTGGTTGGCACTGTGGGTCGGACTTTGGTCCGGCCCACAGCTGTTTAGGCAGTTCTCCCAGATCGATTCTAAGTGCGAAAAGCTGGTTCGCGATTTTTGCAATCCGGCCAGGTCGCAGCCTTTTTCGCCGATTTTTGGGCTTCCGGCACACTTGGCCGAGTTTCGTCCCTGTTTGGCTTTCCGCCAGCCGCCAACCTTGTTTCACGTGAAACAAGTTCACGGGGCGGCGCCAGTGGTCGCGTCCGTATTCTCGCCCGCGGAATTCCTCATTGACGGCAATGTCCCAAACCCACCACGCTCCCGCCGGTCCGCTTTGCCAACACCAAGCGTGCAAAATTCAAGCACGCATCAGCTCATCTCCTCTCGCCAGCACCCGGCCCGTCAGAGCCTGGGGTCAACAGCCTCGGACTCCATGGCCAGTACGCCAAAGACTGCCTGGTGCACCTTCCACAGAGGCTCCCCCGCGACCATCCTTTCGACGGCTTCAATCCCCAGGGCGTACTCCCGGAGCGCCATGGAACACTTGTGGGCCAGGCTGCGTTCCTTGAGCCTGGCCATGTTGCGGGGAAGGGTGTAGTCCGGTCCGTAGATGATGCGCAGGTACTCCCTGCCCCGGACCTTGATGCCCGGCTGCACCAGACGCTTTCCGGTCACTGCAAGATTCGCCTGCGGCTTGACCACCATGCCTTCCCCGCCCGCCGCCGTCAGCGCCTCCCACCAGGCCGTCCCCCCAGCGCAGGACTCCAGATCCCCGGTATCCACCACCAAACTTCGGGTCCTGCGGATCAGGACCGGATCAGCGTCCGCAAGCCTGTCGGCCAGTTCCAGGTGCCAGCCGTGGGGCCGTCCGGAATGGCTCGTGCCTTCCGAGGCCAGCAGTTGGAAGGGTGCCAGCTGGATCCCGTCAAGACCGTCTGACGGGGCACTGTAGTTTTGGTATGCCGCCACGTAGGCGGCCGCGTTCTGCAATCGCTCCCGGGTGCGCTGGAGCAACTCGCCGGTGTCGGCACTGTGCCCCGCCGCCATTTCAAGGGCGCGTGTCGCATCGGCCAGGGCCCCCGTGGCACTGGCACCCACGGCCGCGTACTGCTCGCGGATCATCGCGCCTGCCTTGAAGGACCACGGCAGCAACTCGGCGTCCAGGAGCAGCCAGTCCGTGCCCAGTTCCTTCCACAACCCGGCAGATTCGGTTGCCGCGTCGAGCCGGTCCAGGAAACTGACACGCAGGGTTTCATCAAAGAACGGCCTGCCGGTCCTGGTGTAGGCGGTGCCACGCCACCCCCGCGGGGCCCCGAACCTGCTGGGGTTGCGCGTCAGCAGGACCACCGCCCGGGAACCCATGTGCTTTTCTTCGCAGATGACGGTTGCCACCCCATCCCTGCGATAATGCTCAAAGGCTTCGGCAGGATGCTCCAAGTGGTCCGCCAGGGAAGAGGTGTCAACAGGGCTCATGGTCGGTGGAAGGTAGGGCATCCAGCGCGGGTCAGTGGCCCAGCGGCTCATGACTTCCAGCGCTCCGGCCGCCTGCTCCCCCCTAATGCCAATCCGCCCGTGGGTCCGGGTGCTGACAAGCTGTTTGCCCAATACGTCGCTAATCTTCAGCGCCCCTGGCACGCGGTCGCCGGCGCTGACACGGCCCTCTGTCCCCGAGGGCCGTGGATGAGAGCCCACAAGGGGTGGCGCCAAGGGCTTCACGGGCTGAAACCACATCCTTTCCGCTGCCACCTCCACCACTTCCCGCTCGGGGTATCTCAAGGCACTGAGCTTCCCGCCAAACACGCACCCCGTGTCCAGACACATGGTGCCGTTGACCCACACGGCGTCCACAGTGGGGGTATGGCCGTACAGGACCGTTGCAGGGCCCCTGTAGTCCTCCGCCCAGGCGTACCGGACCGGAAGTCCATACTCATCGGTTTCGCCCGTTGTATCGCCGTACAGGGCGAACTGCCGGACCCTCGCCGACGCCCGGCCCTGGTATGCCTCCACCATGCCTGCGTGGGCCACCACCAACTGTCCCCCGTCAAGAACCAGGTGGGAGACCAGTCCCCTGCAGAACTCCCTCACCTCGTCCTGAAACACTGGTGGTTCTGCAGCCAGCTGGGACAAGGTCTGAGCAAGCCCGTGGCTGACTTGCACCTTCCTCCCGTCAAGCGCCTTCACTAGCTTGTCCTCATGGTTGCCGGGCACGGCCCTCGCATTCCCGCGGGCCACCATGCCCATGACCAGCCGAAGGACGCCTGGGCTGTCAGGGCCCCTGTCAACAAGGTCTCCGAGAAAGACAGCCTTGCGTCCCTCGGGATGCACCGCGTCAATGGCCCGTCCCTGGCTGTCGTGCTCCAATTGATAGCCGAGCCGTCCCAGCAGGGTGCGCAGTTCACCGAGGCAGCCATGCACGTCGCCAATGACATCAAAGGGCCCGGAGTCGTGTCGGAAGTCGGTGAGCAAAGGTTCGCGTCGGATGCTTGCCGCATCCACTTCGGCCATGCTCCCGAGGGTGTGTATCCTTCGGAAACCTTCCCGGCCGAGATTTCTCGCTGACCTGCGTAGCTGGTCCTGCTGCCGTTTGATGACGCGGGGTTCAAGACTCCTGTCTGTCCGCAAGGCATTGTGGGCCAGGCTGACGGCCAGGGGGACGTCAAGGACAATTGCAACAGGCAGCACATCGTGGGCCCTGGCAAGCGAGACCAGCTGGCGGCGTGCTTCCGTCTGCACACTGGTTGCGTCTATGACCGTTAGCAAACCGGCCTCGAGACGTTTGCCGGCCACGAAGTTGAGGGCCTCAAAGGCCGCCTCGCTCGCTTCCTGGCTGTTCTCGTCGTTGGAGACCATGCCTCGGAAGGTGTCACTGCTGAGTGTCTCAAAGCGGCCAAAGTTCCTGGCGGCGAAGGTGGACTTGCCGGAACCGCTGGCGCCAACCAGGACCACCAGGCACAGCTCGGGGATTGCGAGTTCACTCATGGTCATACCCTCCTGAATAGTGCCAGCTGAGTGGGAGTCCCAAATTTGTCATCATGTTCACCGACGCCCCGGTGTTCCACCGTGTAGTTCCATTGGGCAGCCTGTTCCGATGTCCATTGTTGAAAGTCGGACCTGCTCCATTCAAAGCGGTGGTCGGCATGCCGGAAGGATCCGCACGCCAGCCCTGGGTAGAGCTGGTTGTATTCTGCGTTGGGAGTGGTCACCACCACCGTCTTCGGCTGGGCATGGCCAAAGACGGCAGCCGCCAGCGCAGGCAGCCTTTCAAGGTCAATGTGCTCTATGACCTCCATGAGGACCATGGCGTCGTAGCCCCGCAGCCTGTCGTCCAGATAGGTGGCCGACGATTGCAGCAACTGGAGCCGTTCCTGTTGCCGTTCACTGAGTTCGCGCAGGCGCAGCCTTTCTTCCGCCCTGTCGAGCATTTGGGCGGAGACGTCTGTTCCGACAATCGTGCTGATGGTGGGGTCGGCGAAGAGGATTTTGAGCAGGGCCCCTTCACCGCAGCCCATGTCCACCACGCTGCGGGCCCGCTCTTCGTGCAGGGCACCCATGACTGCCTCGGTACGTAGTACTTTGAGAGGCCGACTAGTCTGGTCCGCTTCTGCAGCTTTATCCTGCGTCGCGTCCTGGTCGTTCTCCATCAGCAGGTTGGCCTGCGTGGTCATGCTGCGTCGGTGGGCCAGGTACCTGTTGGATATGAACCCCCTTGCAGGATGGGTGGAGAGCCACCTCTCACCGGCACGCAGCAATTTGCCCACCTCGTCATCGGCCACCCAGTAGTGTTTGGAGTCGTCCATCACGGGCAACAGGACATAAATCTGCCGCAGGGCATCACGAAGGCGCAGACACCCCGCGAGTGTGAGGTTCACGTAGTTGGAATCTCCCCACTCCGGAAAAGCCGGGTCAAGGGGCAGCCGATGCTCAGTGACCTTCCATCCCAAGGGTTCAAAGAGTCTCGCCGGCAAGCCCACCTCGCCGTGGACGGGCACGGCGGAGAGCGTAATCTCCAGTGGGATGGCGCTGGCTGCCAAGTCCGGGCGCGAGTCGCACCGGCCGGTCATGGCAGTCCTAAACACCTTCCCCATGGCCATGGACATGATGGAGGACGACACATACGGCCTGTCGTTAACGTAGTGGTCCAAACTCTTCCGGGCGTCCAGGCGGATGTGTCGGTTGCTTACCAGCTCCAGTGCATCCAACTCGAGCATGAGGGCGGCCGTGCACCTCTCGTCCGAGAATTCCGGATAAAAGACATGAGCCCTGCCGACACTCAAGTCGTAGCTCTGCACCCTGCCGGGGTGCTTGTGGAGAAGGTATCCCAGGTCACCGGGTTCGGGACCACTATAGCTAATGGTGATGAGCATGCTACCCCCAGGAGTTCAGGCTGATTCATTCACCCTACCGTCCCTGCTCGGGCGTTTCACGTGAAACAACCGGCACGCCGTCAAGAAGGCCAGTTGCGGCCGGGAAGTCGGAAAACCCGGCCTCTAGCGACTGCATGCAGTTCAGGTTCTGGCGCTTAGGATCAATCCTGGACAAGCCGCCGAAGACGGCAATGGCAGTGTTTCACGTGAAACACTGCCATTGCTGACAATTAAGTTTAGTTGGAGCCGGGCGACAGGACGTCCATGATTCGGTTGAGGTCCTCCACCGAGGCAAATTCAATGCTGACCTTACCCTTGCGTGCCCCGAGGGAAATCTTGACATTTGTATCGAGTCGGTCGGCAAGGGAACTTGCAAGGAAGTCGAGGCGCTCATGCCGAGGGCTGGGCTTGGTAATCCGCGGCTGGTGGTTGTCCATGGGAACCTGGTAGAGCTGGACGGCCTCTTCCGTGGCACGAACCGACATTCCTTCGGCAACAATCTTCTGCGCCAGCTGTTCCATGGCATCCGCCCGCGGCAATGACAGCAAGGCGCGCGCATGTCCGGCCGAAAGCACGCCGGCAGCGACTCGGCGCTGCACCACAGGCGGCAGTTTCAGCAGGCGCAAGGTATTGGAAACCTGCGGGCGGGACCGGCCAATGCGATCCGCCAATTGCTCGTGTGTAGTGCCAAAGTCCTCCAGCAGCTGCTGATAGGCCGCTGCCTCTTCGAGCGGGTTCAGCTGGCTGCGATGCAGGTTCTCCAGCAATGCATCGCGGAGCAGGTTGTCATCGCTGGTTTCCCGGACAATGACGGGGATGGTCTCCAGCCCCGCGGCCTGCGAAGCACGCCAACGGCGTTCACCCATGACGAGCTCGTAGGGCTGGTCACCCTTTTCCTGCGACTCCCTGACAACAATTGGCTGCAAAACGCCAATTTCCTTGACGGAATGCACCAATTCCGCCATGTCATCCTCGTCAAACACGGACCGGGGCTGCTTGCGGTTCGGATGAATCTGGCCAACAGGGAGTTCCATGAACCGGGCCCCGGGCACCTCAACCAGTTCGGGTACCGGCGCTGGCGCCGTCCTCCTGCCACTCGGGGCAGTCTTGCGTCCCTTGGGTTCGGGGAAGAAGAGATCGACGGGGCGCGTCGGCATCGACGTTGACGTCTCGTCGTCCGAGGACGAGTTGGGAATCAAGGCTCCTAAGCCGCGACCAAGGCCTCTACGCTTGTCCGTCATTGAGTTGTCCTCCATTGAACGAGCCCTCCATAGTGTGGGGCCGGATGAGTTGCGTCATGAATAGTGTGGGTGCACCAGGGCTTTCCCACATCTGAAGTCTAGCGTTCAGCGAGTTCCGCAGCGGCTTCCAGATAGGACAACGCGCCGGTGGACGACGGATCGTAGGTCATCACCGTCTGCTGGTAGCTTGGGGCTTCTGAGATTCGCACCGATCGCGGGATGAGAGCCTTAAGGACCTGTCGGGGAAAGTGTTCTCGCACATCGGCCGCCACGTGTGCGGCCAGGTTTGTTCTTCCGTCGTACATTGTCAACAGGATTGTCGAGACGGAGAGATCAGAATTGAGGTGCTTTTGAATCATTTCGATGTTTTTGAGCAGCTGGCTCAATCCCTCCAACGCGTAATACTCGCACTGGATGGGAATCATGACTTCATTGGCCGCACAGAAGGCGTTGACTGTCAGCAATCCAAGACTGGGTGGGCAGTCAATGAAGATGAAGTCGAGGCGCTCCTCACCGTTCGATGCACGATATTTGACATACTCGTCTATCGCGCGTCGCAGTCGTTGTTCCCTTGCCACGAGGGACACAAGTTCTATTTCGGCGCCGGCCAGGTGAATGGTTGCCGGAGCGCAGTACAGATTATTGATGTCCGGGCATTCCTGCACGACGTCGGACATGTCGAAGTCATTAATCAGCACATCGTAGATGCTGTCAATTTCGGCGTGGTGGGGCACTCCCAGCGCGGTGGACGCATTTCCTTGCGGGTCAATGTCGATGACCAGGACATGCAGCCCCGCTGACGCCAGAGCGGCGGCGATGTTGACCGTCGTAGTGGTTTTTCCCACTCCGCCCTTTTGATTGGCCACCGTCAGGATTCGGGTCCGCGAGGGTTTGGGCAACTTTCGCCCCAACAACCGCTCACGCCGCTTGGTTTCGCTGAGCAGCTGACTGGCAATGGGGCTGTCCTTATCGAAGCCGCCGTCCATGGCCGATTCCCGCTGCGGGCCTGTTTCACGTGAAACATTGAGAGCGTCGGAATAGTCAACTGATTTTGATTGATTCTCATTGCGAGTTCCGAAGGACACCCCGTGCCCCACGGTTGCGTCAGATCGTGCTGAACCCAACGACATAAACGGTGGGATCCGTTGCGAAGCTGCTTCGCTGCTGGTCACGCTGACACACTCACTTTCCTTTGGCTGTGCTTGCCAGTCTCTAGCCTATCGGTTCCCGGCTGGTGCTTGGCGGATCAGCGCCGTGCCACCTTGACCCGCACCACGGTGGTTGGTTCGGCCAAAATTTCGGCACCGGCAATGAGCACGTCCGTTTGAACTCCGCCCAACTTCTTGATGACCTTGGCTGCCTTGTCAATTTCCTCCGCAGCGCTGCGCCCCTTGATGGCAAGCAATTCGCCGTGCCCGCCCAGCAACGGAATGGTCAAGGGGAGCAAAGTGTTCAGTGCCGAGACGGCCCGTGCGGTAACCACGCTGCACTCAACTTTTCCCACCGCCGCTTCAGCCCTGGAACGGATGATCTCCACATTATCCAGGCCGAGGTCCATGACCACTTCCTCCAGCCAGGTGACCCTGCGTTCCAGCGGTTCAATCAGCGTCAGGTACAGGTCGGGCCGCGCAATGGCCAGGCAGAGTCCTGGCAAACCGGCGCCGCTGCCCACATCGGCCACCTTGGCGCCGTGGTCAATCAGCTCCGCCACCACGGCACAGTTGAGGACATGCCGGTTCCACAGGCGTGGCACCTCGCGCGGCCCAATGAGGCCGCGCTCGATGCCCGATGTTGCCAGGTGCCCCACATAACGCCTGGCCAGCTCCAGCCTGTCCCCAAAGATCCGCCCTGCGGCAACGCCTTCTTCGGCTGTCATCTCTTCCACTGCGGCAGTCCCCTCACAAGTGGTCCCGCCCACCTGCCCACTGGCAGGTGAACGGGACCCGTTAGCATGATTAAAATTCGGTGTTACTGCGCGGCCGTGACGACAATGTGGCGGCCGCTGCCCTCACCCTCGGACTCGGACTCCAGGCCGAGTTCGGCGATGGCGTCATGGACAATTTTGCGTTCGTAGGCTCCCATCGGGGCCAAGGCCACGGAGGTGGTCCCGCCCTTGATGGCTTCTGCCGCATCCTTGGCAATTTGGGCCAGCTCCGCATTGCGTCGGTCCCGGTAGCCGGAAATATCCAGCACCAGGCGCGATCGGTTGCCCGTGGCCGAAAGCACGCTCAGCCGGGTCAGTTCCTGCAATGCGTCCAGGACTTCGCCGTCGTGACCCACCAGGCCCTTCAGGGCCTCAATTTCCTCGTCGGAGACGATGGAGATGTAGGTGCGCCCGTTCCGGACCTCAATGTCGATGTCGCCGTCGATGTCGGCAATGTCCAGGAGCTCCTCGAGGTAGTCCGCGGCGATGTCGCCCTCTTCCTCGAGGCGGCTGGCACCGGTTTCCACATCGGGATGGATTGTTTCCTCGACGGCATTTTCCGTTTCAGCAGGCATTATCTCTTCTTCCTGTTCTTGCGTTGCGGCTGGCTGCGCTGGCCCTTGGGCTCGGGAACCTCTTCGATCTCTTCCTCGACAATTTTCTTCTTCGAGGCACCCAGCAGCGGCAGGCCCTTGGCTTCGCGGCGCTTCTGGTATTCCTTGTACGCGGGAGATCCCGGCGTGGGCATGCGGCGGATCACAAAGAACTGCTGGGCCATGGTCCAGATGTTGGTGGTGGTCCAGTAGATGAGGACACCGATGGGGAAGTTCACGCCGCCGATGCCGAAGACCAGCGGAAGCACATACAGCATCATTTTCTGCTGCTTCATGAAGGGGCCCTGCATGGCCTCCTCTGACATGTTCTTGGTCATGATCTGCTTCTGCGTGATGAACTGCGAAGCAATCATGGCAATGATCATGATGAGCGAGAGAACCACCACGGAGACCTTGAGGTCCCCGCCCTGGAGCTGCGGAAGAAATGCCGCCGACAGCGGCGCGCCGAAGATGGTGGCATGGTCGAACTGCGCCACCTGGGCCGGGCTCATGCCGCCAATGCCCTGGCCGTTGGCGTTGGCCTTGGAGATGCCGGACAGTACCCGGAACAAGGAGAAGAAGAACGGCATCTGGATCAGCATGGGCAGGCAGGCGGAGAACGGGTTGGTGCCGTGTTCCTTGTACAGGGCCATCTGTTCCTGCGCCATTGCCTGGCGTGAAAGCTGGTCAGTCTTGCCTTTGTATTTGGCCTGCAGCTTCTTCATGTCCGGCTGAAGTGCCTGCATGCCGCGCTGGGCCTTGATTTGCTTGACGAACACGGGAATCAAGGCACCGCGGATCACCAAAACCAGTCCAATGATGGAAAGCGTCCAGGAGATTCCTGAAGCAGCCGGCAGCCCGATGAAGGTCAGCCCGTCATGGAAGAGCACCATGATCATTGACACGAGCCATTCGAAGGGCGTCAGAATCGTCTGGAGGAAATCCATATTTCTTTTCTATTCTCCTCAAGCCGCGGGGCGGCTTTGTGTCTCCGCCTGAGCTGCCAGGAAAAAATCCGGGTGGTTCAGTTGGACAATGAAGGGGACCTTGGCGGGATCATCCCAGTGGACGTGGGCCGGTGACGGCACCGGATCGATGCCGCCCGCGTTCCAAGGATGGCACCGCACAATGCGGCGGACCGCGAACCAGCTGCCCCTGACGGCACCGTGGACGGTGACGGCCTCAAGGGCATACGCCGAACAAGACGGAAAAAACCGGCACACCTGCCCATAAAGGGGGGAGATGAGTCGCCGGTACAGTTTGAGGGCAACAATGAGAATGTTGCGGGGAAGATGCCACACGGCGCGTCCGACGACGGCCAGGGCTCGTTGTGCGCGACGCCAAAGGTCAACTTGGGTCACGGACATCATCTCCTTCGACTCGTTTGGCCTCAACCGCTGCCGGTGCATTGTTGCGCCAGCCCGCACTTTCCCCCGGCTTGGAGGCCAGGCGGGAAGCAGCGGCGGAAAAGGCCCGCAGATAGTCATCACCAAGTTCATCCCACGTGGCGGAAGCAGAAGCGGGCAGGGCCCGCACAACAACCTGGATTCCACATGGGTGGCGGTGAATAGTTTCCACGGCTATTTCCCGCAGTCTCCTTTTAACGAGATTGCGGGCCACAGCGTTCCCAACGGCCTTCGAGACGATAAACCCGATTCGGGTCGGTTCATCCGGAGTACTGGACGCCACATATAACACCAAGTTCCGGCGTCCATTGCGGACGCCGGAACGTACAGTATGTGAGAAGAGCGCGGAAGTCCGCATTCTGTGTCTGGTGGCCAGCACCCTGCGATCAACCGCTACTTCTGTAAGGCCCGACGAAACGTCAAGCAGTTATTGGTTAGGCCGACAGCTCGACGCGACCCTTGCCACGGCGTGCGGCCAGAATGGCACGGCCGGCGCGGGTACGCATGCGAAGACGGAAGCCGTGCTTCTTGGCACGACGGCGGTTGTTCGGCTGAAAAGTCCGCTTGCTCACGGTAGTTACTCCAAGACAATCTAAAGATGCGCCTTGCCCAAACTAAGTTAAGGGGAAGAACAGGCCGACGCTAAGTATATGGATGCCGGCTCTTCGCTCCTTGACGAACAAGGAACACGCGCTGGTGCGCAAAGCAGACACATGGGACTTCACAACGTTAGGTCATGGCGCCCCCACCAGTCAAACCGCGGCGGCTTTCCCGCCTGCCGCCAGCTCCCCCTGCGAGTGTGCATGTGAGGTGCACCAAAGCCGCCCCTGTGCACAGATCCGTGGATAACCGGTGGACAAACTGTCGACAGCATAGCCCCGGGGCCCCCTGGTGTGACATTTATCCACAAGCAGTTTTCCTCGCTATCTTCTAGGCTTTTCATCCCTTAGGCTTGGCCCGTGGCAAGTTATCCACTGGTTGTGAATAACTCTGTGGATGACGGATTGCGTTGCAGTCCCCCCCTGGCGGGCGCGCACCACGGAATGTAACGGAAGTCACGTGTGGGGAACGTGCAATAACGAGATGCCGGATCGGGCAGGCCCCGACGGCAGTAAAGGTGGAGCAGTCGATGAGCACTGAGGAAATCAATGACGTCGGTAGTTCCTGGCGCCGGGTCATCCGCATCCTGGAACAAGACGAACGGGTTTCGCCGCGGCAGCGGGGCTTCGTTGTCCTCACCCAACCCCAGGGGCTCATTGGCAACACGCTGCTGGTGGCCGTACCCAACGAATTGACCCGCGAGGTGCTGCAGACGCAACTCAACACAGCGCTTGTGGACGCGCTGCGGCAGGTTTTTCCAGAGGAAATCAGCTGCGCTTTCAGTGTCAACGCGGATCTGGTCCCTCCCACGAAGGAAGAGGAACCGGCACCGCCTGCCCAGCCCCGCCCGGAGCGCCATGATCCGGTGGACAGGCACGAAAACGCCTCCAAGCCTTCACCCATGCTGCCTAGCACCTCCCAGGAATTTGGCCGGCTGAACCCGAAGTACGTTTTTGATTCGTTCGTGATCGGTGCTTCCAACCGCTTCGCCCATGCCGCGGCCGTTGCTGTCGCGGAGGCGCCGGCGAAGGCCTACAACCCGCTGTTTATTTACGGCGACTCGGGGCTCGGGAAGACGCACCTCCTGCATGCCATTGGCCACTATGCCCGGCGGTTGTACACGGGGATTCGGGTTCGGTACGTCAATTCCGAGGAATTCACCAACGACTTCATCAACTCCATCCGGGACGACGAAGGTGCCAGCTTCAAGCAGCTATACCGCAACGTTGACATCCTGCTCATTGACGACATCCAATTCCTGGCGAACAAGGACGCCACGCAGGAGGAGTTCTTCCACACCTTCAACGCCCTGCACAACCACAACAAGCAGGTTGTCATCACCTCCGACCTGCCGCCCAAGCGCCTGCAGGGATTTGAAGAGCGCATGCGTTCACGTTTTGAGTGGGGCCTGCTGACGGACGTCCAGCCGCCGGAACTGGAGACCCGCATTGCCATCCTGCGCAAAAAGGCCATCGGCGAAGGCCTCTCTGCCCCGGACGACGCCCTGGAATACATTGCCTCCAAGATCTCCACCAACATTCGCGAGCTCGAAGGGGCCTTGATCCGTGTCACGGCCTTCGCCAGCCTGAACCGCCAGCCGGTGGATGTGGGCCTGGCCGAGATGGTGCTCAAGGACCTCATCACCGACGACGGCGCCCAGGAAATCACTTCCACCGCGATTCTTGGCCAGACCGCCGCGTACTTCAACATCTCCCTGGAGGAGCTGTGCAGCAAGTCACGGACCAGGACGCTGGTAACGGCCCGCCAAATTGCGATGTACCTGTGCCGTGAGCTGACGGACATGTCGCTGCCGAAAATTGGCCAGGAATTCGGCGGCCGCGACCACACCACGGTGATCCATGCCGACCGGAAGATCCGCGAACTTATGGCGGAACGGCGCGCCATTTACAACCAGGTGACCGAGCTGACCAACAAGATCAAGCAGCAGCAGCGTGAGGGCTGAGCCGCGCAGCGGCGAAAAAAAATCCAATAATTAACAGCTGTGGATAAGTCTGTGGACAGTTAAGTGCACAAGCGGGGCCGTCCTGCGGATAACTCTGGGCTCGCCTGTGGATGGCCGAAATGGCGCGGAAAGTTCTCCACCGGTGCCCACAGGCCAAGGCGGAGCAGCCTCACACCTTGTGCACAGGGCAGATTGGCGGGATCACGCGTGCGAGCCGGGTTATCCACAGTATCCACAGGAGTTATTAACACTACGAATCCCAAGAATTATTCGTTTCAAACAACATTTTCATTCCCCTGCCAACCGGGCCCTCCCGGCCAAACAGGAATGTCATTTCCCGCTGGCCAAAGGGCTAAGCTGTCTGCAAGCATGTAATTCCAAACGAAAGCCCAACAGTCCCCCTGGGGGCTCCTGGTTCCCTGCGGCACCACACACTTTTCGCACAATGAAAGGCGGCACCCTTCCGTGAAGTTCCGAGTCGAACGGGATGTTCTGACCGAAGCAGTCAGCTGGGCCGCACGATCCTTGTCCCCCAGGCCCCCCGTGCCGGTCCTCTCCGGCCTGCTGCTCAAGGCCGAAGCCGGAACGCTGAGCCTGGCCAGTTTTGACTACGAAATTTCAGCACGCCTGGAAATCCCCGCCGACATCGCGGAGGAGGGCACCATTTTGGTGTCAGGACGCCTGCTCGCAGACATTTGCCGGAGCCTGCCCTCGGCTCCCGTCGAGGTTGAAACCGATGGTTCCAAGGTGACGCTGACGTGCCGCAGCAGCCGCTTTCACCTGGCCACCATGCCGGTCAGCGACTATCCTGAATTGCCCGCCCTCCCCGAACTCAGCGGAACCGTTGACGGCGAGGCCTTCGCCCAGGCCGTCTCCCAGGTGATTATCGCCGCCAGCAGGGACGACACACTGCCCATCCTGACGGGCGTCAAAATGGAGATTGAGGGTGACCTGATCACCCTGCTCGCCACAGACCGCTACCGCCTGGCCCTGCGTGAAATCCGGTGGAACCCCACCTCCCCCAACATCTCGACCGGAGCGCTGGTCAAGGCAAAGACCCTGAGTGAAGTTGCCAAGACCCTCGGCGGGTCCGGGAACATCAACATTGCCCTCTCGGACAACAGCGAACTGATCGGCTTTGAGAGCGGCGGGCGCCGAACCACCTCGCTGCTGGTGGATGGTGACTACCCCAAAATCCGGTCCCTGTTCCCGGACAACACGCCCATCCACGCAACGGTTGAAACCCACGCCCTGGCCGAGGCTGTCCGGCGTGTGAGCCTGGTGGCTGAACGCAACACTCCCGTCCGCCTGATCTTCACCGATGGACAGCTCACCCTTGACGCCGGCACCGGCGAAGATGCCCAGGCCTCCGAAAACCTGGAAGCAACCCTGGTGGGCGAGGAAATCACCGTCGCCTTCAACCCGCATTACCTCAGCGAAGGTCTTAATGCCTTCGACAGCAAATACGTCCGTTTTTCCTTCACTTCCGCACCCAAGCCGGCCATGCTGACGGCGCAGGACGACGTCGACGGCGACAACCGGGACGATTACCGATACCTGGTGATGCCGGTCAGGCTGCCTTCCCAGTAGCCCCGCGTCAAGGAAATCAAGCTTCCACCACAGCCACAAAGCAAATCAAGAAAAGGGAGTTGCCGTGCACATCGGACTTGTCGGACTTGGAAAAATGGGCTTCAACATGCGTGCCCGGTTGCGCGAGGCGGACATCGAAGTCACCGGATACGACAGAAATCCCGACGTCACGGACGTCCCCTCGCTGGCAGAACTGGTTGCTGCTGTACCCGCCCCGCGCCTGATCTGGGTCATGGTCCCCTCAGGCGACATCACAGACTCTGTCATTACTGAACTCTCCCAGCACATGGAAGCCGGTGACCTGCTGGTTGACGGGGGCAATTCGCGCTTCACCGAGGACCAGCGCCACGGCGCCCTGCTGGCTGAGAAGAAGATCGGCTTTATGGACGTGGGTGTCTCGGGCGGTGTGTGGGGCTTGAAGAACGGTTACGGCCTGATGGCTGGCGGTTCGGCCGAAAACGTGGCGTGGGCCATGCCCATCCTGGACGCACTCCGGCCCGCAGGAGATCGAGCCGACAGCTTTGTCCACGTCGGCGACATCGGTGCCGGCCACTACGCGAAGATGGTCCACAACGGCATTGAATACGGGCTCATGCAGGCCTACGCCGAAGGCTATGAACTGCTGGCAAAGAAGGAAATCATCCAGGACCTGCCGGGCACCTTCCGCGCCTGGCAAAAAGGGACAGTGGTCCGCTCATGGCTGTTGGACCTGATGGTCAAGGCCCTCGACGAAGATCCGGGCCTGGAGTCCATTGACGACTACGTTGAGGATTCGGGGGAGGGCCGCTGGACAGTCGAGGAAGCCATCGCGAATGCAGTGCCCGCCCCTGCCATTACAGCAGCACTGTTTGCCCGTTTTTCTTCCCGTGAGGACAATTCCCCGGCCATGAAGATGGTTTCCGCGCTGCGCCACCAGTTCGGTGGGCATGCCACCAAGCCTGCAGGGTCCTAGCCGGAAAAGAGCCGGGCACTGCCGTGTTTCTTGAACATCTTTCGCTCACCGACTTCCGCAGCTACGAGCAGGTGGAACTGTCGCTCTCTCCCGGGGTGACAGTGCTGGTCGGTTCCAACGGACTAGGAAAAACCAACCTCGTCGAATCAATCGGCTACCTCTCCTCGCTGGCCTCCCACCGGGTCAGTTCCGATCTGCCCCTGCTGCGAATCGGCACGGAACGGTCACTGATCCGGGCCCAGCTGGTACGGGGCGAACAAAAAGTCATGGTCGAGGTGGAGATCAACGCCTCCCGGGCCAACCGGGCCAGGATCAACCGGGCCAACCCCGTCCGTGCCCGTGACATCCTGGGGATCTGCCGGAGCGTCCTTTTTGCTCCAGAGGACCTGGCGCTGGTGAAGGGCGATCCCGCCAACCGGCGCCGTTTCCTGGACGAGCTGTTGGTGGTGCTGGCCCCGAAACATGCCGCAACGCGCATGGAATATGACAGGGTGCTCAAGCAGCGCAACGCCTTGCTCAAGTCTGCCCGGGCCGCCCACTTTTCGCGGTCCGGCGTCAATGAAGGGCAGCTGGCCACCCTGGACGTGTGGGATGCACACCTGGCTGCGGCCGCGGCCAAATTGCTGGCTGCCCGCCTGGACCTGGTGGAACGGTTGCGTCCTTACATGGCCGAGGCCTACGCACAATTGACGGATGGCACCAAGGCGCTGCAGGCCATTTACCGCAGCAGTCTGGACACCCCGGCAGGGATACAGGACATGCACGACGGCGGCAGCGCCGACATTCTCGGCCAGCCGGCGCCCCCTCCCGAAGACGGCGAACTGGCCAACTGCACCGAGGACGAGCTGGCCAAAAGGTACATCGCTGCGCTGTCCGCGGCCCGGCCCCGGGAACTGGACCGCGGCATGACCCTGGTGGGACCCCACCGGGACGACCTTGAATTGCTGCTGGGGGACTCGCCCGCCCGCGGATACGCCTCGCATGGGGAATCGTGGTCCGTGGCGTTGGCCCTTCGCCTGGCGTCATTCCATGTGCTGGGCGCGGACTCCCCCATTGCCGGCAACCAGCCCATCCTGATTTTGGATGACGTTTTTGCCGAACTGGACGCCGAACGGCGCAGCAAGCTGGCCCTGATGGTGGCCGGTGCCGAGCAGGTCCTGGTGACGGCGGCCGTGGGAGGGGACATTCCGGATGAACTGGCCGCAGCGCATGTGCAGGTCATTCCGGGCGGGGTGCAGGCACGTGGGCTCTGAGAAAGCCCCCACCCCGGGTGCGCGCCACGACGCCACCGGCCGGAAGAGCCGGGCGGCCGCTGCCGCGACCGACCATGTCACGGAAGTGGATGCGGCGCAGGCAGCCCTGAACCGGATGCGAACCATTGCCAAGAGCCGTGGTGAACTGCGCATTCCGCGCAGCCGCCTGGGCGAAAAGGCAGTGCCCAGGGGCAAACGCCAGCCATTTCTGGACCTGGTGGACGGCGGCCGCGACCCCCAGGGGCTGGGAAAGGTGGTCAGCCGCCTTGTTTCGGACCGCGGCTGGACCTCGCCGCTGGCCGTGGGGTCGGTGATGGCGCAGTGGGACACCCTGGTGGGCGCGGACATTGCAGCGCACTGCCAGCCGGAAAGCTTTGAAGCCACCACCTTGCATGTGCGCTGCGACTCCACCAGCTGGGCCACGCAACTGCGCCTGCTCTCCTCATCGCTGCTGGCGAAGTTTGACGCCGAACTGGGGGCCGGCGTCGTAGGCAAAATAATGGTCCTGGGGCCCGCGGCACCGAGCTGGCGCAAGGGTTTCCGCAGCGTCAAGGGGCGCGGCCCGCGCGACACTTACGGGTAGGGTGCCACGCGGCCCCGCGAAAAGTGTCAAACGCCCTGCTGGGCGACTGGAACCCCCGCGGGCGTACATCCCCTCAGCGGTGGAGCGATTGTGGCACGCTAGGGCACTTTTCTCGCCTCTGAAGGCACGTTTGGGCAGGGTTTGCCCCAGCCGCAAGGTAGAATTAGAGGCAGGACCGTCTCCCTGCGGCGTTGAGATGCTTTTTGAGGCTTCACCGGGAGCGGTATTTACGTGCCTTCACGGGATGAGCCGGATGCCTGATCTTAGGGGTGTCCGCGGCATTACCGCTGGCGGCAATCGGGCTAACTATAAAGGGGTCGAACGCGCCTGTGACAACGAACAATCCGGAGAACCCGGGGAACGCGATGAATCCGGAGCAGGGTGGCCCCGCAGGGGAAGGCGTGGTTGTCGAAGCCGCGGCCCCGCCGGTCGAGGCCCCCCACTACGATGCCAGCGACATCACGGTCCTGGAAGGACTGGAAGCGGTCCGCAAGCGTCCCGGCATGTACATCGGTTCCACGGGCCTGCGCGGCCTGCACCACCTGGTCTATGAGGTGGTGGACAACTCCGTTGACGAGGCACTGGCCGGCTACTGCGACCACATTGAAATCACCCTGACCTCCGACGGCGGCGTGCGCGTGGTGGACAACGGCCGCGGCATTCCCGTGGACATCCACCCCACCGAGGGCAAGCCCACGGTTGAAGTGGTCATGACCATCCTGCACGCCGGCGGCAAGTTCGGCGGCAGCGGCTATGCGGTTTCCGGCGGCCTGCACGGGGTGGGCATCTCCGTGGTGAATGCACTGTCCCGGCGCGTCGACACCGAGATCCGACGCAAGGGCTTTGTGTGGCGCATGAGTTTCGCCGACGGCGGCAAGCCGCAGGGAACCCTGGTCAAGGGCGAGGCCACCACGGAAACCGGCACCATCCAGACGTTTTACCCGGACCCGGAAATCTTTGAATCGGTGGAGTTCGACTTTGAAACGCTCCGTGCCCGCTTCCAGCAGATGGCCTTCCTGAACAAGGGCCTGAAGATCACGCTCAGTGACGAGCGCGTGCCGGAGAACCACGACGAGGACCCCGACCTGGATGCGATTCCGGAGGGCAAGGACATTGCCACCGGCAAGCGCGTGGTGGTGTACCAGTACCTGGACGGCCTGCTGGACTACGTCAAGTACCTGAACTCTTCCAAGAAGTACGAGCCCGTCCACGAGGACGTCATTGCCTTTGAAACCGAGGACACCACCCGGCACATGGCAGTGGAACTGGCCCTGCAGTGGACCACGTCCTTCTCCGAAAGCGTCCACACCTACGCCAACACGATCAACACACACGAGGGCGGCACCCACGAAGAAGGCTTCCGTGCCGCGATGACGTCGCTGATCAACCGCTACGCGCGGGAGAAGAACATCATCAAGGACAAGGATGACAACCTCACGGGCGATGACATCCGCGAGGGCCTCACGGCAGTCATTTCGGTCAAGCTCTCGGAACCGCAATTTGAAGGCCAGACCAAGACGAAGCTGGGCAACTCGGAGGTCAAGGGATTTGTCCAGCGTGTGGTCACGGACGGCCTGGGTGATTGGTTAGAACGCAACCCCGGCCCCGCCCGGGACGTGATCCGCAAGTCCATCCAGGCCTCACAGGCCCGCCTGGCCGCCCGCAAGGCGCGGGAAAACACCCGCCGCAAGGGACTGCTGGAATCCGGTGGCATGCCCGGAAAGCTCAAGGACTGCCAGTCCAAGGACCCGGCCCTGTCCGAGATTTACATTGTGGAGGGTGACTCCGCAGGCGGCTCGGCCGTCCGCGGCCGCAACCCAACCACCCAGGCCATCCTGCCGCTGCGCGGCAAGATCCTGAACGTGGAGCGGGCCCGTTTGGACCGCGCCCTGGGCAACGCCGAAGTGCAGGCCATGATCACGGCATTTGGTGCCGGCATTGGCGAGGACTTTGACGTGGACAAGGCCAGGTACCACAAGATTGTGCTGATGGCCGATGCCGACGTGGATGGCCAGCACATCACCACCTTGCTGCTGACACTGCTGTTCCGCTACATGCGGCCCCTGATCGAGAGCGGCTACGTCTACCTGGCCCAGCCGCCGCTGTACCGCATCAAGTGGTCCAACGCCCCGCACGACTATGTGTACAGCGACAAGGAACGCGACGCCGCCCTGGCCGCCGGTGCAGCCGCCGGACGGCGCATTCCCAAGGACAACGGCATCCAGCGCTACAAGGGCCTGGGCGAGATGGACTACTCCGAACTCTGGGACACCACCATGGACCCGGCCCACAGGACATTGCTGCAGGTCACCATGGAAGACGCCGCCGAAGCTGACCAGATCTTCTCCATCCTCATGGGTGAGGACGTTGAATCCCGCCGGAACTTTATTCAACAAAACGCCAAGGATGTCCGCTTCCTCGATATCTAGGACCGGGTTCACCCCGACTTCATATAACGAATCAGACATATTTTGGGATTGGAATATAAAAGACTATGAGTGACGAAACACCTGAGAATCCGGGCAGCGAACAGGCCGGCGAAGTGGTCCTCGAAGGCGACGTGGTAGTTGGCCATGACAAGATCGAACAAATTGACCTGCAGGAGGAAATGAAGCGTTCCTACCTGGACTACGCCATGGCCGTCATCGTGGGGCGTGCACTCCCCGACGTCCGCGACGGGCTCAAGCCCGTGCACCGCCGCGTGCTGTATGCCATGTTCGACGGCGGCTACCGCCCGGAACGCTCCTTCAACAAGTGTGCCCGCGTGGTGGGCGAGGTCATGGGCCAGTACCACCCGCACGGTGACTCCGCCATTTACGACGCCCTGGTCCGCCTCATCCAGGACTGGACCATGCGCTACCCGCTGGCACTGGGACAGGGGAACTTTGGTTCCCCCGGCAATGACGGCGCGGCCGCGCCCCGTTACACGGAAACCAAGATGGCCCCCCTGGCCATGGAAATGGTCCGGGACATTGACGAGGAAACTGTCGACTTCCAGGACAACTATGACGGCAAGAACCAGGAACCGACCATTCTGCCGTCCCGCTTCCCGAACCTTTTGGTCAACGGGTCCTCCGGGATCGCCGTGGGCATGGCCACCAACATTCCCCCGCACAACCTGCGCGAGGTTTCCGAGGGCGTCCAGTGGTTCCTGGCCAACCCCACCGTCTCCCGCGAGGAACTGCTTGAGGCGCTGATCCAGCGCATCAAGGGACCCGACTTCCCCACAGGAGCACAGATCCTGGGGCGCAAGGGCATTGAGGACGCCTACCGGACGGGCCGCGGCTCGATCACCATGCGCGCCGTGGTCAACGTGGAGGAAATCCAGGGACGCACCTGCCTGGTGGTCACCGAACTGCCCTACCAGGCCAACCCGGACAACCTGGCCATCAAGATCGCCGAGCTCGTCAAGGACGGCAAGATCGCCGGCATCGCCGACCTGCGCGACGAGACCTCGGGCCGCACGGGCCAGCGCCTCGTCGTCGTCCTCAAGCGCGACGCCGTGGCCAAGGTTGTCCTGAACAACCTCTACAAGCACACGCAGCTGCAGGAAAACTTCAGCGCCAACATGCTGGCCATTGTCGACGGCGTGCCGCGTACGCTGCCGCTCGATGCTTTCATCCGCCACTGGGTGACCCACCAGATGGACGTCATTGTCCGCCGCACCCGCTTCCGCCTGCGCAAGGCCGAGGAAGAGGCGCACATCCAGCGGGCACTGCTCAAGGCGCTCAACGCCCTGGACGAGGTCATTGCGCTGATCCGGCGCTCCTCCACCTCGGAGGAAGCCCGCGACGGCCTGATGTCCCTGCTGGAAATCGACGAAATCCAGGCCAAGGCCATCCTTGACATGCAGCTGCGCAAGCTGGCCGCCCTTGAACACCAGAAGATCCAGGACCGGGCGGACCAGCTCGAAACCATGATCACGGAATTCAACCGGATCCTGGCTGATCCCGAAGTGCAGCGCGGCATTGTCAGCGACGAACTGGCCGACATCACCGCCCGTTACGGCGACGAACGCCGCACCGAAATCATGATGGGCTACGACCCCAACATGAGCATGGAAGACCTCATTCCCGAAGAGGAAATGGTGGTGACCATCACCCGCGGCGGTTACGTCAAGCGCACCCGCAGCGACAACTACCGCACGCAGCACCGCGGAGGCAAGGGCGTCAAGGGCGCCCAGCTGCGCGGGGACGACGTCGTCGAGCATTTCTTCGTCACCACCACACACCACTGGCTGCTGTTCTTCACCAACCTGGGGCGCGTTTACCGGGCCAAGGCGTATGAGCTGGCCGAGGCCGGCCGGGACGCCAAGGGCCAGCACGTGGCAAACCTCCTCGCGTTCCAGCCGGATGAAAAGATTGCCCAGGTCATGGAGCTCCATGACTACCAGCAGTCGCCCTACCTGGTCCTGGCCACGCGCAACGGCCTGGTGAAGAAGACCCGGCTTGAGGACTACGACACCAACCGTTCGGCCGGCGTCATCGCCATCAACCTGCGCGACGACGACGAACTGGTCTCCGCACAGCTGGTTTCAGACACCGATGACCTCATCCTGGTGTCCCGAAAGGGCCAGTCCATCCGGTTTACCGCCACCGACGAGGCCCTGCGCCCCATGGGACGGGCCACCTCAGGTGTGACGGGCATGAAGTTCCGCGACCGGGACGAACTGCTTGCCGCAGCCGTGGTGACCGATGACTCCTATGTGTTCATCGTGACGGAAGGCGGCTACGCCAAGCGCACCGCCGTCGACGAATACCGGCTGCAGGGCCGCGGCGGCCTGGGCATCAAGGTCGCGAAGCTCGTGGAGGACCGTGGCGACCTGGTTGGCGCCTTGATCGTGCAGGAAGACGACGAGGTGCTGGTGGTCATGAGCGGCGGCAAGATTGTCCGCTCCAATGTCTCCGAAGTGCCCGCCAAGGGGCGCGACACGATGGGGGTCATCTTCGCCAAGCCGGACAAGCATGACCGCATCATTGAAGTGGCCCGGAACAGCGAACGCGGACTGGACCAGGACGACCTTGAGGAAGTCACGGACGACGAAGGCGCCGAGGAAAATGGCGGACCCCAAGCAAACGATCAGGTAAATGAAGTACCGTTAACCGACCCTGACGCAACAAATGGAGGTACCGATTGAGCTCGAGCAACCCGAATCCGCGGCCCAGTACCGCCCCGAGGGTAGGCGCGCCAGCCCGGCCGCAGCAGCGTCCAGGCACCTCTTCGGGCCCCTCAGCGGTCAAGCGCCCGTCCCATCCGCCGCTCGTCAAGCCGGCCCCCAAGGCGAAGGCACGCCGTGCCCGCCTGCTGGTCAGCAAGGTGGAGCCCTGGTCCGTGCTGAAGATGGCATTCCTGCTGTCCGTGGCTCTGGGCATCATTACAGTGGTGGCCTCCATCGTGCTGTGGTCGGTGCTTGACGTCATTGGCCTCTTTGACAAGGTCAACTCCCTCATGACGGACATTCAGGGACCCGAGGGCGGAACCGCCTTCGACCTGATGAAGTATGCATCCCTGGGCCAGGTGGCCTCCTACGCCACCATTGTCGCCGTCGTCAACGTGGTGCTGCTGACCACCCTCTCCATGCTGTCGGCGGTGCTGTACAACATCTCCGCCACCTTGGTGGGCGGCATCGGCGTCACCCTGACGGACGACTAAATCGGCCCGAATTTACTGCAAATTCCGCGAATTGGCGGGTTCAATAAACGGTTGGACCCGCCGATTTGTGAGTTGGGGAATGTGTGGGGTAAAGTTTTATCTCGGCCCGCTGAGGGCCGATGAGGGCGCATAGCTCAGGCGGTTAGAGCGCTTCGCTGATAACGAAGAGGTCCCAGGTTCAAGTCCTGGTGCGCCCACGGAACCATTGCCGGTTCCCAGTCAAGGATGGTGTGCAGTGCGCAAGTTGCTGGTTTTAGCCGCAGCTTTGGGCGCTGCGGTTTTCTTGAACAGGAAGTGGCAGGATTCCAAGGTTGCCAAGGCAACGTGGAGCAAGGCGACGGACACCGTCAACTAGTTCCAAAAGTACTGAACCACCCCCATGGGGGCATGGCGCAATTGGTAGCGCACCTGCTTTGCAAGCAGGGGGTTCGGGGTTCGAGTCCCCGTGCCTCCACCATGGTAAACACCCCGGCCAGCAGGCCGGGGTGTTTTGTTTTGTTCGGGAAGCAGCCCGGGTGCCCTACTGTTGACAGGTGATCTTATTCTTGGCGGTTCTGGGCATTGTGGGTGTTTCGGCATCCGGGCCGATCATGGCAGCAACGGCCGCCCCCGCCCTGACCATCGCCTTTTGGCGCAATGCCCTCGGCGCGCTCACGATGGGTGCACCCGTGCTGGTGGGCGGCAGGGGCTCAATCGCCTCACTGGGACGCACGGAACTTAAGTTTTCGGCCATTGCCGCCATTGCCCTGGCCCTGCACTTTGCGTGTTTCATTACGTCCGTGAAGCTGACAAGCGTAGCGGCCGCAACAGCGCTGGTCTGCCTGCAGGCCGCCTGGATTGCCCTTTTCCAGTGGCTTCGGGGACGGCGTCCGCCATTCCTCATTGTCCTGGGACTGGGCGTGGCCCTGGGAGGCGTGGTGGTGATTACCGGATTTGATGTGGGCGTCTCCGGTGATGCGCTGGTGGGCGACCTTCTGGCCCTGGCCGGCGGCGCCCTGGCCGCCGTGTACACGCTGGCTGGGTCGCGGGCCCGCAAGAGCATGTCAACGCCGCTGTATTCGAGCATTTGCTACGGCATCGCATCAGTGGTCCTGCTCGCAATGTGCCTTGCCCTGGGGCAGCCACTGATTGCCATTCCGCCGGTAGCCTGGCTGGGCATCATTGCCGTCACCGTGGCCGCCCAAATCATGGGGCACACCATCTTCAACCACTTGCTGGCGACCATTTCCCCGCTGGTGGTCTCCATGATGATCCTGTTGGAAATTCCCGGGGCCGCCTTGCTGGCCGGCATCTTCCTGGGTGAAATGCTCCCGGCCGGGACATACCTGGGGCTGGCCCTGATCATTGCCGGGCTGGCCGTTGTGGTGCTGCACCAAGGCCGCGGAGGACTCAAGCGGACATCGACGGCCGGTTAACAGGCTGTGGCCCCGGATCAGCTGAGATCCAGGGCCACTTGCCACAAACGTTGACGCCGGGCGAAGGCTATTTGTTGGGAGCCTTCGGCTTCGGCGTGGTGTCCTTGGCTGCCGGCTCCGGGATCGTGGCTGCATCCTCCGGGCCGGCGTCAGCCGCGGATTCGGCAGCGTCCACAGTATCCAGTCCGTCGGTGCTGACGGCAGCCGCGGGCACGGGGGCCGGCTTTGCCTGCGGCTCCTCGGGAACTGCCGCCGGAACGGTTGCGACGGGGGCCGGGGTGGTGACAGGGACGGGAGTCTTCCACGGGTCCGGCACCGGCTTGGATGCCTTCCACGCGGCAACGCCCGCGGCCGTGGCCGCCGCAATGATACCCAGCACGATCCAACCCTTGCCGCCCTTCTTCTGGCTCCGCTTGAGCTCAGCCGCGGCCTGCCTAGCTGCCGCAGCGGCAGCCTTTTCGGCCTTGGCCAGGGCCCGCTTGCCGCCCGCCACCTTGGCGACCACCACGTTTGCCGGCTCCGAGGCACTTGTCTTTTCCAAAGCGGATCCAACGGCCTGGGCGGCATCGCCCAACTTTTCCGAGAACAGCGGGATGTAGTCCCCAACCATCTTGTCCTTGGCGGAGGTGAGCGCGGGAGTTGCCCTGTTCAGGGCCTCCTGGACCCGTGGAGCGGCATCGTCAAAGGCATCGGAAATCCTCGGCCCAAGCCGGCCCAGGCCGTCCTGGATTTTCGGCGTAACGGAAGCTACGCCGTCGGCGGTGAACTGTGCAGCCTTGCGAATGCCTTCCTGAACTTTGGGGGAGGCATTGTCGATGCCCTTTTGAATCTTCGGCGCAGCCCAGTCGCGGGCAGCCTCGACACGGGGCGTGGCCCATTCCACGCCGGTGGTGAGGGACTCTTCCAAGTCGTGGGTCAAGCGTTCTACTGTCTTCACGTTTTCCTCCAGATGTCAGGGTCTTCACCATTTAGCCTACGTCGCGCATGGCGCACCTGCCATGCTCCTTGAGTTCGCCCGGCGCGGAAAGTCCCCCGTGGGCGGGAATTTTGCCAGTTTGACATGGCAGAATGTCGCCATGACTGCTATCCCAACCGCAAAAGCAACTATCAACACCAGCCTGGGCGACATCGTGGTGAACCTGTTTGGCAACCACGCACCCAAGACGGTCGCCAACTTTGTTGGCCTGGCCACCGGTGAAATCGAATGGACCCACCCGGGCACCGGTGAGAAGACGAACGCGCCGCTGTACAACGGGACCATTTTCCACCGCATCATCAAGGACTTCATGATCCAGGGCGGCGATCCGCTGGGCCGCGGCATTGGCGGACCGGGCTTCCAGTTCGACGACGAGATCAACCCCGACCTGAACTTCAACGACCCGTACAAGTTCGCCATGGCCAACGCCGGTATCCAGGGCGGCCGCGGCACCAACGGTTCACAGTTCTTCATCACCACGGTCAACACCAGCTGGCTCCAGGGCAAGCACACTATTTTTGGTGAAGTTGCCGACGATTCCTCCAAGGCAGTCGTTGACGCCATTGAGGGTGTTTCCACCGGTCCCGGCGACAAGCCGCGCGAGGACGTTGTCATCAACTCGGTCACCGTCGAGCAACTCTAGCTACGGGCTTCACCTCCCTTTGGACCCACCCGGCTGCCGGGGTCCGCGCAGGCCAAGCCATTTTCGGCTGGGCCTGCCCGGGCACCGGCGGCCACACACTTTTAAGCCTCTTCCCAAGGAACCACCACCATGAGCTCTGCATATCCGGCACCGGGAACCCCTGTGGGGGCGCCAGTCTGCCCACGGCACCCAGACCGCGTCTCCTATGTGAGCTGCCAGCGGTGTGGCCGGCCAACGTGCCCGGACTGCCAGCGAAGTGCGGCCGTGGGCATCCAATGCGTGGACTGCGTCCGTGAGTCCGCCAAGGCCGTGCGGGCGCGCCGGACCATTTTTGGCGGCGGGGTGACCACCGGCCGTCCCGTGGTCACCATCACCATGATGGCCATCTGCGTGGCCATGTTTGTTCTGGACTGGGCCATCCCCAAGGACTTCATCTTCCAGAACTTTGCCTACGCGCCGTTCACCACGGAAACCCAGCCATGGCGCATGGTGACGTCTGCGTTCCTGCATTCCACGAACGTCATGCACATTGCGTTTAATATGTACGCTCTGTGGATTTTGGGCAGCGCCCTGGAACCTGCCTTCGGCCGGCTGCGCTTCCTGGCTGTCTATCTCATCAGCGCGCTGGCCGGGTCGGTTGCAGTTTTGTTGATGTTCGCGGACCCGCTGACTCCTGTGGTGGGGGCCTCTGGCGCCATATTTGGCCTCTTTGGCGCGCTCTTCGTGGTCCAGAAGAAGCGCGGCGGGGACCTGCGCCAAATTGTGGTGCTGCTGCTCATAAATGCCGCACTGGGGTTCTTCATCCCCAACATTGCCTGGCAGGCGCACCTGGGCGGGCTGATCGCCGGCGCGCTGTGCACTGTGGCCATTGCCTACGCCCCGGCCAACGCCCGGCGCAATGTGGTCCAGTGGGGCGGCATGGCCGCCGTCGTGCTTGTCATGGTGGGGCTTGCCCTTTACAAGGTCTCCACCTTTCCCCCTTACGTGGTGGGTTAGGGCTTGAGCCGGCGGTAGTCGCCGGCGTAGTGGAGCAGTGGTGAGGCCTCTGGAGACGGCCCGGCCTCGCTGCCCATACCCACCACTTCCCCCACCACCAGCAGGTGCGTGGCCGCCACATGGACGGCCGTGGTGGCGACCTCAAAGTAGGCCAGGGAGCCGGCAATGACGGCGCAGCCGGTGGCCGGCCCGCGCTTGAACTCGATCTGGTTGAGCAGGCCCTCTGTTGGCGTGCCCGGGCTAGCCAGCCAGTTAGCGGCCCGCTTTTGCTCCGTAGGGAGCAGCGTCAGGGCCCACTGTCCCGACTCGACTACCGCCTGGGCAATCCTGGACCCTTCATAGAGGCTCACCAAAAGTGTCGGAGGGTCATAGGACACTGAGAGGTAGGCGGTCACCGTGGCGGCGTAGTCACGGCCGCGCAGCACGGTGCTGACAATGGCGACGCCTGCGGCCTGCTCGGCGCCCAGCCGGCGAAACTCATCGATGTCCGCTTGCGTGGGTGCCTGTGGGGATACGCGTTGGGAGTCGAGCGGCTCTGTGAGTTCCATGCCTCCATGGTCCCATGGCTGCCTAATTGTCCACAGGCTTGTCCACACATGGGCATAACTTACAGACTTGTAGTTCTAGAAGGTGAAAACCCGTCGAACAGCTACTTGTCCACATGGTTGTTCACACTGGGTATAAGTTACACACATGTAATTCCACAGCTGTGGATTACTTTCTGGCGGCACTGTCCCGCAATTAAGAGGAAATCTGGCATAAGTTATCCACTTCTGTGGATAACTTTGTGAACAACCGGGTGCGGAGTGGTTTTCGAATACGGCCTGTGGATAGTTCGAATAAGTTGTCAACGTCCGTGGATAAGTTTCGGATCGATGCCGTCACGATCCACATCCTGTGGATAACCATGGGGACAAGGTGTGAACAACAATAATTGCCGGCGTGCTGCAGGTTCACACGCCGGCTGCCAGCGTTCTCCATTTCGTGTCGCCGGCGGGCTGCCGGAGCTGGAGCGTCAATGGCGGCTGGGCAGGTGCGTGGTGCCGGTGTCGCTCATTGCCCGCTCATTCCGGTCACGCGCATGGTGATGTTGATGCGCCCGGTTGCCAGCCCGCAGCCATCAGGGGCAGTCCCTGGGTAGATGCGGGGGACGCCATGGTAGGCGAAGCGTGAGGCGCCTCCGAAGACGAACAGGTCGCCGGAGGAAAGGCTGATGTCTTCGTACGGTTTGGACCTGTTGTCTGCGTTTCCAAAGCGGAACTGGCAGGTGTCCCCGATCGACAAGGACACCACCGGGGCCTTGGAGAGTTCGTCCTTGTCCTGGTGCATTCCCATCCGGGCGGTCGCGTCGTAGTAGTTCACCAGCGCCGTGTCGGGGGTGTAGTCGTCGCCGGCATGTGGATCTCCGCTTGCCTCGACGAGTGCCTTTCTGCCCAGCCGGACCATCCAGTCGGGGAAGTCAAGAACGCGGTTGCCATTCACGTCGACGGCGTCGCGCGTGTATTGGTACGGGCGCCAGTGCCAGCCCAGACAGACAGTCTTGACGGACATTTCATGACCGCCAACTTTTGCCGAACGGATGGGCACTGGCCCGCTGGCCCATTCCTTGAATCGGGCGACCAGCCATTTCTGCTGCTCCATATTCAGCCAGTTCGGAACGTGGACTGCCCCGGGGGCCAGCTCGCGGCGGGGCCGCTCCATGAGGTCATCCCCAAACAAGTAGTTCATGGGGCCGTTCCTTCCAAAGTGAATGAGGCATCGCGGACGCGCCAGCTGTTGTAGTCTGCTCAGCTTTCCATTCCGTCGATGGGGTAGCTCGCCGGGCCATTTGGCTCCATCCTAGGCGTGTTCCACAACGACCCAAGGGCCTCCCTTCGGATTCGTAGTCCGCCTCCCTTTGGGATATTTGCCACGGAGGAATGCTTGGCCGCACAATCAGGGAAAGAACGTTAATGACTTGTTGCACACCGGTCTAGTGGCTTCGCACGCACTTGCCACAAGCCCCGGTTGGGAGGATGGTGTCATGCCCACTACGGATCCCGGTGGTGCGGAAACGGCGGGTGCAATTGCTGCGTGACCTCGAAGTTCCCCTGCTGGAGATTCCTTCCCTGCCCAACGCCAATTCTGTTGACCGGCTAGTGAAAGCAGACGAGACGGGCGTGCTGCTGTCGGCCGGGGATCAAGCACGCGCATTCGGTGCGGGGTGGGATCCGTCGTGGCAGGCAGCCGCTCGCGCGCGGCTTTGACACCGAGCAGGGGTTCGCCAATTTTTATGACGGGATTGAGCCAGGGCTGGGCCATTGGATGAGGCAGGTTATCAACGCCAATGCACTGTCCCACGGGATCGACCCGGCAACTGCCGCGTGGGGATAGCCCCCTACCATCCCGGGCCGAGTGCGGCATCGTTGACAGCCTTTTCACCTTTGGTGGACAAATGGCTGCGAATCGTCGACGAACGGCGGGTCATTCCATAGACTAAGGCCAAGTGGTCATCCTGCCATGGCGCCACTTCGCGTCCAGGCAGCACTTGGTCTCGCTGTTGGCGGTTCGTTCTGCTGCGGCGGCATATGGGGAATGGGGTACTGTGGCTCGCCGGGCTAACGTTGGAGACATTGTTGCGCAATTGATGGATGCCTCGTCACGGGGCGTCCTTGTTGTGGGACAGCACGGTGCCGGCAAGACGTGGATGCTGGGCCAGGTCGTAGCAGCCCTCGGCTCCGGCGCAACCACCATAAGGCTCTCCCCAAGCAAGGCCCTTTCGTCTGTTCCCTTTGGGGCGGTCAACGCGAGGGTTGGCATGAACCTGGCGCGCAGCACCGACTACTACGAAGTCCTCAATGGGCTGCTGGACCAAGTCCGCAGCGGATTTGAAAAGTCTGAAAACGTGTTCCTCATGGTGGACAATGGCGAATACCTGGATGAGCAAAGTGCCGCCGTCATTATGCAGGTCATCATGTCAACCGACACCAAGCTGATCGTGGTGGACCAGCCGGGAAGCCACCGCACCTATCTGCGGGAGCTGTGGCGGGACGGGTATCTGGCCCGATTTGAAATGGCGCCGCTCAAGAGCAGCGATGTCAGGCTGTTTCTTGAAGATGTTCTGGACGGCCAGGTGGCCGCGTCGGCCGCCCACTACCTCTCGAGCAGGTCCGCCGGAAATCCGCTGGTCCTGAAGGGCTTGGTGTCGGGGGCACTGGAGGAAGGGTCCCTGCGAAAGGTCGGAGGCGTGTGGACGCTGGACCATCCCGGGGACAAGCTGGGATCCGAATCCCGGGACTACCTGCAGATGGACCTGGAGTATCTTGGACCCGAGTCTCGGCGCATCATCGAGATCCTGGCCCTGGCCGGCCCGCTGCCCCTGGACATTTTGCTGGACGTGACCGATTCCGAGTCAGTCGATGACATCCAACAGCGGGACCTGGTGGCCATAGTCCCAGGTTCCACCATGACCATGTGCCTGTCCCGGCCTGCCACGGCGGGGCCCATCCGGCGGATGATTCCCGTGGGACGCAGCCGCCGTCTCCTTGCCGAAGTGTCCAAGGTTTTCGTGCCCGACGGCGGCACCAGCTCGGATATGCTCATCAACTTCACCCGGTGGGCAGTTGACTGCGGAGCCGCGGTGAGCGATGAACAGATTTTGGCCGCGGCCACGCGGGCCAATGAAATGATGCGCCTGCCGGAAGCCCTTCAGATCAGCAGCCTCCATGTGGGGCCGGCCCACGCCGGCGCGTTGCTGGCGCAGCGCTCCATTGCCCACCTGAACCACAGCTGGGCTGCACAGGCTTGCACACTTGCCCTCAAGAGCCTGGAAATGGCAGTGACGCCCGACGACGGCGCTGCCGCCTTGCGGGCCGCCCACTTCGCGTTTCTTCCGGACCACAATTATGAGGTGCACTTCGCATCGGCTCTGCGCAGCTATGAGGACAAATTTGGCGAGGTTAGCCTGGCCAACCCGTCCACCCGTGCCGACATTGATGTTTTGACGCTCCAGGCCATGCGCGATTTGACCCTTGGCTACAGCACGGCGGCACTTGAACGGACCCTGGCGCTGCTGGACCACCCCATGACGGCCAACAGGGTGGACCAGACGCAGCTGAAGTCGCTGCTGTGCGAGGTTTACTCCACCATCGGGCGCATCGGCTCGGCAGCAGAGATGGCATTCGCGGTGATTGGGGAACTGGAAAGCCCTGAAGGCTTTCCCCGGCCAGACATCTCTATTTTGGCGTATGCCCGTAGCGTTTCAGCCTTCATCTACGACGGCGACTGGGGCACCGCGGCGAAAATGCTCGAACCGCAGATCTTTACCAACCCCGACCTGATGCTGTCCTCGGGCGGCCTGCGCGACTTGGGCGAGGCCATGATGCACTGCCGCCGCGGGCACATTGACGAGGCACTGTCCCTGCTGATCCCCGCTGTTGGAACACTTTCCGACTACGATCCCTGGCTGGTCCTCCACACCGCTCTGGGACTCATGGCCTACTGCCGGGTCATGCATGGGGATATTGAAGGGGCGCAGCTGCCCCTGGACCGGCTTGATGCCCTCGATTATCGCGGCAGCAAGTTTTACGCCCTCGAAGGACTGGCCTACGCCGCCGCTGCCCGGAGCTTGGCAGGTGAGCGCGAACGCGGCGTCAAGGACCTGTACGACATACTGCACGAGTGCCAGGAATCAGGCTATGCCGGGACGGAATTGACCGTATTGTCGCTGTTGGTCCGAGTCGGCGAGTCCGGCGTGGTCCCTCGGCTCGGTGACGTGGCGAAAAAGCTGGAATCCAAGGGCGCCCCGTTCTTCCAGAGCTGGGCCGAGGCCTTGCGCACACAGGACCCTGTCATGTTGGACAAGGCCAGTGCCATGGCCATGGAATACGGTTATGAACTCACTGCAGTGGAGCTGGCAGCCCAGGCCCAGAAGAAGTTCCATGACCGGGGCAAGGTGCACAAGAGCCGCAAGACTGCCAGCAAGCTGGTGCTGATGCGCGAGCAAATGCCAGGGCTGGCCGCCCTGGTGTTCAACAGCGTGGACCGGCCGCAAATGACCCGCCGCGAGCACGAGGTTGCCGTGCTGGTGGCGCGGGGCGAATCCAACAATGCCATCGCCGCCAGGCTGAACGTTTCGCTGCGCACCATTGAGGGCCACCTGTACCGGACCTTCATCAAGCTTGACCTTCAGTCCAGGGAACAGCTGGCTGAGCTGATGAACAATGACGCTGCCAACACTGCGGCCATTCACCTGCAGCGCTGACCTGAAACACGTAGCTGGGTCCCTGACTGAGTGGAGGGCCCGGGAAATTAGAGTGGTCGCCACTCGGGAATTGTGTCCCGGCGCTTCCTAGCCTTAGGGAACACGAAAGTGTGCACCGGAACTATTACTGGGGGTGCTTCATGAATGTTTCAATGTGGTCGCCGCGTCCGGCGTCGAGCCACTTGGGCGGCAATCCTTATTGCGGAAGCATGCCCATGACCATGGTCGGGGTTGCGATCCCCGACATGGCCATCCTCTCCAATAGCCCCGTTCGGAATGTTGTCTTTGCAGACACCTTGGAGAGGGTGACGGCCTCCTTGGACCAGCCGGTCCTTCAGCCCCAGTCCCAGTTGCATGCTCCGTGTGTTCCCTTCGCAGGGAAAGTATTCTCTAGAGCCGAATTTGCCCTAGGGAACGAGTGGCAGCATAGTCCCCCAGCTGACTGCCACTGAGTTAGGAGCAAAAGCCCTCACCCTCCCCCGGTGAGGGCTTTTGTGTTTCCATGGCGACTTGGACGGCAGGACTGCCGGGGAGGGGCTCGTCGCCCCCTGTCTAAAGTGTGGGCACGAGCCTAGACTGAAAGATACGCAGGGCAGGGAAGCAGCCGCTGGGGCCGCTGAAAACGAGCTGCGAAAGGCGGAGCGAACAATGGCCGAAGATCAAGCCCAGGACCGTGGAACAGACCGCGGACGGTACGTCCAGGGGGCATACGGGAAGGCCGGTACGGAACCCGGACACCACGCCACCGAATCGCAAGGCCAGTACACGGAGGGCGATTACGGCCGCGGAGGCACTGAAGGAGCAGACCCGGAGGCTGCCGAGGGCCGTTTCGTGGAGGCGGACTACGGGACGGCTGGGGATGTGCCGGGGCACGACGACAAGGACCCCAAAGGTGAATACATCACCGGGGACTACGGGGAGGCCGGCGGGGCCGGCGACTGAATCCTAGCTGCGCCACCGGGTGGTCATCATGAACCCCGCCAGGGCAATGGCGAAGCCGATGCCGATGTTCCAGTTGTTGACCCCCGGAAGGGGGTAGGCGCCGTTCGAGATGTAGTACACGATGATCCAGAACAGCCCCACCAGCATCAAGGTGACCATCAGGGGCAGGAACCAGACGGCGTTGGGCTTTTGTGCCTTGGAAGACGGCGTCTCTGACGGGCCCTTGGCGGGACGGCGACGCGGTTTTGACTCGGGCACTTGGAGCTCCTTGGCTTCTCGAACGGGGGCAGCGGCGCAGCCGGTGCAGGGCAGGCGGTCCATTACGCGCTGTCGAACAGTAAAATGTAGCTGGTACTGAACTGCCGGTATTGTTGACGTAATTCTAGCTGTAAATAGTGCACCCGCAGTCTGCACGCCCTACCCGACGCATTCAGGAGGATCCCAGCGTGGTTCGATCGCCAGGGCACGTTGATGCCCCCCTGGGCGTGGATGAACTGCTCGCTGGGAACAAGGCAGCCCGGTCCCGGCAGGCACGCAACCGCAAGCGGGTGCGGGCCGCCCGGACCAGACGAGGTTTTGTCCGGACACTCATTCAGCTCGCGGGTGAACTGCTCATCACCGCTGGCGTGGTGGTGCTGCTCTTTGTGGTGTGGGAATTGTGGTGGACCAACATAGACGCCGGCAACACGCAGCAAAACGCGGTGTCGCAGTTCGCCAGGAACTTTCAGGGACCGGTGACACCAGCCGCGCCACAGCCCGCGGGCACTCCGCCCAAGAATTACGGGCCGCCAGTGGTGATGCCGGCCATCAACTCGCCGGGTGAAGTCTTTGGCGTCGCCTACATCCCCCGGTTCGGAAAGGACTACAGCCGGCCCCTCGTGGACGGCGTGGCCCGCGCACAGCTGGACACCCTGGGACTGGGCCGCTACGAGTCCTCCACGATGCCCGGGGGCGTTGGGAACTTTGCCGTGGCGGGCCACCGCCAGACCCACGGAGCCGTCCTGGACGCCATTGACACGCTGGTGCCCGGCGACAAGATCTACGTGCAGACGAAGGACGGCTACTACACGTACGTTTTCCGCAATGACCAAATTGTGCTGCCGACGCAGGGCGATGTTTTGTTGCCCGTTCCCACGCAAAAGAACGCCAAGCCCACGCAGCGGTTTATGACCCTGACCAGTTGCAACCCCCGGTTTGGCACGCAGGAACGCATCATTGCCTACGCCGTCATGGAATCGTGGCAGCCCGCCAGCGCCGGCCCGCCGGCAGCCATCGCCGCCCAGGTCGCCGCCAACAAGTCGAAAGGCTAAGCCATGTACGGCTGGATCTTCCGCCACCTTCCGGGCCCGCTTTGGTTCCGCATCCTCACTGCCGCACTGTTTATTGCCGCCGCCGTACTGGTGCTGATGCAGTTTGTCTTCCCCTGGTTCAGCCAGTTCAACCCCATAAATGATTCAACGATTGGTGGGAACTAAACCCCATGACCACACGCATATTGGTGATCGACAACTACGACAGCTTTGTTTACACGCTGGTTGGCTACCTGCAGCAGTTGGGTGCCGAAACAACTGTCATCAGGAACGACGACGTCACGCTGGCCGAGGCGATTGAGCTCGCGGCCGCGCGTGACGGGGTTTTGGTCTCCCCCGGCCCCGGCACGCCTGCGGAGGCCGGAGTGTGCATTGAGTTGATCAAGTGGTGCGGCGACAGCCTCAAGCCCATGCTGGGCGTGTGCCTGGGCCACCAGGCCCTTGCCGAGGCCTACGGCGGCGTGGTCACGCACGCCGAACAGCTCATGCACGGCAAGACAAGCCTGGTCCACCACCACGGTGACGGGGTGTTTGCCGGGCTGCCCAGCCCTGTCACGGCAACTCGCTATCATTCACTGGCTGCCGTGCCGGCCAGTATTCCGGAGGTCCTGGAAGTGACGGCTGAAACGGCCGACGGCGTGGTCATGGGACTGGCCCACAAGAGCGCGCCCCTGTGCGGGGTGCAATTCCACCCTGAATCGGTGCTGACCGAGGGGGGCTACCAAATGGTGGGCAACTGGTTGGAATCCGTGGGCCTGAAGGGCGCTGCCGCGAAGGCCGCCACACTGAGCCCGCTCATCAACAACTAACCGTTGGGCGGTGCCGTCGGCTGGTCCGTGGCCGTGGCCGTGGCGGTGGCCGTGGGCTTCGGTGTGGGGGTGGGCGACGGAGTGGCCGGCGGGCTTGGCGGGGCCTTGGCCAGCGTGACAACCACCGTGGTCCGTTGCGGGACTTCGGTGCCGGCAGCCTCGGACTGACGGGTCACCATGCCCGGGGTCACGGCGGCGTTCTCGGCCTCCTCGAACCTCACCTGAAGGAACGGCGACACCTTCGCCAGCGCGGCGGTGACAACCTCCCTGACCTTGGCGGGATCCTTGGTCAGGTCAAAGAGTGACGGCATGGCAACATTGCCGCTGGAAATTTTCAGGGTGACCTCGGTCCCCACCGGCACTGTCTTGCCCGGATCAGGATCGGTTCCCACCACCAACGTGGACTGGATCTGGCCGCTGTCGACAAACTGGTTTGGCTTGAATCCCAGGCCCAGCGCCTGCAGTTCACTCCTGACCTCCGCCTCGGTCTTGCCTGCAACATCCTTGGGCATCGTGACCTCGGACGGCCCCTTCGACACCACCACGTCAACCGTGGAGTGTTCGTTGACCAGGGCATTCGCGGGAGGGTCCGTGCGGATCACCAGCTGGGCCTGGACCGTGCTGGAATATTCCTCCGCGTGGCGCGGTTCCAGGCCCAGGGCGCTGAGCTTGGCCATCGCGTCCTCCTCGCTGAAACCAGCCACCTGTGGCACGCTTACCTGGACGGGCGCAGGCGGCTTGGCGTTGAGCAGGTTCCACCCCACCAGGGCGCCCCCGGCCAGGATGATCGCCAGAAAGACAAACAAGATGGTGGTCCAGGCCCGGCGCCGGCGCTTGGTGGCACGATCCGGACCCAGGGGTTCCTCGGGGACTCCGCCGTCGTAGGTGGTCAGCGGACCTCCGGCCAGGACCTTCGCCATGGCACGGGTGGCCGGGCCGCCGTCGTCCATTACCGGGGCCGGGTCCGGCGCCAACACGGGCTCGACGGCGGCGGGCGCGGGCACTGCCGCCACCGTGGCCAGGGGGTCGGTGTTGGCGGACGTTGCAGCGGCGGGGGCCAACAGGACTCCGGTGCGGGCGGCCCTCAGCGCACGGCGAAAGGATGCGGCATCCTGAAAGCGGTGCTGCCGGTCCTTTTGCAGGGCCCGCAGCAGCACGCTGTCCAGGGCCGGGGAAATCTCGGGATTGAAGGAACTCGGCGCCGGAGGCACCTCGCGGACGTGCTGGTACGCCACGGAAACGGGCGAATCGCCGGTGAACGGCGGCCGACCAGCCAGCATTTCGTAGAACAGGCAGGCGGCTGAATAGAGGTCGCTGCGGGCATCCACCGTTTCCCCGCGCGCCTGCTCCGGGGAAAGGTACTGTGCCGTGCCCATGACAGTTTGTGTCTGGGTCATGGTTGCGGCCGAATCGGAAATGGTGCGGGCAATGCCAAAGTCCATGACCTTGACGTCGTGCAGTGTGCCCTGCTCATCCGCCGTGACCATCACGTTGGCCGGCTTGATGTCCCTGTGGACTATGCCGGCGCGGTGGCTGTACTCGAGGGCGGCCAACACCCCCTGGGTGAAATCAATGGCCTGGTTGATGCTGATGGCGTCCTCGCGGACCAACTCACGCAGCGTCTTGCCGTCCACAAATTCCATGACGATGTAGGGAAGCGTGGCGCCGTCGCGAAGGGGGTCGTCGCTGACATGCTCGCCGGTGTCATACACGGCAACGATTGACGGGTGGTTCAGCCCCGCCACCGCCTGGGCTTCCCTGCGGAACCGGGCCTGGAGCTGGGCGTCCCGGGCCACGTCGCCACGGAGCAGCTTGATGGCCACGGTCCGGCCCAGCAGGGTGTCCTTGGCCATGTAGACGTCCGCCATGCCGCCGCGGCCCAGCAGCACGCCCATTTCATACCGTCCATTCAGGACGCGGGGAACACTCATGGTGCCTTGGTCCTTTCTGTTCGGTGGATGGTGGGTGATGCTGCGGGGTGCGGGCGGACGGTTTACGGGGTGGGCGTTGCGGTGGCGGACGGGGCAGGTCCGGTGGATACGTAGTAGGTCACGATCGAGCCCCTGGCCACTTGGGTGCCCGCCACCGGGTTCGTCCGGATCACGTCGCCCGGGGTGACCGAGCTGGAGGCCTCGTCAACCCGCGCGGGCTGGAGTCCGGCGTCGGTCAGGGCCTTGTCATAGGCATTGGCGCTGACGCCTGCAGAGGACGGCACCGTGATCAGGTCCTGGCCCTTCGAGACGGTCACCGTCACCACGCTGCCGGGTGCCAGCGGACCAGTGGGGGTCAGGTCGGTGACGTCCCCGGCGGCAACCTTCTGGCTGAACGCGTCCGGGGCCCGGGTCACTTTCAAGCCCATTTTTTCCAGGGCGCTGCGCACCGCGTCGTATGGCTGTCCAAGGTACTGGTCCGCGAACACCGTCACCTCCGTGGGTGTGGCTGACGGGGTCTCGCTGGGCGTGGCGGATTCGCTCGGCGTTGCCGACGGGGTGGTTTCCGTGGCAGTGGCCGATGTCGGCGCCGACGTGGATGCCGTGGGTCCGGGCGCCGGGTTGGAACCAAACACCCCCCAACTTTGCAGCAGCAGCGCAATGACGGCAAAAAGGAGAAGTGCAATCAAGGCCACGGCGGGCCACGTCCACGGGCTGCGGCCGCGCTTGGCCGGCTCCGGCGGGGCTTCCTCCGAGTCAAAGCCGGCCAGCAGGGGGTCCTGCTCGTCCCAGGGCCGTTCGGCACCGAGCATCTCGGCCCGGGTAGGCTGTGCCGCGGCAGGGGCGACGTCGGCAACCACGGTGGGCAGCGCCGTCGTGCTTGGCTCGGCAACATTCGCAACGACAGTGGTCGCCGCTGTGCCATCGATGTCCACGGGGGCCGTGATGGGTCCGGTGGTGGACTCGAAGAGCAGCATGCCGGGGACCGCGGCGTGGGCCGCCTTGATGTCCCCGGTGCGGATGGCCTCCGCAGCTTCCGCCAGCTTCAAGGCATTGGCGGGGCGGTTGCCCGGGTCCTTGGCCAGCATGGACATCAACAGGGCGCGCACCGGCGTGGGAAGCGTGTCCGGAAGTGGCGGCGGGGCGTCATTGACCTGCGCCAGGGCAATGGCAATCTGGGATTCGCCCGAGAAGGGGCGGTGGCCGGTGATGCACTCATAACCTATAACGCCCAGGGAATATATGTCGCTGGACCCCGTAGCCACCTGCCCGGTGGCCTGTTCCGGCGCCAAGTACTGGGCGGTGCCCATGACCTGGCCCGTCTGCGTCAGCGGCACCTGGTCGGCAAGGCGCGCAATGCCGAAGTCCGTGATCTTTACGCGGTTTTCCGGGGTGATGAGCAGGTTGCCTGGCTTCACGTCACGGTGCACCAGGCCCTGGGCGTGAGCCACGGCCAGGGCCCGGGCTGTCTGGGCGATCATTGACAGTGTCCAGTCGGCGGAGAGCACATGTTCGCGTTCAATCAGCGCGGACAGGGGCTCGCCGGGAACAAGTTCCATGACGAGGTAGGCGGAACCGTCCTCTTCGCCGTAGTCAAAGACGTTGGCGATGCCCACGTGGTTTAGCAGTGCCGTGTGCTTGGCCTCCGCACGGAAGCGGGCCCGGAAACCCGGGTCCCCCGTGTATTCGTCCTTGAGGATCTTAATGGCCACTATTCGGCCCAGGACCAAGTCCTGGGCCTTCCAGACTTCTCCCATGCCGCCGATGGCAATGCGTGAGGTGAGTTGGAATCTGCCGCCTAAGGTGATTCCTGATGTAGGCCTCACTTTTTCAACACCGCCTTGAAGAGTTTGCTTGCGTTTGGACTTGTTAATTGTGCTCCGGTGACGACGTCCACATTGGGCATCACTATGGTGACCACCACCTGCGGATCGTCGGCCGGTGCGAAACCGGTGAACCATGCGTTGTTCAAATTGTTGGCAACCTCCGCGGTTCCCGTCTTCCCCGCCACCTTCACACCCGGCACGGCAGCCCCGGAAGCGATGCCGTTGTCCACCACACTGACCATCCAGTCGGTGATTTGCTTGGCAACTTCGGGGGTGGTGGACTGGCGCAGGACCTGGGGAGTCAAGCTCTGCACCGTCTGCAGGTCGGGGGTGCGGACAGTCTGGACAAGGTTGGGCTGCATCTGCTTGCCGCCGTTGGCAATGGCTGCCGTCATCATGGCAATTTCAAGTGGGGTCGCCTGTACGTCACGCTGGCCGATGGCACTTTGGGCCAGGCCGGGTTGGTCCAGCGTCCCGCTGCTGCCCGGGAAGCGGCTGGTCTCCACCCCGATGGGGATCTTCACCGAGGAGTCATTGAAGCCGAACTTCTCCGCCTCCTTGGTGATGGCGTCTTGGCCCAGGTTGAGGGCAATGCTGGCAAACGGGGTGTTGCACGAGTTTTCCAGGGCAAAGGTGAAGGTGGCCTTGCTTTGTGAATCGCATTGGCCGTACCGGTAGTTCGGCAGCGTGTAGTTGATGCCCGGGAACGCCAGTTCCGCCGGGTTGGGCAGCACGCTGTCCTTGTTGTACTTGCCTGACTCCAGGGCGGCCGCCGTGTCAATCAGCTTGAACACGGAACCGGGTGCGTACAGCTGCTTGAAGGCAGGGGAACCAAACAAGTTGGTGTTGGGCTGGCCGACCAGGTTGTCGTAGGCCTTCGCCACGGTTTCCTTGTCATGGCTGGCCATGAGGTTGGTGTCGTATGACGGCTTGGAGACCATGGCCAGAATCGCCCCGGTCTTGGGATTCATGACCACAATCGATCCGGGGACGCCGTCGGGGATCATGCTGTACGCCAGCTTTTGGAGGTTCGCGTCGATGGTCAGTTCCACGGAACGGCCTTGCGGTGTGGCGCCCGTAAACGCCTGGGAAATCCGTTCAAACAATGCGTCGGTGCTGGTGCCGGCCAACTGTTCCTTCATGGCTGCCTCTATGCCGTACTGGCCGTTGCTCAGGCTGAAGAAACCGGTGAGCCCGGCATAAAGGTAGGGGTCGTTGTATTTGCGCTGGTACTTGCAATCAGAATTCGTGGCAACCGATTCGGCAATGGGATGCCCTCCCACCAGGATGGGGCCGCGGTTGTTGCAGAAGGTCGCCAGCAATTGGCGGTTGTTGCTCGGATTGCTGTTGAGTGAATCGGCGGCAAAGAACTGGACATAGGAAATGGAGCCAAAAAGCAGCACAAACAAGGCGATGGCCACTATCCAGGAATTGCGGATTGCTTGGTTCACGGTGTTTGCACCTCCTGATGGGGGGTCTGCGGGGAATCGGCGGAAACGTTGATGGGTCTCCGGGCGGCATCTGAAATTTTCAGGATCAGGGCCACAATGATCCAGTTTGCCAGCAGCGAGGACCCTCCCGCCGCCAGGAAGGGGGTGGTCAAACCGGTTAAGGGGATGAGCCGGGTGACCCCGCCAATGATCACGAAGCATTGCAGCGCCACGGCGAAGGCGAGGCCCACGGCAAGCAGCTTTCCGAACGCATCGCGGGTGCCGAGGGCTGCGCGGAACCCCCTGGCGACCAACAGCGCATAGAGGCAAACGACGGCGAACAACCCCACCAGGCCCAGTTCCTCGCCGATGCTGGCAATGATCATGTCGCTGTTGGCCAGCGGCACGGTCTGGGGTGAACCCTGACCAAAGCCTGTCCCAATCAGGCCACCGTTGGCCATGCCGAACAGGCCCTGGACCACCTGGTAGCTGCCGCCGGCGGCACCAATGTATTGGGGGTCGAAGGCGTGGACCCAAACGTCGATCCGCCGCGCCACATGCGGGAAGATCTGGTACGCCGCAAAACCGCCGACGGCGATGAGCACCAGACCGATGAAGATCCAGCTGATGCGGCTGGTGGCCACATAGATCATGACCATGAACAGGCCAAAAAACAGCACCGAGGTGCCGAGGTCATGCTGGAATACCAGCACGCCCACGCTGGCAAGCCAGGCCACGATCATGGGCGCCAGGTCCTTGACACGCGGCAGTTGCAGCGGGCCGATCTTCCGCCCGGCCAGCAGGATCAGGTCTCGGTTCGAAGACAGGTACCCGGCAAAGAATATGGCAAGGGTGATCTTGGCGATTTCACCAGGTTGAAAGGTGAACGGCCCCAGTTTGATCCAGACGGTGGCACCGTTGACATCGCCGGCTGAAAGGCCCGGCACCAGGGGCATGAGCAGCAAGATGACGGAAAGGGCCAGGGAAATGTACGTGTAGCGGCGCAGGATGCGGTGGTCCTTGACCACCCAGATCACCGCCACTGCTGCCGCAACGGCCAAGCCCGTCCACAGCCATTGGCGCTGCCCGGCCGTGTCGCCGGAGGTGATGTCAAGCCGGTGGATGACTGCCAGACCTATGCCGTTCAAGGCAACCACCACCGGCAATATGACCGGATCGGCATATTTGGCCCGAAGGCGCAAGGAGATGTGCACGGCCAGGGAAAGCACCGTCAACACAACACACTGGGTGTAGAAATCGTTGTCAAACGTCTTGCCAAGGTTCAGGTTGACCAGGGCGTTGGCCGTAATGCCGACAATGAGTGCCAGGACCAAAAGCAGCAGTTCAATGTTGCGGCGCGGCTTGGGAACAGTTGCGAGCTGGCTCAATGTCCACCTCCCGGGGTGCACGTGGCTGTTGGGGTCGGTATCGGCGACGAAGCATGTGTGGCTGCCCCGGAGGCGTGCGTGGTCCCTGGCGACGCGGGTTTTGTCGACGCGGAAGGCGTTGGCTTGGCGGTTGGCTTGGCGGTCGGTGCCACAGTGGAAAACGGCGTATGCCCGCCGGATGCGGTTGGGGATGCAGTGGACGGCGCCAGGTTGCACGGCGGCGTGCTGGAACCCGTGCCCAGCTGCAGGTCACTGATGATCTGTTCGGCTGCGTCAAGCGAAGGCGCGGGCATGGTCCGGGCCACCAGCTGCTGCGAGTATTCCGGCAGCGAGGAAACTTTCACTGTGGTTTCCCGCTGGAGGTGGGAGAGGGGAATTGGTCCCAGGTTTTGGGAAACGCCCTGATATATGGCCACCTTGTCGTGGGACACCCCCACAAAATATTGGGTTTGGGTCCACGAATACGCAATCCAGCCGCCCGCAACAAGTGCTATGGCAGCAAGTGAACCAACAACTGCCAGCACCAGGGAGCGGTAACGGACCCGTGGCAGGGATTCTTCATTCTCGTCCGCGGCCGTTCCCACGGTGTCCTCGGGCTTGTGGGTCAGCACGGTCGCGGCGCGCTGGGTGACGGGAATGCGCGCCAGCTTCGGGATCTTGCCGTCGGCATTGGCCGTCAGCGCTGCGCCCACCAACTCATGGGGGCGCAGCGACAAATCATGGCGGACGGCCGCCTCGCTGATGTGGACATCCAGCTCACCGCCGTGTTTGAGGGCACCGGCCCGGGTGTCGCCGTCGTCCCCTTCCGACTCCTCAGAGCCGGCGTCGCCGTCGGAATCCCCGGCTTCACCTTCGACGGCGGATTCGTCATCCTCACCCCCGCCTACGCTGAGTGGACCTACGGGCAGTGCAGCGACTGTCTCAAGCGCCGCAGTGGTGGTGTCGTCCGGGCTGGATTCGGCAACGTCGAAGACCACCACGGTGACATTGTCCGGCGAGCCGGCAGCCAGGGTGAGGTCAATCAGGGTTTCCGCAGCGGAAGCGAGGTTCTTGGTGGTGCGAATGACTTGTTCAATGACTTCGTGGCGCACGAAGTTGAGCCCGTCGGAGCACAGCAGCCAGCGTTCGCCAGGTTCGGCGTCAAAGTATTTAAGGTCCAGCTCGGGGGAGGCATCCACATCGCCCAGGACGCGCATCAGCACGTTCTTGTGCGGGTGGACCTCTGCCTCCGCCTCCGTCATGCGGCCCTCATCGATCATCCGCTGCACAAAGGTGTGGTCCGTGCTCATCTGCTCAAAGGCACCGTCCTTGAGCCTGTACGCACGTGAGTCGCCGATGTGCGCGTAGGCCAGGCGATCCCCGGCAAGGAGCAGGGCAGTGACGGTGGTGCCCATTCCTGCCAGCTTGGGGTTGACATGCACCAGCTCGGACAGCAGCGAATTCGCAGTCTGGATTTCATCGGCGAGGTGGGTGCCGGCGTCGTTCCCGTAGTTGCCGTGATCGAGGTGGATCAGGTCGAGCACGGTGGAGGCGCTGGCCACGTCGCCGCCGGCATGGCCGCCCATGCCATCCGCCACAACGGCCAGGTACCGTCCAACGTAGGCCGAATCGTCATTCTTGGCCCTGACCAGGCCCACATGCGACCTGGCTGCATAGCGCAGAATCAGGGGGTTTCCGGCCATGGTTACGGCCTCAATTCGATGACCGTTTTGCCGATCCGAACCGGAACCCCAAGCTCCACGGGCAGGGCGCGGGTCAATTGCGTGCCACCAAGGAATGTGCCGTTGGTGGAGCCGAGGTCTTCAATGAACCAGCGGGTCCCCTGCGGGAACAGGCGGGCGTGGCGTCCGGAGGCGTAGTCGTCCTCCAGGACCAGTGTTGCTTCCTGTGCGCGGCCCAAAAGGATCGGGGTGCCGGACAATTCCAGCGTGGTTCCGGCCAACGGGCCCTCGGTGACCACAAGCTGGCGGGCCTGTACCTTGGCCGGCGGGGCTTCCTCCACCAGTTCAGGGTGTTTGCGGGCCTGGCGCGCCGTGGGGGCCCCAACCTTTGCCTTGCGGCCAATCACCAGGTCTCGGCGCATGGCGGCAACCACACTGAAGACCATGACCCACATCAAGATCAGAAATCCGAAGCGCAGGATGGTGACAGTCAGGCTCAGATCGTTCATGTGTGCCCGCCATTTCGTGCCGGCAGGATGCGGAACGTGATGGTGGTGCGGCCCATGGTGATGGTGTTTCCATCGGACAGCCCGGCGCTGCCGCGTATGCGGTGGCCATTGACGTAACTGCCGTTGGTGGATCCAAGGTCGACGGCGGTGCTGACGCCCTCCCGCGTGCGAATCTCCAGATGTTTCCGAGAGACGCCTGTGTCATCGATGAGGATGTCCGCTTCGGATGAACGGCCCAGGGTGATGGAGCTGGCGTTTAGCGAATACCTTTGACCGTCAATGTCCAGCACAGGCTGGCCTGCCGGCGCCGGATTGGCGGCGGGGGCCTGGCGTTTGTACACGGGGGCGGGCGCATGGGCCGGAGCCGCCGGCGGCCTTGAGGGTGGCTGCCCGGGGAGGCTTGCCGGTGCCTGGCCGGATTCTCTCTCCGTGGCCGAGGCAATTTCGAAGTGGCCAGATCGGAGCTCAGGCTGGTGGTTAAAGGCCACGCGGACCGGTCCCTGCAGGACATAGCCCTGACTTCTGGAGTGGTTGATGACCACGTCGCACAATTCTTCGGCGAGGGTCACGCCCCAGGCGCGCGCACGTTCAAAGTCTGAATCACCCAGCTGGATGTTGAAAACGTTGGGGGCGAGAGTACGCCCGGCGTCCAGTGTCATTGCCTTGTCATCGAGCTCACGCCGCAATGCACTGGCCATTTCCACTGGCTGCAAGACCTTGGAACCACGGGAAAAAGCACCGCGAACTGCCTTTTCAATGCCCTTCTCAACGTTGTCAAACAATCCCATCGGTTCTCCTCTCCGTAGTCGCAGTGCCCAAGTATGGCACCGGTTCACCCTCACATGGCCTGAGGCTGTTACTCCAGGCTCTTGAACCACCCGTGTTCTTGCTGTGAAACAAGCACGCCACGGTGGTTGTCCGGCCTGCGGGCAACGCGCCACAGAGTCGATACTACTGGGCGTGGCTTGGAAAAACCTTATTAGTAGGCAGTTCGGCAATGCATTTCATACCGCGGCATGATCTTCGCAAACCGGGTGTCCGATGGGCGTAAACAGTGTGATTTCGCGCCGCCGGCCGCCGGGGCGAGGGGTCGATTGGCGTGGTGTTTGGAGGGCAAGGCGGGTCGTTTAGACATTTTGGCAAAGTGTCCTATATGCTTGATCTCGCTGTTCCACTGAAACCCGAAAGGGAAACAGTGAACAAGTGAAAACGCGCGAGTGGCGGAACGGCAGACGCGCTGGCTTCAGGTGCCAGTGTCCGAAAGGGCGTGGGGGTTCAAATCCCCCCTCGCGCACGTTTTCAAAAATCCCCGGTGGACTTCGGTTCGCCGGGGATTTTTGCGTTCCGGGGGCTGTTTACCCAACCGCCCCTTGGCTTACCCAGCCGCCTGGGCCCAATCCTGACACGGGACATCGGCGAGGGCCAGTGCCAAGGTTTGCCGTTGTCCTGCGGCATCCTTAGATTTCGCCGCGGATCCTCACGACTTGCGGCCTCAGGCAGTGGCTGGAACCGGCCAAGTTGCGTGTCCGGGAAAAGGTGTGTATTGTTTTTCGAGTTGCCCCGGTTCGCGGGGAAGCGAAAAACCCCCTCTTTGATGCCGGTTCTGCTGGTGTTTTGGCGGGTTGCCCCGGTGCTGTTCGCTAC
>NZ_JAAKZI010000026.1 GCF_011045165.1 Arthrobacter silviterrae
TGAAAACGTATGACGGATCAACGTTGATCGAACGGCTGACGAAGCTGAATAGACCCTCAAAGACAGCCTTCGCGGCAGCATGCGCCCAGCGGCTGTCGCCACTGTATCGCCGCTACTTTGGCGACGGTGAATCTGCCAAAATAGACACATTGGACGGAATCTTGAACCAGATTTGGGACGCTGCCAAGGGGAAAGATGTCACGCTGGACGGCCTGGATGACGTGGCTGAGAGCCTGGTGCCCATTGACGATGAACGACTGGGTGACCCTGCCTATGCGCAAAGTGCCACCGCATGCGTTGCCTATGCTGCCAGCCTTTGGCAATCAGATGATCCTGTCGATGCTGAACTGGCGGCCAGGCAGGTCTATGACGCTGCGGACTGTGGAGCATGGACCCTGTTTCCTATCCTGGGGGCAGTCCCGCCAGGAACGGACAAGTTCATCGAACACCAGCCGGTTGTCCAAGCCGCCCTGGACGGGATCGAAAGGGACCTCCTCACCGCCGAGATGGCATCTGCCAATGATGGGTGGGGCGAGCTTCGGCTACGGGCTTCTGCAGAAGGTGAAGCGTGGTGCCTTACTCTTCCATAGCAAGACTTGCATCATGGAACCATTTCCCAATACCGAGTGCACATCGATGCCAGTCACGCGGGTGAAACTCTGCGGGATGGAAGTGTCGAAATAGCAGTGGACGGGGGGAGCCAATACCGTAGCCTTGACGCCATGCATCTATTCCGTCGGAATGACCCCGCTACCCTCTTACATCCCATTTCTGCTTTTTGGGACTGGTGGGGCAGGCAGGGGCACACGATTGATCCGCACCGACAGTCGGCCGCTGTTGATCAGCTAGGCCAGCTGGTGGCGGCGATCCACCCCGAGCTGACCTGGCATTTCGGGGCCGGCAGCATGTCAGAGCACCGGCTGACTGTATCGGCTGCGGGAGTCGCTGAGGTGCGCCCAATAGCGGAACGCTGGCTCCGCGCCGCACCACAGGCAGACGCAACTTGGGAGTTCCGATCGAGCCAAGAGGCCGTTCAGGGTCCCCTCGTCGACGTCCTGGAAATCGCAGGCAGGAAGGTCGACCTGTCAAAGATGCTTTTCCACGTGGACCCTGATGAGCAGAATCTCAGGGTCCATGTCGGGGTCCACCACCCAATGTTCCCCGACCTTCCGGAGACTGTGCGGTGGCAAGTGACCTTTCTCGTTCTCGACTGGCTGCTCGGCGAGGACGACGTGGAGCGATGGATGGGCCGGGTTGAGACACTGGAAACTGTCCCGGTCGCACCCACGGACGGCGCCGGTTTGGTGCGCTCTGTCGCCACGATGGCTGGGCACCACCAACCCGATGAGTGGACTATGGCGCAGTGGCAGAACGCAGACGGCACGCCGGGACTGGCCCTATTTCGTCAGGCGCTGCGATGGATCGACTACCCAACCCTCGACGTACATAACACCGTCCTTGCTACGTTTTCGGCACAAGACAATGGCCTTCCTGCCGACAGTTCCGTACTCGAAGATCTTCGCAGCCTCGAAGGTGAGCTGGAATCCCTTCTTGGTTCCCGGGGATTGCTTGTCGGTCACGAGACCCAATCCGGACAACGCACATTTCACGTCTATACCGATGGCGAGGACCAGAACGTCGCGGCCAGTCTGGCCAGCTGGGCCCGCTCCCGGCGCCTCGGAATTAACTCCGCACACGACCCCGCCTGGCGGCTTGTACGTCACCTTACCGGGTGAGAATTGCTACCCTTTTTCACCAACAAAGTGGACCAGCAGTCGCATATGGGACTGTCAGCCAATAGTTTTGAATGTACTGGATAACCCCGCGCACCTGACGCTAATCCGGGCGGCTGTCGTCTCAGTATGCGCGCCACAGCCCGTCCGTCGACATAGTGGGGACCGTCAAGGGACGCTGGTGCGGCGCTCCCTCGCCCGCGCTCTCGGCGATGACAACAGGCTTACTCCCGCACGAACACGGCAGCTCCTCCAGCTCGCGGCCACGAAGCTCACTGTTGAACCCCGGGATTTGGACCGAGCAATATGGCGACACGAGAGTCTATGGAAGTAATTGACTGGTTAGGGTTTTGGGCCGGACGCCGAATCGTGGCGCGGCAGGATCGAGACTGCCGGTGTCAGATACCGCGGTTGCACACCGTCTGCGATAGACTGGATGCATTAAGCCCCAGCCCCTCTGCCACCGGCAAGGGCTGGCTTTCTTTAACCGGAAGGGGCCGTCCTGGAACCGAAACCGCATCGCAGCTACGAGCAACAGCTGGAAATCCTCCTCTCACGAGGGATGCTCATCCCCAGCCGCGACGATGCGCTGCGAGACCTGCGGAACGTCGGCTACTACCGGCTGGCCGCCTACTGGTACCCGTTCCGTGAAATTGACCATGTTGACGTGGACGGGACCGTAGTCCGCTCGGACCTGCTCCATGCAGGAACGACATTCGATGACGCCCACGCGTTGTGGACGTTTGACCAACGGCTCCGCCTCATACTGCTGGAGGCGCTGGAACAGATCGAGGTCGCCCTGCGTGTCAGGACGGCCCACTGCATCGGCGCCCAGGATCCCTTCGCGCACTTGAATGCCTCCCACCTGGACACGGCCCGCTGCGTGGCACCGGTTCAGACGCCGCAAGGGCCAATGATGGCCCATCAATGGTGGGTGGCCCGTTACGAGGAAAAGCTGGCAAGCACCCACGATGACATCCTGCGGTTGTACAGGTCCCGCTGGGATCTCAAACCCCCCGTATGGATTGCCGTTGAACTGCTCGACTTCGGCATGCTCTCAACCTTCTTCAGGCAGTTTCTAACCAAAGCCCAGCACAGTGAAATCTCACGGACTTTCGGAATCTCCCAGGGCAGCTTTCTGGTCAACTGGATCAAAGTCCTCAATCACGTCCGCAACATGTGCGCCCACCACGCGCGTGTCTGGAACCAGCCAGTGACCTTCCGGCTCCAGCGAATACCCACCGGAATGTCACCCCTTCTGGACCCACTAAATACGCTGACCGGAACACCGAAGACACGCATCTACTCAGTCCTGTACCTCTGCGCGTTCCTCCTTGACGGCCTTGGTGACAACAGCGACTGGATGAACAACGCACACGCCCTCCTGGCCTCCTTCCCCAATGTTCCCGGACCCACCCTCAACGACATCGGCGCACCCGGCAACTGGCAGACCCACGCCATCTGGAATACCCGAAACTGAAAACACCTTGCAAAAAAGTATTCACAACACAAGCTCGTGCCCGCCCAGAATCCTGGGAAACCGGATTCGCATTTCATCGAATCCGGCAGTCATTTTTCGGTTCGCAATTTGACTCACGAAACGGTCCCGATTCATGCCGCGGAGGACGCCAGATTAGCAGCAAATTGCCCTTTCATCATGGAAGTTGGTGCTCCGCTCCCCCAACAAAACATCACCAAATTGCTTGTTTCGCAATGGCAACTAACCACCTGGCAGGCCGGACCGAAACCGCAGCCTGAACAACGCGAATGGTTGAGGCACAACAGCCTTCTTTTCACAACCAGTGGCATGCCACCAGCCATGCCCACGAACCTGCAAACGGCCAGTAAATAGCAGTTCCGGGGCTGCGCTGCGGGGCTTCGTCACGTTTTACTCACGTTTTTGAACGAAAACCCATGCCAAATATTGGCATGCCAATGGGGCCCCGTTGTTCCGCACTCCCCCGGAATTTGGCGGATTTTGGCGCCGGTTGAAGGCTGTTGGCATGAGGTTCCTGGGTTTCTCTTGGCCGTCGGTTCGAGTCCGACCCGGGGCACCAATGTGGCGCTGACCTGCGGTTATGTCCCCCAGGCCAGCAACGGCAAGGGCCCAAAATTATCACAACTCACCTTTTACTCATCTATTTCAGCAAAATTCTCTTGGACTGGCACTCATCTATTTGAAGACCGCCAAGTCATCTTTTTGGACAGGGGAGCCCAAAAAGTGGCCAAAATCCGCGGTTTCTCCGAGCCTGGAAAGCACGAAGGCCAGATTGCCATAAATTGGCCCTCCGATCGCCGTACTCGCATACGATTCCTTCGGGGCGAATGGTTTCCCGCCCAGGGGAACAGCACCCAGCCGCCATAGACCTCACTGCGTGACACTGCAGAGGCACGCGCGAACCATTTGGCTTTCATCTTGACATTAGGCACCACGGAAGCCCACAAGGAAATCCAACCCACCGCGCCACGTCCTCAGCCAAGCGACCAATCGCGGTCATCCACTGCAACACGTAACAATGATTAGCGGGTAAATCTCAGCGTTACCAACTGGAAGGGGCGCAGGGTCAACTTGGCATGGTCCGTCCCGGTGGCCACGCCGGCCTCGCCTGGATGGTCCCTTTCGAGTAGGTCCGTGGTGTTGACCGAGCGGGTCGCAAAGCCCGCTTGTATTGTTCCGGTGCTGCGTTGGCCCAGTGATTCGTAGAGGCGGACAATTACGTCGCCGGAATGGTCTTCGGCGAGCTTGACTGCCTCGATGACGATGCCGGGATTTGAAAGTACAAACAACGGTTCCACTGTGTGCGCCCCACTGAACATGCGCGCGGTGAGGTTGGTCCGGTAGCCTTCCTCGACTGCGTCGGCGATCTCTGCGCCCGGGCGGACAGTAACGGTAAAGGAGTGCGGACCCCTGTCACTGTTGGGGTCAGGATATTTTGGGGCCCGCAACAGCGACAACCGTACCCGCGTCGTGGTCCCGCCGTCGTCACGTATTGAGCGGGATACGTCGTGTCCGTAGCTTGCATCATTGGTGACGGCCACGCCATAGCCTGGTTCGCCGACGTGGATCCATCTGTGTGCGCAGATTTCAAATTTGGCTGCCTCCCATGACGTGTTTTCGTGGGTGGGCCGGAAGACGTGGCCGAATTGGGTTTCAGCTGCTGACCGGTCGGCCCGGACATCGAAGGGAAACCCAAGCTTGAGCAGCTTGTCATTTTCCTGCCAGTCGATCTCGGTAGTAATCGAGATCGATTTCGCTCCCGGCGTCAGACTGATCCTTTGGATAATTTCAGACTTCCCCGTGTTTCGGGCGACCACGACGCATGCCATGCCTTCTTCGAACATGACCGGCCGGGTCGTTTCTTCAAGACTTGTCACGTTTTGGCGGTAGTGCTCGTCGATGTCCCATGCGTCCCATTGGTTGGGGATGTCCCGGTGGAGCTCGAGGTGGTTGCCGAACGTATTTGGCGCTATGGATTCGCGTCCGCTCGCGTAATCCACGAGTGAGACTAGGCGGCCCGCCGAATCGACGGCTGCCTTGATGAGGCCATTGTCCAAGACATGGACGCCGTCCTTGACTGAAGTCGCCACCGGCGCCCCAGATTCCTTGATGGGAGCCGCGCCCAATGCTGAAACCCCGTCCCTGCTGTGGGGCGTTGCATTCAGGAGCAGCCGAATATCTCCAATACCCGCCGCTTGCTCAGCAGATTTCGTGATGACGGATTCCAGGTCGCGGCTGATCGCAGCGTAGTTGCGCTCCGCGTCCTGGTGCACCCAGGAGATGGAAGAGCCAGGAAGAATGTCGTGAAATTGTTGCAACAACACGAGCTGCCATATCCTCGAGAGCTCCTCGTATGGATATTGGGCGCCATTGCGAATCGTGGCCGTCGTCGCCCAAAGTTCGGCTTCCCGAAGCAGATGTTCGCTGCGACGATTGCCACGTTTCGTGTTGGACTGGGACGTGTATGTGCCTCGATGGAGTTCCAAATACATTTCCCCGACCCAAACCGGGATCCGCTTGTTTTCGTCCTGGGCCTCCTGGAAGAAGCTGGATGCCGAACCGATTCTTACCCTTGGCGAGCCTTCCAAGTCGTTGGTGCGCGCCGCGGCTGCCAACATTTCCCGGGTTGGGCCTCCCCCGCCGTCTCCCCAGCCAAAAGGAACCAGGGAGACGTTCCCTCTGCCTTTCTCCCGATAGTTGCGCTGGGCGTGGGCAAGTTCAGCCCCGGACAGCTCAGAGTTGTACGTGTCAACGGGCGGGAAATGCGTGAACACTCGCGTGCCGTCAATGCCTTCCCACTCGAAAGTGTGGTGGGGGAACTTGTTGGTCTGGTTCCAGGAGATCTTTTGCGTCAAGAACCACTTAGACCCCGCCGCCTTGACTATCTGGGGAAGTGCGCCCGAATAGCCGAAGGAATCCGGAAGCCAGACTTCCTGCGTGTCCACCCCGAATTCTTCAAGGAAGAACGTTTTTCCGACCACAAACTGGCGGGCCAGCGCCTCACCGCCAGGCATGTTGGTGTCCGATTCGACCCACATGCCCCCGACAGGAACAAATTGGCCAGCTTTCACCTTTTCCTTGATGCGGAGAAAGAGGTCGGGATAGAACTCCTTCATCCAGGCCAGTTGCTGGGCCGAGGAACATGAAAAGACAAATTCCGGGTAGGCATCCATCAAGGCAACGACATTGGAGAAAGTTCTCGCGCATTTGCGAATAGTCTCTCGGACTGGCCACAGCCAGGCAGAATCGATGTGGGCGTGGCCGGTGGCAACAATTCGGTGTGCCGAAGCATAAGCAGGACGGCCCATCACCTCGGCGAGTTCGGCACGGCCCGCCGACGCGGTGCCCGGCACATCTTCCGGGTCCATTGCGTTGAGCATGCTCTCAAAAGCTGTCAGCAAGTCAGCCCTCCGCGGAACCTCAGTGCTCAACTCGCGCATTAGCCCCCGGAGGGTCCAAATGTCTTGCCGGAGGGCCCAGACCTCGTCATTGCGTTCGGCAACTTCCACCTGTTGAAGCCGGTAGATCGGGTCGGATCCTGCCGTCGCCTTGTCGCCCAACACCGTCGGGGCAAATATGAAAGCTTCAGCAACATTCGGATTTGCTGCGGCCTCAACATACAGATCAATGGTGGGGCCAGCGACTGGTATCCAGTTGTTTCGTGGTGAGAGTGCCTTGACGATGGTTCCGTCCGAGTTCCAGACAATTCCTTCACACTGGAATCCCGGAGAGTTGATATTGAAGCCCAAGTCCACCAGCAGTTCGACGGTATGCCCCGGGGTCTTGCCAAAGTCCGCCGGTACAGTTCCCGTGATGTGGAACCATACTGTTCCCCAGGGTTTCCCCCACGGTTGTCCTACTTCAAATGGTTTGTATTGTTCGCTCAGGGCTTGGGCAGCAGGGACCGGTTCATCAGGCGCCTCCCACATCGAAACGGACAGAGCCTCGGACCGCGTGTAGATCGATGGCTCGATTCGCTCGGTCAGGAACCGGTCGAGCCGTCCTTCGGTAATGAGCCGGAAGTCATGCATGAGTCCTCCTTGGAAGGTCAGAATATTTGTTAGCCCTTGACTGCGCCGGCCATGGCGAATGACCCGCCCAGGACCTTCTGCACGATGACGTACAGCACGATGACGGGCACGGAATAGACGAGGGAAAAAGCAGCCAGCTGGCCATAGGCCACCGCGCCGTATTGGCCAAAGAAGCTGAAGATCGAAACTGCCGCTGGCTGCTTGTCTGGCGAGAGCAGCAACACGAAGGGGACGAAAAAATTCCCCCAGCCTTGTATGAAGACAAAGATAAAGACCACGGCGATCCCCGGACGCATGAGCGGAACGACTATTGCGCGCAGGGTTTGCATTGACGAGGCGCCATCCACCCAGGCAGCCTCTTCTAGGGAGATGGGGACTTCGTCCATGAAGTTCTTGGTCATCCAAATGGCCATCGGCAGGGATGTTGCCGCCATGAAGAACATCGTGCCGGTCAAGGAATCCATCAGGTTCAGTGTTACGAAGAGACTGTAGACGGGCACCATCATGGCTGTGATAGGCAGTCCTGTGCCAAACAGGACGCCGTAGAGGAACGGCTTTTTAATCCGGAGTGGATAGCGTGAGAGTGGGTAGGCGGCCAATACGGCACAGGTCACGGTGACCAGCGCACACCCGGCCGACAGCAGGAAGCTGTTCCATAACGGGATAAGGGTCTGCTCGGGCGTCATGACCTTGGCAAAATTGGCCAACGACCACTGTGCCGGCCAATTGACCGCCAGGGTGGCCTCCGTGTCGAACGACGCCAGTAGCAGCCACACCATCGGCAGCAAGAAGCACAGCGCCAGAAACAACAGGAGCCCGTTCGTTAGCGATTTGACACCGAGGTGCCGTGGGGAAGACATCGAAATCTTGGGAAGTGCAGCAACACTCACTTAGTCCACCTCGGGCTTCAGGACTCGAAGGTAAATTATTGAAAAGATTGCCCCCACCACCAGAAGAATGGTGGCGATTGCCGTCCCGTAGCCAAGGTTCGAGAACTGGAATGCTTCCTGGTAGGCCAAAACAGGCAGGGTGGAGCTCTTGCTGCCTGGCCCGCCAGCCGTCATCACCCAGATCAAGGTGAAAACCGACAGGGTCTGGAGTGTAATCAGCATGAGGTTCGTCGAAATGCTACGCCGGATCATGGGCAAGGTAATGTTCCACATCCGCTTCCATCCTCCCGCCCCATCAACGGTGGCCGCCTCCGTTATTTCAGGGGGAATGTTCATGAGCGCGGCCGAATAAACCATCATGGAAAATGCGGTTCCCCGCCATACATTGGCTAAGGTGACCGCAAGCATCGGTGTGTCGTACAACCAATTGATGGTGGGCAAGCCAACGGCGTGCAGGATGACGTTCAGGGTTCCTGTGTTGCTAAAGAATGCGTACGCGCCAAACGCCGCAACGATCTCAGGCAGCACCCATGCTGCGACGACAGACGCACCGACGGCGGCGCGAACCACCTTGTTGGACTTTCGCATCAACACGGCCAGCGCAAGCCCAATCAGGTTTTGCCCGATGACCGCGGAAGCGAAGACGAAAATGAGGGTCAGTAGCAACGACATCGGAAAGGCTGAGGATGTAAACAAGCTGCTGTAGTTATCCAAGCCAACAAATGAAGTGTGGTTGGCTGCTGCCCCTGTTAGCGCCGAATTGGTGAACGATCCATAGAACGACCACACCACGGGCCCCAACAAGAAGACCGCGAGCAAGACGGTGGCCGGCAGCAAGGGGACCAGCCGTGCCGGCCGTGGCCTTTTCTTCCTGGACGGGAACCGGGGTTCCCCAGCACTCGGAGAAGTGACCGTTCCCACGGGCAGCACCCCGGTCCCGCCCATTCTTACTTGCCGCCAGTCGTCTTGGCAGGGCCAACGGCCGACGAAACCGCCTGGTCGTACGCCTGCGCTGCTTGGTCAACCGTTTGTTGACCGGTCATGACTGCTTCCATGGCTACTTGGATGTTGTTGGACACCTTGGGGTAATCAGTATTGGCAGGGCGGAACTTTGTAACCGCCACGACATCCGACAGGACGCCAAAAGCCGAGCTCGAGGACTTGTACGCAGGATCAGACATGACGTCCTTGCGTACGGCAATTTGAGCTCCGTCGATGTCGTAACTCAATGAGTTCTTCTGATTCAACGCCGTTTCCAAGAACTTCACCGCAAGATCGGGGCTTTTCGTTTTGGCACCAACAGAAAGCGTCCAGCCGCCGGACATGCTCACAGAACCAGGAGCTTGCCCATTCTGAGTGGGCATGGCGGCGGTGGCCATCGTTTTCTCCCACCCCGGCCACGGAGTAGCGCCCGTAGGGCCCCAGTTACTTGGGAGCCACGACCCGTCCAACGCTATTGCGAGCTTGGACTGGGGCAGCCACTGGCCACCAACAATGCTGTTTATTTGCGCGTCAAGGGCTTGTTGGGGTGTGGGTGTCAACCCCTCAGAGTAAACCTTGTGGATAAAGGCCAGGGAGTCCTTAAACCCTTGAGAACCCAGCACCCACTTCTGGCTGGCGCTGTCGAAGAGCGGTGTGGGCGTGCCATAGTTCAGCATCTCAAATCCCTGCATTGAAGAGGCCTCACCGGCGGCCTTGCCCGAATAGACGTTCAGGGGCATGACGCCGGGAACTTTGTCTTTGATCGTCTGGGCGGCCGTGATGATGTCTTGCCAGGTCTTGGGCTGCCACGGCACTGTGATGCCGGCCTTCTGGAACAATTCCTTGTTGTACCAAAGTGCACGCGTGTCGGTGCCCATGGACACGCCATAAATCTTGCCGTCGTCGCCCTTGCCTGCATCCTGGGCACTGGTGACAAATTGGTTCCATTCCGGCCACTTGCTCAGGTAGTCGTCCAAGGGGAGCAAGTACCCGGCAGCGGCGTCGGACTTGATCAAGAACGTGTCCTCGTAGGCGATGTCGGGCGCCGTGGATGCCGACTTGTTCATGAGTGAGAGCTTCGTATAGTAATCGTTTTCCGCCGCCTTGATCGGCACCAACGTGACCGTCGTGCCCGGGTTGGCTTTTTCCACTTCCGACTTCGCGGTGTTCAGAAGCTTTTCCAGCGGCTGGTAGTTACCAAATTGCTGGTAGGCGACCTTGATGGTGGTGTTTGCCGGCCCCGCGTTGGTGCTTCCACAGCCGGACATCGACATCGCCGTCAGTGCCGATAGCCCGATGGCTGCCAGTTGTAACTTTTTCACGTTGCTCCCTTGCATCGATCCCCAGTTATCCATGAAGTGTTGCTTCGCCTCCCGCCCCGCGGGAACTAATCCTGCATCACCCGGCGAGTGCCAGTCACCTGCCGCATAGCGGTCAAATTTGAAACCGACACCCCTGCGTGATGTACAACACATGGCTCCTCATTATCTAAATCTAATTGAGTAAGTAAAGTCAAGGACTTTTTTGAATGCCACGTTTCGTCTCGGAGCAGCCCGCATGGCCGGCCATGGCAAGGGACGCCGATAGGCAAGGCAGGCCCGAGTCCCGAGCCGGATGAAGCCGCGAAATTAGTCCTGGAGCAACAGTCCGGTCTGTTTGGGCGCCAACATGTGGTCCAAAATCGCGCATCCAGCCCCGATTGCCGCGATGTCCTCCCCCAGGACTGAACTCGTGACGTCAATTCCGTGAATCGCGCGCACTTCGTATCGTGCCGCTAGTTCCGGGCCAAGGATCCCCAAGTAGCGCCGACTCACGGGATGCCACATGGGTCCGCCGAGAATTACGGTGTCAACGTCAATCAGGCTGGCGACGTTTTCCACTGCCACTGCCAGTTGCCGCGCTGAAGTGTCGACGATGTCGCGTGCACCAGGGTCACCCTTGTCCGCAAGACGGCCGAGTTCCACAAAGGCCTCGATAACTTCTCCCGAGTCTGCCCCATTAATCAAGGGGGGCAATACGCCACGTTCGATGGCCCATGCGACGAGGTTGGCCGGCTGGGTTGCCGCCCCGACGCAGCCAGACCGCCCACAAGAACAAAGTGGCGTAGTTGAACCAGTGGCAAAATGACCGATTCCACCCACATTGTTGGACGCGCCCCTGAGGACTTGACCGTCGACAACCAGCCCCGCACCTATTCCCGTGCCCAAGTAGATGAAGGCGAAATTCTCATCGTCGTTGTCCCTGGACCACTGTTCTCCATGGGCCGCGGCTATGACGTCCTTCTCCATCAGGACGGGCAGCCCCACGGCATCCCGAAGGGCTTCCCGCACCCGAATCGCGTCCCATCCCTGAAGGAGAGGCGGAGAGACGATGGTTCCCATTGCCTCATCTATGGGCCCTGGAACTGCGATGCCGATCCCCAATAGTCGTTCCGGGGGAATACGCACCGAGGCGACCCATTGTTCAATAATCTCGGCAATCCGCGCAACCATAGTGGCTGCATCGACACCAAGGCCAGTCTGTTCCCTTGATCGGAATGCGACGCTCCCTGTGAGGTCCAGTGCAACAACCGTTATCACCGACGGGTCCAAATGGACGCCGATCGCAAACCTGCTGTTCGGAACCACCACCAGTGGCGTGCGCGGTTTTCCAATTCCCGTGACCGTTTTTTCTCCCTCAGAGACGATTCCCTGCTTCAGCAGCCGACGGACAATATTTGACACGGTCTGGGTCGACAAGCCACTGGTTTGCACCAGCTCCGTCCTGCTGATGCCATCCTGTGAGCGCCGAATCGCATCCAAGACAACGGCCTGGTTGAAATCCCCCACCTTCCCAAGATTTGACCCACGGCCCACGGGCGACGCTCCTTAAGTCGAATGATGAGACTAACTATAAGGCCGCATCCGCCTGGCCCCCATGCCTCTCCCCTGCGGAGCCAGGCCGCACCGACCACCAAAGACCACCAAAGACCTCCGTGACGCCAAATTGGACCATCCCGAGACGTACCTATCATCGTCCATAAAGAGGAAACAAAACTGTGTCAAAAACAGATCCGACCCCATTTCAGTGGCGATCGTCGCCGCCGAAACCAGTCACCCTAACCACAGCAATTGGAAAAGCCAGCGCTTCCCACGCCCTGCAACAACTGCTCGACAAAATCGGCGATTAACACGGCACCACTATCCCATACACCCGCCCCGCCAGGCCCATCGACGGACGGGCAGAAGCAGCCACGCTCCACAGGTGCGCGACACCGCCACGCAGCGGCGCGCTGGGCACGGCAAATAAGGTTCGAGTAACGAAGTCCCTTCAAGGGTTACGGCCGCAAGTTCCTCGTGGAGGCTATACAAAATGAAGTGATCTCTGTCTATGTCCCGGACATCTGCAACGGCCTCCCGCCCCCATGCGCGTTCCTCCGGACCAATAAGCGTGTCAGCGGAACCGAGGAGGATGGTCGAAGCGATCTCGGACCAAGCCACCGCGCGTACCGGATCACTGAGCATCCTGGACGTGACTGGCCAGCGCGGCTTGGACCCCAGGTATGCCCGCACATCGGCAGGAAGCTCCAGTGCTGCAGGGCCTTCATGAAGCCACCAGTCACTATCCAGGGCCCCAGTCTCCGCGCTGGTGACGTATCAGTGGCTGTGGCGGAGTCCTCCCGGACGTTTTTGCCAGGGCCGAGGTTTGCGTATATTTGTCAGTCATCATCTCACTACCCGGCATCCATTGCTTGGTGGATCTGCAGGGCGATCCAGGCTTGGGCCAGCCCCGAGGTTTCGGTCAGATCAAGACCAGTCAGCTCACTAATTTTTCGGATGCGGTAAATGATGGTTTGTCGATGGACGAAGAGGGCAGCGGCGGTCTTTTGCCAGGAGCGCTGGTTGTCGAGGTATGTTCCCAATGTGAGAATAAGGTCTGGTTTGCGTCCCCTCTCATATTCAATAACGGGCCCGAGCACGTGCTGAACCAGTGCCTGGCCTTCGACGAAACTGGTCAATCCCAGCCAGGACGGCCCCTGGGCATAGCGCACCAGCGACTCCCCCGAGCTGGCTGCCGTGCCCAGAGCCCACATCGACTCCTGCAAGGCACTTTGAAATCCGGACGCCGTCGCAGGCCGGCTGAGCCCTATCCTGACCCCCGGTCCGACGGCGTGGCGCAGCAGATCCTGCGGGCACCCGGCGGAAATAGCGACATGAAGCCTATTGGCACGGCGCAAGCATGCGGATGCATAGCCGTGCCGCCACAAATTCGCATGGATGTTGTCAAGGCCTTGCTCATCCGGGCTGGACATCGTTGCGATGATAAAGTCGTTCGCCGGCAAACCAAAACCCGACAACCGGCTTTCCATGTCCGCGGTACCGTGGTGCCCGTCGATGGCCCGCAAGAAGAATTCTGATCCCAGCCTGTATTGGTTCTCCAGTTCCAGGACGGTCCCCGACAGTTCAAGCCCCAGCACCGTTGCGGCGTGCAGGAGCACCACGGCGTCGGGGTGCAGCGCCGAATTAGGCAAAACAACCAGGAGCGCATTTGCATGCGTGGGGATGTCCATCATCAGCAAATGCCGGTCCCCGCCCAAGTGGTGCCACTGGAAATGTTTGACGACCTCGGCGGCCTGCCCGAGCAGCGGGATCAGCGCCTCGGCCAGCTCATGCGGGATCGCCTCACCGTGTGGATGCCACGGATGCAAACAGCGTTTATCGAGCACAAAGAGCTGCGCGTCCAATTCGCCTGCCATTCTGGTCCGGAGCGCATTCCACCCATTTCCGGTAGTCCCCACCTGCCGGACCAAGTCGTAGATGCGGGCCGTCTGGCGCAATCTGCGTGACTCCTCCAGCAGGGATGCTTCGGCCACAGAGCGGGCTATGGCAATGAATGGCAAAGGGTACGGAACGCTGAGAAGCGGCAAGGGGAGGCTGTTGCAGGCAGCGACGAATTCTGGCTGGAACTCGGGCGCATGCATCTTCTCACCAATGGCCAGCGCACTTGCCCCCGCCTGAACCAATGCCTCCGCAAAAGCCACCTGGCCCGCAGAGTCGCTGGGCAGCGAGAGCCCATTGGTCATCATCAGCTCGCCGCCGGTAACCCATTCCCACAGTCGTGGAAGGTCGGAAGTGTGAGCCCAAGTAATTTGGTTCCCCAAACCGGCAGAACCGGCCAACAAGGAGAGCCCAAGTTGAGGCTCGCCCAGCAGTTCGGCGACAGTAACTCCCACGGAGGCCTTCCTAAATAGTCGCCCGGTAGTTCCCCGAGCAGGACTTAGACAAATGTATAAGCGACTCTGGCTATTGTAGTCAATGTGCAGATATGTTTCGTGACGCCAATCACGAATGATGGAGGAACAATTATCCCGCTCAGTGATGAGCATTCACGAAAGAGGGTTTGCAATGAGTGCAACGAGCAATCTCATTGATGACGCCCCGTTAACCTGGTTTCACAAGAAGTTGACCGTTTTCTCCTCGGGCGGGCCATTCATCGACGGCTACGCACTGTCAATCATTGGCATCGCGCTGATCACCATGACGCCGGGATTGAAGCTGTCCACGGGTGAAATCGGGATGATTGGCGCAGCAAGCTTGGTGGGCATCTTCTTTGGCGGTGCCATCTTCGGGTGGCTCACCGATAAGATCGGCCGCCACAAAATGTATATCGCGGACCTCATAGCGCTTGCCGTCTTCTCCCTCCTGAACGGCTTCGCGAACGAAGTGTGGCAGGTGGTCCTGTGCCGGTTCCTGCTCGGCATGGCCATCGGCGCCGACTACCCGATCGCCACATCACTGCTGGCCGAATTCCTGCCCAAGAAATACCGCGGGCGACTGCTCGGTGCCACCTTCGTGGTCTGGGCGGTAGGTGCCGCCAGCGCGTTCGCCGTTGGCTATCTGCTACGCAGCTTCGGGCCCGATGCCTGGCGAGTCATGGTTGCAAGTCCAGCAGTATTCGCAATCATCACGCTGTTGTGCCGGCTCGGTACACCGGAATCACCCCGGTGGCTGCTGTCCCGAGGCCGCAAAGATGAAGCCCGGGCCGTGATCAAGCAGGTCTACGGGCACCAATACGACCTAAGTGACATCTCTTCCGATGTCGATGCCAACACCAGCCGGGCAAAATTTACCGACATCTTCAAGGGCCGCCTTTGGAAGCGGACACTGTTCGTCTCCATCTTTTGGACCGCCCAAGTCATTCCGCTGTTCGCCGTCTACACTTTCGCCCCGGATCTGCTCTCCTCCTTCGGCCTATCGGGAGACGCGAACCTCTACGGCGGGTCGCTGCTGATCTCAATGCTGTTTGTCATCGGAGGCATCCCCGGCCTGTGGCTGGTCGAAAGGATCGGCCGACGCAAACTGCTGCTGTGGAGCTTCGCCGTCATCGTTGTAGCTCTGGCGATCCCGGCCTTTATCCACGATGTGCAGGCCACGCCCCTGTTCATTGCCTTGGCCATTTTCGCCCTGGCATCGGGAGCCTCCAGCTTCCTCGAAGTCGTCTATCCCAATGAGCTGTTCCCCACCGAAATCCGTGCCACAGCCGTTGGTTTTGGCACCGCCATCAGCCGGGTGGGATCAGCTGCCAGCACCTACCTCATGCCGGCCGCCATCATCAGCTTTGGCGCCGCAGGTTCCCTGCTCATAGGTGCCGGCATTACCCTGGTCGGCCTGGTGGCAACACTCATCCTCGCACCGGAGACAGCCAACAAGACACTTCACGAACTCACCACCAAAAACAACACTGCCTCACCGACAGAAATCAAAGTAACCGAAGGATCCCTCCCATGACCTCGCACAAGCCCGTCGGCCCCGTCGACACAACCAAAGTCCCCCGCTACGCCGGACTGGCCACTTTTGCCAAGCTTCCGCAGATCGACCAGGTCCCCGATTACGACATCGCCATCGTAGGCGTCCCGTTCGACGGCGGCACCTCCTACCGCCCCGGCGCCCGTTTCGGTCCGGCCGCCGTCCGTGAAGCGTCCAGGCTGCTGCGTCCCGGCTACCATGTGGAGCTCGACGTCGAGCCCGTCAACGAAGCACAAGTTGTAGATGCCGGCGACCTTGCATGCACGCCATACGATATTGCCCAAGCAGTGAAGGAAATTGAAGAGCAGGCCCTGCCCCTCATGGCAACGGACAAGCGGGTCATCGCGATCGGCGGTGACCACACGATTGCCCTTCCCATGCTTCGGGCACTCACCGCGGTCCACGGGCCAGTCGCCTTGCTGCATTTCGACGCACACCTGGATACGTGGGACACGTACTTCGACCAGCCCGTCACCCACGGAACCATCTTCCGCCGAGCATTCGAGGAAGGGCTCCTCGTGGAGGACAGCTCGATGCACATCGGGATCCGCGGCCCCGTCTACGACCGGGCCGACTTCCTGCGGGACCACGAATTCGGGTTCCAGATCATCCGCTGCTCCGACCTGGACGTGACCGGCGTGCCCGCCGCCATCCAGCAGGTCACGGAACGACTCGGCAACACGCCCGTCTACGTCTCCATCGACATCGACGTCCTCGACCCGTCCTATGCACCCGGAACCGGTACACCCGAAATGGGCGGCCTGCATTCACGCGAACTGCTCGCCCTACTGCGAGGACTGAACGGCATCAATATCGTCGGCGCCGATGTCGTCGAAGTTGCCCCCGCCTACGACCACGCAGACATAACCTCCATCGCCGCGGCAACAGTCGTTTTCGACCTGCTGGGCCTCATGGTTAACCGCAGTAAGGGCGCCTCCTTCGCCGGGGAACGCGACCTGGAAAGGTCAGCCGTCTAATCACGAACCGCACTGTGGGCCCGCAGACCGAACGCGGGCCCACAGCCGCGAATGAGTTGTGGGTTCCACCCCGAAGAGTTGGAGAGCCTTTCGTCCAACGTCACTCAAACCAACTGCATCTTTCCTGACAGCGAAAACCCCTGTCTTTCAGCGTTCACAGTCAGCCCGCCGTGGCTTGATCTGCGCTATCACCACAAACAGCTAACGGCAAGCCAGTGCCCAGGTATCAGTCGTAAAATAATAGGCGTGGACAGCAGCCAGCACTGCCCGAAATCGGACCGCCCAGGACCTAGTTTCCACAGATTTCGCGGTCAACCCCCGATAGCGTCATAGGCTCCAGAGGGGCCACTCATCTTTTACTCACCTCATTCAAACAAAAAGCCCCGCATGCCACGGCATGCCAAAGGCTGACGAAGCAGACAAAAATGCCTGAAACACGCGGACTTTGACAGTCAACCGCACCCTTCAAAATCCAGATCGTGAGATTCTCTTGGCCGCCGGTTCGAGTCCGGCCCGGGGCACCAATGTGGCCTTGACCTGCGGTTAAGTTCCCAAGGCCAGCGACGGCAAGGGCTTAAAATTGCCGCAACCCATCTTTTACTCATCTTATTCAGTAAATTTTTCTCAGACTTGCGCTCATCTATTTGAAGACCGCCACCTCATCTTTCTGGACAGCTGGGCCCAAAAAGTGGCCAGATTCCGAGGTTTCCTGGAGCTCGGGCTGCCCGGAGGCGTAACTGGCATAAATTGACCCTTGGATCGTCCTAATCACGCCGGTAATAGATACTTCGATGGGCAAGAACGTGCCCGCAGGACAGAAACCCAGCGATGCTGCTTCGAACCTTGAGCCCTCGTAATTCGGCCATCTTGCCGTGAACCACCGGCAAACCGAACGGCGACGGCATGCCCATTCCAGCCCGGCCTTCTTCCGGTCAGCCCGGCTCCCTGCTCTTGCCCCAACGGGAACATTAACTGGTCAGCGTGGAGGGCAGCAAGGCGGCCGGGAAATTCGCTACCATCTCGACCGGGCAGAGCCGCCGCAACGTCGCGGATTCCTCGTCCGGGGATGTACCCGAATGTGCCGCCGGACGGGAATTGGACTTATCCCCTGGCACCCGTGCCCGCCGTCGAGCCCGGCCGCCATGGCGGAATCCTTCATGGAGCGCCCCGGCGCCCGGAGCAACGACGCCGCATCTTGCCCTGGCGTGGCTGCCGCGCCGCGCACCGGTCATGGTGTGCGTTCCCGGCACAGGTTCGCTCACGCACCTGGAGGAAAACCCCGGCGCCGTCGGTGTCGAGCTGGACGGGGCCTCGTACACGGACCTTCCCGCCGCGCAACAGGGCAACGGAGCAACTATCCGACCCTCGACGGTGCGAGAATTGCCTCCATGGCGCAAACTCAATCCGGCGAGTCCGCAGAACCCCTGCCCCCGGTAACCCCGGTGGCTGCCCGTGGCGGGAGATACGCACAAGGACTGCCCGCGATCTGGGGCGACGCACTGGGCCGGTCCGCGATCCGATCAGCCCAGGCGTTGTTGGTCCTTGCCCTTGTCGCGGGCGTCATCTGGGCCCTCACACGGGTCCCCCTTGTCCTCACCCCAATCCTGCTTTCAATGATCCTTGCCGCGGCGATCAGCCCCTTGGTCCATTGGCTGAGCAGACACCGCTGGCCCCGGGCCGTGGCGGTGCTGACATCATTCGTGGCGATCCTGGCGGTCTTCGGCGGCGTGATCACCGGCATTGTCTTTCTCATCCGTTCCCAGTCAAAAGACCTGGCCGCCCAGGCCGACATCGGCATCGACCGACTCCACGGGCTGCTCGTCCAAGGCCCCTACCCCATCACCGACGCCCAAATCAGTTCCACCCGAGACGCCATACAAAAATTCATCCTCAGCGCCACCTTCGGAAACGAAGCCCTGACCGGGCTCCGCGTGGCCTCCGAGGTAGCCGTCGGGGCGATCTTGATGGCCGTCATCTTGTTCTTCCTCCTCAAGGACGGGGATAGGATCCGCAACTTCCTGTTCGATTTCCTCCCCGCAACCCAACGCACGAAGGCCCACGTCGCGGCCGATCACGGCGCCGTCGTGCTGGGCGGATACGTACGCGGCACCGCCTTGGTGGCATTGACAGACGCGCTCATCATCGGCCTGGCCCTGGCCATCATGCGCGTGCCCCTGGCGCTGCCGCTGGCCGTGTTCGTATTCATCGGCGGATTCATTCCGATCATAGGCGCCACCACCGCCGGTACCCTGGCCGTGGTCGTCGCACTGATCTTCAACGGCCCGGTCCCGGCCCTGGTGGTGCTCATCGTCCTTGTCGGCGCCAACCAGCTCGAACACCACGTCCTCCAGCCCCTGCTCATGGGCAAGGTCCTGCGCATCCACGGCCTTGCCATCCTCCTCGCCCTCGCCGCCGGAACCACCCTGGCGGGGCTGGTCGGAGCACTGCTGGCCGTACCGCTCACCGCCGTCGGCTGGTCGATCATCAAAGTCTGGACCGGGCGGGACGCCCTCGCGACAACGCCGCCTGACACGCCCGCTGCTGCCGTCGAGCCTCCCGGGGCCACTGGCCCCCCTGCCGGCAAGGCGCAGGAATAGTCCCCTCATGGACGGATGGGAGGACGCAGTGAAAACACCTGTTTCCCAGAAAACCCACCTGCGCGCAGGATGGCACCAGTGCCGTACCTGGCATTACCGGAGCGCGAGGAGCACGACTGATGCATCGGCGGGCGGCCGCAAGTCCAACCCAGTGTGTCGCTGAAAAGACTCCAGGCGATTGACAATGGTGTTCCTGTGGCAATGCAGTTCGACGGCGGCATTGACCAGACTTCCCGTGCGCAGGTATACGACGGCCATCTCCAGCAACCGTTCCCTCTCGGCGTCCGTGCACCGTCGCAGAAGCGGATGGACCAACTGGCCCGGGTCACACCCGAGCTGTGCCATCCGGTGGCGGACAATGGACTGCCACCGGTCGCCGAGAGTGAAGATCCCCGTGCACCCCATCGGGAGATCACTCATGATCTCCCGTGCGGCGAGAACTGCGGGGCGGACGTTGGCAGAGCCTGCCGACAGGAGTGCCACGGCCGCTGCCGCTCCCTCAAACAGCGACACGTCATCAAATTCCAGCTCGGGCGCCACCCCCTGTCGACGCCACTTGATGACCCGCGTGTGGTGCCCCTGGTCGTATGTGAAAACCTTGTCGTTCTTTCGCGATTTCAAGGCAAAACGTCGCTTTACCGGCAAACTGTCGTCTCGACTGCAGACCGCCACAAGGAAATCGGCCGACATGTCGACCTTCAAGGCCCCCGCGATGCGTTGAAGCACCGACTTTGAGGGGTCGACAGGGGCGAGCAACTGCGTCAAATACTGGTGTTGCAAATCTGCGTCGACCAGTTCAATATCCTCCAGCTCGGCATGCTACCGCTCCTGGACACTTGCAGCGAAGACACCGCCATGGCCGGGAGGGGCCGCTCCGACTACCATCAAATAATGAGCCGGATGTCCAGATCTCTTGCAGCGTTCGTCATCGGAATCGCCGTGCTCGCGCTGATCATGGCAGGATGCGCATCCCCGGACCCGGTTGCCACCCACCCGCCACCGTCCCCGTCCCCCGCCTCAAGCAGCCCGGCCGGCAGTCCGGCCGACAGCCCTGCGGGCAGTCCGGCGGGCAGTCCGTCCGCCGCCGGACGAACACGTCCGGGGATCGACCATGTCGTCATCATCGTCGAGGAGAACAAGCCCGCCTCAACCATCCTGAGCAATCCTGCCGCCCCGTACATCAACAAGCTCGCCACCGAAAACGCCCTGGCCACCAACTACCAGGCCATCACCCACCCGAGCCTGCCCAACTACATCGCCCTGACCAGCGGCACCACCGCCGGCATCACCGACGACTGTTCCCCCGGCGGCGCCTGCACGGCACACGTAGCGAACATCGCCGACTCAATCGAGAAATCCGGACGAACCTGGAAAATGTATGCCGAGAGCATGCCCGCCCCCTGCACGCCGGAGGACTCCGCCCCTTACGCCGTCAGACACAACCCGTTCATGTACTACCCCGCCATCACCAACAACCACACCTCATGCGCAGCCCACGACGTTCCCCTGGCACAGCTCAGCCAAGACCTGAAAACCCCTACAACCCTGCCCAACTATGTCTTCATCAGTCCCAACATCTGCAACGACATGCACGACTGCCCAGTGGCGACAGGCGACGCCTGGCTCTCCCACCTTGTGCCCGAAATCCTGGCCTCACCCGCCTTCACCACACAGAACTCCCTCCTCGTGATCACCTGGGACGAAGGCGAAGGCGACAACAACACCATCTCAACAATCTTCGCCGGCCCCGCAGCCCGCCCCCGCTACAAATCATCCCAGGCCTACAACCACTACTCCCTGCTGCACACCATCGAAAACCTGTGGGGACTGGCACCACTAACCAACAACGACAAAAACGCGCCCACCATGACCGACATGCTCAAATAACGGTTTGCCGGCGCCAGAACAGGATCATGCGAACCCGGCATGGATCCCCAAAATGTGCAAGGGTGAGGCAGGATGACGCGGTGACCTTCAATGACGAACAGCTCTTTCTGGCCCCCATCCAAAAAGAACCCGACTAACACCACGTACTTCACCGCGCACCGCTGCTCGGCGTCTCGGATGGGTGGCCAACGGCAAATCAAGGACACCGGGATCCTGCTCGAACCCCAACGCCTGCACATGGACGAGCTCTACGAAATACTCAACCTGGCCGGGCTGACGAACAGGATCAACGAGATCCAGCAACACCTCATCCACGTGGCCGCCGCCAAGACCAACTCCCAATCACCCCACGCAGCATGAGACTTACGCGAGCACAATAGATGAGGCACGCAGGAACCATTTGGCGAGCATCTTGACATGAGGCACCACGGTACGTCGAATCAATAGAGTGACTGAATCGCGACAGGACATGGGCCGCCACGACAACCAGGGCCGGTGCATCGGTGGACCTGATATTGCCATCGTCACCGTCGAATCCACGACGCCGTCATGGTGGCCACACAGGGAACTCCCCTTTTGAACCAAGAACTTCGGCAATGCACGGCATGCCACGGACTTCGTCACTGAGACCATCGGTTTCCCCGGAACTTCCATCGAGACTGCCAGCGTCCCGGCACGGCAGACGCGATCCTCCAGCTCCCGCGATCGCCATCCCGCTTGCCAGACTCCCAACTCATCTCCAATGAAGGAACCATCACCGGACACCGAAAGACTGCGACCGAAGGAAATCGCTCATAGAAGTCCGCCACATGGCGCCGACGATCATTGGTATTCTTCCCTCAAGGGAATCGAGGCCATGATATGGGCATTCTGATCCGAGACGCGGAGAGCGGATGGCGTGAGCCCGCCGGCATGGGCTACGAAAACGAAAGCACCCTACAGCAGATCCTGCACGCCCACCCAAATTTGGTGCCCGGCGTCTCCGAGCAGGCAGTGGCCTGCCGCGAATTCCAGTCCGGTCCCGATCGGGCTGACATCGTCATCCTGGACGTCCAAGGGAAGCTGACCCTTGTGGAGTGCAAGCTGGCCGCGAACCCGCAGGTTCGCCGCGAGGTGATCGGGCAAATCCTCGACTACGCATCCAGATTGTGGCGCATGGACGTGAACGAGTTCGAGCGGGTGTGGCGGCGCACGGACGGAGGCCGGGGCTCCCCGTTCGAGGAACTGGACGATCAGGACGGCCGAATTAGGACTGCGGTGAAAGAGAACCTCGCATCCGGCCGGTTCAATCTTGTCCTCGCCGTCGACGATCTGAACGACGACGTCAAGCGGATCGTTGAGTTCCTCAACGCCGTAACCGTCCCCGCAACCGGGGTAATCGTCGTCGAATTCACACATGCCCAGGATGGGGACGTCGAGATCCTCATCCCCACCGCATACGGTTCCGATCTCGTCGAGGCGAAGGCCGCAGTGCACGCCGCGAACGAGCCGGCCTGGCGGGAGGAAGACTTCCTGGCCTGGTGCGAAGCCAACGACCCGACGGCGACCCCGCTGATCCTCGAGTTTTTAGGCGCCCTGCGCGCCACCGGGTTCCAGATAGTCGGCGGCAAAGCACAAACCCCATCCCTGAACTGCTCGATCGGCTCGCCTCGCGGCGTGAAGTGGCCCGTGGCCCTCTATACATCCGCTTCCTCGAAGGAGGCGAAGGTCGAGGTGAGGTTCCCCGATTTTCGCGGGCAGCCCGAAGTGCAGGAAGCCCTCGCGCAAGGGGTGGAGGCGATCCCCGGAATCCCGATCCCCGTCGGCCTGGTCCGGCAGACCGACTTCAGGAAGCGGCCGAACATCCCCGCCCGAGACTTTACGGCCGAACAGCTGCGGGCACTGCCATCTGCGGTGGCGGCAGCAATCCGAGGCTAAGGCTTGCCCACCTTCCACGGTCGTGCGAGCCCTGCGTGCCCTGGGCGTTGCACCAGTGAGTGGAGCCTCGAAGAATGGACCCAGCCGAGACGCATGCACGCTTGTCAGGTACCGGGATCTCCGCAACACGCTATCTTCGTTGCGAGGTACGGAACACGCGTGTTGAACCTAACGGCGCGGGTGCTGCAAGCTTGCCAGGTCAGCTGAACAGATGACCGGGCCCACTGAACACCCTTCGTCCAGAAGCTGAAGGCGGCCCGAATGGGGAACGTCTGCCGGGCGGTTCGGTCCCTGAATGGAATACTGAATCGCGGTCCGGCAGTGTAAGACTTCCGGCGGTGGCCACCGCGGAAGGGGAAGGGAACCGCAGATGAACGGCTTCTTCAATTCATGTAACGGATGTTCGGACAACAACTGTAGTGCCTGAGATCCGGTCATAAGGCGTCCGACCCGAGCCGATGAAAAGTGAAACCACATAAACGATCGGCAGGATGTACGCACATGCAGTCACAATCCATGTAGAGACAGGGACAGCGCCAGTCGTGCTCGTTGCGGTGATCTCAAACACCGCCGCATGGCCAACCGTCCACGGCAAGGCTATCTTCAGGACGTTGCGAACGAGCGCACGTGACCTGGAAATACGGCGGGAGGTCCCTACGGTGACGACGACGAGCCGACGAGCGCGCTTCCCAATGGACGCTTCCCGAGCACTCGATTCCAGAACAGCCATTCCAACGGTCACTGGGACCACGACGACGAGAGTTGCAATGACATTCAGCGCCAAATCCGACAGCCAGCCAACATAACCGCCAAGGAACAAAGGCAGCCCCGCAGCGGCAGTAACCGCCACCCACCCCAGAACGAGCAACCAGTCAACGAGCCAGGCTGCCAGACGACTCCACGGGTGTCGATTCACGACAGCGAGTCTATCCGCCATTCGCACCGGCCCGCCCGTAAGACGCTCCGCCCCGTAACGCGGTCCACCACTGGACGAACCAAGTGCTGGCCTGCACTTATGTCTTGGCAGCTCGCGGATCGCCGGCAGGCTTGACCCGTCCACTGACACGTTCAATGAGCAGGCACCAAACGGCACGGTTCTCGACACAAACTGATGCGCATCCCGGCCAACCCTTTTTGACTCCGCAGACTGGCCCTTCAGAACGACCCTTTAAAACGACCGCAGGACATGCCGCCCTTGATCCATAGGCGGTCCGGATTCCTCCACCACGTCGCCGAGCATCCACACTCGCGCCAGGCACGAGAAATTTCTTGCTCCCCTGCTTTTCCGGCTGCGGCCAGGGCATCGAACGCTGAAGCTTCCTGAATGTTGCAGGCGGTTACCTTCCACGGAACCGGCGGGCTAGATCCTTTGATTTCCAGTCGAAGTCCGGGGTCAGGGCGTCATAGTATGACTGTTCCCAGCAAACCAGATCGAGAACCAGCCCGGATGTCAGGCCGGTGAGGTTGTAGTTGACAGGGCCACGAAACCACAATGCGGTGCCTGCATGGTCCGGAAACATTCGTACAGTCAGACGCAGGACGCCCCCGGGAAAGTTCATACCGCGATGGTACTTCCGCCGCCCATTCCGCTCAACGACATTAGCCGATCCGTCAGCGGGCAGTTCCAGTCACCCGTGTCTGGCAATGAGTTCCGCGCGTCCGCGATCGACTCCGATACCGTTGGACGGAGTTGAAAACAGTCAGCTTGCATCAGACGCCGAGGGAAGCCAGGCCAACCAGGCGCAAGTAGTATCAAGAATATGACGTGGACAGAACTGGGAACCGGCGTCTTTGTGAAGCGGTATGAGGCTGGCGACATCAACGTTGGGGCCGTCGTCGGGCCGCAGGGGGTGACCATAGTCGACACCCGCGGTTCGGGTGCGGAGGCGCAGGAAATCGTCGACGACGTCGCGCATCAGTTCAGGAAGCCCATCGTTGCGGCCATCAACACGCATGCGCACTACGACCACAGCTTCGGCAATTCAGTCTTCGCCGGGCTCGGAGTCCCCATCTACGGACACCACAAGATTCCCGCCCACTACGACGCCTTCGAGGCCCCGCGCCTGGCAGCGTGGCAGGCGGATCCGGCCCGCGAACCCGACAAACACTGGGACGACGTCGTGCTGGCGCCGCCCACCGCTTCCATCCACCGGCCGACGACGCTCACCCACAGCGGCCGCGACATCGTCTGCATCCCGGTTTCACCGGGACACACCGACACGGACCTTGCCGTCGTCGTGCCGGATTCGCGGGTGTGGATGCTCGGTGACGTGGTGGAGGAATCCGGACCGCCCATGTTTGGGTCCGGAAGCCGGCCGCTTGGCTGGCCGGGCGCCGTCGTCGAGCTCCTGATGCAGATCCAGCCCCGTGACGTCATTGTCCCTGGCCACGGCCGGATCGTGGGTCGGGACTTTGTTGTCCAACAGGCGTCCACCCTGCAACGAGTGGCCGATTCCATTCGCAGCTCCCATGCCGCGGGGCGCACCGTGGACGAGGCGGTGCACGCCGCAGCCCTTCCCTGGACGGATTGGATGCTGCGCTCCGCCTTCGAGCAGGGATTTTCCGAGCTTGGCGCAGCCCCGCAGGATCCCCGCTGAGGCACCGGACGCCGTCGCACCCGGTGCCTTATGTTGGGCCCAGGCGCCTTCGGCGCATCCATGGCCAGGCACGACGGCGGCTTCCGGGCTTGGCAGGCGACGCCCGGCACCGTCGAAGACTAGGCCCGCTCCGGGCGCCTCTGGGCGGCCGTCCTGCGCTGGCGCACGGCCTCCACAACCTTGGCGATCTGGGCGTCAAAGGCTTCAAGCTGCTCAGTTTCGGCAGCACTGGCAACAAAAGAGTGCCGATCACAGGCCGTGCCACCGCGCCATATCCGCTCGATCGAACGCGTTTCCGTGATGTCCTGCAAAGGGTCGCCGGAAACAAGGACCAGGTCTGCACGCAGTCCGGTTCCCACACATCCCCGGTCGCTGAGGCCGAAGACCCGTGCCGGTGCCGAAGTGGCGGCGGCCAGGGCCTGTGCCGGGTCCAGGCCGGACCGCACCAGAAGTTCCAGTTCCCTGTGCAGACTGGCGCCAAACACTGTCCCGGGGTTTGGTGCGTCGGTGCCCGCCAACAGCGTGACACCGGCTGCTGCCAGCAGCCGCACATTGGCTTCGGCCCGCGAGTAGGGCGGCAATCTGCGCCCGCCCAGCCTCGGGGCCTCCGCGGTGAGCCGGCGGACCCATTCCTCTCCAAGCCCGCCTGCCAGCCGCGGATCCGCAGCCACGGCAGCGCCGCCCGATCCGCCAAGAGTGTTCTCAACAGTGGCCAGTGTCGGCCCGACTGCGATTCCAGCGCCGGCAAGGCGTGCGACGAGGGCCTGGTCCAGTTCGGCATCGGCAGGGACGTGGGCGATGACGTCGACACCGCCAGACACCACCTCCTCGACGCCTGCGCCAGAGCTGACGTGGGCGACGACGAGCAGGCCGCGGGCATGCGCGGCGGCCACCAAGGCCCCAATCGTTGCCGCATCCAGCGAAGGCCACAGGCCTCCGGCGCCGGAGATGATCTTCAGGTAGTCCGAGCCCTCCGCAATCCGGTCGACGACAAACTGCTCGGCCTGGTGGGGGCCCGCCACGGTACGGAACGGGGCATACATTGCGGACGGATGCCCGCCGGGCGCGGTGGCACCGATGCCCGAGGAGAGCACATCGGCCGCGCCGCGTTGTGAACGTGCCTGTTCCTTCGCCCGGGCCACCTCACCGGGTTTGCTGAACATGTCCAGGACCGTAGTGACGCCGAAGGTCAGGGATTGTTCCAGGGCACCGGGAACGATGTGCACATGGGCGTCGATCAGCCCGGGGAACAGTGTTCCGCCCGCGGCATCGACCACCTCGTCGCCGTCCTGGGCAGCCGAAGCAACAGCACACTCGGTAATCCACCCGTCAACGATCCGGACCGACGTCCAACGCTGCAGCCTGGTGCCGTCAAATACCCTGGCGTTCACGATCGTTGTTGCCGCTGCCATCCTGGATTCCTCACCGTCGCCTCCCGTGTCTGGCCCATGCCTGATCTGTGCCATCCTACGATGGGGCCGCTGCGAGTTGACGAAGCTGGTCTTCAGCCACCGGGAATGACAGCAGTGAACATCTGTTGGCTGCCGCGAGCAAGCCCCGGTGTCAGTCGCTAAACACCAGCCAGCATATGTCGTTGCGGCGGGCCTGGTCCTCGAGGACCAGGACGTAAAGGCTGGCGGGGATCTGCCGGCGCTGCCAGTCACGCTCGGCAAGGCCCCGCACCTTTTCCTGGCCCGCCGGTGCCGCGGCCTGAACCGCCTTGATGGCGTAGGCGGCGGCACCGAGGTCGTGTTCGGGGACGTGGGCAACGCAGGCTGCCTGGCCCGCTGCATATGCGGCAAAACGTGCAGCGCCACGCAGGGGCCGGGCGGCGCCCATGGCATGGCCGCCCATTGCCCGGGTCGCCATCATCGCCGCCTGCCCGCGGGACCACGCCCGCGCCGCCTCGATTGCCTCGCGCGGACGGACGTCTTCGCCGTGTTCCGCCTCAAAGAACTGCAGCACATGTTCGGCGCAATCAGCCGCCCACACGGCCAAAAGCCGGTGGTCGGGTTCGCTGAGCGTCCCGCCCCGTTGAACGCTCACCAGCCGCGGGTCACGGACTGCGGGAAGAATCATGGAGCCACTTTACTCCCCGCCAACCATCTGTCCGTGGTGCCTGGATTCTCCAACGGCAGAAGATTTCCATGTCGGCACCGGGCAGGGCGGTAGTCTGAAAAATAATGCAATTCCCCACGGGAGAGGCCTTTCCATGCAACGTCAGGGTGCCAAGACGCCAACTGTCCTGCGCTATGCCGCCTTCGCTGCCACGCCTGCAAGTGGCAATCCCACCGGAATCGTCCTGGACGCCACCGGGCTCGCGGACTCGGACATGCAACGCATCGCGGCCGACGTCGGCTACGCCGAAACTGCCTTCGTCACCGAACGGGACCTCGCCGGGAATCCGCGCCATCTGCACATCCGCTCCTTCTCACCGGTGGCCGAAGTTCCGTTCTGCGGGCATGCGACGATCGCCACGGCGGTGGTGCTCGCCGAGCGTGAGGGAACCGGTGCCTTCGAATTTGAGACCCCGGCGGGCCCGGTCATGGTGGAAACCAGTACAGGCAACACCGGGATCACCGCTTCCTTCACGAGCGTCAAACCCGAGGTGGCGCCGCTTGATGGCGGAGCCGAACATGAGCTGTTGAAGCTGTTGGGACTGGCCCACGAGTTTCGAGGCACGCAAGCTGTTTCCCGTAGGAACCCTGACCGTGGACCCGGCAACCGGGTCTGCTGCCGCGTCGCTCGGCGGCTACCTGCGGGCCATCGAATCAGTAACGGCGCCCTGCGAGGTGGAGGTGCACCAGGGTTCGCACATCGGCCGGCCCAGCCTGCTCAAGGTTGAGATACCACCAACGGGAGGCATCGTCGTCAGCGGCACCGCAACCAAGATCTCCTGACCCGGCCAGTTCCCCGCCACTCGGCCGAAGGCCGCTCCATGGATTCGGCTGGGCACCGCCGGCTCGCCCAGTTTTTGGGCCACTGGTCCACCAACAGCCACAATGGGTGGCTTGTGAAGAATGGATATTTGACGCCAGTAGCAACGTGGCGCCTATTTTCGGTCCCGCCGGCAGATCATGCGGCAAGTTTGACCGGGCATCCACTTTTAGGACGAACCATTAATTGAGGCAGGCTCCCTAGGTGTTGCAACCCCGGGGTTTGTTACAGCCAGGTTTTGCGAGCAGAATTGAGGCGTGCAGCAGGACATCGCCCGGGTGACGACGGCCGACGGCACCGGCGTGGCATACGCCTCGATCGGCGTCGGCCGGCCATTGGTGTTCGTCGCGGGCTGGCTCAGCCATCTGCAGCTGGGCTGGGAGCTGCCTGAGGAGCGGGCGTTCTACGAGAGCTTGGCGCTGGGCTGCCAACTTGTGCGCTACGATCGTGCCGGATGTGGGTTGTCAGCACCGTCAACCCGGCCACCGTCCATGGCCTTCGAACTCGATCAGCTTGCCGCCGTCGTCGGGCATCTCGGTCCGGAGCCCTTCGACTTGCTCGGCACGTCAATGGTGCACTGGTCGCGGTGGCGTGGGCCGCGGCGCACCCCGAAACCGTCCGGAGGCTGGTGCTCTACGGCGGCTGGGTGTCGGGCGCGGACATGTCCCCGCCCACTGCGAAGGAACACATCCTCGGGCTGGTCGAGTCGCATTGGGGGCTCGGCTCGGACGTTCTCACCAACATCTTCGCGCCCGACGCAGATGCATCGATGCGAAAGCAATTCGGTCGCTACCAACGGGCCTGCTCGACGGCTGCCACGGCGAGGGCACTTTTGGCGATGAGCTATGAGCTCAACGTCAGTGACCTTCTCCCCCATGTGCGCTCCCCCACCCTGGTGGTGCATCGGGCCCACGACCGGGCCGCTCCTGTCGGGCAGGCAGCCAAACTTGCTGACGGCATCTCGGGGGCGCAGTTCGTTGTTCTGCCCGGAAGCTCGCATTTGCCATACGCGGGCGACACCCGTGCGCTCGTCACGACGGTCCGACGAGGGCCACGTTGAACGGATCCGCCTGCGCCTGGACCTTCATTCGCGGGCCCAGATTGCCGCATGGTACGCTGCCCACCGGAACCAGACCGAACTGTGAACTGGGGTATTTTCACGCCTGAAAGTTCTCACGTAATCGTCCACAATGGTCAGATGGACATCCAAGCAACTGATTCCGCCCCATCACCGACCGACTTTGAGCTGCACGCCGGCCGGGGCCGGTTCAACGCTTCATTCTTTCGGTTGATGGACCCGTACCTGGAGTGGACCCTCCGGCGCCACAAACGAGAAGTGTTCGCAAGCCTTCCGCACGCCGTTGTCGAGATCGGGCCCGGCGTCGGGGCCAACCTCCGCTACCTCCCGGCCGGCGGCACCCTCGTTGCCATCGAGCCGAACCGATACATGCATGGGCGGCTTCGCGCAGCAGCCCGCCAGGCCGGCGTCGGGCTCGACTTGCGCGAGCGCATGGCCGAGAAGATTGGTCTCCCCGACCACAGCGTTGACACCGTAATCTCCTCCCTCGTGCTCTGCACGCTGCAGGATCCAGCGACCGTACTCGCAGAGGTCCGGCGCATCCTGCGCCTCGGTGGCACCTTCCGTTTCATCGAACACGTCGCTGCCCGGAAAGGCACTCCCACCCGCGCTGCACAGCGGATCCTTCGCCGCCCGTGGGCCTGGACCTTCGAAGGCTGTTCCCGCGAACGGGACCTGGAGCATTCCATGCGCGCTGCCGGATTCGAGAGCGTCGTGATCGACCGCTACAGGGTCCACACACCGTTCCTCCCGTTCAACACCCACATTGCCGGCGTCGCGCGGTCATAGCACGACGGCGGCCGCCGGCCGGTGGCGGGTGGATGAGCGATGGGGGCGGCTTTTCCCGCCCATCGCTGCGGAGGAGCCCAAATCTGGGAGGTGCACATCCCAGATTTCATCAGAGGCTTGCCCGCGTCTCACGCTGCACCATCTGGGTTGTCGAGAAGCCGACCGCATTCGGGACCGGTGAAGCTGTTTGTGCAGATGTTCGCCATCGAAGGGCGGACCCTGCCGAAGGTACCACCCGTGGCCGGGTCGACTACCGGACCGCTCCGGATTCGGGGCGGATGGTCCGGCCGGATGGGGCCCGGCCCGCAGCTGTGACGGTGGGCCGGTGCGGGATCGACGATGCGAGCGCAAGCACGACGACGAACGACGTCGCCAACACGGCAACCCAGGCGCCGCGTGGTTCAGTAAGAGCGAGCCTGGATCCAGCGATGCCGGATCCCGACAGGGCGAGTACCACGACGAGGGCCGCGCTGACGATGCCGCAGACGAGCCTGGCCCAGAGCGGCCCCCGTCGGGAGAGGGCGTAGCCGCCGCCGATCCCCATCAGGGGGACGGCGATCGCCCCTCCGCCGAGACCTTGGGTCAGAAGGATGCCAATGGCGCCGGGGCTCAGCATTGGCGCGATGGCAAATGCGAGTGGCGCGAGTGTGAGCCAGCGCCATCCCCGCCGGCCGCCGGCGCGCCGGATGGCTTCCGCCCAGCCCAGCAGTCCGCCCGCAATGGCTCCGGGGACGAGGATCGCTCCGAACGTCCCCCACCAGCTGATTGTGGATTCCGGGCCTGCGAGTTCCACCATGTAGCCACGGAACCCCGCGGCCCAGGCGATACCACCGGTTGTCCCGATCGCTATGAACGCGGCACTTCGGGCGCCAATTGAGTGCGTGGTCACAGGGTGCTCTTTGCGTCGGGAGCCAGCCAAGGAAGGGTATTCGCTCCGAGTTTTCATGACAAGCTCCCGTCTATGTATTTCACTGTAGTGACGCTTTAGTGAGATACTCTAAATATGACCCCGAACACACCGCCAGTCAATAGCATTCGCAGGAAGAAAGCAGACGCCACCAGGCGCAAGATCATCCAGGCTGCGCACAAGGAATTCATCGCCCGGGGATTCCACGGGGCCACCATGGCGGGCATCGCCGCCCGCGCGGGAGTGGCCTCGCAGACCGTGTACTTCGTCTTCCACACCAAACCCGAACTGATCAGTGCCGTCATCGATGCGGCAGTCCTGGGTGAAGAGGATCCCCGCCCGCCGCGGGCCCAGCCCTGGTGGGCGGAAATGGTGGCGGAACCCGATGCGGCGGAGGCCCTGCGGATTTTCATCCACGGCGCCGGGGACGTTTTTGCGCGCGCGGCGGCCATCGCCGAAGTACTCAGAGCGGCTGCGCTGACGGACGACGAAGTTCGCCGAACGCACAAGCACCATGAGGCCCTTCGCCGGGACGGATTCGGCCAAGTTTTGGAAATACTCGCGGGCAAGGGGCCGCTCAGGGATGACCGGTCCTTCGATGAGCTGACCGACGCATTCATGACTGTCTACGGCGACAGTACCTACAACCTGCTCGCCACGGAGCGCGGCTGGAGCCACGACCAGATCATGGCGTGGCTCTGCGATGTCCTTCCAGGAATGCTGCTGGCCCGCCCGGCGACAGTAAGAAGCTGATTGGGTTGCAGGGGTGTCCATTGAACTGGCTTTATGGCCGTCGAATATCTAAGAACGTTTTTGGGAAAGCGATTGGTGTTTGCCGGTCACTGGGCGGACGGTGGATCCATCGGCGGCGCGCCCAACATTCGCCGCTGCCTGCGTGGGACGGTACCGCATGGCGACGACTCCTGACCTAAACTCGTGGCGATCCACGAGCTCGAGTTGGATTCGTTCGCTGAGCCCTGCGAGCAACGTCGGCCCGTGCCCGGCAAGGACGGGCTGCACGAGGAACTCGTACTCGTCAATCAGCCCCAGGCCTGCCAATGTCAGTGGGAGCCTCACGCCGCCCACCCACAGCCCCTCGCCGGGTTCCTGCTTGAGCCGCTGAACCGCTTGGCCCACGGCGCCCTGCACCAGCTCGGCATTCCAATCGACCCCGCCCAGCGTGCTTGACACGACGTACTTCTTTGCCCGGTCGATGGCCTCGGCGAAGGGAACCTCCCACTCCTCCATCCAGGCAGGCCACGTGCCAGTGGCCGGCTGCCGCCACGCCCCCTCCATCATCCCGTAGGTCACCCGGCCGAACAGCAGGGCATCTGCCCTTTGCATCTCAGCGGTCCAATAGCGCATCGACTCCTCGTCTGGTGGGAGACCTGCCTCGTGATGGCAGCAGCCGTCGAGCGTGACGTTGATCGAGTATCGAAGTGGCCGCATCCCGATGCCCTCCCTTGATGCGCAAGTGCGTTTTCACCGGATCATCCCCAGACTAGTGTCCGCGCCACGCTGTCGCCAAGGGTTCTTCGCGCCTGACCTTCCGACGGACTTGTGGCCCTGTTGCCACGGACGTGGCTCCAACGAGAAGCACATGACAGTCACCCGAGCGTTTCCGCAAGTCCTCGGAGCACGCTGGGTCTGGTCGGAGGCCGCAATGGTGCGGCTGAAGCAGGCGCGGCTGAACGACGTCGCCCCTAAGTCAGGCAGCGGGCTGCCCGCAGCGGAATGCTGGCCGTTTGCTGTCGCCAGCCGGGTCTACACGGCGGGGACTTTGGCCTTCAGCGCATTGATGATGCGCGGGACGCTGTTGAGCCAGTTGGCCTCAAGCGCAGCAATGGCGGCCGGCAGGTCGTTCGCCAGCAACGCTTCCGCGATGGCTTCGTGCTCGGCCGCCGCCCGCTCCATCAAGTCGGCGTTCCCCACATACAGGCGCTCGTAACGCCGCAGGGCCAGCTTGTACGACGCCACAGTCTCCGCCAGGCGCTTGTTCGGGCTGCCGGAGGCGAGCAGCGCATGGAAGGCATCGTCATGATCATGGATGTCCGCGGCGGAGCTGACGGACGCGGTAAATTCGTGCGCCTGCGCGGCCAGTTCCCGACCGATGCGGGCCAGCTCCGACGCCGGTGTCAGCCGCAGGGCCAACCCCTCCAGTGCGGCAATGATCTGCACAGCTTCGGTAAAGTCGTTTGCCCCAATGGGCGCCCACCGGAACCCCTTGCCCGAAACACGCGTGATGACGCCCTGCTGCGAAAGGGAAATAAGGGCTTCCCGCAGCGGGGTCCGGCTGACACCCAACTCCTCGGACAGGGAGACCTCATTGATGTTGTCCCCCATGCGGAACTCACCGGCCCCAACACGGTCCATGATTTCTGTTTCAATTTGTTCACGCAGGGTTTGGCGCTGAATGGACACTTGTTCCTCCTTGCACCGCAGTCTCGAGTCATGAAGCGAAGTGATCACGCGGTAGATCTACCACTCCACTCACAATTCAGTATACTGTATACAGAAGTGAAGGGGTACTTGTATGGACATTGTTAGTGTAGGGCTCATCGTCAATCCGATCGCCGGACTCGGCGGCCCGTCGGGGCAAAAAGGCAGCGACGCCGCAGATATCCGTGAAATTGCGCGCCGTTCCGGCTACTCATGCACGTCTCCCGCCCGGGCGCGCCGCGCCGTTGCCCAGCTATCCGCACAGCTGGAACGCACGGGCCGCCGCCTCCGCCTGTTGACGGGGCCGGGGGCGCTGGGTGAGGACGCAGCCCGCGGACTGTGCACCACCACCGTGCTGGCCGGCGACGCAGCCGGCAGCCCAGCCACCGACGTCTCAGCCAATGACGGCGCAGCAAACGACGGCGACACCCCCGCCAGCGGCGTCAGCGGCACCAGCAGTGCGGGCGACACCCGCCAGCTGGCCCGGCTGATGGCAGGGGCCGGCGTGGACCTGATCCTCTTTGCCGGCGGTGACGGGACGGCCCGGGACGTGCTCGACGCGGTTGGCGGGAGCGTCCCTGTGCTGGGCATTCCGGCCGGCGTCAAGATCTACTCGGCGGTATTCGCCCTCACGCCCACAGCCGCCGGATCGCTGGCGGCCGCCTGGCTTGCGGCAGGGTCCAGGGAGGTGGCCGACCGCGACGTGGTGGACATCGACGAGGAGCTGCTGCGGGCCGGCCTGGCCTCCCCCGCGCTGTACGGAACCCTCAGCGTGCCCGTGGACCCCAGCCGGCTCCAGGCACGCAAGGCCGCAACGCCGGCGTCGGACGCAAACGCGGTCGCAGCCCTGGCCCGGGCCTTTGTCCGTGGCATGGACCCCCGCAGCACCTACATCCTGGGCCCGGGCGGAACCACCCAGGCCATCGGCGCCGAACTTGGCCTGGCAACCACCCGGCTAGGCGTCGACGTGGTTCGGCGGGACGGGCTGCTTGCCGCCGACGCCGACTCGCACACCTTGGAGGCCATGCTGGACGCCGGGTTTGACGGCTCTCCCGCGGTGGTGGTCCTCACCCCCCTGGGCGGCCAGGGCTTCGTGGTGGGCCGCGGCAACCAGCAGGTCACCGCACGCATGCTCTCCCGGCTACCCCTCCAGATTGTCGCCACGGACGGCAAGCTCGCCTCGCTGGCCGGTCGTCCGCTGTGGGTTGACTCCGGGAACGACGACGTCGATGCCCGGCTCAGCGGTTACGCGAAAGTTTTCACGGGTGCTGGCACCCACACGGTCTACCCGGTCCGCCGGGTGTTGGAAGAAACCTCAGGCAACACCACAACCAAGGAGTACTAAATGCGTTTGCAGGACAAGAATGCCATCATCACCGGCGGCGGCTCGGGAATCGGCCGCGCCACTGTCCTGGCCATGGCGGCCGAAGGCGCCAACGTGGCCGTCTTCGACATCAACGAGGCCGCTGCCAAGGCTGTCGCGCAAGAGGCAGCCGCCTTGGGCGTGAAGGCCATTGGTGTGGCCGTCAACGTTGCCGACAATGACCAGGTCCAGGCCGGCGTGGCCCAGGTGGTGGAGGCCTTTGGCGGCGTGAACGTGCTGTTCAACAACGCCGGCATCATCCGCCGCGCCAACGTCCTGGAAACTTCCGTCGAGGACTGGGACCGCGTCATGGGCGTGAACGTGCGCGGGCCGTTCCTGCTGTGCAAGCACGTGGTTCCCCTCATGCAGGCGGCCGGCGGAGGTTCGATCGTCAACACCGGCTCCGGCTGGGGCCTGAAGGGCGGCGGCGACGCCCTGTCCTACTGCACCTCCAAGGCTGCCGTCGTCAACATGACCCGCGCCCTCGCAATCGACCACGGCCCGGACAACATCCGCGTCAACTCGGTCAACCCGGGCGACACCAACACGCCCATGCTGCGCGAGGAGGCCCGCCAGCTCTCGCAGGAGGAGCAGAGCTTCCTGGCCGAGTCCAACGACCGCCCCCTCAAGCGCATGGGCACGCCGGAGGAAATCGCCGAGGCCGTGGTCTGGCTGGCCAGCGACGCCAGCTCCTACGTCACCGGCTCCGCCCTGGTGGTCGACGGCGGCGGCATCGCCTAAAGTCCGCACACAGGCAAAAGGGGCCCGCCCCGGAGTGATCCGGGGCGGACCCCTTTTTGGCGTAAGTGCCTCGGGTGAGTGCTGGGCGCAAGTGTTTGGCGCAAGTGCTTGGCGCACGTGCCAGGCTGTCAGCCGTCCCTGTCTGCCAGCCACACCGCCAGGTCCAGGAACAATGCCGCTGACCAGCCGAACCCGGTGGTGGCGCCGGCTGCGCGGGCGCCCGTCTGCGGATTCCAGTATTCGTGGATGCCGCCGCTCTCGCGGACCATGTCGACGGTCCGCGCGGCCAGAGCCACGGCTTCGGCTTCCAGTCCGCTGCGCAGCAGCCCCTGGACCACCAGCCAGTTCACGTTCAGCCAAACGGGTCCGCGCCACATCCTGTCGGCATTGAACTCAGGCTCGGCCTGGGCGACTGTGGGCAGTGGCCAGGGCGCCCCCAGCCCGGCCGGATCGGCCAGCGACTGCCGCAAGGACTCCAGCACGGGTTCGGGCAGCCTGCCTGTCAGCAGCGGCATCAACGCAAACGGCGTGAGCGTGGTCCGCGTGCCGGACGGTGTCAGCGCCACAAACTGGCGGCGCCCCGCATCGTAGCGACGGGCCACCAGCCGTTCGGCAGTGGCATCAGCCAGGGTACGCTGCGCGGCAGCTTCCGCAGCGTCGCCGCGTTCGTCCGCCAGCTCCGCCATGGCGTCCAGCGCCCTGACCAGGTAGCTGGGGAGGTCGGGCGCAAACACCGGGCCGCCGTCGTCAAAGAGCGGCGAGTCATCCAGCCCTGAGGAATAGACATGCTCGTAGCCGGGCAGGCCGTCCGGGGAGGGCCGGGCGAACCACCAGCGGTGCAGCCTGTCCAGCCCCTCCCGCAGTTCCGCCTGCACCGAGCCGCCGCCAACCTCATCGACGGCGCGGGCAGCCCAGGCGGCCAGCGGCGGCTTCGTGATGGGCATGTCCGCCTGGACCACCATGGGTGAATCCGGGCCGTGGATCCGGGCCAGGGTGGCCAGGTCCCCCGGCGGCATGTCGGCCACGCAGGCCAGCGTGCCGCCGTCGTGCACCACATCCGGCAGGCCGCCGTCGGGCGCCTGCTCGCCGAAAAACAGGCGGAGCTGGTCCGCGGCAAGCTGCGGGTCGCCGTGGCGCAGCCCGAAGCTGATGAAGTAGGAATCCCACTGCCACGCGGCAACGTAGCCCTGCTTGGACGGGATCACCGCCTCAATGTCCGGATGGGTGTCCAGGCGGACAATGTTGCTGGCCAGCAGCCACCAGGCGTAGCGGACCATTTCCAGGTCCGCGTCCCGGACGGCGGGAAGCCTGGCGAACCATTCCTGCCAGCGGGCGGACGCGGCCGCAAGGCACTGCCCATGGCTGCCACGCACGGGCGTGGTGCGGACTGGGCCGCCAATGCGGACGCTCACGCTGCCGCCTGCCGGCAGCACGATGCGGGGGGCGCCGAAGGTGTCGCTGCCCTCCGTGCTGCACCAGCGGATCGGCGCGCCGTCCACCTCGGAGGCCGGCGCGCCGTCGCGGCCGGTGCCAAACGCCTCAAGCGCCACGGTTACCGGGTCGCCGTCGGCTGCCGCTCCGATGCTCAGCGTGTCCGCGTCTGCGAAGGTCAGCGAGGCCGCCCCGTGGGCAAAGGTGATGCCTTCGGGCCCGACGGCGGTTACCTCCAGCAGCCTGCCGGTGGAGTCGTGCACGGCCAGCCGCCGCAGGTGGTTGCACCGGTCCGCGTGGCGCTCATAGACGGCACCGGCGACCCGGAGCCCGCCGTCGGGGCGGGCAAAAATGAGCAGCCGCGAGCCCCTGTCCGTCAGCGGCACGGAGTCCAGGTCGATGAAGGCGCCGGCTCCGGGCCAGGAACGCATCAGGAGCCGCCCATGCCGGACATGGCCATGGAGTTCAGGATCCGGCGGTTGCCGATCAGGAATGCGATCAGCATGGGCACGATGGAGATGGCCGACGCCGCCATGATTACGGAGTAGTTGATGCCCCCATATTGGCCGGTGAACTGGGAGAGCAGCAGCGGCACCGTGAACTGGTTTTCACTGTTGAGCACAATCAAGGGCAGGAAGAAGTTGTTCCAGGCACCCAGCGCCACCACGATGGACAGGGCGGCAAGGCCGGGCTTGATGTTCGGCATGACAATGCTGAACAGGATCCGCCAGCGGCCGGCGCCGTCCAGCCGGGCGGCCTCTTCCAGCTCCACGGGCAGCGAGCGGATGAACTGGCGGACCAGGAACACGGCGAAGGGGTTGCACAGCACGGCCGGGATGATGAGCGCCAGGTGTGTGTCCACCCAGCCCAGCTTGGAGAAGATCATGTACAGGGGCACAATCGTCACCTGCTGCGGGACCATTTGGGTGGCAAGAAACAGCACGAACAGGAATTTGCTGCCCTTGAACTCAATCCGCGCGAAGGCGTAGGCCGCCATGGAGGCCGTCACAATGGTGCCCGCCACCGTCAGCACGCAGATGTAGATGCTGTTCCAGTACGCCAGCCCGAACGGGGCCGCGTTCCAGGCATCGGCATAGTTGCTGAAGTTCCACGGGTTGGGCAACAGCCCCAGCGGGTTGCTGAGGATCTGCGGCAGCGACTTGAAGGACGTCAGCATCATCCACAGGAAGGGTGCCACCATCAGGAAGCCGCCCACCGCCAGGAGGAGGTGCAGCGCCAGGCCGGACAGCTTGATGCTGCCTTCCGTGCGGTTGCGGCGGCCCATGGCCGGGAGTGTGCGCTGCGGTGTTTTTTGCAGTGTGGTTGTCACGTGTTTCAGCTTTCGTAGTGCACGAACCGGCGCTGCAGGCCAAGCTGCACGGCGGTGACCACCAGGGTCAGGACGAGCAGGATGATGGACGCCGCGCTGGCCATTCCGAACTGGAAGTGGCGGAAGCCCTCGTCGTAGATCTGGTAGACGATGGTCCGGGCAGAATTGTCCGGACCGCCGTTCTTCGTGAGGACAAAGACCACGTCAAAGGTTTGGAAGGAACTGATCACGGCCACCACGGTGGAGAAGAAGACAACGGGCGACAGGAGCGGCAGCCGGATCGCCATCATGGTGCGAAAGGCCCCCGCCCCGTCCACGCGTGCCGCTTCAAGGACGTGTGGATTGATTCCCTGCAGGCCGGCCAGGAAAATGATCACGTTCAGGCCCAGGGATGACCAGATGGTCACGATGGAGACGGCCGCCAGCACAAAGTGCGGGTCCCCCAGCCAATCCGGCCCGGGAATGCCAAACACCTTCGAGAACGCCTGGTTCAGGGGCCCGTCGGCACGCAGGATCTGCTGCCACACCAGTGAGATGGCGATGGAGCTGGTCATGACCGGGGCAAAGTAGAGCAGCAGGTAGCCAGTGCGCCCGCGCAGCTTGTCCAGTGCGACGGCGATCAGCAGTGACAGCGCCAGCCCCACGGGGACGGTGATGAGCGCCAGCACCAGCGTGTTGATGATGGAGCGCAGGAACACGGGGTCGGCAAGTTCCGCCTGGAAGTTTGCGAACCCCACCCAGGTCAGCTGGGTCAGCCCGTCCCACTGGGCGAATGCCAGGACCAGCCCGACGGCGAACGGCAGCAGCACGAAGCCGCACATGCCTATCAGCTGGGGGCTGACGAAGACCAGGCCCCACCAGCGGTCGCGCTTGCGCCAGCTCGCCTCCCCGCGCTCCACCGGGGGCGCATCCGGCGTGCGGGTTTTGGCCAGGACAGCGGTCACCCGGTCAAACCGCCTTTTGCATCAGCTTGGACACGGCCGTGATGGTGTCGGCCGGGCTGGTCTTGCCCTGGTACATGCCGAGCATGGCCGTGCTGACGTCGGAGGAGAGCCCGGGCACCTTGGCCTCGACGGCAAAGTCCTCGAAGCCTGCACTGGTCATGTCCAGGAAGGACTTGGCGTGGGCCGGATAGTTGCCGTCCAGGACCACCGAATCGGCGCCTTTGACCGAAGGGACGGCATTGCCGCCGTCGGCCAGGCGAAGGGTCTGGCCCTTGGCGCTGAGGAAGTCCCCCACAAACGTCTTGGCCGCATCGGCAGCCTTAGTTTTGGCGTTGATGACCAGGTACGACGCTGCCACGCCGCTGCTGCCGGGCTTGCCGGAAACGGTGGGCCACGGCGCGATGTCGTAGTCGTCCTTGCTGCCCGATTGCTGGGCGGTGGCAATGCCGTAGCGCCCCTGGACGTAGAAGCCCGCCTTGTGGGATACAAACAGGCTGTCCGCCCCGGAACCGTCCGGCAGGGTGTCCGCCACGGTGAAGGACTTGCTGGTGAAGCCGTCGGCCAGCGACTTGATGGCGGCTACGCTCTTGGGGTCCTCCGGCAGGACGAACTTTCCGGCCGCGTCGAAGACCTGGCCGCCGTTGGCCGCCACCCAGCTCCAGTGCGTGGACCAGTAGTTCCAGAACATGGCCCCGTGCAGGCCCTTGGCCGCGAGCTTGGCGCACATGCCCAGGAAGGTCTCAATGGTCCAGATGCCGGCAGCAGCCAGGTCGGCGGGATTTTCGGTGATGCCGGCCGCGGCCAGGGCCTTTTTGTCGAACCAGAACACGTCCGGGTTGCAGTCGTTGGGCAGGGCAAAGAGGCCCTTGTCCGTCTTGCCGGCGCCAAACAGGGCCGGGTTGAAGTCAGCAAGCTTGACCTTGGCGTCCGCGCCGTCCACCACGGGGGTCAGGTCCATGAGCACGCCGGAGGAGACGAACTTGCCGATGTAGTCATCGCCCACGTAGAACACGTCCGGTGCGGTGCCGGAGGTAAGCTGGGTCAGCAGCTTGGAGTGGTAGTCCGAGTAGGACGGCACCATCTGCAGGGTGGCCGTGATGGTGGGGTGGTCCGTCTTGAACTGCGCGTTGAACTTCTTGAAGCGCTGTCCTTCCTCCGGGGTGCCCCAGGTGGACCAGGTGATTTTGGCTGAGGATCCTGCGGCGCCGCCGGACTGGCCGCAGGCTGTGGTGGCCAGCAGGGCGCCGACGCCCAAGGCCCCTGCGAAGAAATTCCGGCGGCTGAAGGTGTTGCTGTTCACGGGGGTACTCCTTGGTCGTTGGTGCATGGTGGGGTGGGACCTTAGTTGCTCAGGTGCTTCTTTTGGTATGCGCGCCACGTGATGGCCCAGCGGGCCGGATCATTCAGGTCGTCGTGGTGGATGTGGTGCACCGTTTGGTTGTGCGGGGCGGTGCGGACAATCTCCGGGTTGGTGCGGGCCTCCCCGGCAACATGGGCCAGGACCGCCACGTATTCGTCGATCTCCGACTTGGAGTAGGACTCCGTGGGTTCCAGCGTGAACGGCTGCGGCACCAGGTAGGGGTGGTGGCTGGTCCAGTAGTGCATGCCGAAGTCGGACATGCGGATGCCGATCTCCTCGCTGCTGACGCCGGTTTCCTCAAAGAGTTCCTGCCAGGAATACCTGACCTGTTCGATGCGCCGCTTGCCTTCCGCGTAGGGTGCGGAGGCTCCGGGGATCTCCAGGACCTTGGCCAGCAGGTAGTTGTTGTTGAGCACCGCGGTTTCGGCAACCTGGCGCAGGCCGTCGGCGCCGAGGGCCATGATCCAGGCGTAGGCGCGGACCACGTTGGGGGCGACACCGAAGAACGGGGCCACCGTCCCGACGGACTGCGGGTGGTTGTGGTTGACGGTGAAAGTCTCCCCCACCTTTTCGATGGTCGGACCGGGCAGGAAGGGGACCAGTTTCTCCGAGACGCAACTGGCGCCGGCTCCGGGCCCGCCGCTGGCGTGCGGGGTGCTGAACGTCTTGTGCAGGTTGAAGTGGCACAGGTCAAAGCCGGCGTCGGAGGCCCTGGTGATGCCCAGGATGCCGTTCGCGTTGGCCTGGTCGTAGGCAGCCAGCCCGCCCACCTCGTGGACAATGTCGACAAACTCGCGGATCTTGGCGTTGTAGATGCCGGTGTCTTCGGGGTTGGTGATCATGAGGGCCGCGGTGCGCGGGGAGACGGCGGCACGCAGGGCGTCGATGTCTGGGTAGCCGTTGGCGTCGGGCATCAGCGTGATGACCTTGTAGCCGGCAGCCTTGGCGCAGGCGGCGTTGGAGGGGTGGGAGAAGATGGTGGTGATGACCTCGTCACGCACCCCGCCGTCGCCGTTGGCCTCGTGGTAGGCGCGGATCATGGCGATGTTGGCCCAGATGGCGGCCGAACCGCCCTGGGTCTGCAGGCTGACCCGGGCCATGCCGGAGATCTCGGCCAGCAGCCGCTCCGTGCGCCAGAAGATTTCCAGCACGCCCTGGATGCTGGCCTCGTCCTGGTGCGGGTGGACGTCCATCAGCTTCGGCGTGCGGATGATGGTCTCGTTGACCTTGGGGCTGTACTTCATGGTGCAGGTGCCCTGGCCAATGTCGATGTTGAAGTCGGCGCCGAGATTTTCCTGGCTGATGCGCAGGTAGTGGCGGACCACGCGCATCTGGGCGAGTTCGGGCAGGGCCGGGGCGTCCGAACGCCGCAGCGGGGCCAGGCGGTCCTCGCGCAGGGCGAGTGCGTCCACGGCGGCCGGTTCGGGCTGCTGGACTAGGATGCCGCGTTCGCCGGGGGTGCTCAGTTCGAAAATGATCGGCTCGTCCCAGCGTGCCTGGTGAAAGCGGCGCAGGGCGGGCTTGGGTGCAACGGGAAGTGCCATAGTTAGTTCTCCTTCAAAACGGCCGTGAGGGTGGCGGCTAGTGTGTCAATGTCGGCGGCGGTGACCTGTTCCGTCACGCAGACCAGGAGGCGGTTGCCGGGCAGGACCACACCGGGCTCGATGCCCCGGGCACGCAGGGCCGCGACGGCGGCGGTGCTGGTCAGGGAGGCGTTGGAAAAGTCGACGGCGATTTCCCGCAGGTGGAGCGCGGAGTCGGACAGTTCAAGCCCGTCCACGGAGGCCAGCTGCTGCGCGGCGTAGGCCGTGCGGGCCAGCAGGGTCTCCCCCAATTCGGCCATGCCGGTGGGGCCCATGGAGGCCAGGTAGACCCCGGCTGCGATCCCCCACAGCGCGGCGGCGGTCCCCACCCACTCCTTCCCTTCCTCGCGCAGGGCGAATGAGGTGCGGTCCCAGGCGACGTCGCCAAAGCCGTACTCTCCCGGTACGTCGGTGGATTCCAGGCCAAAGAGGCGGGATGGCATTTCCAGCACGAACGTGGGGTCGTCGTGGACGGCGATGAAGCCGCCGCGGCCGCCGCCAAACCACTGGTGGATGCCCAGGGACTGGATGTCGCCGCAGACAATGTCAGCACCCCAGTCCGCAGGGGGTGTCAGGGCACCGTAGGCGATGGGGTCGGTGCCCACCACGGCGAGTGCACCGGCGTCGTGCGCCAGTTGGGCCAGCCGGGCCCCCTGCTCCTCCAGCGCGCCGTGGAAGCTGGGGGTCTGGATCCAGACGGCGGCGGTGTCGGCGCCGATGGCCTGCTCCGCGGCGGCGAGATCGGCCGTGCCGTTGCTGGAGGGGATGATGGTCAGGTCCATGAAGGAACGCACGTAGTCGGTGACCTTGGAGACCAGGTCCGGGTTGGCGTCGCTGACCAGGACGATTCCGCGGCGGCCGGTGATGCGCCCCGCCATGGCCAGCGCAGTGGCCGTGGCCTGCATGCCGTCATACGTGGGGACGTTGACCACGTCCATGTTCAGCAGCTCGCCCATCATGGACTGGTACTCGAAGAGTGCCTGGAAGCGGCCGTGGTCCTCATAGGGCTCCCCCGCGTAGGCAGTCAGGAATTCGCTGCGGCCAATCACCTCGTCCACCACGGACGGCACGTAGTGGTTGTACGTGCCCGCGCCCAGGAAGCTCAGGGCCTCGCGGGTGCTGGTGTTCTTGTTCAGCAGCCCGCTGACATGGCGTTCCAGTTCAGCCTCGGACAGCAGCGGTGCCGGCAGGTTCAGGCTGCCCTGCACGCGCAGGCTGGACGGAATGTCCGCGTAGAACTCCTCGATGTCGGCCGCGCCGACGGCGGCCAGTATCTCTTCCCGCACGGCCGGGACCGTGTTGGGGATGTAGGGGTGGGTTACGGGGTTGTTCATGGATTCACCTCAGGTGTTGTGGCGGCCGGGCCGCCTCATGGAGCGATACTTCGTTTTGCATTCTGTATACAGAATACATTATGCCCATTGTGTGATGTGGTCAACATTTTCCGCCGGAAATGTTTCAGCCCGCCCCGGCGAAGACTGCCGGGGCGGGCTGGGGTGCCCGATAACGGGCAAATGGTGGGGCCTAGACAGCCTGGAGGCGGTCACTTTCGGACACGACACGAACCGTGTCGGCGCGGTCATGCCGGACCACCAGGACTCCGCGGGCCGGGAGCGGCTGCAGTCCCCCGGCGCCAGGCGCCGGGCCGTCCCCGCCCACCAGGATGCTGGCCCGGGCCGGCACCGATACGTCCAGGGCCGCCGTCGAGCGGTTAAGCACGAAGGTAAACGATGTGTCACCGCTGCGGCGCACCACCACCTCAACATCAGGCCCGGCACCGTCGCGCAGGGGCACGCCCGCTTCGACGAAGATCCGGCGCACCAGTTCCCGCAGCCCGGCGTCGGCCAGGCAGGCGCTCACGTACCAGGCCGCACCGCGGCCATGGTCCCGGACAGTGACTGCCGGGCGGCCGTCCAGCTCGCCGCCGGAGTAGCTGGCCACGGTGCGCGCCCCCGGCGCGTCAAGCCATTCGCTGACCGTGTGCACGGCGTGCAGGGCACCGTCCAGGCGCAGCTGCCCGCTTTCGCCGTCGGGCAGCGGCCAGACCTCGTCCACTTCCACGCCCAGCAGCCCGCGCAGCGGGCCGGGCGCCCCGCCCGGGTGGACGTGGTCGTTTTCGTCAACAACGCCGGAAAACGCCCCGACGACGACGGTCCCGCCGGCGGCCGCATAATCGTCCAGCTGGGCGGCCAGGCCGGGCGTGGCGAGGTAGATATTGGGCACCAGCAGCACCCGGTAAGCGGACCAGTCCGCCCCGGCCCGGACCAGGTCCACGGTGGCGCCGAGGGTGAACGAGGCCCGGTGCCAGTCCCGTGCCTGGCCGATCCAGCTGAGCCGGTTGGTGGGCAGGGAATCCGGCGCGGCCAGGGCCCACATGTTGTCCCAGTCGCAGAGCATGGCAACGTGGGCCTCGACGCGGCTGCCCTTCAGGGCGCCGAGCTGCCGGAGTTCGGCACCGAGCAGGCTGCATTCCTGGAAGGTCCGGCTCGCCTCGCCGCGGTGGCCCAGGATGGCGGCGTGGAACTTCTCCGGACCGAATTTTGCCGCCCGCCACTGGAAGTACATGATGCCGTCGGCGCCGTGGGCCAGCGCCTGGTAGCTGTCGAGGCGCATCACGCCCGGCGCCTTGGGCACGTTGACGTCGCGCCAGCTGACGGCGCTGGCTGATTGTTCCAGGAGGAGCCAGGGCGCGCCGCCCTTGGCACCGCGCATGAGTGCGTAGTTCAAGGATGCGTCAATGTGGGCGCCGGGGTCCGCGGGATCGGGGTAGGCGTCGTCGGTGACAATGTCCTCGGCGTCGGCAAAGGCAAAGTAGTCCAGCTCTCGCAGGATGGACATGAAGTTGGTGGTCACGGGCAGCTCCGGCGTCACCTCTCGGAGCACTTCCACCTCGGAGGTGAACAGTTCCAGCATGGCGGCCGAGGAGAACCGCTCGAAGTCCAGGTGCTGGGTGGAATTGATGGGGCCGGTGGACTCGCGTGGCGGTTCGATGGACTCGAAGTCAAGGTAGTGCTGTCCCCAGCAGCTGGTCCCCCAGGCCTCGTTGAGGGCGTCAATGCTCCGGTACTTGGTGCGCAGCCAGGTGCGGAAATGAACGGCGGAGGCGTCGCACCAGCAGCGGGGCACATGGTCGCCGTATTCATTGGACACGTGCCAGAGGCGCACGGCGGGGTGTTTTCCGTAGCGTTCGGCCATGGCGCGGGTGAGCCGGAGTGCGTAGCGGCGGAAGATGGGCGAACTGAAGCAATAGGCCTGCCGCGAGCCGAATTCCAGGTGTGTCCCGTCCGCCGTGACGGGCAGGATCTGCGGGTATTTGCGGATGAGCCAGGCCGGCGGCGTTGCCGTGGCGGTGGCCAGGTCGACGGCGATGCCGGCGCCGTGCAGCAGTTCAATGACGTCGTCCAGCCAGCCAAAGTCAAAGCAGCCTTCCACAGGCTCCAGCAGGGGCCAGGAAAAGACGGAGACGGTGATGAAATTGACCCCGGCCTGGCGCATCAGCCGAATGTCCTCCTCCCACACCTCCCGCGGCCACTGCTCCGGGTTGTAGTCTCCGCCGAAGGCGATTCCATCGAGTTCAAGCGTCCGGGTCATCCCTTGACCGCCCCTCCCATAAGTCCTGATACGAATTGTTTTTGAAAAATGATGAAGACCAGCAGCAGTGGCAGGGTGGCCAGGAGGGAGCCGAGCATGAGGCCTGAATAGTCCACCCGGGACAGCCCGATCATGGTGTTCAGGGCCACGGGCAGCGTGTACTTGTCCTCGGTGTTGAGCATCAGCAGCGGCCAGATGAAGGAGTTCCACTGGCTGATGAAGGTGTAGATCATCAGCGCGGCCAGCTGCGGGCGGGCCACCGGCATCACAATGCGGTAAAACGTCTTCAATTCCCCGGCGCCGTCAATGCGGGCCGACTCTATCAGGCTGTCGGGGAAGTCGAGGAATGCCTGGCGCATGAGGAAGATCCCGAAGGCGTTGGCCAGGAACGGCAGGATCAGCGCCTGGTAGCTGTTGACCCAGCCCAGGCTTGCCATCATCTGAAACAGGGGAACCAGCAGCACCTGCATGGGGATCATCATGGTCAGCAGCACCGCGCCAAGCACCAGGCCGCGGCCACGGAAGCGGAACTTGGCCAGCCCGTATCCGCACATGGCACTGACCACGCAGGAAAAAGCGGTATAGATGACGGCGACAACCAGGGAGTTGACCATCACCTGGGAAAAGTTGGTCTCTTGCTGGAGCCGGGCCAGGTTTTTCCACAGCTCCCCGCCCGGCAGAAGGGGCAGCGGCGTGGCGAACAGGGCCGCCGTCGTATGCGTTGAAGCGATGACCATCCACAGGAACGGGATGATGCTCAGCGCTGCCCCGACCAGCAGTACCAGGTACACCGGAAGCCGTTTGAGCGTCTGTGTCATTTCTTTTCCTTCATGATCGCGAACTGCACCACGGAAACCACCGCGATGATGGCCACCAGCAGCCAGGCGATGGCGGAGGCATAGCCAAAGTCAAACTGCTGAAAGCCCACCTTGTAGAGGTACAGCACGGGGGTCAGCGTGGCGTTGTTGGGCCCGCCGCCGGTCAGGATGAAGTTTTCATCAAACAGCTGGAGGGCGCCGATGGTGGAGGTGATGGAGCTGAAAAGGATGACAGGGCGCAGCTGCGGGATGACGATTTTGGTGAAAATGGCCCACCGGCCGGCGCCGTCAATGCGGGCGGCCTCGTAGAGCTCGGCGGGGATTCCCTGGAGTCCGGCCAGGATGATGACCATGTTGTAGCCGGTCCACCGCCACGTAATCGAGGCGATCAGGGCCACGCGGGACCACGCTTCGCTGTTGAGCCAGTCCACCGGTGACATTCCCACCATGGCGAGCAACTGGTTGACGGCGCCGCCGTCCGTGGCGAGCATGACCCGGAAAACCAGGGAATACGCCACCAGGGTGGTTACCGCGGGCAGGAAGTGCATGGCACGGAATCCGGTGCGGAAACGCAGCCATGACTGGTTGAGCAGGTAGGCCAGTCCCAGCGCCGTACAGACCATGAGAGGGACCTGGATGACCAGGATGAGGCCAACGTTGAACAGGCTCTTGGCCACCAGCGGATCGTGGAACAGGCGCAGGTACTGTGCACCGCCCACCCACGTGGACTCACCGCCCGTGGTCGAGAAGAAGCTCTGCCACAGGGAAGACAGCAGGGGGTAGAGGAAGAAGATGGCGAAGAGCGCGACCGCCGGCAGGACAAACCAATAGCCGGGCCGGCTGCGGCCGGCGGTGGAGCGTGCCCCCGCCCGCCCGCCCGCGTTTGCGGACGGCCGGCGGGAGGGCCGCAGGAGTGTGCTGGTCATGGTTGCTGGGCGATCTTTCGCCCGGTGGCGGTGGCGATCTGCTCCGCCGCGGACTTCAATGCCGCGGCCGGGTCCTGATGGTTGAGCACGGCAGCCACGACGGCGCTGGAGACCGTGTCCCCCGCCTTGGCATTGTCACTGGTGTAGGTGATTGACGGGATCTTGGGTGTTTGGGCCGCGAAGAGCTCATAGACCTTTTCACCGCCGAAGTACGCCTGGGGTGCGTGGAACAGGGGCGCATCCAGGGCCGGAAGATAGGACGGGAACAGGCCCTCGTCCTTCATCATGGACACCTGGTTGTCCTTGTTGGCCAGCATGAACTTCACGAAGGAGCCGGCCAGCTGCGGGTTCTTGGCCTGGGTGGGGATGGCGAGGGTGGAGCCGCCGTCGTTGGAGGTCTGCGTGCCTCCGGCCGTGAAGGCAGGCAGCGGCACCACCGTGATCTTGTTGGCGAGCTCCGGCATTTCGCCTGTGAGCGTGCCGATCCACCACACGGCCTCGGGCATGACTGCGGACTTGCCGTTCTTGGTGGCCGTCACGCGCCCGTCCCAGCCCTTGACGTTGTCTAACAGGCCCTTGTCGTTCATGGTCTTGATCAGCGCCAGTGCCTTGACGGCGGCAGCTGAGGTCAGGTTGATGGCGCCGTCGGGGGTGAAGATGCCCTGGCCCTGCTGCTGGAGCAGCATCTGAAACAGGCTGCCGGTCGAGAGGTCGGTGGAGATGAGGGCGTGGCCGGTGGCTGCCTTGACCTCCTCCCCCGCGGTGATCAAGTCATCCCAGGTGGCGAGCTTGCTGGGGTCAACACCTGCGGCCTTGAAGTAGTCGGTGCGCACGTAGAGCGCCACCGTGCCTGAATCCCAGGGCATGGAGAGGAGCTTGCCGTCGGCACTGGACGACGCCGAAATCTTGGAGGGGTCGAACTGGGCCTCATCCGCGCCGATGAGCGGCTTGAGGTCCGTGAACGCCTTGGGAAACTGGTGGATGTACGCCGGCATGTGGTCCGTTTCGACCGTAATGACGTCCGGCAGCCCGCTATTGGCCTGCAGTCCCACTGACATTTTGTCGTAAGCGTTGTCATAGCCGATGTCCACGACGTTGATGGTGGTGCCGGGATGTTCCTTCGTGTACTCCTTGGACAGCCGCTTGAGGGCCGTGGCGGCCACATCCCAGCTCCACACGGTAATTTGTCCGGACACGGCGGCGTCGCTGCTGAGCTTGGTCCCGGCGGCGGACGGCACACCGCCGGTGGCGCAGCCGGAGAGCAGGGCCAGGGCAAGCAGCGGCGCGGCAAGCTTCATTGCTTTGGGCATGAGGGTTCCTTGTGAGAGTCAAAATTCTGTATACAGTACACACTGTAAAGGGTTGGCGTTGTGATTGGCAACACTCCGCCCTAAAATAAACAAACCTTGACATTAGTGAACATGACTTCCGCGGCGCAGGGGTAGCGGCGGGGCGCATGCGTTATCGCCCCACCGGGCTCACGGCCGGACTGTGGGCATGGCGAAGCTGGGCCGTGATGAAACGGCAGAATCATGGACAGCTGCGCGTGGCGGCCATCCGGGAGGTCAGTCCCCCTGGGACTCCGCCTTCTTGGCCTGGAGCTGGCCAATCTGCCGGCGCGCGGCAGCAACAAGTTCGTCATTGGTGTTGGCGTGTCCGCCAAGTCCCCAACCGCCCGGAACGGCCTCGGTCAGCAACACCCAGGTGCGTCCGGCCAGTGTTGGGTCTCCGGCCGCCTTCGCCACCAGCTCGGTAAATTGCCAAACGACGGCGAGTTGCTTGTCCCGATCCAGTGCGCCGGCGTTCGTCAGCACCTGCACTCGGATGTAGTTGCTGTCCCCGTCGACGTTTGAGAGATCACCCTCGGGCAATTCGTGCACAAATCCGGCAGTGTTTTGCCGGAACATCGGTATGTCCGGGACGCCCTCGATAATTTTGAGCGTCTCGGCAAGGTCCTTGGCCAGTTGGTGTTTGTCCGCAAAGGTGCCCGCTGTTGCATACACGTCGATCATTGGCATTGTCGTATTCCCAACCACTCGTTTGGACCTTGCTGGTGGTGGCAATGATGCGCGCGGAGGCGGTGCTCCGTCAAGGAAATACTCGCCGTGCATGGCCGGGGCGCCGACCACTTACAGGGCGCCGCGGTTCCAGGGCCGCCCGCCCGTCAGCTGTGTGGATGAAGCCTTGGCCCCGCCAGGCCGTGGTCCGCCGCGGACAGGATCCATTCAACAGTGAGCGGCCGTCCCGTGGGCAGCGGGCAGGCAAGGCGAAACCTGTGGACGGCCCACACCACGTTGTCCGGGGTGAAATACCCCTCGCTGGCCGGCAGCCGTTCATAACTGATGCCCTCGCTGGTCGAGGCGATCTCCACGGAGTCCCAGAGGTTTCCCGCCGCCAAACCTTGGGTGTCCAGGGTCAGTGCCACGGGGATGTCCATCCGCAGCACTTCAGGCGCCTCGCCTTCGCAGGCCGTGCTGACGGTAAAAGTGGTTGAAAGTATGCGAATCGCACCGGCCGCCGGGACATCGTCCAGGCAACCCCGCAACGGGACGGTCCACTCGCGGGGGATGACTGTCAATTCCCTGTCATCGTGCCGTCCGGCAGCTGCGCAGCCGGCGCTGCCCGGTGTCCCCTTGCCAGCCCCGTTCTCAACCCTGAGCACACATTCCCCTTCACGTTTCCGCCAACCCCGTCCACCACAAGAGAGTGCCCTGCCGGGCATTCATGACGGACTAATTGCAAGAAGTCCCGGCCCCGGCGGCACGGCTGGTGTGCTGGAGGCCGAATTGCGCCACGCCCGTGTGCCCCGCGGCACCAGCTAGGGCACCTCGGCTGAAACAGTGGGCGCTTGCAGCCCGAGGGCACCGCTCATGGAGACATTGAGCTCAAGGGCCGTCTCCAGCAGGCCCTGCGACACAATGCATCCGGTCACCAGAATGCGCACCGGCGCAGTCTGGACTGTCTGCCCCTTGCCTGGCAACAGCGGCGGCTTGACGGGCACGACGGCGGTGGGCGCCGCCGTCGTTCTTGGTCCGTGGGAGTCCTCCCCCTGCGCATCACCGTCCTGGGCCTCCCCCTTTTCCGTCTCCCGGGCTGCGACCGGCCGCGCGGCCGGCTTCGCGGCTTTGGCCGCCGGCTTCGTTGCCGGGCCCGGGGAGGCGGGCTGCTGGTTGACCACCAGGATGCTGCCGGGCCGGTCCGCTGCCAGGTGGCCCGGCACCGCCGGGGGCCCGTCCGGCGGCGTGTCCCCGGCCGGTGGCGGGGCCGGAAGGGAGATTGCAGGCAGGGAGTCGGCGATCGCCGGGCCCTGGTCCGGTACAAACAGCCCGCCACCGGACAGGCCCGCGGTCAGGGCGCCGGCCGTGGCAAGCCCGGCCGCCGAGTAGGTCAGCAGGGCGCGCATGCCCATGCCGGCACCGTGCTGGCCGGCGCCCAGCAGACTGCCCACATCCAGGGCCGCGCCCTTCGCCATTTCCCTACCGGAGTAGGCCAGTCCCGCCAGTGCCGGAAAAATGATGCCGCGCATGCCAGTGCCTACGTCCTTGACGTGGAGCAGGATTGCGCCGCATTCCGTGCAGCTTTCCAGGTGCCGCTCCAGCCTGTCCACCCGCCGGGGCGCCAGGGATCCCCGGGCGTAGGCCCCGAGATGCTTGGCATACGCTTCGCAACCGGCTTCCACCGCACCGACATGGTGTTGCAGGTATGCCAGGCGCAGGCCTTCCCTGGCGCGGACTGCTAGGGCCGACACAGCGTTGGGGGCCAGGCCCAGCAATGGAGCAATGTCAGCAGGTGCCATCCCGTCAACTTCCTGGTACCACAGCACGGCCTGCCAGCGCTCGGGGAGGTCCCTGAAGGAGCGCGCCACCACCTCGTCTTCAAAGGCGGAGACCAAGGGATCGGGCCATTCGTCAACCTCCATGACCGATTCCATGTCGTCGGTGACCATCCGCTTGCCGTCGATGGCCCGCAGGGCGCTGGCCAGCCGCCGCAAGGTGGTCAGGAGGTAGGCCCGGAAGAAGACTTTGGGCCCTTTGCCGCCCTGGATGGCCGCGAGCACCTTGGCAAACGACTCTGCCACCAGATCGGAAACGTCGCTGAAATTGCCGGCATGCCTGCGGGCGGTGGCCTCCGCGCTGTCACGGTGCCGTTCATAAAGCAGCCCGTAGGCTTCCGTGGAACCGTTGCGGACTTGTCGAATCAAGTCCTCGTCGCTGGGCGCGTCGACGTTGTCATTTCCGTTTTCCAGTGATCCCACGACTACTCCCCATAGTCGCGATTGATCAAAATGCACATATCCTTGGATATTACCCCAGCCCCCGCACGGCAGCTGTGAGGCGGATTCCCCGTTTCGTGACGCACGAATTGATGGAAATTTCTGCGGCAGCAACACGTGCATTGTGACGCCCCGAATTGGCCATGAGGACGCCCATGCCCCATATTGGTGCGTCTTCAATAAACTTTTCCCATGACTGAAACTGCAGCCAATTCCGTAACCCTCCGGTTCCTCGCGGCCCCCACCGATGTGGGCCACAGCGGATCCGTCGACGCCGGCACCGTCCTCGAATGGGTCGACAAGGCCGCCTACGCCGCGGCGGTGGGGTGGGCCAAGTCCTATTGTGTGACGGCCTATGTGGGCAACATCCACTTTGCCGACCCGGTCAACAGCGGGGACATGGTGGAGGTGGAGGCTACCATTGTCTACACGGGGCGGTCCTCCATGCACATCCACACAGTGGTGTCCTCGGGCGATCCCAAGGGCGGCACCCCCACCATGCGCAGCCAGTGCCTGGTGATCTTCGTAGCCGTCGGAGCCGATGGCAGGCCAACTCCCGTTCAGCAGTTTGCCCCGGCCTCTCCGGAGGAAATTGGGCAGCGCGATGACGCGCTGGCCCGAATCAAGGTCCGCGAGGAGATCGTGGCCGCCATGAAGGCCCAGGCGTACACGGATGAAGGTACCGCCGAGCGCGTGGTGCTGCGCTTCATGGCCGCCCCCACCGACGTCAACTGGGGCGGGAAGGTCCACGGCGGGATCGTCATGAAGTGGATCGATGAAGCCGCGTACGTGTGCGCCACCCGGTATTGCGGGACGGACGCCGTGGCCGTGTTCTCCGGCGGCGTGCGCTTCTACAGGCCGCTGCTGATTGGCCACGTGGTGGAAGTTGAGGCCCGGCTGGTTTACACGGGGACCAAGGGCATGCACATCGCCGTCCATGTCCGTTCGGGAGACCCCAAGGGCCGCGACATGAACCTGACCACCTACTGCCTGACCGTCATGGTGGCCCGGGACCATTCCGGAAACTCCGTCCCCGTCCCGCCGTGGCTGCCCGTCTCGGACGAGGACAGGCGCCTGCACGCCCACGCCCGCGAACTGCTCGAGATTCGCGGCCGGGCCCCGGGAAACAGGCTCCCCAACCACCTGCTGCCTGTTGGCGGCATGAGGGCGGGACTGCCTAGCTGAGCAAATTAAGGGCGTCAGTGAAGGCGCCGAGCTCGGGCAGCCGTCCGAAGAACGATGCATCCGCGGCTTCCACGTCCCCGGTGGCCGCCCTGGCCGCCAGGATTCCACGGGGCGTGGGGCGCAGGATGCGGGCGCGGCCGTCTCCCGGGTGCCGCGCCCGTTCCACCATGCCCTTGGCTTCGAGGGCGCGGAGCACCTGGGATGTCATCATCACGTCAGTGGCCGTGTGTTCGGCGAGCGCCGCCTGCGTCATTTGCCGGTCCGGTTCAACCGAGTGGAGCCAGACAAGGCTTGCCAACAACACATACTGCACATGGGTGAGCCCGTGTGGTGCCAGCGCGGCCCGCATCACGGCCTGCCATCGGTTCGTGACGTGCCAGAGGGCCAGGCCCGGGCTCTGCGCCGAGGATGAATAGCGGCTGCCAAGTGAAGCGTCAGGCACGGAGCCGTCAGGCACGGACGCCGCGTTCGGCAGCTGCCAGCAGCTCCCCCATGGCCACGGGGAAGTCGCCGCTGATTTGGGGACCAAGCTCCGGGCCCAGCTCATCGGCCTGCTCCCCCGTGATTTCCAGTTCATGCGTGACGGTGGTCCCACCCGCGGCCACCGCCTCCAGGCGGTGGCGGAACGTCAGGGTGAGGCCTCCAAAGACTGTCTGGTCGGCGTAAACCTGACCGGGTTCCAGCTCCGTGATGACCGATTCCATCGGGTCCTGGCCCTGTGGGGTAACGGTCAGCCGGGTACCGGCCGCGAACGGGCCGTGGAGCTCAAACAGGTCCGAGTCCGGGCCCAGGCTGGTCCCAGAATGCAGTGCCGCAAGCGCGTTCCAGACCGCTCCCGATTCTGCCGCCGTCGTACCCTGGTGTTGTGTTGTCCACATGGCGAGTCTCCTTCGATAAATAGTAAGTGCGCTTATCATATCCAGGAGCCGCTCACAGCGCAAGGGGTTTTCGCGGACCCGCCGGGTCCAAGCAACAGCAGCCGCGCCCCTCAATCCGCCTGGCGGCGATTCTTGCATTAGGCAACCTTTTCCATGGCAAAAACCATTGCCGCATCGGCCCGCTGGTCTTAGCCTTGACCCAGCGGGCTTCCGACAGCCGTCACACAGCCCCTTAAAAAGTCTGGAGATCCTGGAATGCGCAAACACTTCCTTGGAGTGTCAATGGCGGTCGTTGTGACCGTCATCGCCGCGGTCACCGGAGCGGGCGTCGCCGACGCCGCCCCCACACCCAAACCAATTCCGAACTCGTCGCCGGGGTGGCTGACGCACGGGAAGAACCTCGGCGCCGCCTCCCCGAACGGGCAGGTCAGCGCACGCGTGTACCTTGCCCCGAACGGCGGGCTCACCGCCTTGCAGTCCGCCGCCGAGGCAGCCTCAAGCTCCCACCACTTCCTCACACCCGCGCAGTACCACGCACAGTTTGACGCCACCGGGGCAACTGTCAGTGCCGTCAGCAGCTGGCTGAGCGGCGCAGGCCTGAAGGTCAAGGTGGACGCCAACCACCGCTACGTTGACGTCACAGGCAATGTGCGCGCGGCGGACAAGGCATTCGGGGTGACCATCGCCAACTTCAGCCATGACGGGCTTAACGTGCAGGCGCCGACAGGCAGCGCCAGCGCACCGGCTTCCGTCGCTTCGGCCGTCATTGCCATACAGGGGCTCGACACCACGGTGTCCGTCGTCGAACCCCGGACGCAAAAGCCCTCGCCTCCCAGCGCCGGCTTCCGCAATGCGCCCGTCTGCTCCCACTGGTACGGGGACCAAACCCCGGCCACGCTGCCCACACCGGACGGCACCGTCCTTCCGCAGTTGAACGGCGCCTCACTGCCCTATGCCCCCTGCGGATACACCGGGCCGCAACTGCGCAACGCCTACGAGGCAGGGGCGGCAGCGGGGCTTGACGGCCGCGGCGTAACGGTGGCGATCACCGACGCCTACGCCTCCGCCACCATTGAGGCGGACGCCAACAAGTACGCCGTCCAGACTGGTGACCAGCCGTTTGCCGCCGGTCAGTTCAGCCAGAGCCTGCCGAAGGCCTTCACCCAGGTGAACAGCAACAACTCGCCAAGGCAGTGTGATGCATCGGGCTGGTACGGCGAGGAAACGCTTGACGTTGAAGCAGTGCACGCCATGGCACCCGCGGCCAACATCCGCTACTACGCCGGCGCCAGCTGCCAGGACTCCGACCTCCTTGACACCTTCACCCGCATCAACGACGAAGGCATCGCGACCATCGTGACGAATTCGTGGGGCGGGGTGGGCGACGTCGTCAAGCCGGCATTGTTCCAGGCCTACGAAACCGCCTTCCTCCAGGGCGCTGTCCAGGGCATCAGCTACGCGTTCTCCACGGGCGACTCCGGCGACGAGGCCGCCAACGTTGGCTCGCCCCAGACCGACTACCCGGCCTCCGACCCGTTTGTAACGGGCGTCGGCGGCACCTCCACCGCCATCACCCCGGCCGGCGTGACCGGGGAAACCGGCTGGCAAACCACCAAGTACACGCTCGCCAACGGGGCATGGGCTCCCACCGTGCCGTTCCAGTACGGCGGAGGCGGCGGGTTCTCCTCCAACATCCCCGAACCGGCCTACCAGGTTGCGGCGGGCATCCACAGCCCCAATGGCGGCCGTGCGCTGCCGGACGTGTCCATGGACGCCGACCCAACCACCGGCATGCTGGTGGGGCAGACGCAAACCTTCCCGGGCTCCGCGTCCTACGACACCTACCGGATCGGCGGAACCAGCCTCGCCTCGCCACTGTTTGCCGGCATGACGGCCCTGAAAATCCAGGCCAGCGGCCACGGGCTGGGACTGCTCAACCCGGCGATCTACGCCGACCCGTCGGGTTTCCACGACGTGACGGGTGCCGGGATTGATGCGGGCAACATCCGCGTCGACTTCGTCAACGGGCTGGACTCCAGCAACGGCTACGTCTACTCGGTTCGCTCCTTCAACACCACGAACACCACGCTGAAGGTCGGCACCGGCTGGGACAGCGAGACCGGCTGGGGCAGCGCCCGGGCGGGCTGGCTCACCCCGGCACCGTAACGACAGGCTGGCATCACAAAACTAAAAGGGAGGGGCCGGTTCACGCCGGCACCTCCCTTTTGCCTTGCGGCATCCGGTTTCAGGCACGACGGCGGCCCGGCGGGCTGGGCGGGGTCAGGGCCGGCGGGTCCACCAAAACTCCAGCTGGATGTTGTCCGGGTCGCGGAACACCAAGGCAGCGCCATTGGCCGTGTCCTGGGGGGCGGAGTGCACCACATTCAGGGACGTCAGCTGTGCTTCCCAGGCGTCGAGGTCAGCCCGCTCGCCCACGCTGAAACCGATGTGGTCCAAACCGACATTGCGGTCGTCAAAGGTGGTGACAGGCACGGAGGCGTGCTGGTTGAGGCCGATGACCAGCCCTGTGGCCTGGTGCAGCAGCACGATCATGATGCGGTTCTCCAGGTCTGCACGGCGCACCCGGCGCAGCCCCAGCACCTCGCAGTACCACTGCGCGCTGGACTCGGCATCGTTGACGGACAGGTCTATGTGTGACGGTGCCCCAAAGTTGGGCATGGATTCCTCCTCTTTCCCTTTTGAGCATAGCCCCGGGCTCCGGCCCGTTGGCGGGCAGCCAGGCACGCCAGCGCCAACGCCCCCACCCCCTGCGCGCACGCCCCCCACCCCCGCGCGAACCGGCACTTAACGTGGATGTTTCGGCGCAACACCCCCGTTAAGTGCCCGCTCGGCCGTCGATTCACGGGCCTTCGTTGAAGCACTCGCGCTTTCGCGCCCCGCGGAGGCAGAATGGGACGATCGGCATGGACAGGCCGATCATGGCGCCGACGCGGCGCCCTTGCCGGATTGCGCTCACGGCCAGAGCAGGCCAGATGACTGTTCAGGACCAGACGGGAAAAGGTTCCTGGCCGCAACTGCGTGTCGAGGACTGGCAGGGGACCCGGGACACCGTGCAGCTGTGGACCCAGATCGTCGGCAAGGTCCGCATGGCGCACGCCCCGATGCTCAACCACTGGTGGCAGGTGCCGCTCTATGTGACGCCCCGCGGCTTGGCGACGCACTCCATCCCCCATCCCTCAGGCCCCTTTGACATGGAATTCGACTTCTTCGACCACCGGCTCGCCATCCGGTCCGGCAACGGCTCTGTGGCAAGCGTCGGCCTTGACGCAAAGTCGACGTCGGAATTCTATGCGGAGACCATGGCCGCACCGGCAGGGCTGGGACTTGAAACCACCATCAGGGCCGTTCCGGTGGAGGTGGATCCCGCCATTCCCTTCGCCGAGGACAGCGTCCACAACTCTTATGACGCAGCGGCAGTCCAGCTGTTTTGGCGCCAGCGGGTCCAGGCCGACCGCATATTGGACACCTTCCGTTCCTCCTTCCGCGGCAAGGTCAGGCCGGTGCACCACTATTGGGGAACCATGGACCTCGCCTGCACACGGTTTTCGGGCCGCGCCGCACCCCGCCATGCAGGCGCGCATCAAACTTCGCGGAATGGGTCATGGAGGAGAGCTACTCGCACGAATTGAGCAGTTGCGGTTTCTCCACGCCAGCCATGCTGCAGCGGCGGACCCTGGCCAGTGGAATCGTGCCGCACCGGAGATCGATCCGGAGCGCAGGGCCGGACGCACCAGGATGCCGGAACGGACCCCACCCCTCCCGCAAATCCACCCACCGGGCGTAAAGTTGTGCTGTCCTGAAGCCCGACCAAAGCTAAGGAGATGGCCCCATGGACCACTTCACGGGAATCGATGCCGCAGTTCCGCCCACAGGAACGGGCTGTGTCGAATGCGAGTCCGCCGGAGGGTGGTGGGTCCACCTGCGCCGCTGCGCCCAATGCGGCCACATCGGCTGCTGTGACAGCTCCCCCGCTCAACACGCATCCGCCCATGCAGCCGCCACAGGCCACTCGATCGTCCGCAGCTTCGAACCGGGCGAAGACTGGTTCTGGGACTACCGGACCAAGAGCTATCTCAACGGCCCGGAGCTGGCCCCGCCCAGCCACCGGCCCGTGGACCAGGGCTCCCCGGGCCCCTCAGCCCGCGTGCCCGCGGACTGGCAGAGCCACGTCCATTGAACCGGCCGCCACCACGAGGTGGGCGCCAACGCACTTGCCGGAAAGATCCTGCGGAGATCGCCAACGCCTGACCCGCGGCTTTGAGCTTGCCTACCCCAATGCGAGCCTGGGCGCCGAAATCGGCACCATCGACTTCAACATCGGCGTCATCCGCTGACCCCGCGGCGTTTCACGCGGCAATCCGCACGCCCTCGGATCGGCTTTTCGCCACCATCCAGGCACGTATGACTGCGGCCAGTGCCTGTTTCTTGGCTTCGAGATCGGCCGCGTCGGCAAAACGCGCAACCCGGGAGACTTCGCCGTCGCCCTCCAGCAGGCCCAGGGGGTCATCGATCGAGGCCCCTGGTGGAACATGAGCGTGACAGTCTTCTTCGAGCGCGGAAAGAAGGAGGCTATATTCCCCCTGTAGATGAACGTGGGCGCCCTCCACTTGACGGCTTCGCCCAGGGCCGGATCGAGGGAGAGGATGTAGGCCCGCACGCTCGCGACCAGCTCGCGCTGCGGGTTGTCGTAGCTGTCGAACCAGGCGTCCACTTCGGGATTTCGATTGCCCACGGCGTGCCTTCCTGTGCTGCATGCTCACCGTTTCCAGCCCACAATACCCCTGCTGCCGCTGTGACTTCGCTGACAGGGACTGGCAGACCCTCCCACGTTGCCTCCCGGCGGACGTAGCGTGGAGCTGTTGGAATTTCGCGGCGAACCACGGCCGCGCAAAACCCTCCCACAAACCACAGGAGATCCCCATGTTGACCGTCAACGCCTATGCCGCCCCGTCCGCCACGGGCGCGCTCATGCCCACCACCATTGAACGCCGGGAAGTTGGCCCGCACGACGTCCTCATCGACATCAAGTACGCAGGCATCTGCCACTCAGACATCCACACGGTCCGCGGCGACTGGGGCCCGCAAACGTACCCGCTGGCCCCGGGCCATGAAATCGCCGGCGTCGTCGCCAAAGTCGGCACAGCTGTCACCCGGCACCAGGTGGGCGACAGGGTGGGCGTGGGCTGCATGGTCAATTCCTGCGGAGAATGCAAAAACTGCCTGGCCGGAGAAGAGCAATACTGCCTCAACGGCAACGTCGGCACGTACGGCTCAATGGACCGCGACGGGACTATCACCCAGGGCGGCTACTCCACCCACGTGGTTGTCACGGAAAACTTTGTGGTCCGCATCCCCGACGGACTGGAGCTGGATGTGGCCGCCCCGCTGCTGTGCGCCGGCATCACCACCTTTTCGCCGCTGCGCCACTGGGGCGCCGGGCCGGGAAAAAATGTCGCCGTCATCGGCCTGGGCGGGCTGGGCCACATGGGCGTCAAGCTGGCGCACGCCATGGGCGCCACGGTCACCGTGCTGTCCCAGTCGCTGAAGAAGCAGGAGGACGGCCTGCGGCTCGGCGCCGACCACTACTTCGCGACCAGCGATGAAAACACTTTCACGGACCTTGCCGGCAGCTTCGACCTGATCATCAACACCGTCAGCGCCGCCATCGACATCAACGCGTACCTGCAGCTCCTGGCGCTCGACGGCGCCCTGGTCAACGTGGGTGCCCCGCCGCAGCCCCTGCCCGTGCAGGTCTTCTCCCTGATCGGGGGGCGCCGGTCCTTCGCCGGGTCCGCGATTGGCGGCATCGCCGAAACCCAGGAGATGCTCGACTTCTGCGCTGAGCACGGCATCGGCGCCGAGATCGAGGTCATCCCGGCCGGCAAAATCAACGAAGCCTACGAACGCGTCCTGGCATCGGATGTGCGCTACCGCTTCGTGATCGACGCAGCAACGTTCTAGAAGGAGCGGGCCGCCAGCACGGAAGCACGACGGCGGCCCGCACCACCCGCGGGCCGCCCGCCCAAGTGCGGGAGCCGGCGTCGTGCCCTGCTTCAGGGCTGGGGGCGCTCCGCGAGGCGCTTGGGGCTGGGGTAGGCGTCCCGCATGTGGTCGCTGGTCAGGAAGTCCGCAATGCCGATCATGAGGGCGGCAAAGATGATCTGTTCCACCACCATCCAGTAAGGGTACAGACCAGGGATGGTGGCCACGATCAAGGTGATGACGGGGAAGATCTGGCTGAACAGCCGCAGCCGCTGGTAGCCCCAGTAGTAGCCCTGCTCCGCCCGCCACGCAAAAAAGAACAGTGTCAGCGTCATGAACAGCACCACCACGCCGCGGAACAGCACGGCGAAGCCCACCGGCGTGCCGCGGATTTCCAGCACCAGGGCAATCACGATGGCGCTCACGCCCACCAGGACCTCAAGGGCCAGGATCCAATTTACCCAGCGGAAGGCCCGGCGCGTGCGCGGATGGACCCGCGCGGCCTCCTCGATCACGTAGTGGCCGTTGCGCCCGCCGGCCAGTTTGTCGATGTCCAGTCCAAACACTTTCAAGGCTGTCATGGGAACAGCGTAGTGGGCGCACGGCCCCTCCGGCATCACCGCCATGGGACTGCCGACTCCGGCACCCTCATCGACACCTCCCCGGGCTGGTCAAAGCAGCCCTCAACCCCGGTCCGGTGCCCCGCCCGGGTGATGGACACGCTGACAGTCCGGGTTTCGGGCAGCGGCCAATCCTACGGTCCCAGTTCCGCAGCCCGCTGCAACAAATAGGTCCGCACCGCGGGCTGCGGGGTGGCGCCGGCCGCCGCGTTGTACGCCTCCGCCGCCTCCCGCCGTCGTCCGGCCCGGGCCAGCAGCTCCGCCCGGGTGGCCAGGAAGGGCTGGAAGTGCTCGACGGCGGCCGCCCCGGCAGGATCGTCCCGTACGGCAAGGGCGTCCAGTTCCGCCAGGCCGGCGGCCGGGGATTCGGCACGGCCAATCACCGCAGCCAGCGCCACCCGCGCGCCGAGGCTGGGTGCAACCGCCACAAGCGCCGCATACAGGGTCCGCAGGGCCGCCCAGTCAGTGGCGTGCGTGCGTGCGCGCTCGCAATGCACTGCCTGGATGGCTGCCTCCAGCTGGAAGCGCCCCGTGGCGCCCCCGGCCGAGGCCCGGCGCAGCAGGGATGCGCCCTCCTCCATGAGGCGGCTGTCCCACAGGGCCGTGTCCTGTTCCTCGAGCGGGACAAACGGGCCGCGGCGGGCAGGCGCGCGGGCCTGGGAAAGGGCGATCAGGGCAGCCAGGCCCCATGCCTCCGGCTCAGAGTCCAGAAGCGCGGCCAGGGTCACCGCCAGATAGAGCGCCTCAGCTGCCATGTCCCCGCCCTGCCCTTCCGGCGCGTCGAGGAAAGCCAGCGCATAGCAGCCGTAGACGGCCTCCAGCACGGCGGGCAGCCGCCCGGGCATGGCATCCCGGCCGGGCACGGCGAACGGAATCCGGGCCGCCTTGATGCGCTTTTTGGCCCGCACCAGGCGTTGCGCCATGGCCGCGGCCGGGACGGCAAAGGCGGAAGCAATGCGGGCCGCGTCAAAGCCCAGGACCGCCTGCAGCATCAACGGCGTCCGGATTGCAGGGTCAATGGCGGGGTGGGCGCAGGTGAACAGGAGTTCCAGGCGCTTGTCCCCAATGGCGTCAACATCGAGTTCATCCAGGGCCGACATCGCGGTGCCTCCGTTCCCGTCCGCCTCCTCCAACGGCAGCGACGTCCGGCGGGAGGCTGATTTCCAGGTGTCGCGCTGCCTGTTGCGGGCCACCGTGAGCAGCCAGCCTTCGGGATTGGCGGGGACTCCCCCGGAGGGCCAGCTGAGCAGGGCCTGTTCAAAGGCATCCGAAAGCGCGTCCTCGGCCAGCGAAAGATCGCCCGTGGACGCTGCAAGAAGGGCAACAAGGTGCCCGTAGGAGGCGCGGGCAGCGTGCTCAGCCGCAGCCCGCGCCTCCGCGTGGGTCAGGCGTTCGGCGTCCACGCACCGTCCACGGTGTAGGTGGCCCCGGGCCGGATTTCCACGGCACCCCATTCCACGGACGGGGCCTTCCCCGCCCACTCGATGGCGGCGTCGAGGTCGGCAACGTCAATGACGAACGTGCCGCCCAGCTGTTCCTTGGTGTCGGCAAACGGTCCGTCCTGCACGCGCAGGGTACCGCCGGCCTTGGTCAGCGTGGTGGTGTTCGACGAAGGCTGCAGCACCTCGGCGCTGATCAGGACCTTGGCCTGGTGCAACGCCGTGGCGTAGCTGCTGAAGGCCCGCTGCCCCTCGGCCATGGCCTCCTCACCGAGCGATGCGGCATCCATTTCCGGGTAGTGCAAAAGCAGTGTGTAGCGCATGGTTCATTCTCCTTGATCGGGGCGGTGCCGTCCACGGGCGGCAACGCCTTTTGTGCCAAGCACGACGGCGGCTGGCGTGCCTCGTGGCCGTGCTTCACCAGGATGACGATTGGGCGGGCGGCGGATCGACAACAATTTTCAAATGTGACACCGGTCACAACTCTCCGGTAGCGGCGTAGCGTTATTTGTGCACCCAAAGGAGGGGCACGATGGACACAACACCAGCAATCATTGTCGGTTTGCCGGACTTGATGCACGCCGCGCGGGTCGAGGCGCGGGGCGTCATGGAGGAGTTCAAGGGCGATTACGTGGCCGAGCACCGGGCCGTGCTCGCCAGGCTGACGGCGGCCGGGGCCATTAGCGACGACGAGGCGGAGACGCTGCTTGGACTGTACAAGCTCGGCTATGAGGCAGGGGAGCCAAAGGGCAATGCCTTGCAGGCCTACTTTGAAACCCGGGACATCTACGCCAAAATGCTCGCGGGCACCAAGCCCAGCCCGGTGGCCCTGGTGCTCGCCTCAGCAGCACTGGGGTCCTTTGAAGTCTCAGTGGGCCCGGAAGGCTCGACGACGGTCTCGATCGCCAGGGTCAGCTACGGCTCAAGTCTGGCCGGGATCGGGGCAGCCTTGGGCACCTTGCTCGGCGGGGTTGCCGGCGGCGTCCTGGGAGGCGCCATTGGCGGGCTGATTGGCGGAATTGTGGACGACAAGAAAGGCAAGGGCAAGACCTGACGGGGCCCGCCCCGCCCCGCGCGGGCCGAAGGGCTCAGGCGCCGACTACCGCCGCGGCACCCACTTCGGCGGCAAGAAAGCCGCGGACGTCGTCGAGCTCGGGGCTGTTGATGCTGTGAGCCAGCCCCGGGTACACGCGCTCGACCAGCGAGGTGTGGCTCGGCAGGAATTCGGTGGTGCGGCCGATTGCCACCGGAGCGATGACCCTGTCCTCGGCGCCGCGCCCCCAGAACAGCGCGGGCATGGAGGCGCGCAGGGAGTCGTCGCCCGGCTGCGGCGCGCCCAGCACGAAGCCACCCAGCACCACGGGCGCCAGCACGCGTTCGGGGCGTGTGCGCAGCAGTTGCGTGGCCATGAGCCCGCCCTGCGAGAATCCGATGGGCACGATGCGCGTTGCTGGGGCCAGGTTCGCCTCAACCCACTCCCAGATGATGTCCGTTGCCTGCTCCACCGGCCCGGGAACGGGGTCGCCGGGAGTGCCGATGGGGAACCAGGCCGCGCCGCCGTTGCCGAGTTCCAGCGGCGCCCGCAGGGAGGCCCAGGGCAGGTTCAGCCCCAGCGCCGGGGCCAGAGAGGCCAGGTCATGCTCGTTGGAGCCGAAGCCGTGGAGCAGGACTGCCACTGCGTCCGGAACAGATTCGGCGGCCCAGTCGGGCGAGCGCAGCTCGCGAAGTGTGGGGCTCATGCAGTCTCCTTGGGAGCGGGAATCGGGGTGGTTGGCCAATGCTACGGCAAAACAACTACTTGTAGCTTCAATCAATATATCAAGGGCCGCCATGCATCATGGTGCCCTCGAAGCCAGCGTGCGCCACATCAGCCGCCCATGTCGGGGCTGACGGGCACCAACCCCACTGCGTTGCGGCGGTGGATCTTCTGCGGGGCCCGGTCAAAGCCCTTGGCGTCGAGGTTGTTGCCCCGGCGGTAGGCGGCCAGTGCCCCGTCGTAGAGTTCGTTGAGCCGGGAGCCGGAGAATTCGCCCCGGCTGCCGTCAGTAAAGGTGATGGCGATTGTCATCCCTCGTGGAAAGTGCCGGCTCATGTGGATGAAGCCGTCGGTGTCCTGCCGGAGGTTAAGCATGCGGGTGCCGCCTTGTCATGGGGAACTTCAAGTGTCCCCCATCCGGGGATGTCCCGCGGAACCCGTGAACCCGCCCGCCGTTCAACAGGCCCGTTCAATGGGCCCGCCCGTTCAACCGGCAAGTTCGGCCAGCCGGGCCTGCAGGAAGCGCCGTTCGGCGTCATTTCCGGCGAGAATCAGTGCCTCATCAAAGGCCGTCCTGGCCGCCCCGGAGCGCCCCAGCCGGACCAGGAAGTCACCGCGCGCGGCGGCAAGGTAGGGGTAGCGGGCCAGCCGCGGATCGGCCCCGAGCAGGTCCAGCACAGCGAGTCCCTCGGCAAAACCAATGGCAAAGCCGAGGGCAATGGCGCGGTTGAGTTCGACGACGGGAGTGGGCCAGGCGGCCGCCAGCAGTTCGTAGAGTCCCAGAATTTCCGGCCAGTCGGTTTCCTCCCACGACCCGCTTTCGTCATGAACCGCAGCAATGGCCGCCATGAGCGCGAAGCGGCCCGGCGGTTTCGACGCCAAGGCTTCCCGCAGGAGCCCCACCCCTTCAACAATGGCCGTCCTGTCCCATTTCGAGCGATCCTGGTGCTCCATCAGCACCAGCTCGCCGTGAGCGTCCTGTCTGGCGGCATTCCGGGCACCGGTCAGCAGCACGAGGGCCAGAAGACCGGCGACGTCGGCATCGCCGGGAAGCAGCGCACGGAGCATCCTGGCCAAATCAAGTCCCCTGTCGGCGAGCTCCCGGCGCATCAACCCGTCTCCCGAAGGTGCGTCGTGGCCTGTCGTGAAGACAAGAAACACCACCGAGAGGACGCCGTCGACCCTGTCCCGGAGCTCCGACATCGCCGGCACGCGGAACGGGATGTGCGCGGCCGCGATCTTCCTTTTCGCGCGGGTAATGCGGGCCGCCATGGTGGCCTCAGACAGCAGGAATGCGCGCGCGACGTCCGCCGTCGAAAGCCCGCACAGCAACCGCAGGGTGAGTGCAACCTGGGCGTCAAGGGCCAGTGCCGGGTGGCAGCAGGTGAAGATCAACCGCAACCTGTCATCAGGGAAGGCTTCCGCATCAAGATCAGCGCCGCCGGGCGGATCAGTGCTGGTATCCAACAGTTTGGGCAACGCCCGCCGGGCCGTTGCAGCGCGCCTGTGCAGGTCCAAGGCACGACGGCGGGCTGCCACTGTAAGCCACGCGCCGGGGTTCGCGGGGATACCGCGTTCATCCCAGGTGGACAAGGCGCTGGCATAGGCATCCTGGACGGTTTCTTCCGCCGAGTCGATGTCGCCTGCAACGCGCACCGTGGCAGCCAGCACAAAGGCCCACTCCCTGCGGTGCGCATCCGCAACCGCAGCGGCCACCTCCGGGCTGGCGGCCGGCGGCATTAGCTTGCCACCCGCACGGGCCGGACTTCCACCCCGCTGCCGGCGGGCACCTCCTTGGCAATCTCCAGGGCCTCGTCAAGGTCGGCGGCCTCAATCAGGTAGAAGCCGCCCAATGTTTCCTTTGACTCTGCGAAGGGGCCGTCCGTGACCGAGAATCCGCCGGAACCGTCCCGCCGAACCGAGGTGGCGGATTCCGGGGGCTCAAGTGCCGCCCCGTTGACCAGTGACCCTGCGCGGCGCTGCATGAAAGCTTGGTAGTCGCCGCTGACCGTCTCCCCCGCCTCCTCCCGCGTGGCCACTTCTTCCTGAAAGATCATGAGCAAATACTTTGGCATTGCACTCACCTCACTTTTTCCCTGATGGATTGCTGGTGGCAGTTGATGGTCAGTGGGCCGGCGCATTGGCGTAGGAGGCCACCAGCCAGTTTCCATCCTGACGGACCAGCACCCAGGTGGCAATGACTTCGCGCCCCGCCGGGAGCGCCGTCTCCCCTGCCATGAGGATGCCGGCCCTGCTGACGACGACGGCGGTGTTGCCGCCGATGACCCGAATGCTGAGTGGTTCATCAACCGCGTGGGACCCTTTCAGCGGCCCGTTGAAGCCGGCCGCCATGGAGGCGCGGATCTCATCCCGGTTACGGTGGTACACGCCCGGCATGACCACAGTGGCATCCTCGCGGTACGGCGCCACGAAGGCATCCGCATCGTTGTCTGCCCATGCGGCGTAGATAGCCTCAAACACGCCGCGGACCTCCTTGTCCGTTTCTGACTCAATGGTGTTTTCCTGGATCGCAGTCATGTCCTTGTTCCCTTCATCTCCGGTGTCCATTTTGGGGGGCCTCCCTTGAAGCCCCTGACCATACGACGCGCTCCCATGGCCCGGATCGACAACTGGTGCCCGACTTGGGGAAAGTTTCTCAAACCGGCGGACAGGACACGGCCAAAACTGCTGATTAAACTGATTGGCCGGGCCACCTCAACAATGAGGTGGCCCGGCCAATCAGGCGGCCCTTGACGGACCGCTGCTGTCTGCCGAAGGGTGG
>NZ_JAAKZI010000027.1 GCF_011045165.1 Arthrobacter silviterrae
TGTGCCGGTGGGGGAGCTGCTCGGGTCCCTGGCCGGTGCCGTGGTGGAGGGAATGGTGGACGGGGTGGTGGAGGACCCGGTGGGTGAGTACTTCGCCCAGCTCGAGGCAACCCGGGCCGGGCTCGCCGTGGCCGAACCGCCCCAACCCCACGCCCAGGTCATCCTCACCGTCCCGGTCCTGGGACTGCTCGGGGCCACGAACGAACCCGCAGTCCTGGCCGGGCACGGCCCCATCGACGAGGTGACCGCCCGGAAACTCCTGGGAGGGGCGGGGAGCTTCCTGCGCGTGCTCACCGACCCCGTCACCGCCGAACCCCTCAAGGGCGTGCCCCCGGAAAGGTACCGGCTCCGGGACGCGGAGAAGGCGCTGCTGCGCGCCCTGGCCGAAACCTGCTCCTTCCCGGGCTGCACCAACCCCGCCCTGGACACCGAAACCGACCACCTCACCGCCTACGCCCTGGGCGGGCCCACGACCCCCGCGAACTCCCATGCCCTCTGCAAACGCCACCACGCCTACAAGCACTTCCGCGACGACAAGGACAAACACGGCCGCCACCGCCAGGACCTGGACCCCGACCGGGCCGCCATCACGCTCCGGGGCTGGACACCGAACCGCACCCCCGACGGGCGCGTCGGCTGGACTTCACCCACGGGCAAATACCACCCGCCCGAGCCCCGCACCACCGAACCACCCGCCTACCCCAAATGGCTCAAAAAACAACTCACCCAAAAACCCGGACCCAAAAAAGGCACCAGCCGAACCACCACGCCCGGCCCCGCAGGCACCACCACGCCCGGCCCCGCACGAACAGGCCCGGCACCACGCTTCGACCTGCGCCGCAGCCCCCTCGAAAACCTCCTCACCTACAAAACCCAGCCCCACCAGCCGGGCTAACAACAACAAAAGCCGCCGCCCCTGCACATGCGCCACCGACACGGCGGCGCCAAAAGTGCGGAAACGGCGGCAAAACCAGGGCCTCGACAAGCTCGACCACCGGGACAAGCTCGGCCACCGGGCCGTCCCGTCGTCTACGCGTTGATGTCGTGCAGGTGGTGGATGAGATCGTGCAGGAAGTACCCGGAAAGTGTGAGGACCGTGAACTCGGATCCGTTGCTGCGCAGACCGCGCCGCCCCCATTGGGCCGGGCCCACGGCCGCAAATGCAGATGCTGCGTCCTCGCCGTTTTGGACCAGGTCCTGCGAAACCAGCGCAGGGTCAAGGCCGCCGTAGTTGCCTTCCAAGGCCGCCTGGTCCTGGTCCCAATTGGCGAAAGTGGGGTTGTCTTCGGACAGCATCAGCTCCAGGCGGCCCTCGAACACGTCAAAGACGTCACGCACGTGCGCCGCGTACTCCAGGACTGACCACGTCGAGTCGTTGGGGCGGATTTCCACGCCGGCACGCTTGAGTGCGGACTGCCAGCGGGGGAGCAGCGCGGGGATGGTGGTGGCTGCAATGGCCGGCGTGGTGTTTGAGGCGTCAAAGCCGCACTCCGGGCACGGCTTGGTCAGCACCCATGTCCAGTCTTTTGCATCGGGGATGATTGGCATGCGGCCAGTCTATGCCGCAGCTCAGTCGGTGGGGAGCTCGAATGCCTCCTGCGTAAGCTGCGGGAGCGGGGCGGGATCGTTGGCCGGTGCGGGTAGTCCAGCCATCTGTGCCGATGAAGGCGGCGTTGCTGGCTCTCTCGCGCCTGTCGCAGCGGTGGGGGTGCCGTTGAGACTTGGACCCACCAGGTCGATGGTGGCGGACAATGCCACGCCGGAGCCGTCTCGATGACCATGCTCCACGGGGAGGGCGCGCACCACTCCGGCGGCCGAGGAAGCCTTGGCGGGCCCGTGCCCGGCCCAGGAGACCGTCAGCCGGTCCTCGCCCTTGAGGAAGCGATGTGCCCGGACGCCTCCGGTGGCACGGCCCTTGGCGGGGTACTCCGAGAAGGCTGTGACCTTCGCGCTGCCCGACGGCGTGCCCGGAAGGGCATCCTGCCCGCCGGCCACCGTGACCACCACGGCGTCGCCGTCGTGCGGGGAGACCACGGTGAAGCTGAGCACCTGGTCGCCGGCACCCAGCTTGATGCCGGCCATGCCGCCGGCCGTGCGCCCCTGCGGCCGGACAGTGGCGGCGCCGTAGTGCAGCAGCTGGGCATTGGCGGTAATGAAGACCAGCTCGTCGCCGTCCCCCGCGGGAGCCGCACCCACCACGAAATCCTTGGGCTTAAGTGAAATGTATTCCCATTCATCCCGGTTCAGGGGGTATTCGGGCATGACGCGCTTGACCACCCCGGCCGCCGTTCCCACAGCAAAGACCTTGTCCAGCGGGACAAAGCCCACCAGCGCCTCGCCCTTGGTGAGCGTGATGAACTCCTTGGCTGCGACGCCCCCGGCCAAGTTGGGCAGGGCCGCCGTGGGGGGAAGCACCGGCATGTCCACCACTTGAAGGCGGAGCATGCGCCCCAGCGACGTGAGTGCGCCAACCTCGGCCCGTGCAGAGGTCCGGACCACGGAAGCGTAGACGTCGTGCTTCGACCGTGACCCGGACTCCGCCAACGGATCCGCATTGCTGGTGCGGGCAATCTGCCCGGTCGCACTCAGCAGCACCCAGCACGGGTCGTCGGCAATTTCCAGTGCCAGCGGGGCCAACTTGCCCTTTCCTGCCGGACCGGCCGCCGCGAGGGCCTTCGCCACCGACGGCGCCACGGCCTCGGACTCCAACAGCACCGTCCGGCGGGGCGTTGCATACTTTGCCGCCACCTCGCCAAGCTCGTCGGAAACCAGCTGGTGCAGCAGCTCCTTCGAGGCCAGGATGGCCTCGAGCTCGGCAATTTCGCGGCGCAGCTCGTCACGTTCGGCTTCCAGCTCCACCATCGAGTAGCGGGTCAGCTGCCGCAGGCGCAGGGCAAGGATGTAGTCGGCCTGGACCTCGGACAGGTCGTAGATGGCCATGAGCCGTTCCCGGGCTGCTGCAACCTCATCGGAGGTGCGGATGATCTGGATGACCTCGTCAATGTCGAGGATCGCGATGAGCAGCCCCTCCACCAAGTGGAGCCGGTCCTGCTTCTTTCCCAGCCGGAAAGCCGTTCGACGGCGAACCACGTTGATCCGGTGCTCCACAAACACGCGCAGCAGTTCGACCAGCCCCAGCGTCTGCGGCTGGCCGTCCACAAGGCACACATTGTTGATTCCGAAGGACTCTTCCAACGGCGTGTAGCGGTACAGCTGGGCCATCACGGCGGCAGGGTTGAAACCGTTTTTGATCTCAATGATCAACCGCAAGCCGTTCTTGCGGTCCGTCAGGTCAACAAAATCGCTGACACCCACCAATTTCTTGCTGTTAATGGCGTCGGAGAGCTTGTCGCGGACCTTCTCCGGGCCCACCAGGTACGGCAGTTCGGTGACCACCAGGCCCACGCGGCGCGGGGTGATCTGCTCCACCGCCATCTTGGCCCGCGTCTTGAAGGAGCCGCGGCCCGTGGCGTAGGCATCGCGGATGCCCTGCAGACCCACGATCCGGCCGCCCGACGGCAGGTCCGGCCCCGGGATGAAGGCCATGAGGTCATCCAGCGTGGCGTCCGGATGGGCAATCAGGTGCTGCGCCCCGGCAATGACCTCGCCCAGATTGTGCGGAGCCATGTTGGTGGCCATGCCCACCGCAATGCCGCTGGCGCCGTTGACCAGGAGGTTCGGGTAGGCGGCAGGCAGCACCGACGGCTGCGTCATCTGGTTGTCGTAGCTGGGGACAAAGTCCACCACGTCCTCGCCCAGGTTCCCTGTCAGCTCCAGGGCCGGTGCGGCCAGGCGGGCCTCGGTGTAGCGGGGGGCGGCGGGGCCGTCGTCGAGCGAGCCAAAGTTGCCGTGGCCGTCAATGAGCGGCAGGCGCAGGGTCCAGTCCTGGGCCATCCGCACCATGGTGTCGTAAATGGCCGTGTCGCCGTGGGGGTGCAGCTTGCCCATGACCTCGCCCACCACACGGGCACTCTTGACGTGGCCCTTTTCCGGGCGCAGGCCCATCTCGCTCATCATGTAAAGGATGCGCCGCTGCACCGGCTTGAGGCCGTCCCGGGCATCCGGAAGGGCCCGCGAATAAATCACCGAATAGGCGTATTCCAGGAACGAGCCTTCCATTTCACTGGACACATCGATCTCAACAATATTCTCGGTGAAGTCATCGTCGACGGGTGGTTGGCGCTTGGCCATGATGGCGGGGGTTCCTATTCTGTGCTGCGGGTCTAGCGTTCCGGCACGGAACCCGGCCGCGCGAAGACGTGGCCGGGAGCAAACTAGTCGGTACAGTGATTCTATGGTGAAGCCAGCGCCCGCACCCGTATATCCGGCACATTGGGAGGCCGACGTCGTCCTGCGCGACGGCAGCACGGGGCACCTGCGCCCCATGACCCCCGCCGATGCCCCCGCCGTGCAGGCCTTCCACATGGCCCAGTCGCAGAACTCCATCTACCTGCGTTTCTTTACCTACAAGTCCAGCCTGACGCCCAAGGAGCTGCGCCGCTTCACCGAACTGGACTACCGGGACCGCGTGGCATTTGTCATCACCCGCGGCGGCGACATCATCGGCATTGGCCGGTATGACCGCCTGGACGATCCCTCCGAGGCGGAGGTGGCGTTCAATGTCTCAGATGCCAACCAGGGCCGCGGACTGGGCTCCATCCTCCTGGAGCACCTCGCCGCCGCCGCCAGGGAAAACGGCATTGGCCAATTCACGGCGGAGGTCCTGCCGGAAAACCGCAAGATGCTGCAGGTGTTTTCCGACGCGGGCTACGAGGTCCACCGGCATTTCGACGAAGGCGTGGTCTCGCTCGCCTTCGACATCGACCCCACCCAGAAGTCCCGCGCCGTCATGGAATCGCGCGAGCACCGTGCCGAGGCCCGCAGCGTGGCCGGGCTGGTGGCGCCGGCCTCCATTGCCGTCATTGGCGCCAGCCGGGCGTGGGGCAGCATCGGCCAGCAATTGCTGGAGCACGTGGTGGAGGGCGGCTTCACGGGGGCCGTGCACGCAGTCAACCAGGAGGCGCTGGAAGTTTCGGGCATGATGCCGTACTCCACCATTGCCGACGTGCCCGGCCCCGTGGACCTGGCCATCATCGCCGTCCCCTACGACCAGGTTGCCACGGTGGTGGGGCAGTGCGGAGCCGCCGGTGTCAAGGGTGTGGTGGTGGCCACGGCAGGATTCGCCGACGACGGCGTCCATGGCCTGGCGCTCCAGCGTGCACTGGTGCGCCAGGCGAGGGCCAACGGCATGCGGCTGGTGGGTCCGGCTTCCCTGGGGCTGGCCAACACTGACCCCGCCATTTCGCTCAACGCTTCCATGGCGCCCGAACTGCCCCTGCGTGGCGGGCTGGGCATCTTCAGCCAGTCGGCCGCCCTGGGCGTGTCCTTGCATGCGTCGCTGAGCCGCCGGGACGTGGGCCTGTCCACCGTGCTGTCGGCGGGCAACCGGGCCGATGTTTCGGGCAATGACCTGATGCAGTTCTGGGAGGACGACCCCAACACCACGGCGTGCGGGCTGTACCTGGAGTCCATTGGCAACCCGCGCAAGTTCTCCCGGATTTCCCGCCGGCTGGCCCGCAGCAAGCCCGTCATTGTGGCGAAGTCGGACACCATGGGGCTGCAACTGCCGCCCGGCCACGCCGTCCGGACCACCCAGGCCCCTCCCGGGGCGCTGGACGCCATGCTCCGGCAGTCCGGCGTCATCCGCGTCAACACCATTGAGCAGTTGACGGACGTGGCCCAGCTGGTCGTGGGGCTGCCGCTGCCCGGCGGCCCCCGGCTGGCCATTTTCAGCAATTCGCTGGCCCTGGGCAAGGTGGTGGCCGATGCCGCCGGGCATGAGGGGCTGGAGGTGGCCGCCGTCGTCGCAGACCTGGAACTGGACACGGGCCAGTCCCGGGCCCTGCCGATGCTCCGCCGCACGGTGGCACAGGCCCTGGCGCGGCCCGACGTCGACCAGGCCATCGTCACCCTGCTGCCCGCCGCCGGCCTCACCGTGGATGCCATTGCGGCCACTCTCAAGTCCTGCTCCGACGACGCCGGCAAGCCCGTGGTGGCAGTATTTGCCGGCATCGTGGACCGGCGCATCGACGTCAACCGGCAGCTCGCGGGCGGCCTGCCCTCCTATTCCAGCCCCGGGACGGCCATTGCGGCCATGGCCGCAGTGGCCCGCTACGCAAAGTGGCGCACCTTGCAAAAGCCAAGCTTTGACCTGCCCGCGGGTGTGGACACCGACGCCGCCGGCCAGCTGCTGGAGCAGTGGCTGGAGGGGGTGGCCGGCGACGGCCTGGTGGAGCTGAGCCCGGCCCGCACACGTCAACTGCTGGCACTGTACGGCATTGACGTGCTTGAATCCGTGCCGTTCACCACCGACGACGAAGCCGTGGCTGCCGCCGAACGCCTGGGCTGGCCGGTGGCCATCAAGACCCTTGAGGCCACGCTGCGGCACCGGCTGGACCTGGGCGGGGTGCGCATCAACATTGAAGATGCGGCATCGCTGCGCCGCAACATCGGCCACATGCGCAAGCTGCTGGAGCCCTACGGCAACGTCGGGCTGGAGGTCCAGAGCATGGCGGAGGTCGGCCAGTCCTGCACACTGCGCGCCATCGAAGACCCGCTGCTGGGTCCGGTGGTTTCCTTCGGGCTGTCCGGGGACGCCGTCAACCTGCTCGACGACTGGGCGCACCGCATTCCGCCGCTGACCGTGGATGATGTGGCGGAGCTGGTGCGGGCGCCCCGGGCGGCGAAACGGCTGTTTGGCTATGCCGGGCTGCCCGCGGGCAACCTGCCCGCCCTGGAGGGGCTCATCGCCCGGGTGGCACTGATGAAGGACGAACATCCCGAGATCGCGTGGGTGGAGTTCAACCCCGTGCTGGTGGGACCCGGAACCGTGACCGTGCTGGCCGTGACGCTGCGCATCGGCAACGCCGCCCAGCGCACGGACAGTGCCCGGCGCGCCATGATTTCCTAGCCGCAGCGTGACGCCGGGCGCCCGGCGGTTCGCTTTAGCCACCGGCACAGTGCCAAAATGGGGGCATGAACAGCAACAGCTTCGGTGCGTCGGCACAGACCAAGGGCCGGGACCTGGAATCCGCACTGCAACGGGCGGGCTTCTATCCCCGGCTGGTGTCGGATGTGGTCAACGACGCCCTGGACGGCCAGGAGTGCCTGGCACACCTGGTCCACGTGGAAACACATTTTGACCGCACGGAGGTCCACCGGCACATCACCGTCCTGGTCCTGACGGAGGAGATGCTGGTCATCACCCACGTGGACGACCAGCAATTGGACGACACCGGCGAGCAGGTGGTTGCCCAGGTGTCGACCGAGTCGGTGCCCGTGGGCCAGATCCGCTCAGTGGTCCTCAGCTACGTCTACGCCCAGCCGCAGGACTACAAGCCGTCCGACCCCGCCCGTGAACTTACCGTCTCCATCGCCTGGTCCGGCGGACAGCGCGTGGACCTGGGCCCTGCGTCGTGCGGGGACCCCAACTGCGACGCCGACCACGGCTACACCGGGACCATCGCCCAGGAGGACATTGCCCTGCGCATCAGCGCCGAGGCCGAGGGCCTGCAGGCCGTGGCGGACGCCAAGGCCTTCGCCCGGGCCCTGCGAACCGTAAACACCGGTGCCATCCCCCCTGCCCACGGCAGCCAGTCCCAAGGCCCCAAGTTCCCTGTCCTGGGCCAGCGCCTGGGCCGCAACCACTACCGGCGCTGACGGGGGTGGCACAGCCGCCGCTCCCGGCCGCCCCCGCCTACGGCAAGGCAAGCATCGCCGACCTCCTCACAAGCGCGGCTGCCGCCATGGGCGCCTCCGGGTTCAGCAATGTACTGCGGCTCCCGGCCGCCCGCCGCATCTGCGTGGTGCTGGTGGACGGGCTCGGCAAGGCACTGCTGACCCAGCGTGCCGGGCATGCGCCATTCCTGCGCGGCGTCATGGCGGCCGACGGCGGCGGGGAGCACCCGCGGACCCTGCATGCCGCTTTTCCCAGCACCACGGCCACCTCGCTCACCAGCCTTGGCACGGGGCAGGTCCCCGGCCAGCACGGCATGCTGGGCTACGACGTCCTGGACCCCGAACAGGACAAGGTGGTCAACCTGCTGGGCAACTGGGACGGAGGGGTCGACCCCCAGCGCTGGCAGCCGTTTCCCACGGTCTTTGAGCAGCTTGACGGCCGCATTCCCACCGCCACGGTGAGCCTGCCCAAGTTTGCCCAGTCGCCCATGACACGGGCAGCCCTGCGGGGGAGCACCTTCCTCGGCGCCACCTCACCCCAGGCCCGCGTCCAAGTGGCCGCGGAGACCCTGGCTGCGCACCCCACCATGCTGCTGTACCTCTACTGGAGCGAGCTGGACAAGGCTGGCCACGGGCATGGCGCCGACTCCGCCAAGTGGGAATCCCAGCTGGAGGAGCTCGACGCCGGGATGAAGCGCCTGGCCGCGACCGTCCCGCCCGACACGCTGATCCTGCTGACGGCAGACCACGGCATGGTTGACGTTCCGCGCCCGGCCCGGATCGACTACTCGCAGTACCCTGAGCTGGTGGACGGCGTCCGGCACACGGCAGGTGAGCCCCGCATGGTCCACCTGTACCTGGAGCCCGACGCCGGTCCCGGGACCTGTGCGCGGCTCGTCGCTGCCTGGCTGGAAAGGTTTGGGACGAAGGCGTGGGTGCTCACCAAGGATGAGGCCGTGGCCTCCGGCTACTTTGGCGAAGTGCGCGACGGCGCCTCGGGCCGCATTGGCGACATCCTGGTGCTGGCACGGGAGACCATCGCCTTTTACGACATGCGCCGTGTGGGCCCGCACGCCATCGAGGTGGTGGGCCAGCACGGTTCCATCACGAAAGCCGAGCGGGAAGTTCCGCTGCTCCGCATCCCCGTCACTGCGCGCAGCCCAAAGGGCTCCAAGCGGCGGTAAGGTTCACGAAGCCGCCGGACCGTCAGTCGCCCTTGGTGCCGAACACGATCTCATCCCAGCTGGGGACGCTGGACCGTTTGGGCTTGGCCGTGGCCTTGCGTTCGAGCCGTTCGGCCACTTCGCTGTCGGAAGGGGCGTCGTGAGCCTCGTCCTCCGGCGCCGGGGATTTCCGGTCCGCACCGTGCGCCGCAGGCGTGTGCCGCAGCGACGGAGCGCCTGAAAGCGTAATTTCCCGGGTGTCGGTGCTCACCTCGCCCACGCCCACCAGCGGAGCGTCGTGGTGGTGGTGGAGGTTCGGGGCGAGGGAAAGGAACGGGATGGCCCGCAGCCGCTTTCGGCCGTGTTGGGCAGCCGCCGGGGAATCGGCCTCCGCCGGCACATCCTCCGTGGCGGCCGGTTTGGTGGCCGCCGGCGCGGTCAAGGCAGCCTCGCCGCCATCCGCCGCGTCCGTGTGTGCGTCGTCGTCGGCCTGCCCGCCGTCCGGACCGTCCTGGCCCCATGCCCCGCCTTCACGGGCGTGGGCTGCCGGGACTTGGGCGCCGAGCATGGCGGCAAGTTCGTCGTCGCCGTCTTCGTCCAGGCCCAGCCGCTGGCCCCGGCGGGTGCGCAGCATGTCAAGGAGCCCGTTGCCGGGGTACTCGTCCGCGGGGTCCCCGTCGGGAGCTTCGGTCTCTGCCGGAGTTTCGTCTGCGCCGTCCCCGGAGTCGCCGTCGGCCGCGTCTGTTTCAAAGTCAAAGGGCCGGTCCGCGACGGCACTGAGACGGCGTTCGGGCACGGGCCCGTCCACGGGCTCCAGCTCGCTGAGCTGCTGGGCCCACCGGTTGGCATTGAAGAGCGACTTCCGTCCGGTGTGGAACGTCCACCGGGCAGGCGGCGGCTCACCGATGCTGCTGGCGGCCCACTCGGTACCGGGGGCAAAGTCGGCCGTGACCGACCAGGAGCCGTCGTGCACCCGCCAGGCGTCCCAGCGAAGCGTGGAGGTGTCAATGCCAAAGGCGCCGAGCCTGTGGTTGACCATTTCATCCAGGGTCACGGCCTGGTCGCCAAAAACGGAGCGGAAACCGTCAGTGTCCGCCGCGGCCACTTCCACCCGGCGGGCCAGCTGGGCAACATGCTCGCGTTCGGCCAGCACAGGGCCCTCATAGCGTCGGACCTGCTCCAGGGGCAGGCCTGAGTGTTCGGCCACGTCGGAGGCCGAGGCGCCGCCGCGGATCTGGGACTGGATTTCGCGCGGCGATAGCCGTGTTCCGGTGGAACCGTTCTGGGTCGGCCGGCGCGGGGACCGGGCAGTGGCCAGCCGAAGCGCCTCGTCAAGGGGCAGCAGGTAAATTTCCCCGCCGGTTCCACTGAGAAGCAGGTGTTCGCCGTCTTCATGCACACCCACCAAACGTAGATCCGCCATACAGCCCTCCAAAGTCATTTAGTGTCACTTCGAAACTTTGCCACCGAACGGCCGCAAATCCTACTACCGGTGCAGGCGTGGCGTGAATGGACCCGCCAAATGTGGGGGACCGGCGCCGTTTGTACGCCTGCCGCGAACGCGGGCATATTTGCCCCTGGGGACCCGTTTCCAAGTCTAGGGTATTGGCAGTTGCCGTACGCCCTGCAGGGCCTTGCCGCTAGCCGGTGCAACAGGCACTGCACGCAGAAATGCACTGGAAAAGGAGATTGGTGGGAGTCGAAATGGCAAGGGATTATGATGCGCCGCGCGGCAATGAGGAAGACAGCGCGGCCCGTGGCTTTGAAACCCTGGCGCCGCGCCCCGAGTCATCGACCGTGATTGACCTGGACGAGGTCGACCTGGCGGACAGCTATGAGTTGCCGGGCGGGGACCTGTCCGGGGAAGAATTGGCCGTGGAGGTGCTTCCGGCCCAGGCGGACGAGTTCACGTGTTCGTCCTGTTTCCTGGTGCGGCACCGCTCCCAGCTGGCCCGCCAGGACGGGGTGCTGATGTACTGCACGGACTGCGAAGGCTAGTCCTGACGGTGTGCCCGGCTCCCCAGGGCGGCGGCGAGCCGCTCGGGGTTCCGGGATGACGCCAGCCAGTAAGGAGTCTTGTCGTTGGGGTCGGTGATCTCCACCTTGACCACCGGCTTGATCCAGCCGCGGATGCACAGGTAGGCCAGGCCGTTGAGCCGGGTGCCGCGCTGTTCGGTGGCGTCGTCGCCGTGGTAAACAGACACCGCGCCGATGAACTCACGCTCAATGACGGCCCGGCCCACCTGCAAGGTGGTGGCGGTCACCTCGATCTTGGGCGTCGAGAGGATGAGCAGCGCCGTCTGCAGCACCAGCAGCCCCACAAACGCGATAATGCCGGCCAGTTCGCTGATGGGAATGAAGATCAGGATGCCGGCGGCCGAAAGGCCCACAACAATGACCCACGCCCAGATGTTGGGCCACAATTTTTCGGTGTAGCTTGCTGCGGACAGGGGGGAGGCATTGAGAGCCTGCTCGGAAGACATGACCCAAGCTTTTCACCTTTTGGCCCGTTATTCACATTGGGTCCCCTGCCCGGGGGTGCCTAGGCCTCCGTCCGTTCGGGATAGAGTGTCTTCCTGTGACCAACCAGACTTTTGACAGCGCCGCCGGCGGGGGACAGGCACCCACCGTGACGGTCCAGTTGCGCATGCTCGACGACGGCATCGAAGCCCCCAGCTACTCCCACCCCGGCGACGCAGGGGCGGACCTGCGCACCCGGATCGACGTGGTTCTTGGGCCGGGGGAGCGGGCCCTGGTGCCGACGGGCGTGTCGCTGGCGCTGCCCTTTGGATTTGTGGCCCTGGTCCACCCCCGCTCGGGGCTGGCCACCAAGCACGGGCTGACCATCGTGAACAGCCCGGGCACGGTCGATGCCGGCTACCGCGGGGAGGTTTCGGTCACCTTGCTGAATACGGATGCCCGCCATCCCATCACCCTGTCCCGGGGCGATAGAATTGCACAACTGGTCATTCAACGCGTTGAACATGCAGCGTTTGACGTGGTGCAGGAATTGCCGGATTCGGTGCGCGGCACCGGCGGATTTGGTTCCACCGGCGGCTTTGGAACAGCCACGTCCTAAGGGCGCCACCCGGTCCGGCCGGCACCGGCTGGTCACCGGCCATTACTTACAAGGAGTTTCCACCCCATGGCTTTTGGGTTCGGCAAGAAGAACAAGAAGAACAGCGAGCAGGAGTCCGCCGCGGAAGCGGCCGCGGGCCAGGGCAAGGCAGGGGAAGCCCTCGCACTGCCCCCGGACCCCTCGGACACGGCCTACGACCGCGGCATCCACGGCCCGCTCGACGCCGATGAAATCACAAACACCGACGGCTACGTTGACCTGGGCGCCCTCCTGATCACCCCCCGCGAGGGCCTGGCTCTGCGCCTTGAAGTGGAGGAAAGCACCTCCCGCGTCATCGCCGTCACACTGGATTTGAACGGCTCCAGCCTGCAGCTGCAGGCCTTTGCCGCCTCCCGGTCCGAGAAGCTGTGGCGGGACATCCGTGAACAGATCGGCCTTTCAGTGGGGTCCCAGGGCGGCGAAATTGAAATTCTCGACGGCACCTTCGGCAAGGAAGTCCTTGCCAAGGTCCCCGCGCAGGCCAGCGATGGCAGCATGGGGTTCCGGGTGGCCCGCTTCATTGGCATTGACGGCCCCCGCTGGTTCCTGCGCGGCGTTCTCGGCGGCGATGCGGCCGTGAGCAGGGAAGCGGCCCAGGAGCTGGAAGACCTTTTCCGCGGCGTGGTGGTGGTGCGCGGGGAGACCCCCCTGCCGCCCCGCGACCTGCTGGTGCTGCGCCTGCCCAAGGACGCAGTCACCAACCAGGAAGGGCAGCTTCCCGGGGATCATGCAACCCCCGCGCAAGGTGGGGAACCCTTCCGCCGCGGCCCGGAAATCACGGCGATCGGCTAGGCGCATGCCCACTCAGCCAGCAGGCTGGCCCACACCGATTGCCATCAATGAGCTGCCCCTGCGCGGCCGCGTGGTGTGCGCGGGCGTCATTGACGCAGTCACCATAGTGCCGGCGTCGGCCTCGCCGCAATACTCTGCCATCATCGCCGACCGGGAGTTCCACCGCGTGGCGAACGACGGCGGCAGCCACCGGCTCAGGCTGGTGTGGCTGGGGCGGCGCAGGGTGCCCGGCATGGTCGTCGGCACCCGGGTGCGGATCGAAGGCATGGTCTCCCTGCGGGACGGCCTGCCCACCATTTTCAACCCCCGCTATGAAATCATCGGAACCCAGGAGACGTAAGTTGACGAACAGCAGCCCCGGGGACGACGCCGGCAACAAGGCGGCACCCGACGCGGCCGGGACGGAGCAGCCCGGCGGATTCGCCGAGCTCGCCCAGGAGATGGCCGCCAAGTCCTCCCTGGTCCGGAAGGAAAACGGCCACATTGACCTGCTGGCAGCGGCAGGCGGCATTCGCGGCATCGCCGAAAGCGTGCTGCCGGGCCTGGTGTTCCTGGTGGTGTTCACCATGACCCGGGACCTTGCCGTGTCCCTGGTCGGCTCGGTGGCGGTGGCGGCCGTCTTCCTGGTGGCCCGGCTGGCCCAGCACACCCCGCTGACGCAGGCCCTGGCCGGCATTGCCGGCGTCGCGCTGTCTGCCTTTCTGGCCATGAAGACGGGCAAGGCGGAGAACTTTTACGCGGTGGGCTTTTACACCAACGCGGCCTACATCGTGGCCATGGTGGTCTCCATTGCCGTCCGGTGGCCCGTCCTGGGCCTGCTCTTTGGCTACGCCCGCAATGAGGGCGTGCGCTGGCGCCACAAGACCGAACGCCTCCGGGCCTACCGGGCAGCCACCTGGATCCTGGTGGGGGTCATGGCGGCCCGCCTGGCCGTCCAGCTGCCCCTGTACTTCGCCGGCAATGTCGACGCCCTCGGCGCCATGCGCCTGATCATGGGCGTTCCGCTGTACGCCTTCGGCCTCTGGGTGGCCTGGCTCGTCAGCCGCCCCGTGAAGGACAGTTAGTCCGCTGACGACAACAGGGCGCGGAGCTCGTCCTCGGCCCCAATCGTGGAGACAAAGAACAGCTCGTCACCTGACTCCATGACGTCGTCGTTGCTGGGCGTAATGGGCGCCTCGTCCCGGAGGATGGCCACCAGCGTGGCGTCCTGCGGCCAGTCCACCTCGCCCACGGTCAAGCCGATGATGTGCGATTCGCCGGGCACCGTGAATTCCACCAGGGATGCCACCCCTGTTTGCAATGTCAGCAGGCGCACCAGGTCGCCGATTTCCACCGCCTCCTCCACGAGTGCCGTCATGAGGCGCGGGGTGTTGACGGCCACGTCCACGCCCCAGGAATCGTCAAACATCCAGTCGTTCTTGGGGTTGTTGACCCGCCCCACGGTGCGCCCCACGCCGAATTCGGTCTTGGCCAGGAGGGACACCACCAGGTTGACCTTGTCGTCGCCGGTGGCAGAGACGACGACGTCGGCCTCTTCCAGCCTGGCTTCGCGCAGCGTGCTGATTTCGCAGGCGTCGCCCACCAGCCAGCGTGCCCCGCGGAGCCCGCTCTTGCCGATCACTTCGGGCTTTGGGTCGATGAGCAGCAGTTCGTGGCCGTGGGCCAGCAACTCACGGGCAATGGAACAGCCAACGCTGCCCGCCCCGACAATGACTACCAGCACGTTAGTTCTCCTTCAGTGGTGCGGCGGCCAGAATGCGGGCCACCTCGGCAGTATCGGTGCCCTGGATCATGGCATGGACCGTGTCGCCCTGCTGGTAGCTGGTGTCCGGGCCCGGCAGCATGCCTTCCCCAAAGCGGGTCAGGTAGGCCACGCGCAGCGGCGCGGCATGTTCCAGGGACACAATGTGGTGGCCGATCCAGGCAGGGTTCAGGACCAGCTCCGTAAGGATCAACCGGCCCGACGGCTCACGGAAGTCGCCCTTGATGGCAGTCTCCGGCAGGATGCGCCGCAGCACCTGGTCGGCGCTCCAGCGCACCGCGGCCACGGTGGCGATGCCCAGGCGCTGGTAGATTTCGGCGCGGCCGGGATCGTAGATGCGGGCCACCACATGTTCCACGTGGAAGGTTTCCCGGGCCACGCGGGTGGCCAGGATGTTGGAATTGTCGCCGCTGGAAACGGCCGCAAAGGCATAGGCGTTTTCAATGTCCGCCTGGCGCAGGGTTTCCCTGTCAAAGCCGACGCCGGTGATCTTGCGCCCGCCAAAACCGGTGCGCAGGCGCCGGAAGGCACGCTCATCCTGGTCAATGATGGCCACCGAGTGGCCGGAGTCCTCCAGCGTGTGTGCCAGGGTGGCACCAACGCGCCCGCAGCCCATGATCACAAAGTGTGCCATTGATGCTCCTCGTTATGGGCACTGCAACACAGTGCGGCTACTAATCTGACGCCTCGGGTGCCTGCCGGTCAAGTTGGAAGAACCGGCCCGGCCCCTATATGGAAGTGTGTCACGTGATGTGCCGTCATGACTTTAGCCCCGCAAGGGACTAGCGTTACCCGCGTGCTGAATTTCTTCAACGCCATCAAGCGCGTTCTTGTGGGCAGGCCCTATCGCAACGACAGGCTTGCACACACCTTGCTGCCAAAACGCATTGCCCTGCCGGTGTTTGCCTCCGATGCATTGTCCTCCGTGGCGTACGCCCCGGACGAGATCCTGCTGACGCTGGCCCTGGCCGGGGCCGCCTCCGTGGCGCTGGCCCCGTGGGTGGGGCTCGCCGTCATGGTGGTGTTGCTCACAGTGGTTGCCTCCTACCGGCAAAACGTGCACGCCTACCCGTCCGGCGGCGGCGACTACGAGATTGCCAATGTCAATCTGGGCAAGAGCGCCGGCCTCACCGTCGCCTCGGCGCTCATGGTCGACTACGTCCTGACGGTGGCGGTGTCCATGTCCTCGGCCGCCAACTATCTGGCCACGGCGGTGCCGGGCTGGCACGGCACCCAGGCCGCGGTCGCCGTCGTCGGGGTCATTGTCCTGGCCCTCGTCAACCTGCGCGGCATCAGGGAGGCCGGCAGCGTCTTTGCCGTGCCCACCTACATTTTCATGTTCTGCATTTTCGCCATGACGGCCGTGGGGCTGTTCCAGTCCGCCACGGGCACACTGGGCCGGGCGCCGTCGGCCGGCTTTGAAATCATTCCGGAGGCGGCCTTCAACCAAGGCCTGGTGGGCCTGGGCGGAGCCTTCCTGCTGCTGCGCGCCTTCTCCTCCGGTGCCGCCGCACTGACCGGCGTGGAGGCCATCAGCAACGGCGTGCCGAACTTCCGCAAGCCCAAGAGCAAGAACGCGGCCACCACCTTGCTGCTGCTGGGCGGCATCGCGGCCGGCATGATGGCCGGAATCCTGTTCCTGGCCAATGCCACGGGCGTGCACATCGTGGGGGACCCGGCCACCGAATTCCTGGTGAACGGTGTGGCCCCGCCGGCCGACTACGTGCAAAACCCGTCCATCAGCCAAATTGCCGGCACGGTCTTTGGCATCGGCTCCATCCCGTTCTTCATCATTGTCGCCGCCACGGGCGTCATTCTGGTGTTTGCCTCCAACACGGCATTCAACGGCTTCCCCGTGCTGGCCTCCATCCTGGCCCGGGACGGCTACCTGCCGCGCCAGCTGCGCACCCGCGGGGACCGGCTGGCCTACAGCAACGGCGTAATCCTGCTCGCCGTCGGGGCCCTGGTGCTCATCATTTCCTTCAACGCAGACGTCACCAAGCTGATCCAGCTCTACATTGTGGGCGTGTTCATCTCCTTTACGGCCAGCCAGCTTGGCATGGTGCGGCACTGGACCCACGAATTGCGCACGGTCAAGGAAAAGGCGGTCCGCTTCCGCATGATGCGCTCCCGCGTGATCAACAGCATTGGCTTCACCATGACGCTGACGGTGCTGATCATTGTGCTCGTCACCAAATTTGAGCAGGGTGCCTGGATTGCCCTGCTCGCCATGGCCGTGCTGTTTGCCATCATGTGGAGCATCCGCCAGCACTACGACAACGTGGCCAAGGAGCTGGCCGTGGACACCGATTCGGCCACCAGGGCCCTGCCCGCCCGCATCCACGCCGTGATCCTGGTCTCCCATGTGCGCAAGCCCGTGATGCGCGCCCTGGCCTTTGCCCGCGCGTCCCGGCCGTCCTCGCTGGAGGCCATCACGGTGGACCTGGACCCCGCCGAGACGGAACAGACAGTGGCGGATTGGGACCGGCTGGACATCCCGGTACCGTTGACTGTGTTGGCCAGTCCCTACCGGGAGACGCTGACACCGCTGATCAACCACATCAAGGCCATGCGGCGCGACTCACCGCGCGACTTGATTGTGGTGTACATCCCGGAATACGTGGTGGGCAAATGGTGGGAGCAGCTGGTGCACAACCAGACCGCCCTGCGCATCAAGACGCGGCTGCATTTTGAACCCGGTGTTGTGGTGGCCAGCGTGCCATGGCAGCTGAAGTCGTCCACCGAAGCCAGGAAATACCAGGAATACCAGGAATAACTTTCATGAGCACTTCCCCCAGCGAGACCCCCGCCGCCCGCCTCACCGTCACGGTTGGCCCGGTGGCCCACGGCGGACACTGCGTGGCCCGGCACGACGGGCGCGTCATCTTTGTCCGTCACGCCATCCCCGGCGAAACCGTGGAGATTGCCCTGACCGAGCACGACGCCGACGCCAAGTTTTGGCGCGCAGACGTCACCCGGGTGCTTGAACCGCAGGCGACGAGGGTGGAGCACTTTTGGCCCGAGGCCGACGCGCTCCGGGCCGCGGCGCGCGGTGCCGTGCCGGTGGGCGGGGCCGAGTTTGGCCATATATCCCGTCCCGGCCAGCTGGCCCTGAAAACCTCTGTGGTCAGGGAGCAGCTGGAGCGCCTGGGCGGGCTGTCCGCCGGGGCCATCGACGCCGTGTTTGGCGGCGTGGAGGATGTTGACGCCCCGGGCACGCCGGAGCAGCAGGCCGGGCTCGGCTGGCGCACGAGGGTGGCCTTTGCCGTCACGCCGGGCGGGAAGCTGGGCATGCACGCCCACCGCTCCCACGATGTGCTGGCGATCCGGGAGATGCCCCTGGCCGTCCCCGCCGTGAACGCCCTGCGCCTGTGGGAGCTGGACTTCACGGGCATCGAGCGTGTTGAAGTGGCCGCCCCCGCCAACGGCTCGGCCGCCCTGGTGCTGCTGTCCACGCGCGAGGGACTCAGCGAGAAGGCCGCAGGGCACGCGGTCACCCGGGTGTCCCGGGCCCTTGCCGGGCGCGAGGAGCCGCCGTCGGTGGCCCGCCTGAACCCTGAAAACGGCGGAATCACCATCGCCAGCGGCCGCGGCTGGGTCCGGGAAACCACGGCGGACCACGAGTTCAGGGTCACCGGCGACGGCTTCTGGCAGATCCACCGCAAGGCCCCGCAGGTCCTCACCGACGCCGCCCTCGGCTTCCTGCTCGCCGGCGGGCACCTCGACGACGGCGCCAGTGTGGCAGACCTTTACGCCGGCGCCGGGCTGTTCACGGCCCCCCTCGCCGACGCCGTGGGCCCGGAGGGCAGCGTGCTGTCCGTGGAAGGCTCCCCGGGGACCAGCCGGGACGCCCGCAAGAACCTGCACGCTGCGACCCAGGTGGAGATAGTCCAGGGGCGGGTTGAACGGATCCTGGGCGCCCCTGCCCGCCAGGCGCGGTCCGCCGCCGGACAGCGGCGCCACTTCGACGCCGTCGTGCTTGACCCGCCCCGGGCCGGGGCCGGGAAGGCCGTGGTCAAGGCGCTGGTGGCAAGCAGCCCCTCGGCGATTGCCTACGTCTCCTGCGACCCGGCCGCCTTTGGGCGGGACGTGCAGTATTTCGCCAACGCCGGCTGGCGGCTGAAAAAGCTGCGGGCCTTCGACCTGTACCCGCACACCCACCATGTGGAAACAGTGGCGCTGCTGGTGCCGGCCGGTGCCGGCGGGGTCGTTCTTGGCCGGTAGGGGCCCCCGCACCGGGCCGGCCCGGGACCTGACACGCAGCAAGCCCCAAAGCACCATCCTGGCCGAACGCCGCGACGAACACCGGCGGGCGGCGCTGGCCCTGGCCCGCGACCGGCTCCTGCCGGTGGACGCGGGGGAGCTGGCGCGCACCGGGCTGACTGCGGCCCAGGTCCAGGAGCGGGTGGCCGCCGAGCTGACGAATGCCGTGCCGCACGAAAGCAGCCGCAGCATGTGGGCCATTGTCCGCGCCAACGTCTTCACCCTCTTCAACGCCGTGCTGGGCAGCGCCCTGGTGCTGGTGCTGCTGGTGGGGGACCCGCGCGACGCCCTGTTCGGCTTCATCGTGCTGGCCAACGCAGCCATCGGGGTGGTGCAGGAATACCGCGCCAAGCGCACCCTGGACAGGCTTGCCGTGCTCCACGCGCCGCGCGCGCTGGTGCTCAGGGACGGGGCGGAGCAGCAAATCGCCGTGGCGGGGGTGCTCCACGATGACGTGCTGCTGCTGCGCACGGGCGACCAAATCCCTGCCGACGCCGTGGTGCTCAGCGCCGAGTCCCTGGAAGTGGATGAATCCCTGCTGACGGGGGAGTCCGATCCTGTCACCAAGGCACCCGGGGATACGGCGCTGTCAGGCTCCTCAGTGGTGGCCGGGCACGGCGCCGCCCGGGTGCACCGGGTGGGCCCGGACTCCTACGCCAGCGCCCTGACGGCCGAGGCCCGGCGGTTCTCCCTGGTCAACTCGGAGATCCGCAACGCCATCAACCGCATCATCCTGTACATCACGTGGGCGCTGGTCCCCATCATCGTGCTGGTGGTCAACGGCCAAATGAGCGCGCACGGCGGCTGGGCCGAATCCATCGCCTCCGGCAAGTGGCGCGTGGCCGTGGTCAGTGCGGTGGCCAGCATTGTCGCCATGATTCCCGAAGGCCTGGTGCTGCTGACTAGCATCTCCTTTGGACTTGCCGCGATGTCGCTGGCGCGCCGCCAGGTGCTGGTGCAGGAACTGCCCGCCGTGGAGGGCCTGGCCCGCGTGGACATGGTCTGCCTGGACAAGACCGGGACGCTCACCGAGGGCCGGATGGAACTGGCCGCCGCCACCGTGCTGCAGGCCGTCCCCGGCTGGGAGGCCGCCCTGGCCTGGTCGGCCGCCCACCCCAACGCCAATGCCACTGCCGCCGCGCTGGCTGACCGTTTTACGGTGCCTCCGGTGCAGCCGCCGCTGGACGTGGTCCCGTTCAGCAGCGCGCGCAAGTACAGCGCCGTCACCTTCGGCCCAGTGGCGGCCGGGACCTGGGTCCTCGGCGCACCCGAAGTGGTGCTGGCAGGCTCCGGCAATTCCGGGGTGGCAGGGGCGGGCCTGGCAGGCGCGGGCGTTGCCGCCGCCCTGGCATCCGCGCATGAGGCGGCCGGCCGCGGACTGCGCGCCGTGGTGCTGGCGCACCGGCCGGCGTCGGGCGTGGAAACAGCTGCACCCGCCACCGCCGGAAACCCGGGCGAATTTTCCCTGGCGGGGCTCGAGCCCGTGGCGCTGCTGGCATTCCGGGAAAAGGTGCGCCCCGACGCGGCTGCCACCCTGGCCTACTTTCGCGAGCAGGGGGTGTCGCTGAAAATCATCTCCGGCGACAACCCCCGCACCGTGGCGGCAGTGGCCCGCGACGTGGGATTTGACTTTGAGGGCGACGGCTATGACGCACGCAACCTTCCGGAAGGGCTCGGGGAACTGGCGGATGAACTTGCCGGCGTCAGCGTGCTGGGCAGGGTCACCCCGGAGCAGAAGAAGTCCATTGTGCTGGCCCTGCAGCAGCGCGGTCACGTGGTGGCCATGACGGGCGACGGCGTCAATGACGCACTGGCCCTCAAGCACGCGGACATCGGCATCGCCATGGGTTCGGGCTCCGCAGCAACCAAGGCCGTCTCGCGGCTGGTCCTGCTGGACGGCCAGTTCTCGCACCTGCCATCTGTGGTTGCCGAGGGGCGCCGGGTCATCGCGAACGTGGAGCGGGTGGCGAACCTGTTCCTGAGCAAGACGGCCTACGCCATCATCATCTCCATCGCGATCGGCGTGCTGCTGTGGCGGTACCCTTTCCTGCCCCGCCAGCTGTCCATTGTCAGCTCCATGACCATCGGCATCCCGGCGTTCTTTCTGGCGCTGCTGCCCAACGCCCGCCGGTACCAGCCGGGGTTCCTGCGCCGCGCGCTGATGTTCTCCATTCCCGCCGGCACCATTGTGGCCGCCTGCATCATGGCCGTGTATTCCTTCGCCCGCGCATTCCCCGACCCGCGGCTGTCCGCGGATGCCGCCATCACCACGGCACAAACGGCCACCACCATGACGGTGCTGCTGGTGGCGCTGTGGGTGCTTGGCGCCCTGGCCCGCCCCCTGGACTTTTGGCGCGCCCTGCTGGTTGCCGCCATGGCGGGAGGGCTGGTGCTGGTCATGGCGGTGCCGTTCGCCCGCACTTTCTTTGCCCTCGACATCCCCTCAGGGGCCCTGTTAGCGGTTACGATTGGCGTGACTGCGGCGGGTTGCCTGGCCGTTGAATTGCTGTACCGGTTCCTGTTGGCGCGCGGTGCGGTGTCCAAACGTGAGTAAGGCATGCCTAACTGGCACCCCGGGTCCCACGTGACAAAGATGAAAGTAGTGGCGAGAGGAGTCCATCAATGACAAATGTGGACAGTTTCGGATCCAAAGGCGTACTCAATGTTGCCGGAACCGAATACGAGATTTTCCGGCTGAACTCGGTTGAAGGCGCTAAGAGCCTTCCGTTCAGCCTCAAGGTATTGCTGGAGAACCTCCTGCGCACCGAAGATGGTGCCAATATCACCGCCGATCACGTCCGTGCGTTGGCCGCCTGGGACCCCAATGCGGAGCCCAACACAGAAATTCAGTTCACCCCCGGCCGCGTCATCATGCAGGACTTCACGGGAGTTCCCTGCATCGTGGACCTGGCCACCATGCGCGAGGCAGTCAAGGACCTTGGCGGGGACCCCACCCGGGTCAACCCGCTGGCACCTGCCGAGATGGTCATTGACCACTCCGTCCAGATTGACGTTTTTGGAAACTCCGGCGCCATCGAGCGCAACATGGAAATTGAATACCAGCGCAACGGCGAACGCTACCAGTTCCTGCGCTGGGGCCAGGGCGCCTTTGAGGACTTCAAGGTTGTCCCCCCGGGCATGGGCATTGTCCACCAGGTGAACATTGAGTACCTGGCCCGGACCATCATGACCCGCACCGTGGACGGCGTGCTGCGCGCCTACCCCGACACACTGGTCGGCACCGACTCCCACACCACCATGGTCAACGGCCTGGGCGTGCTGGGTTGGGGCGTGGGCGGCATCGAGGCCGAGGCAGCCATGCTGGGCCAGCCCGTGTCCATGCTCATCCCGCGCGTGGTCGGCTTCAAGCTGACCGGCTCGATCCCGGCCGGGGCCACCGCCACCGACGTGGTGCTGACCATCACCGAGCAGCTGCGCAAGCACGGCGTCGTCGGCAAGTTCGTGGAGTTCTACGGCGAGGGCGTCGCGGCTGTGCCGCTGGCCAACCGCGCCACCATCGGCAACATGAGCCCGGAGTTTGGCTCCACGGCCGCCATGTTCCCCATCGACGACGTCACACTCGACTACCTGCGCCTCACCGGCCGCAGCGACGAGCAGGTGGCACTCGTGGAGGCGTACGCCAAGGAACAGGGCCTCTGGCACGATCCTTCGGTGGACATCACGTTCTCCGAGTACCTGGAACTGGACCTCTCCACCGTGGTCCCGTCCATCTCCGGACCGAAGCGCCCGCAGGACCGCATCGAGCTGAGCAACTCCAAGGCCCAGTTCCGCTCCGACCTGCTGAACTACGTTGCCACGGATGCAAACGCCGAGGGCAACACCGTGGACGAGTCACTGGAGGAGTCGTTCCCGGCCTCCGACGCCCCGTCATTCACGCACCCGGACACGCACCAGCACGACGTCGTCCGCCAGGTGGTCTCCGCTGCCGCGGGCGCCAACGGCCGCCCGTCCGCCCCGATCCATGTGAAGAACGAATCCGGCGTCGAGTTTGAACTCGACCATGGTGCCGTCTCCATCGCCTCGATCACCTCCTGCACCAACACCTCCAACCCCTCGGTGATGCTGGCCGCGGCGGTGCTGGCCCGCAATGCCGTCAACAAGGGCCTGGTGTCCAAGCCCTGGGTCAAGACCTCCGTGGCACCGGGCTCGAAGGTCGTCACCGACTACTACGAAAAGTCGGGCCTGGTTCCGTACCTGGAGAAGCTGGGCTTCTACACGGTGGGCTACGGCTGCACCACCTGCATCGGCAACTCCGGCCCGCTGGATACCGAAATCTCCGCAGCCATTGCCGAAAACGACCTCTCCGTCACGGCAGTCCTCTCGGGCAACCGGAACTTTGAGGGCCGCATCAACCCGGACGTCAAGATGAACTACCTGGCCTCCCCGCCACTGGTCATCGCCTACGCCCTGGCCGGCAGCATGGACTTCGACTTCAACGCCGACGCCCTGGGCCAGGACGCCGACGGCAAGGACGTGTTCCTGGCGGACATCTGGCCGAACCCCGTGGAAGTCCAGGAAGTCATGGACGCCTCGATCGACCGTGAGATGTTCACCAGCTCCTACGCCACGATCTTCGACGGCGACGACCGCTGGAAGTCGCTCTCCACCCCGGAGGGCAACATCTTCGAGTGGGACCCCAAGTCCACGTACGTGCGCAAGCCCCCGTACTTTGACGGCATGAAGGCACAGGCCGATCCCGTCGAGGACATCGCCGGCGCCCGCGTGCTGCTCAAGCTGGGCGATTCGGTCACCACCGACCACATCAGCCCTGCTGGTTCCTTCAAGTCGGACACCCCGGCCGGAAAATACCTGCTGGAAAACGGCGTGGAGCGCAAGGACTTCAACTCCTACGGCTCACGCCGCGGAAACCACGAGGTCATGATTCGCGGAACGTTCGCGAACATCCGCATCCGCAACCAGCTCCTGGACAACGTGGAGGGCGGCTACACCCGCGACTTCACGGTTGAGGGTGGCCCGCAGGCATTTGTCTACGACGCATCCGTCAACTACCAGGCTGCCGGCACCCCGCTGGTGGTCCTGGCAGGCAAGGAGTACGGTTCCGGCTCGTCCCGCGACTGGGCGGCCAAGGGCACCGCGCTGCTGGGCGTCAAGGCAGTCGTCGCCGAGAGCTACGAGCGCATCCACCGCTCCAACCTCATCGGCATGGGCGTGCTGCCGCTGCAGTACCCTGCCGGGCAGAACGCCGGGTCGCTGGGCCTGACGGGAACCGAAACGTTCTCCGTGGAAGGCGTGACCGAACTCAACAACGGCACCACGCCGAAAACACTGAAGGTCACGGCCACCGCGGACGACGGCAAGACCACCAGCTTCGACGCCGACCTGCGCATCGACACGCCAGGTGAAGCCGACTACTACCGCCACGGCGGCATTCTGCAGTACGTGCTGCGCCAGATCGCAGCCAGCAAGTAGCAGGCAGCAGCCCCCGCAGGGGCGGGCAGCCGGGAAACCGGGTGCCCGCCCCTGCGGCGTTAACGCCCTTCCCTGTCCGGCGGTGGCGGCGGGACGCGATATTGTTAGACGTTGACAGTGCACCCAGGGAGGTACTTATGGGACTTTTGGAAACGATCAAGCATCCGCGGGACCTGAGCAAGCTCAGCGACGCACAAATGGACGCCCTGGCCCAGGAAATCCGGGCCTTTTTGATCAGCAACGTGTCCCAGACCGGCGGCCACCTGGGACCGAACCTGGGCGTGGTGGAGCTGACCTTGGCCATCCACCGCGTCTTTGACTCGCCGCGCGACAGCGTGGTCTTCGACACGGGGCACCAGTCCTATGTCCACAAGCTGCTCACCGGGCGGCAGGATTTTTCCACGCTCCGCCAGCAGGGCGGCCTGTCCGGCTACCCCGACCGCGGCGAATCCGTCCATGACATTGTTGAAAGCTCCCATGCCTCGTCGTCCCTGTCCTGGGCCGACGGTATTTCACGGGCCCGCACCATCAATGGCGAGACGGACCGGTACGTGGTGGCCGTCATCGGCGACGGCGCCCTGACCGGCGGCATGACCTGGGAGGCACTAAACAACATTGCGGCCGACAAGGACCGCAAGGTGGTCATTGTGGTTAATGACAACGGGAGGTCCTACGCGCCCACGGTTGGCGGGCTGGCCGACTACCTGGCGTCCCTGCGCCCCGCGATCGACCACGTCCGCACCCACCGGAAATACGAAGCATCCATGTCCTGGGCCAAAAAGCGCCTGCAGGACGGCAACTCGGCGGGCCAGTTTGTCTACAAGGGGCTGCATGCGGCCAAAAAGGGCATCAAGGACTGGTGGGCCCCGCAGGGCCTCTTTGACGACCTCGGCCTGAAGTACGTGGGCCCCGTGGACGGCCATGACGAGAAGGCCATGGAAGCGGCCCTGAGCACCGCCAAAAATTATGGCGGCCCCGTCATCGTCCACGCCTTTACGCAAAAGGGCAGGGGCTACGCGCCTGCCCGCGCCCACCAGGCCGACCAGTTCCACGCCGTCGGCATCATCGACCCCGCCACCGGGATCGCCGTGGAAACGCCCAGCGGCAAGTCCTGGACGGGCGTTTTCGGTGAGGAAATTGCGCAGATTGCCGATGAGCGCGACGACATCGTGGGCATCACCGGTGCCATGCTGATTCCCGTGGGGCTGCAAAAATTCGCCGACAGGCACCCGGACCGGGTCATCGACGTCGGCATTGCCGAACAGCACGCCATGACCATGGCGGCGGGCCTGGCCTTTGGCGGGCTGCACCCCGTGGTTGCCATGTACGCCACGTTCCTCAACAGGGCCTTTGACCAGCTCCTCATGGACGTGGCCCTCCACCATGCCGGCGTCACGGTGGTCCTGGACCGGGCCGGGGTGACCGGGCCCGACGGCGCCAGCCACCACGGCATGTGGGACCTGTCCATGCTGCAAATTGTGCCGGGCCTGCACCTGGCCGCCCCGCGAGACGCCGTCAGGCTGCGCGAGGAGCTGCGGGAGGCCGTTGCCATCTCGGACGCCCCCAGCGTACTGCGGTATTCGAAGGGCAAGGTGGGCCCCGAGGTCAAGGCCCTGGAGCGTCTTTCCGACGGCGTTGACATCCTGGCCCGCACCTCCCATGACATGCCCGGAACCGGTTCCGACCCGGAAACGGACGTGCTGATCGTCAGCGTGGGCGCCATGAGCGAGCTTGCCCTTGACGTCGCCGGCCGGGTCGGCGCACAGGGAATCACGTCCACCGTGGTGGACCCGCGCTGGGTGCTGCCCGTGCCGCGTTCGCTCATTGCCCTGGCTTCCCGGCACCGGATTGTCATTGTCATCGAGGACGGCGTGCGGGCCGGCGGCGTGGGCTCGAGAATCCGCCAGGAACTGCGCGGGGCGGGCGTGGACACTGCCCTGAACGAGGTGGGCCTGCCCGTCGAATTCCTCGACCACGGCACCCGCGCCGAGGTGCTGGAGCGGGTCGGCCTGACCGCCCAGCGCGTGGCCCAGGACGTGGTGGACCAGGTGCTGGGCACCAAGGTTCCCTTTGCCCGGCCGCTGCCCGGAACCGCAACGCCCCGCACCGGCCAGCTGCCCATCCTGTGACCGCACCGGACCAGGGGGACACGCCCCGTCCCGGCGACCTCGTGGTGGCCCGCAACCGCAAGTTCAACGGCTTTGCCCACTGGGTGGTGCCGGGGCGCTACCTGGGCTCCGACAGCAACGGGCATTGGGTGTTCCAGGGCACGGGCGAGTTCATCTCCCGGCCCGGGGCCGCCCTCTACACGGCCTCCGACGCCGTCCTGCTGATCCCGCACCAGGGGGACTGGGTCGCCACGTTCTACGACGGCGCCCACCCGGACGGCGTCGAGCTGTACATCGACCTGGCCACGGAGCCGTCCTGGCGGCGCATCCGGCCCGGCGTGGTGGAGTTCCACCTGGTCGACATGGACCTGGACGTCATCCGCACCAGGGACCGCGGCGTATATGTTGACGACGAGGACGAGTTCGCCCGGCACCGCCTGGAAATGAATTATCCGCCCGCCCTGTGCTCCCGCATGGAGGCGGCCTGCGCCAGCCTGGCGGCTGCGGTTGCAGACCGCCAGGCACCCTTTGACGGCCGAGACTCGGCCTGGTTCACCTTAGGAAGGACACTCCCATGAGCGGGACCGATCCCAACATTGTCCGCATGTACAAGACGGACGACGCCGGCGCCCTGGTTTTCCGGGAGGCCTGGGTTGAGGCGGGGGAGGCCGACGGCGACGCCTCCTGGTTTGTGGTCAACCACGGCGCCGTGGGGCACCAAAGCACGTCCAAGGATGCCGAGGTGGACACTGTTGAGGAGGCACTGGGCATGCTTGCCGCCTTCACCGAACAATGCCACGCCGACGGCTACGCCGAGCTTTCGCGCGCGGAGCAGTTCACCGTGGTGGCCCAATTTGCCCTGAAGAATGCCAAGGCCGGCGAGCGGGACAAGTACCTGGAAGAGAAGGCCCGCGAGGCGCTCACGGCGCACCTGGCCTGGCGCGGCAGCGGCGTGGTGGAAAAGAGCGAGTTTGTGGCCGGGCCCCATTCCACCGGCAAGCTGAACATCTACATCCTGGCCCCGGAACCGGCCCGGGCCGTGGCCAACGTCAAGACCTGCATCCGCGAGGAAAAGCTTGACTTTACAAAATTGAGCATCGGCGTGGCCCCGGCCGGGGACCTCTCCGCCATCAAGGCCCGGCACTCGCCCACGGGCGGCACTGCCTTCTCCCTCTAGGCGGCGGATTCGATGCAGCGGATTCGATAGTGTGGAAGCATGACTGACTTTCGCCAAGTGGGCAATTCCGGACTGACCGTTTCAACCGTGGGGCTGGGGTGCAACAACCTGGGCCGCGTTGGATCGGCGACACAAACGCAGGAGGGGAGCAACGCCGTCGTGCATGCGGCGCTGGAAGCCGGCATCACGCTCTTTGACGTCGCGGACATGTACGGAGGCTTCCCCGGCCAAAGCGAAGCCATGCTGGCCAAGGCGCTGGGCGGGGAGCGGGAGAACGTGGTGGTGGCCACCAAGTTCGGGCTCGACGCCGAAGGCGCCAACGGCGTGGACTGGGGCCGGCGCGGCTCCCGGAAGTACATCATGCAGGCCGTGGAGGCCTCCCTGCGGCGCCTGGACACCGACTACATCGACTTGTACTACTACCACTCCCCGGACGGCTACACGCCCCTTGCAGAGACGCTGGCGGCCATGGATGAGCTGGTCACCGCGGGCAAGGTGCGCTACCTTGGCCACTCCAACATGGCGGGCTGGCAGATTGCGGAAGCGGAATTCACGGCCAGGATGTCCGGCGGGAACCGCTGCGTCGCCAGCCAAAACCACTACAACCTGCTGGACCGCCGCGCCGAACTTGAAGTCACGCCGGCCGCGGAGGCCTACGGCCTGGGCGTCATGCCGTACTACCCGCTGGCGAACGGGCTGCTGACCGGCAAGTACAGTTCAGGCAAGGCGCCCGAGGGCAGCCGGCTGACGTACACCCGCGGACACATGCTGGCCGGGGCGGACCTGGCCCAGCTGGCTGCCTTTGGCGACTTTGCCGCGGCCCGGGGCCTGAGCGAGGTCCAGGTGGCCTTTTCCTGGCTCGCCGCCCAGCCGTCGGTGGCCAGTATCATCGCAGGGGCCACCCGGCCGGAGCAGGTGCGCGAGAATGCCCAGGCGGCCTCCTGGAAGCCCTCGGCAGCCGAGCTGGCCGAGCTGGACACCATTTTCCCCAAGAACCCCCGGGTGGCACTCTTCTAGGCGGCGCCGGGGTGCGGCGCCAGGGTCCGGCGCCAGGGCGGCGCCGGACTTAGTGGGCAGCCACACTCAGCGCGGCAGGATCCTTTGGAACAGCACATGGTCCTGCCACGTGCCGTTGATCAACAAGTACGTCTCCGCGGTCCCAATGGCCGTGAAGCCGCAGCGCCGGAGCACCGTCTGGGAGCCAATGTTGTGCGCCAGCGTGCCGGCCTGGATCCGGTGCAGCCCCAGCTCGCGCTCCGCATGGGCGCACACAAACTGTGCCGCCGCCGTGGCCAGTCCGCGCCCCTGGAAATCCTCGGCGACCCAGTAGCCCAGGTGCCCGTTCTGGAAGGCGCCGCGCACAATGTCAGTGAGTGAGATGCGCCCCACCACCCGCTGGCCGTCCACCAACAGCCAAAAGGCGCCCCGGCCGGCGGCCTCTTCGGCCAGCGCGCCGTCCAGAGAAGTGCGCTGCCCCTCGGCGGTGTAGTGGCTTTCGTCCCGGATGGGTTCCCACGGCTGCAGGAATGCGCGGTTGAGCACGTAGGCGTCCGCGAGTGCCTGGGCATCGACCGCGCGCACGGGCCGGATCGTGACGTTGCCCGGCAACAGGGCTGCCCTGGCGGATTCAGACACTGACGGTGATCCACTCGCCGTCAATCGCGGCCGCGTAGCGGGGCAGGGCCTGTTTTGCCGGTCCCGTGATGACGGTTCCGTCCGCGCCCTTGAACACGGAGCCGTGGCAAGGGCACTTGAAGTCCGCCCCGCTCGGGGCGACCTCGCAGCCGGCATGCGTGCACACGTCGGAGTAGGCGTACACCTTGTCCTGGGCTGCACGGAAGATCACAATGTTGACGTTGTTGGCCTTGCCCTGTGCCGTGGACCCCACGGGCACGTCGGAGAGTTTGCCCACCCGGACGGGGGTTCCAGTGGTCGGGATGGTGCCGGGAGTGGAACCTTGGCTGGGGCCAGCCGACACAGCGGGCACGCACCCCGCCAGGGCCAGCGCGCAGGCACCGCCCGCGGCGACGGTGGACGAACGCAAAACGGCGCGGCGGGAGGGAGGTGGTGAGGTCATGGGCCCATTGTTCCAGCCAATGCTGGGTGAAAGCCAAATGCCGCACGACGGCGGCTGCGCACCCCGGGTGGGCAGCCGCCGTCGTGCGGTGGAGCAGGCTTAGGCCGTGTGGAAGTGCCTGCCGTTGACCCGTTCGGAAGCGCCCACCCGGTCCAGGTACGGCGTGATGCCGCCCAGGTGCATGGGCCAGCCGGCGCCGAGGATCATGCAGAGGTCGATGTCCTCCGGCCCGGCCACCACGCCTTCGGCCAGCATCAGCCCGATCTCCTCGGCCAGCGCGTCCTGGGTCCGGCGCAGCAGTTCTTCCGCCGTGGCAGGATTGCTGCCGAAGCTCAGCAGGGCGAGGGTCTCCTCGGGGATGTGCCGGGTGCCGTCCTCCGAAAGCTCCCACAAGCCCTTTTTGCCGCCGTCGATCAGAGCCTGGATGTTCGCGGAGACGGCAATGCGGTCCCCGAACGCGGCGTGCATTGACTCGGTGACGTGTTGGGCCACCGGCAGGCCCACCATGGCGAGCAGGTTGAACGGCGTCATGGGCAGGCCCATGGGCCGCAGCGCATTGTCCGCAGTGTGCGCGTCGGTGCCCTCATCGAAGGCCTTGGACACCTCGGCCATGAGGCGCAGCAGCACCCGGTTCACCACGAAAGCGGCTGCATCCTTGACCAGCACTGCCGTCTTGCGCAGGGCCTTGGCGGTGGCGAACGCGGTGGCCAGCACGGCGTCGTCGGTCTTGGGGGCCCGGACAATTTCCAGCAGCGGCATGAGCGCCACCGGGTTGAAGAAGTGGAAGCCCACCACGCGTTCGGGGTGCAGGAGGTCCGCCGCCATGGCCGTGACGGACAGCGAGGAGGTGTTGGTGGCCAGGATGCACTCCGGCGAGACGATGGCCTCCACCTCGGCGAAAACAGCCTTCTTCACATTCAGCTCTTCAAACACGGCTTCGATGACAAAGTCGGCGTCCGCGAAGGCTTCCTTGGAGACCGAGCCCGTGACCAGAGCCTTGGTCCGGTTTGCGGCGTCCTGGCTGATCCGCCCCTTGGCCAGCAGCTTCTCCACCTCGCCGTGCACGTACGCAACACCCTTGTCCACCCGCGCCTGGTCGATGTCCGTCATGACGACGGGCACCTTGAGCTGGCGGGCGAATAGCAGGGCAAACTGGCCCGCCATGAGCCCGGCGCCCACCACCCCCACCTTTGTGACGGGCCGGGCCAGCTTGGCATCGGGCGCCCCGGCTGGCTGCTTGCCGCGTTTCTGCACCAGGTCCAGGAACGCGTAAACGGTGTCCTTGAACTGCGGTGTCAGCATCAACTCCGCGAGGGCCTCGTTTTCGGCGTCAAAGGACTCCTCCTTGGTCCAGTTCCTGCCCTTTTCCAGCAGTTCAATCACCTTCGCCGGCGCCGGGGCGGCGTTGGAGGTCTTGGCCTCCACAAACTTCTTGGCACGCTCGACGGCGGCATCCCAAGTTGTGCTGTTTTCCTCGCTGAGGGGTTCGGGGACGGCGTTGGGGCGGCCGGGCGTTTCGGTGCCGGCCAGCACGCGGGCCGCCCAGGCAACGGACTGCTCCAGGAAGTCGGCGGGTTCAAAGAGGGCGTCGGCAATGCCCAGCTTGAAGGCTGCGGCGCCGCTGAGCGTGCGGTTGTTGGAAAGGGCGTTTTCGATCATGACCTGGACGGCGTTGGCCGGGCCGATCAGGCGCGGCAGCAGGTAGACGCCGCCCCAGCCGGGCACCAGGCCCAGGAAGGCCTCGGGCAGGGCCAGGGCGCCCGCGCCAGTGGACACGGTGCGATAGTTGGCGTTGAGTGCAATCTCCAGCCCGCCGCCCAGGGCCAGGCCGTTGATGAACACAAAGCTGGGCACGCCCAGCTCGTTCAGGGTCGAATAGACGTCGTGGCCCAGCCGGGCCATGTGCAGCCCGGCCTCCCGGTCCTTGAGGCCCTTGACGGCGGACAGGTCGGCGCCCGCCGCCAGGAAGTACGGCTTGCCGATGACGGCGACGCCCTTGATTTCCCCGCGGGCGGCCCGTCCACGCTGGGTTTCCAGCACCGTGCCGAATTCCACCAGGGTGTTCGGCCCCAGGGTGTTGGGGCGCCGGTGGTCCAGGCCGTTGTCGAGGGTGATTAGGGCCAGGGTGCCGGCACTCGGTGCGCCATCCACCCCCGGCAGGGCGATGTCCTGGACGTAGGAGTGTGTCACCACCTCGTCGGGAAACAGGGCGGTGAGCTGGCCGTAATCCTGGGCGCTCATGCTGCGCTCCCTTCGGTGGTTGAGCTTGTCGAAACCGCTGGGGCTTCGGTGGGGGTGAAGTGCGGGTTTTCCCAAATGACGGCCGCGCCCATGCCCAGGCCGATGCACATGGCGGTCAGGCCGTAGTGCACCGAGGGGTCTTCGGCGAACTGGCGGGCCAGCTGGTTCATGAGCCGCACGCCGGAGGAGGCCAGCGGGTGGCCTACGGCGATCGCGCCGCCGTAGCGGTTGACCCGGGGGTCGGCGTCGTCCAGACCAAAGTGGTCCAGGAAGCTGAGCACCTGGACGGCAAAGGCCTCGTTGATTTCAAACAGGCCGATGTCGTCAATCGTGAGCCCGGCCAGGCGCAGGGCCTTTTCGGTGGCCGGGACCGGGCCGATTCCCATGACTTCAGGCTCGACGCCGGCAAATGCGTAGGTGACCAGGCGCATTTTGACTGGCAGGCCCAGTTCCTGCGCAGCCTCGGCCGAGGCCAGGATGGCGGCCGTGGCGCCGTCGTTCAGGCCCGCGGCGTTGCCTGCCGTGACCCGGCCGTGGGCCCGGAACGGGGTGCGGAGGGCGGCGAGGTCCTCCAGGGTGGTGCCGGGCCGGGGCGGCTCATCAACCGTTTGGACCGTCCAGCCCTGTTCGGCCTTGAGCGTGGCCACGGGCACCAGGTCCGGCTGGATCTGCCCGTTGGCGCTGGCCGCCGCAAACTTGGCCTGGCTGGCCACGGCATAGGCGTCCGCGCGTTCCTTGGTGATGGCCGGAAAGCGGTCGTGCAGGTTCTCGGCCGTGTTGCCCATGTTCAGGGCAGCGGGGTCCACCAGCCGCTCGGCGAGGAAGCGCGGGTTGGGATCGGCCCCAGCGCCCATGGGGTGGTGGCCCATGTGCTCCACGCCGCCGGCAATGACCACGTCGTAGGCGCCGAAGCCGATGCCGGAGGCCGTCGTCGTCACTGCGGTCATGGCGCCGGCGCACATCCTGTCGATGGCAAAGCCGGGCACGGACCGGGGCAGCCCCGCCAGCAGGGCGGCGGTGCGCCCGATCGTCATGCCTTGGTCGCCGTTCTGCGACGTGGCGGCAATGGCGACGTCGTCAATGCGTTCCGGCGGCAGTGAAGGGTTGCGGCGCATCAGTTCGCGGATGCACTTCACCACCAGGTCATCGGCCCGGGTGGAGGCGTAAATGCCCTTTTCCCCGGCCCGTCCAAAGGGGGTGCGGACGCCGTCCACAAACACGACGTCCCTGATCTGCCGATTCTGGCTCACCTGTAACTCCTCTTAGCGAAAGACATGCGTGTGCGCCGGACGCTTCCCAGGAAGTGCACGACTGTGTCACGCATCATGTTACTCGTCGGTAACTTAGACTTCAACACGGCCCCTTCCACCCCCGCGAACCGGCACTTAACGTGGATGTTTTCGTGGAACATCCACGTTAAGTGCCCGCTCGGGAGAGACTAGGAGGCGTTCCGGGGTTCCTTCGGCGGCAGCGGCTCCGGGTGGGCCAGGGCATCTGCCAGCAGCGGCACCGTCAGCTCCAGCTGCCAGGCGCGGGCGCCCAACTCCGCCAGCATTGCTGAGACGGACGATTCCGTCACGGGCAGCGGCGGCCGCCAGCAGACGCGGCGCAGGTGGTCGGGGGTGAGGATGTTCTCCGCCGGAATGTTGAGCTCCGCGGACAGTGCCCCCAGGCGCGCCTTGGCTGTCGCGTACCGGGCCGCGGCCTCGGCGTCGCGGTCAGCCCAGACGCGCGGCGGGGGAGGGGCGTTGGTGTGGGCCTGCAGGGGCGGAAGGTCGGAGCTGTTCCTGGCAGTCTGGAGGGCGTGGAGCCACTTGGGGGCGTCGCGCTTGGCGGCCCGGCCGTGGAACCCTGCCAGGCCAAGCAGCGCCGGCACGGTGGTGGGCATCGCCTTGGCGGCGGCAACAATGGCGGAGTCGGGGATCAGCCGGCCGGGGGCAATGTCGCGGTGCTCGGCCAGGCGTTCGCGGGTTTCCCACAACTCCCGCACGGCGCCCAGCTGCACGCGGTTGCGGATGGTGTGGGCGCCGGAGGTGCGGCGCCACGGGTCGGTCCGCGGCGCCGGCACCCCGGCGTCGATCAGGTGCTGGAATTCCTGCGCGGCGTAGTCAAGCTTGCCATCAGCCGCAAGCACGGCAACCAGTTCCTCCTCCAGCTCGGCCAGGACTTCCACGTCGAGGGCCGCGTACCGCAGCCAGGCTTCGGGCAGCGGGCGGGTGGACCAGTCGGCCGCGGAATGTTCCTTGGCCAGGTGGTAGCCCAGCAGGGATTCGACGACGGCACCCAGTCCCACCCGGGGCAGCCCGGCAATGCGGGCGGCCAGTTCGGTGTCAAAGAGCCTGTCCGGCCACATGCCCACGCCGGCCAGGCACGGCAGGTCCTGGCTGGCGGCGTGCAGGATCCATTCGACGCCGCGGAGCGCCTCGCCAATGATGGCCAGGTCGTCAAATGCCTCCGGGTCGATGAGCCACGTTCCGGCGCCGTCGCGGCGGATCTGCACCAGCATGGCACGCTGGCCGTAGCGGAAGCCGGAGGCCCGTTCGGTGTCCACGCCGGCCGGACCGTGGCCCGCGGCCAGGGCGGCTGCGCAGCGGCGGAGCGCCGGCTCCGTCGAGACCACTTCCGGGATGCCCTCGCGGGGGTCGTTGAGCTCCACCACGTCGGGCAGTTCGCCCAGTTCCACGCGGACGCCGTCAATCACCACGGACGTCAGCGGCATCTCCGCAAGGTCAACGGCGGGGGCCGGGTCTGCGGAGGGGGCGGGTGCTGCGTCGGCTTTTTTGCTCCGGGCGCGGCTGTGTGCGCTGGTTTTTGGGTTGATCATGATGGGTCCAGTCTAGCGAATGGCCTAACGGCGGCGCCGCGGCGGGAGGAGGGTGACGCCGTCGGGCACGGGGGGAAGCCCGGCAAAGGTGCAGACCATTTGCGACCATGCCTCCAGATGTGGCTGGACGGCCGCGGACGTTGGCGTCCACGAAGCCCGGAGCTCGATGTCAACGGCGTCGGGGCGGGCCGCCAGTGTGCCGTAGCTTTCGGAGAGAATCCGGGTGGCCGTGCCGCCGGCGGAACGGTGGCCCGCGCCGTGCTCCTCAAGGGCTTCCACCAGCCAGGCCCAGGCCACATTGCCCAGCAGCGCGTCGTTGCCGATGTCGGCCTCCAGCTGCGCCCTGATGTAGGTGACAATGCGGAACGTGCCCTCCCACAGGGGGGACCCGTTGGGATCGTGGAGCAGGATGAAACGCCCCGTGGCGAGTTCCTCGCCGTCGGCCATGACCTCGGCACCCAAGGCCACCCCGAAAGGGGCCAGCCTGGTGGGGGCGGGTATTTCCTCAAGCGTGAGTTCGCTGCGGTTTTGGGCGGCCCGCAGCGAGGCCAGGGCGGCCTGGAAATCGGGGGGAAGCAGCTGCGGTGTGCTCACCTTGGCAGGTTATTGCGTTCGCACCTGGTTCCGGCGCAGGCGCGCCGCTGGGCGCCTGCGCCGGGCCCACAGGGCGCAGCGGGTCCGCAGCGGTCAGGCGCCGACTTCGCGGCGGATGGCCGCCACGAATGCGTCAATGTCCTCTTCGGTGGTGTCGAAGGAACACATCCAGCGCACCTCGCGGGCGGCCTCGTTCCAGTCGTAAAAGCGGAACGATTCGCGCAGGCGGTCGGCCACGCCCTCGGGGAGCACTGCGAAGATCCCGTTGGACTCGGTGGCCTGCGTGGCATGCACCTGGGGAATCCCGTCCACGGCTGCCCGGAGCCTGGCCGCCATGGCGTTGGCGTGGCCGGCCGACTTCAGCCACAGGCCGTCCTCAAGCAGGGCCAGCAGCTGGGCGGAGATGAAGCGCATCTTCGAGGCCAGCTGCATGTTCATCTTGCGCAGGTAGATCAAACCGTCGGCGGCCGCGGGGTTGAGGGCCACCACGGCCTCGCCAAACATGATGCCGTTCTTGGTGCCGCCGAAGGAGAGAATGTCCACGCCGGCGTCGGAGGTGAACTCCCGCACCGGCACGTCCAGGAAGGCGGCCGCGTTGGCCAGCCGGGCGCCGTCCATGTGGACCTTCATCCCCAGGGAGTGGGCATGGTCGCAGATGGCCTTGACCTCGGCGGGCGTGTAGCAGGTGCCCAGCTCGGTGGTCTGTGTGATGGAGACGGCCAGGGGCTGCGCGCGGTGCTCGTCGCCAAAGCCCCAGGCTTCCTTGTCGATGAGCTCAGGCGTCAGCTTGCCGTCGGGTGTGGCCACAGCCAGCAGTTTCATGCCGCCCACGCGTTCGGGCGCGCCGTTTTCATCGCAGTTGATGTGCGCCGTCGTGGCGCACACCACGGCGCCCCAGCGCGGCAGCAGGGACTGCAGGGCCGTCACATTCGCCCCGGTGCCGTTGAAAACGGGGAACACGTCCACGGGCTTGCCGAACAGTTCCGCCAGTTTTTCGCCCAGCCGCGCGGTGTACACGTCCTCGCCGTAGGACACCTGGTGCCCCTCGTTTGCTGCGGCCAGGGCTGCCAGCACCTCCGGATGGACGCCGGAGTAATTGTCCGAGGCAAAGCTGCGCACGGCCGGGTCGTGCAGGCGGGAGGGGGACGAAATGGTGTCAGTGGTCACTGCAAGCCTTCTAGTTGAGTACGATGCGGGCGCCGTTGAGCTGCCCCGCTGGAGTGGAAAAGAGCCCCACCACAGTCTGCCCCAGGGCGGCCACGTCGGTGAAACCCGGGAACTTCCGTTCGGGGGAGGCGGCGCGCATGGCGTCGTCCACCAGGGCCTTCACCACCAGCACGACGGCGGCCGGCCCGTCGCCGGCGCGCGCGGCCTGCGCCGTGGTTGCGCCGGCATCCGCCGTGGCCAGTCCGGCCGAGGGCAGCAGCTCGCCGGCGGCAGCGCCGACCACTGCATCCGCGGCCAGTCCCGCGGCCAGGGCCATCACCCAGGTCTCGGCGGCGGCCTTGACTGCGGCATAGTTCGCGTTGCCCGGCGTCGGGGACGTCACTGCGGTGGAGGAGACGATGGCGATGCGGCCGTTGGCGTGGGCGCCGATGTCGTCGTAAAACGCCCGGCTGGTGTTGCGCAGCGTGGTGAGCACGGAGCGGTGCAGGAAGTCCCAGTCCGCATCCACCTGCGCGGACAGGGACTTGCCGCCGCGCCAGCCGCCCACCAGGTGGATGAGCCCGCCCGCGGCGCCGTACCCGCGCCGGACGGTGTCCGCCAGTTCCTGCACGGCCGCAGGGTCCGCAAGGTCGCACACCCGGGGTACGGCACCGCCGGTGAGGGCGGCCGCCGCCCCTATGCGTCCGGCGTCGGACCCCACGGTGATGACGGGGAAACCGGCGGAGACCAGGGCGGATGCCACGGCGATGCCGGCGGCGCTGCTGCCGCCGGCCACCACGATGGGGGCTGTTGTGTTCATGCCTCCAACAGTACCCACTTACGCGGCGCTGGAACCGGTGATGCCGGAGGTGGACTCTATGACTCCACGCATTTTCTTGTTCAGCGCTTCGTAGAACATGGAGAGCGGGAATTCGTCGTCCATGACCTGGTCGGTGATCTCCCGCAGCGGGGCCGTCAGCGGCAGGGCGTCGGGGCCCTTGGCCCAGGTCGACGCCGGGTTCGGGGTCAGCGTGCCGGAGACCAGCTCGTAGGCGGCGAGCCAGTGGGCCAGCTTGGGCCGGTCGATCGAGTGCCAGTAGAGCTCCTCGATGGCGTGGCCCAGGGCGATCACCATGTCCGGGACATCGTCCCAGTCAATGGTCAGCTTCGTGTCCGTCCAGTGGAGGACGTGGTGCTGGTGGAGCCACGCGAAGAGCAGCTGCCCGCCCAGGCCGTCATAGTTGCGCACGCGGCTGCCGGTGATGGCGAAGCGGAAGATCCTGTCAAAGATCACGGCGTACTGGACCAGCTTGGCGTGCCGGCGGGCCTCCGGGGATGCCTTTTCGTCCTTCTCAACGGCAACTGATTCCCGGTATGCGGTGAGGTCGCAGCGCAGTTCCTCCAGCGAGTACAGGAAGTAGGGCATGCGCTGCTTGATCATGAAGGGGTCGAAGGGCAGGTCACCGCGCATGTGCGTCCTGTCATGGATGAGGTCCCACATGACAAAGGTTTCCTGGGTCAGGGCCTGGTTGTCCAGTAGCTCGACGGCGTCTGCCGGCAAATCCAGCCGGGTCACCGCGGCGGCCTCCCGGACCACGCGGCGGAAACGTGCGGCCTCGCGGTCCTGGAAGATGGCGCCCCAGGTGAAGGAAGGGGTTTCCCGGACGGCCACGCTTTCCGGGAACAGCACGGCGGAGTTGCTGTCATAGCCGGGCGTGAAGTCGATGAAGCGCAGCGGTACAAACAGCTTGTTGGAGTAGCTGCCGGCCTCCAGTTCGCCAATGAACTCGGGCCAGATGACCTCCACCAGGACTGCCTCGACCAGGCGGGAGGTGGAGCCGTTCTGGGTGTACATGGGAAAGACCACCAGGTGGCCCAGGCCGTTCACGCGGTGTGCGGCGGGAGCAAAGGCCAGCAGCGAATCAAGGAAGTCGGGGACGCCCAGCCCGGCATCGGCCCACTTGGTGAAATCGGCCACCGCAAGGCGCAGGTAGTCCGCGTCGTGGGGGAAGTGCGGGGCCAGTTCCGTGATCGAGGCCGTGACGGTGCCGATGAGCTCCTTCGCCCGGGCATGGTCGGCCGCATCGGGCACGGAGCCGTCCTTGGCCTGAAGGCCCTGCAACTCGGTGGCGGCCCCCTTGAGGGACATCCATGCCGGTTCCGCGGCCAGGGAGGTGTAGTCGATTCCGGGGGCTGTGCCGGGTGCGGCCATGGTGATGCTCATGGGTGCCAGTCCTTTGCGTTGGTGCTGAACGAATTTTTTCGAGCGTACCAATGGAACAGCAAAACTTATGTGCCATATTCCCAAGCATAAGCAATTGTCATGCTGACGGACCGGAAAAAGCGGCGCTGCCACAGCATTGTCAGTGCTTGGCCGGCGCCGCTTTTGGATTGCCCGCTCGGGCTCCCCGCGGGGCTGCCGCCTACCCGCCGGCCTGCTTGAGGCGCAGCGAAACGGAGTTGATGCAGAACCGCTCGTCCGTGGGGGTGTCGTAGCCTTCGCCCTTGAACAGGTGACCCAGGTGCGAGTCACAGGCTGCGCAGCGCACCTCGATGCGTTCCATGCCGAGGGACTTGTCGTGCAGGTACCTCACCGTCCCATCCGCCAGCGGGGCAAAGAAGGACGGCCAGCCGCAGTGGGAATGGAACTTCTCCTTGGACGTGAACAGCTCCGCGCCGCACGCGCGGCACGCATACACGCCCTCCTGGGTGGAGTCCCAGTACTCGCCCGTAAAGGGCCGCTCGGTGGCGGCCTGGCGCAGCACGGCAAATTCGTCCGGCGTCAGCTCCTGCCGCCATTCGGATTCAGACTTGACCACGGTGGGGGACTGGGGGGTGGGGGTTACAGCTTCGCTCATAATTTCTACAACGTTCAGGAGTCGCCAATAAATCCCGAGCCGGAATAAAGGTGCAGCACGGGCAGGCCCAATTTGCGCTGGGCCTGGTGTGCCCAGTCCTGCCGGAAAGTGTCCGCCACGGCGTGCGGGCGGGTGACCACCACTGCCTGCCGGGCGTCGGAGTCGTTGACCTGGGCCACCAGGGAAGCCACGGCGTCGCCGTCGGCCACCCGGCCGCTGGCCTTGGCGCCGGCGGCCAGCAGCACCGACAGTGAAGCTTGCAGTATGTCCCGGGCCCCGGCCCGGACTGTCTCTGTGTCCGGCTTCTCCCGGAATTCGCGCAGGGCGCCCGGGACATCCAGCATGGTCAGCTGGTCGATGACGTCCACCAGCAGGTTTCGCTTGGTGTTGGCCGGGACCAGCAGCACCAGCTCGACGTCGTCGTCGGGCCCATACAGGTCCATGATGTTTTCGGCATCGACAGCACTCAGGGGTTCTTCGGTCAGGATGATGATCGACTCGCTCATTGCACCAGCTTAGGCGTCCGGGGGGAAGTTTCGCCCGCCACCTGGCCAAAATGTTGCCGGTGAAAGTTTCCGCCCCTCCGGTGCGCCGCTCGACGCTCCCACTGGCGGTGGGCAGAATGGGGGTATGGCAACCTCGGTGCAACAGTCCAGCAAGTGGCTCAAGTGGGGGGCGCTGGGTGCCGGTGCTGCCGGAGCCGCGGCGCTGACAGTGGCGTCCGCCACGTCCGCGCTGGCCGCGTATTTCGCCCGCAAGGTGGTCACCCCCGAGAAAACCCGGGCCGACGACCTCTCCATCCTGGCGGTCATTTCCGACGGGCCCCGGATGCAGGTGGTGCTGGACGCCACGGCCGACACCATCATTGACGGCACCTTCGCCATCTACTTCGACGGCGGCCTGGCCCATGCCGTGGTGGGCCGGATTGTGGACTATGTTCCCCGCGAGGGCAGCGTCACCCGGGACGTCCTTTCCGTCCATGGCGGCGAACTGCGCACGGCGACACAGGGCTGGTGGTCCGGCAGCATCTACGCCCATCCCGACGAGCTTGGCCTTGACAGCGAGGACGTCACGCTCGCGCTGCCGGGCGGCCCCGCCCCGGCCTGGCTGGTCCGGGCCCCCAACGCGCTGCCAACCTGGGCCATCATGGTCCACGGCCGCGGGGCCACCCGCTCCGAAGGGCTGCGCGCCGTTGCCGCCGCCCACAGGCTCGGCATGGATTCCCTGCTGATCTCCTACAGGAACGACGGCGACGCCCCCGCCGCGCCGGACGGCCGGTACGGGCTGGGCGTCACCGAATGGGCGGACGTTGAGGCCGCCATCGACTTCGCGGTGGCACACGGTGCCAAGGATGTGGTCCTTTTTGGCTTCTCCATGGGCGGGGCCATCAGCCTGCAGGCCGCCGACCTCGCCCGCAACCGCAAGCGCATCCTGGCCATGGTCCTGGACGCCCCTGTCATCGACTGGGTCAACGTGCTGGCCCACCAAGCCCAGCTCAACCGCATCCCCGACTATGTGGGGCGCTACGGGCAGTTCATGCTCAGCCACCCCCTGGGCCGGCGCATCACCGGCCTGGCCGCCCCCGTAAACCTCAAGAGCATGGACTGGGTGGGCCGCGCCGTAGAACTGCGCACGCCCACCCTCATCCTGCACAGCATCGACGACGACTTCGTTCCCTACGAGCCCACGGCAGAACTGGCCAAGCGCAACCCCGAAATGGTCACCTTCGAACCCTTCAGCAAGGCCCGCCACACCAAGGAATGGAATGTGGATCCGGACCGCTGGGAAAACGTCGTGGAATCCTGGCTGCGGCCACGCCTGGGAAGATACGGCCTGCCGCGGGACTAGCGCCGGCGGGACGGAGGCGTCCGGAGCGGGATGGGGGCTGGCGGCGTGGTGGGCGTCGCCGCGGACACACCGACGGAGTCGTGTGTGGCGCGGTGCGGGCACCAGCCCCCATCCCGTGGAGGACGCCAGAGTCCCTTGTGCGATTACGCGGGGTGGCCGATTTTCGCCGTCGTCGCGCCTGTCAGGGTGATGAGGTCGGCGGGGGAGAGCTCCACGTCAAAGCCGCGGCGGCCCCCCGAGACAAAGATGGTGGCAAAGGAGAGGGCGGATTCGTCCACCACGGTGGGGGAGCGCTGGCGCTGGCCCAGGGGCGAGATGCCACCGAGTACGTAGCCGGTGCGGCGCTGGGCGGTGGCGGGATCGGCCATGGCCGCCTTCTTGCGGCCCATGGCGTGGGCCAGGGCCTTGAGGTCAAGTGTGCCGTTGACAGGCACGACGGCGACGGCCAGGGTCCCGTCCACGTCGGCCATGAGGGTCTTGAACACCTGTTCCGGCGGCACCTGGAGGACATTTGCGGCCTCCATGCCGAAGCTCGCCGCGGACGGGTCGTGGGCGTAGGCGTGGGCAGTAAAAGGCACCCCTGCCGCGGTCAGTGCGACCGTGGCGGGGGTGCCGGCGCTTCCAGCAGCTTTATTCTTGGCCATGGAAGCAGTATGCCACCCGGAGCACGCTAGGCGGCGGGGCGGACCCCTCCGCGGATCTTGCGCTTGACCCGCCCCAGCATGGCCGACATGCCGCGCATGCGCAGCGGGGAGATGGCCCGGGTCAGGCCCAGTTGTTCCGGCATGTCGTCGGGCACTGCCAGAATTTCCTCGGCCGTGAGGCCGTCCAGGCCCTCAAAGAGGACCGAGGCGAAGCCACGCGTGGTGGGTGCCTCCGGGGGTGCCTGGAAGAACAGCCGGATGACGTCGCCGTGGTCTGTCTTTTCGGATTCGACGGTCAGGAACAGCGGCGACTGGCATTCCACCACCTGCTCTAGGAGTTCCGGATGGTTCGAAAGTCGTTCCGGCAGGGCCGGCAGCGACCGTGAGAATTCCAGCAGGAGGGTCAAGCGGTCACGCTCTTCGAGCTCCTGGAAATCGTTCACGATCTCTGCCAACGCCTGTGGAAGTGCTTGTGAAGTAGTCATTGACTCAAGCGTACGTTTCTTTTCAGTTGGGTGTGTAACCGCTGGGGTCAGTTTGCCGAGGGCAGTTCGCCGCGCTCGGTGCCCTTCACGATCGGAACGCGGACGCTGTTGCCCCACTCCGTCCAGGAACCGTCATAGTTGCGGACGGTCTCGAAGCCCAGCAGGTACTTGAGGGCGAACCAGGTGTGGCTGGACCGCTCGCCGATGCGGCAGTAGGCCACCACGTCGTCGCCCGGCTTCAGGCCGGCTTCGCCGAGGTAGAGGGCTTCGAGCTCTTCGCGGCTGCGGTAGGTGCCGTCGGTGTCGGCAGCCCGTCCCCACGGGATGGAGGCAGCCGTCGGGATGTGCCCGCCGCGCAGCGTGCCTTCCTGCGGGTAGGCGGCCATGTGGGTGCGCTCTCCCGAGTACTCTTCCGGGGAGCGGACGTCGATGAGCGGCTTGCCCAGGTGGGCCAGCACGTCTTCCTTGTACGCGCGGATGGGTGCGTCATTGCGCTCCACAACCGGGTAGCCGGCGGCGGGGGTGACCGCAGTGGCGTCGGTGGTCAGTTCCCGGCCTTCGGCAATCCACTTGTCGCGGCCGCCGTCGAGCAGGCGGACGTCCTCGTGGCCGAACAGGGTGAAGACCCACAGGGCGTAGGCAGCCCACCAGTTGGACTTGTCGCCGTAAACCACCACGGTGGTGTCCCGGGAGATGCCCTTGGCGGCGGCGAGCTTCGCAAAAGCCGCACCGTCAATGTAGTCGCGGGCCACGTCGTCGTTCAGGTCCGTGTGCCAGTCAATCTTGACCGAGCCGGGAATGTGGCCGGTCTCGTAGAGGAGCACGTCCTCGTCGGATTCAACAACCACCAGGCTGCCGTCGTTCGTGGCGCCGTCGGCCAGGGCCTTGGCAAGCCACTCGGTGGATACCAGGCGCTCCGGGTGTGCGTAGGTGGCAAACTTCTCATTCGTTTCAACTGCAACAGGCATGATGCCCCTTCCTTTGGACAGCCCGCTTCCAGGCGCCGCCGGGAAATTCCGGGACGATTCGTTGGCACGGACTGAGGCTGGATGAACGCTGTAGGTCTGCAGCGTAAGTGATGTCCTCGTTTTCAACAGTAACCATTCATGGGGTTGAATACTTCCCCGCGTTAACGTGGCGCAATATCCGCGTGCGTAAACTTGGGGGGGTGCGCGTCCGCGTGAAAAGTGGCAGTTATTGGTTATCCCTGATGAAACGGATCAGTCTTTGGTACAAGTTGAGCAACTCTCCACCCGCCGGCCGGCAGTGTCCGTGGACGAACTGCTAAAGGGATTCGTCCCGTCACCGCGGTTTGGCGAAGTGTCTTTTGCCAGCTACCGTCCCGATCCGTCCCAGCCGTCACAGGCGGAAGCGGTGCGGGTGCTGGAGGAGTTTGGCAGCCATGCCGCCGCCAAGCCGGTATCCGGGCTGCGAAAGCTGTTTGGCGGCAAGGCCAAGAAGGCCGAAACCCGCGCCGGCATCTACCTTGACGGCGGCTTCGGCGTCGGGAAGACCCACCTGCTCTCTGCCCTGTGGCACCAGGTGGACGGGCCCAAGGCCATTGGCACGTTTGTGGAGTACACCAACCTGGTGGGGGCCCTTTCCTTCCGCAAGACGGTGGAAGCGCTCAGCAGCTACACGCTGGTCTGCATTGATGAGTTTGAGCTTGATGACCCGGGCGACACCGTGCTGATGTCCCGCTTGATGCGGGAGCTGGCGGACGCCGGGGTGAAGCTGGCTGCAACGTCCAACACCCTGCCCGGCGCCTTGGGCGACGGTCGATTTGCCGCCGTTGACTTCAAGCGCGAAATACAGGTGCTGGCGGACCAGTTCGACATCCTGCACATTGACGGCGAGGACTTCCGCCACCGCGGCCTTCCGACACCGCCGGAGCCGCTGGCCAACAGTGAACTGGACGCGGCCATGCGCAGGGAGTTTGCCGGCAGGACGGTGGCGGTGGATGATTTCGGGACCCTGGTGGACCACTTGGCAGGCGTCCACCCTTCCCGCTACCGCCAGCTGCTCGAGGGAATCGACGCCGTCGTGTGGCGCAATGTGCGCACCATTACGGAGCAATCGGTGGCCCTGCGTTTTGTGGTGCTGGCAGACCGGCTGTACGACAAGGACGTGCCGATCCTTGGAAGCGGCGCAGCGCTTGACGCCCTGTTCACCCCCGAAATGATGGCCGGGGGATACCAAAAGAAGTACTTCCGGGCTGTCTCGCGGCTCATGGCGCTGGCCCGCGAGGCGCAGGAATCTCCTGCCCCGGAAGCCGTGGCGGCGGACACGCCCGTGGCATCCGCCGTTTCCCCGGCCATTTCCTAAAACATCCCGCGAGGCCTTGCAAACATCGCTTAAAAGCGAAAAGGCGCCGGTGCCGTCTCTCGACGGGACCGGCGCCCTTCTTGACGCCAATTCAGGGGCGAAGGGGCTTGAGTTTACTGCCCGGCCTGGCTCTGTCCGTCCACGTAGTCCGAACCTGCCTTTTGAATCCCGTCGACCTGGTCCTTGAACTTGCCACCGGTCTTGTCGTCGACAAAGTCGCCGGCCTTCTCGATGCCGTCCTTGACCTGATCTCCGTGACTTCCGATCAGTTCCTCGGCCTTGCCCTTGATATCGTCAAAAATAGACACAAGGCACCTCCCTTCACTCGTGGGGCCATTGGCGCCCCAACTCCTAAACAGCCTAGTGGTCCCAGCCGAGATGTCAACGACTTTTTAGGGCAGTCGCAGGAGGTCCAAGGGCGGGGTGGGGCCGTCTGTGCCAGAATTGCAGGAAGCCACCAGGCACCCGGACGAGGTGCGCCGTACCCGGCCAGCGACAAGACGGCGCGTGGCCTGCAGCAGCAGGCGCAGGTTCACCTCACCCGAAGGGACGTTGTCATGGGATGGATTGTTTTAGTTGTTTCAGGAGTGCTCGAGGCTGTTTGGGCGACGGCACTGGGCCGGAGCATGGGATTCAGCAAGGCGGGACCCACGGTGGTGTTCGCAGTGGCCCTGGTGGGAAGCATGGCCGGTTTGGCCTGGGCCATGCGCACGCTTCCCACGGGCACTGCCTACGCGGTGTGGGTGGGGATCGGCGCTTCCCTGACCGTGGCGTATGCGATGGCCACGGGCGCCGAGACGGTCTCCCTGCTCAAGGTGCTGTTGCTGCTGGGGCTTATCTCATGCATTGTGGGGCTGAAGCTGGCCCACTAGGCACACCCTCTTAAACGGCCGACGGCGGCGCCAAGGTTGCGCCGCCGTCGAACATGCCGTGGTGGGCGATACTGGGATCGAACCAGTGACCTCTTCCGTGTCAGGGAAGCGCGCTACCGCTGCGCCAATCGCCCAAGAGCATTCTTGGAAAATCCGGATTGAGACCAAAACTGCCGGAACCCGAGGGATTCCGGCAGTTCATGGTCAATCCGAGCGGTCGACGAGATTCGAACTCGCGACATCCACCTTGGCAAGGTGGTGCTCTACCAGCTGAGCTACGACCGCATTTTGTTGCTGTATTGCCATTTGTTGCTATATTGCATTGTCCGGTTTTCACCGGGGAATGATCCTTAAAGGATCATTCGTGGGCGATACTGGGATCGAACCAGTGACCTCTTCCGTGTCAGGGAAGCGCGCTACCGCTGCGCCAATCGCCCAATGCATTCCACTGTACTGTACACAATCACTGTCCAGCGAAACACTTTGGTTCAGCCATATATGGAGGTGGGAACGGGATTCGAACCCGTGTACACGGCTTTGCAGGCCGTTGCCTCGCCTCTCGGCCACCCCACCGTGAAACTGAACGGTGTCCTGCGAGCGGTTGACGAGATTCGAACTCGCGACATCCACCTTGGCAAGGTGGTGCTCTACCAGCTGAGCTACAACCGCAGAAGCTACATTTCCCAGGCCGTTGCGTTTCCGCTTCGGTGTTCCGTGTTGCTGCGATGAAAACTGTACCCGAGCCTTTTCCCAAATGCCAAATCGAGGATCCCTTCGGGTGGGAGCCTCCCGCCGCGTGCCGCCTGGATCGTTGAATTGGCGGGGTTTTTGCGGCCGGGAATCGAATTACAGGCCTGTCATTTGGGCCGTTTTTTGGGGTGCCGGGGCCACCTTTTCGACAACACGTTGATGTGTCGGTGGTCACGCGGTTGGCGGTGCGGGCCGGATTCCGCGGCCATATTGCGGCTCTGTCCCGGCCGCCGGTTCCCGTATTTTGGCTCAATTATGACCACGGGAAAGTTTGGGCTAGTCTATTGAACGCAACGAGGAAAGAGCTTGGCCCGCAGGTGGAAACATCAGCGGATGGAGCCTTTGCTTGGGCGATTGGCGCAGTGGTAGCGCGCTTCGTTCACACCGAAGAGGTCACTGGTTCGAACCCAGTATCGCCCACCAGAATAAAAGCCCCGCTCACCTGCTTTCAACGCAGGGAGCGGGGCTTTTTCGTGAGGGTTGCTTTCCGAGGCTCCCCCAAAAATGTGACAGCTACTGTCCGGCCTCGGCCGTGCAGGCCAACATTTTTGACTGTACAGGTGGATAGCGGCACCGGCAACGGGTTTGGCATTCGAGTGGACTATTGTTATCAGGCCGATATCTGGCAGGGCCGCACATTTCGGTCTCGGCCTGGGTTATCCACAGTTGCGCCGCGCAGGGTGCACCGTGTCCGTCGGTGGTGAAATAGTGGAACCATGACGGCACCGGCATTGGCACACTCCACAGAACTTGGGCGCATGTACGCCCGCTCCTTGACTGAACCGCCCAAGGTTCCCTCTATCACCACAGTGATTGGACAGCAGGCGAACAGCCTGGACGGTTGGATCGGCTACATGGCGGCCAACGCCGTGGCGAACCACCCTGACCTTGGCACCGCCGTCGGCAATCCCCGGCAGTTGCGCACCGTGGTGCGCGACAGCTCCAATGCCGCCGAACAGTACCGGGACGCCGCCGCTTCGCGCGGGGACCGGGTCCACTACTACTGTGAACAGGTCTCGCTGCGGGCCCTGGGACGCCCGGAACAGCTGCTGGCGGCACGGGCGTCGCTTGCTGAGAAGGGGGAGGAAAAGTTCGCCGACCGCTTTGACGCCTGGTGGAATGAATACCAAGTGCAGCCGCTGGCCCCTGAAATCACGGTGTGGAATGAGTCCCTCGGATACGCCGGCACCTTGGACCTGGTCGCCACCATTGGCGGCAAGCTGTGCATCATCGACTACAAAACCAAGGGAACCGACCGCAACGGCCAGGTCAAGGCCTTGGATGCCAAGGTGGTCATGCAGCTGGTGGCCGGGATGAAGGCCGAGGAATCCATTGTGGATGAGGCGGCCGGGACCTGGGAGGCCTGGAGGTACGGGCAGGATCCGGTGCTGCTGGGCGTGGCGATTGGCGAAACGGAAGTCCGCACCGAACGCGCCAACCCCGCCGTCCTGAAGGAACACTGGTTCAAGTTCGCGTCGCTGCGGCGGGTCTGGCAAACCTCCCTTGACGCCGCCCGGGCCGGGCAGCCCCTGCTCCCCATTGTCCCGCCCGCCAGGTGACGATCGCCAACTAGACTGGACGGACAGCAATTCAACATCTAAGTGAGGTCCCCACCCATGGCCATCCTGAGCATCCGCATCATCGGCGACCCCGTCCTGCGAACTGTAGCGGGGGACGTGACGGACTTCGGCCCTGAACTGGCCAAGCTCATTGAGGACATGACCGAGACCATGGTGGATGTGCGGGGGGCGGGCCTGGCCGCACCGCAGGTGGGCGTCAGCAAACGCATTTTCACCTATTCCGTGGACGGCCAGGAAGGCCACGTCATCAACCCCGTCATCGTGGCCAGCGACGACTTCCAGCCGGACCAACCCGAAGGCTGCCTGTCCGTTCCGGGGCTGGGATTCAACGTACGCCGGCACCGTTGGGTGCGGATCACGGGGGTCGACCTGCACGGTGAGCCCCTTGACATGGAGGCCACAGGCCAGCTGGCCAAGTGCTTCCAGCATGAAACCGACCACCTCAACGGCAAGCTGTACGTGGACCGGCTGGACGGGGACGACCGAAAGGACGCCCTGCGCGCCATCCGCACGGCCAACTACCACGACGTGACTGCCCAGACCGTTGCCAAGCGCTCCCGCACCGTTGGCTCCGCCTTTGGTGCAGGCGCGGCGCAGTGAGGGTCCTTTTTGCCGGCACGCCCGCCGTCGCCCTGCCGTCCCTGGAAGCCCTGCGGGCGGACGGACATGAAATCGTCGCCGTCCTGACCCGTCCGGACGCGCCGGTGGGGCGCAAACGGGTACTCACGCCGTCGCCCGTTGCCGTACGCGCCCAGGACCTTGGCCTTCCGGTCATCAAGGCCGGCCGCATTGACGCCGCGGCCGTTGCCGCCATCGCCGAAGCTGCCCCCGATGTGGCCGCCATCGTGGCCTACGGGGCCCTGATTCCCGAGGACGCGCTGTCCCTTCCGCCCCACGGCTGGATCAACCTGCACTTTTCGCTGCTGCCCGCATGGCGGGGGGCGGCACCCGTGCAGCACGCGCTCATCAACGGCGACGAGGTCACGGGGGCCACCACGTTCCTGCTGGAAAAAGGGCTCGACACCGGCCCTGCCTACGGCACCATGACCGAAACCGTCCGCGCCACCGACACCAGCGCCGCGCTGCTTGAACGCCTCTCCCACAGCGGGGCCGTGCTCCTCGCGCAGACCCTTGCCGCGCTCGACGCCGGGCAGGCGGCCGGGGTGCCCCAGCAAGGCGACGTTTCCCTTGCCCCCAAGCTCACGCTGGAAGACGGCCATGTGCGCTGGGACCACCCCGCGCTGGCCATCAGCCGCAGGGTCAGGGGCGTCACCACCGAGCCGGGCGCCTGGACCACGCTGGGCGGACAGCGCTTCAAGCTGGGCCCGGTGGCACTCCGCCCGGACGTCAGCGGGCTGGCCCCCGGCAGGGTGCGCCTTGACGGCCGGGCCGTCCTGGTGGGAACCGGCTCCCACGCCGTGCAACTGGCGGACGTGCAACCCGCCGGCAAGAAACTGATGAACGCAAGCGACTGGGCCCGCGGCCTGGCGAACAAGGAAGATGTGGTGTTTGAATGACCAGTGAGCATGGCGGCGTACGCCGCCGGGACAGCGCGGGGCGCGAACGCAACCGCGCCACCGGGCGGAATCGCACCACTGCGGCACCGTCCCAGCGCACCCGGGCCGCAGACCCGGCCCGGCTGGTGGCCTATGAAGTACTGCGGGCTGTTTCAGCCGATGACGCCTACGCCAACCTGGTCATGCCGGCACGCATCCGCCACCACCATCTGGACCGGCGGGACGCCGGCTTCGCCACCGAACTGGCCTATGGCGCCCTCCGCGGGCAGGGCAGCTACGACGCCATCCTGGCCCGCTGCGTGGACCGGCCGCTGTCCGAACTTGATCCTGCCATCCTCGACGCGCTGCGCATCGGCGTCCACCAGCTGCTGGCCATGCGCGTGCCGGCCCATGCGGCACTCGACCAGACCGTGGGCCTGGCCCGCGCTGTCATCGGGGCCGGCCCGTCAGCCCTCATCAATGCCGTGCTGCGGAGGGTGTCCGCCCAAAGCCTGCAGGAGTGGCTGGCGCAACTGACGGACGGCCTCACGGACGATGTCAAGATTGCCTCCATCACCGAATCCCACCCCGAATGGATTGTCCGCTCGCTGCGCCAGGCCCTCGTGGCCCACGGCCGCGACGCCGCCGAAATCACGGCGCTGCTGGAAGCCGACAATGCCGCGCCCGTGGTGAATCTGGTGGCACTGCCCGGCCTGGGCAGCCTCGACGAGGCATTTGACGCCGGGTTCACGCCCGGCCCCCTGGTCATTGATTCGGCGCTTTCCCCCGGCGGGGACCTGGGCCGGCTGTCGTCCGTCCGCGAGGGCACCGTCCGGGTCCAGGATGTCGGTTCGCAGCTGGTGGCCCGCGCCCTTGCCGCTGCTGAACTCACATCGGAACGCACCGACGGCGAGGAACGCTGGCTGGACATGTGCGCAGGGCCCGGCGGAAAGGCCGCCCTGCTGGCCGCGCTGGCCGCCGAACAGGGTGCCTGGATCCTGGCCAACGAACCCACGCCGCACCGGGCCCGGCTCGTTGAACAAGCCATGGCCGCCATTCCGGAAGACGCCTGGACGGTGCGCACGGGAGACGGCCGCGACGTGGGCCGGGAGCACCCCGAGTCCTTTGACCGCATCCTGGTGGACGCGCCCTGCACCGGCCTGGGCGCCCTGCGGCGCCGGCCCGAGTCCCGCTGGCGCCGCCAGCTCTCCGATGTCTCCGAGCTGGGCCCGCTGCAGCGCGAACTGCTCGACTCGGCCCTCTCCGCCGTAAAACGCGGGGGAGTGGTGGCCTATGTGACGTGTTCGCCGCACATCGCCGAGACCCTGGCCGTGGTGGACGACGCGTTGCGGGGACGCACCGACCTTGAACTGCTCGACGCCGGAGCAGCCCTTGACGCCGTGAGCCTCACGGGGAAGCTGGACGCCGGAAATGCCGGCTCGCCGCTGCCGGTCCACCGGATGACGGCACAGCTGTGGCCCCACCTCCACCAAACCGACGCCATGTTCCTGGCACTCATCCGCAAGCTCTGAGCCGCCAGCCCCCATCCGCCCACCCCGAAAGGACGCCCATGCCCGGCCGCCCGATGACATGCTGCATCAACCCCAGCATCCTCTCCGCCGACTTTGCCAACCTTGAAGCCGAACTGGCCCGCATCGCCAATGCCGACGCCGCCCACGTCGACGTCATGGACAACCACTTTGTGCCCAACCTGACCATTGGCCTGCCCGTCGTGGAACGCCTTCAGGAGATCAGCCCGGTTCCGCTGGACGCGCACCTGATGATTGCCGACGTCGACCGGTGGGCGCCGCACTATGCCGACGCCGGACTGGCATCGGTCACCTTCCACGCGGAGGCGTCCAATGCCCCCATCAAACTGGCCCGGGAACTGCGGGCCAGGGGCGCCAAGGCCGGCATGGCACTGCGCCCGGCCACCCCCGTGGAGCCGTTCCTGGACATGCTCACCGAGCTGGACATGCTGTTGATCATGACGGTGGAGCCGGGATTTGGCGGGCAGTCATTCCTTGACGTCACGCTGCCCAAGATCCGCCGTGCCCGGGCCGCCATCGAGGGCTCCGGCGCCGCCGTCGCGATCCAGGTCGACGGCGGCATCACGGAGGAAACCATCACCCGTGCAGCCGAGGCCGGTGCCAACGTCTTCGTGGCCGGTTCGGCCGTGTACGGCAAAGATTCACCTGAGGCAGCCATCGAGTCGCTGCGGGCAAGGGCACAGCTGGCCTTCGGCCGAACGCCCGCCCGGGAATGAAGCCGCGCCCCGTGTGGTTGGCAAGGGGGTAGGGCAAACGGTGCCGTGAAAGGTGCCATAATGTAAGTGGACCGGCGCAAGCCGGTGCAAAGAATTATCAACGTGCTCCGGGGTCGGTGTAATTCCGAACCGGCGGTTATAGTCCGCGACCCGCGCTCAGCCGGCTGGAAACAGCAGGCAGTGCACGGTTGATCTGGTGAAATTCCGGAACCGACAGTTAAAGTCTGGATGGGAGAAGCACGAACAGTTTCGCTGCGGCCTCGGCCGGGGCGCTTCGGCACACAGGCCGGGCAGTCCCGCAGCTGCGCCGGAACTGAACGTTACCCCCGGAGCCATCGCGGTTCGAAAGGGTTAAGGTAACGATGGACTTTCTGCGATGGCTCTTTGACGCAAAGCTTGAATTCGCCGGTGGCGGATTCCTGCTGTGGCGCGAAGTCATAGGCAACATCTTTGGGCTGGCCAGCGCCCTCGGCGGCATGCGCCGGAAAATCTGGGCCTGGCCTGTCGGCATCGTCGGCAACGCCCTCCTCTTTACTGTCTTCATGGGCTCCGTGTTCGGCTCGCCCGTCTACGCCAACCTGCTCGGCCAGGCCGGCCGGCAGCTGATGTTCATTGCCGTCTCCATTTACGGCTGGTACCGCTGGAAGCAGTCCCGGGACGCATCCCGCGGCCACGGACAGGTGCCTGCCGCCGTCCTGCCGGCCTGGGCTGGGGGCAAGGCGCGGCTGGCCCTCGTCGTCGGCATGGTTGCCGGCACCGCCGCACTCACCCCGATCTTCCGTGCCATGGGCTCCTACGAGCCAGTATGGGCGGATGCCTGGATTTTCATGGGCTCACTCCTGGCCACGTACGGCATGGCCAAGGGCTGGGTGGAGTTTTGGCTCATTTGGGTGGCCGTGGACATTGTGGGGGTTCCCCTCCTCTTTAGCGCCGGGTATTACGCATCTGCGCTCATGTACATCTTCTACGGTGTCTTCACACTGGCCGGATTCTTTGTTTGGTGGCGCATCAGGCGCAAGGGCGACACCGCATCCACAACCACCACCGCAACTCCCCTGAATGAGGTCAAACTATGAACCGGGCCAACGCCAGCAGCGGGCACGACGACACCGTGGACGCCGAGTTCAACGTCTTCAGCGACGCTGAAATTGTTGCCATGGAAACAGCACTGGCCGCCGCCCGGCAGGGAGTGCGCGGCGCCAACCCCTTGGTGGGTGCCGTCATCATCGACGCGGACGGCACCGTCCTGGCCATCGGCCACCACCGCGGCGCCGGCACCCCCCATGCCGAGGCGGACGTCATCAACAGGCTGCTCGGCACGGGTGTCAAGCGGGACCTTTCCGCCGCCACCATTGTGGTGACCCTGGAGCCGTGCAACCACCAGGGGCGGACCGGCCCGTGCACCCAGGCCATCCTCGATGCCGGCCTGGGCAATGTGGTTTATGCCGTGGACGACCCCCACACGCCCGCAGCAGGTGGCGCCGACAAGCTGCGCATGGAAGGCATCAATGTGCGCTCCGGGCTCATGGCCCGCCAGGCGCAGGACATGAACAGGCAGTGGTTTGTTGCCGTCCGCGAGGGCCGGCCCTTTGTCACGGCGCGCCTGGCCCAAACGGTGGACAGCCGCATTGCGGCCGCAGACGGCAGCAGCCAGTGGATCACCTCCTCCCAGTCCCGGCAGGATTCACACACCCTGCGCGGCCGGGTGGATGCCATTGTGGTGGGCACCGGAACCATCCTGGCGGACAACCCGCGCCTGACAGCACGTGCCGCGGACGGCACCGAATCCCCCCATCAGCCGCTGCGCGTGGTCATGGGGATGCGCGAGGTGGACGCCGGCGCCGCCGCACGCCACCAGGGCGGGCCGGGTTTCGTGCAACTCCACACCCACGACCCTGCCGAGGTCCTGGCCGAACTGCACCGGCGCGGCGTGGGGCACCTCATGATTGAGGGCGGCTCCAAGATCAACGCCGCGTTCCTGGCGGCCGGGCTGGTGGATGAGCTGATCGTGTACCTGGCCCCCACGCTGCTGGGCACAGGCATGCCGGCGCTGAACGACCTTGGCATCACAACACTGGACCAGGCCCAGCAGTGGGAATGGGACGGCACCACCACCGGTCCCGTGGAACGCCTGGGCCCGGACCTGAAACTCACCCTCATGCCGGCAAAGGTGCCGGCGCCCGCCACGCCCGCAGAAGGACTGTAGAAATGTTTACTGGAATCATCGAAGGCCGCGGCACCGTGGTCAGCATGGACACCCACACGGAAACGGACAGCGCCACGCTGGTCCTGGACACCGCGACAATGGGCAACACCGTGGACGGGCTCGGCCTGGGAGGCTCCCTCGCCGTCAATGGGGTCTGCCTGACAGCCGTGCGCATCAACGGCACCATGGTGGAGGTGGACGTCATGGGTGAAACGCTCCTGCGCACCACCACCGGCGACCTGCGCCCCGGCAACACCGTCAACCTGGAACGCTGCGTGCCCGCCGGAGGCCGCCTGGACGGCCACGTGGTCCAGGGCCACGTGGACGGCGTGGGGTCACTGCTGGAGCGCGAAAACCAGGGGAACTGGGACCGTTTGCGCTTCTCCGTGCCCGCCGCACTGTCCCGCTACATCGCCGAAAAGGGTTCCATCGCCGTCGACGGCGTCTCCCTCACCGTCACGGCCGTCAGTCCGCCCGGCGAGGCGCAACAGTGGTTCGAGGTGGGGCTCATACCTGTCACGCTGGCCAACACCGGCCTGGGCGCCAAGGCCGCCGGCGGCACGGTCAACCTGGAAGTGGATGTCCTGGCCAAGTACGCCGAGCGGCTGCTCCAATTCGTGGTCCCTTCCGCCGCAGGCCCCATTGACGGCGGCACCGTCTCGGCAGGCGCCGGCACGCAGGGGGTGCAATCATGACCGCCCTGACGAATTCCGACACCCTGCTGGACCCCGTCCCCGCGGCCATCGCCGCCATTGCCCGCGGCGAGGCCGTGCTGGTGGTCGACGACGAAAACCGTGAAAACGAGGGCGACATCATCTTTGCGGCCCAGCACAGCACCCCGGCCCTCATGGGCTGGACCATCAGACACAGCTCCGGGGTGGTTTGCGTTCCCATGGACGATGCCCGCGCCGACGCCCTGGACCTCCCGCCCATGGTGGCGCACAACCAGGACGCCAAGGGCACGGCGTACACAGTCAGCTGCGACGCGGCCCACGGGGTCACCACGGGCATCAGCGCCACCGACCGTTCGCTGACCGCCACCATCCTCGCCAACCCGGCTTCCAGGCCCGACGCCGTCACCCGGCCCGGGCACATGTTCCCCCTTCGCGCCGTGGCCGGGGGAGTGCGGCAGCGGCCCGGGCACACGGAAGCCTCGGTCGAACTGTGCCGGCTGGCCGGCTGCGAGCCGGTGGCGTGCATTGCCGAGGTGGTGGATGACGCCGGCCAGATGGTCAGGCTCGAGGGCCTGCGCGAGTTTGCCGACGCCGGCCAGCTGGTGCTCATCTCCATTGCCGACCTCGTGGCACACCTGGAAGCAGGCCCGGCCCTCAACGCCGCTGCCGCCGGGGTGCACCATGAGTAACGCCGCCGAGCCCAGGGAAGAGGAGGCCCGCGTGGATGAGGACGCCAATGTTACGGGCGGACCGGTAGTGAAATTGCCCACACAATTTGGGCTGTTCCGGGCCCAGGCGTGGGTGGATTCGGACACCGGCGCCGAGCACCTCAGTGTAAGCGCCGACGGCACGGACGACAGCAGCAGTTCCCTGGTGCCGCTGGTCCGCCTGCACTCCGAGTGCCTCACCGGGGACGTCTTCGGCTCCTACCGCTGTGACTGCGGCGAACAGCTGGACTACGCCCTGGGCATGATCCACCGGCAGGGCGGCACCCTGGTCTACCTGCGCGGGCACGAAGGCCGCGGGATCGGGCTGGCCAACAAAATCCGTGCCTACAGCCTTCAGGAAGCAGGTGCCGACACCGTTGAGGCGAACGAGCAGCTGGGCCTGCCCGTGGACAACCGCGACTACGCGGACGCTGCCGGCATCCTGCAGGCGCTGGGCCTGTCCCGGATCCGCCTGCTGAGCAACAACCCGCTGAAGTCCCAGGACCTGGCCAGGCACGGCATCACCGTCACCGAAGTGGTCCCCACCGAAGTGCCTGCCCGCACCGAAAACCTGCGCTACCTTCAAACCAAGCGCGACCGCATGCACCACACCCTTGAAGTTCTCAACCCCACCCAACCGGAAGGACCCATCCAATGAGCGGCCACGGAGCACCCGTCATCGGCTTCAGCACTGAACAGCAGGGCCAGGCCTCAGGGCTGAAACTGGCCATCATTGCCGCCAGCTGGCACACCGAAATCATGGACGGGCTGCTGGCCGGCGCGCTACGCGGCGCGGCCGACGCCGGCATTGCCAGCCCCACCGTGGTCCGGGTTCCCGGCAGCTTTGAGCTGGCCGTCGCGGCTGCCCGGCTGGCTCCCCACTACGACGCCGTCGTCGCCCTCGGCGTGGTGATCCGCGGCGGCACCCCGCACTTTGAGTACGTGTGCCAGGCCGCCACGATGGGCCTCACCGAGGTCAGCCTCCGGTCCGGCAAGCCGGTCGGCTTCGGGGTGCTGACCTGCGACACTGAGCAGCAGGGCCTGGACCGCGCCGGGCTTCCCGGTTCCGTGGAGGACAAGGGCCACGAGGCGACCACGGCTGCCCTCGCCACCGCCCTGACCCTGGCAGGGCTCGGAGCCTGATGGCGGACACACAAGGTTGGCGGCTCCGTGAAGGGGCCGCCAAGCAAGTAAGGTGGAGACCGTGAAAACCTTCGAATCCCTTTTTGACGAGCTGAGCGAGAAAGCCGCAGCGCGGCCCGCCGGCTCCCGAACCGTCGCCGAGCTTGAATCCGGCATTCACGGCATCGGCAAGAAAGTGGTTGAGGAAGCCGCCGAGGTGTGGATGGCCGCCGAATATGAGTCGGATGAGGCCTGCGCCGAGGAGATTTCCCAGCTGTTTTACCACCTGCAGGTCATGATGATCGCCAAAGGCCTTTCCCTCCAGGACGTATACAAGCATCTCTAGCCACGTCCCGTGGCCGAAATCCTGAACCGGGTGCACCCTGTGCACCCGCCCCAGACTAAATGCTTGAATACGTTACTGAAAGATAAAAACCATGCTTAGAGTTGCCGTCCCCAACAAGGGCTCCCTGTCCGAAGCCGCCTCAGCCATGCTCGCCGAAGCCGGGTATCGCCAGCGCCGCGACAGCCGCGAACTGGTCATGGTGGACCCGGAGAACAATGTTGAGTTCTTCTTCCTGCGCCCCCGCGACATCGCCGTGTACGTCGGCGCCGGCACGCTCGACGTCGGCATCACCGGCCGCGACCTGCTCATGGACGCGCAGGTGGACGCCGATGAACTGCTGCCCCTGGGCTTTGCCGTGTCCACCTTCCGCTTTGCCGGCCCGGTGGGCCACTTCACCACGGCCGCGGAGCTCGAGGGCAAGCGCCTGGCCACCAGCTACGACGGACTGCTGCGCGAATACCTGGCCGAGCTGGGCATCAATGCCAAGGTGGTCCGCCTCGACGGCGCCGTGGAATCTTCCGTTCGCCTGGGCGTGGCTGACGCCATCGCCGACGTCGTCGAAACCGGCAGCACGCTCAAGGCAGCCGGCATGGAAATCTTCGGCGAGCCCATCCTGGCCTCGGAAGCGCTGCTCATCGGGCGCCGCGGCGTCACCCCGCCCGCCGGTGTCGAAGTCCTGATCCGCCGCCTGCACAGCGTCCTGGTGGCGCGGCAGTACGTATTGCTGGACTACGACGTGCCGAAGTCGCTCATGGAGAAGGCCACGGCGCTCACCCCCGGGCTGGAATCGCCCACCGTGTCCCCGCTGCGCGACTCCGACTGGGTTGCCGTGCGGTCCATGGTGTTTGCCAAGGACACCAACCGGGTCATGGATGAACTGTATGAACTTGGCGCCCGTGCCATCCTGGTCAGCAGCATCCACGCCTGCCGCATCTGATCCGCCGCACCAACAAGGGAGCCCGCCATGAGTGTTGCCATTCGAGTCATTCCCTGCCTGGACGTTGACGCCGGCCGCGTGGTCAAGGGCGTAAAGTTCCAAAACCTGCGCGACGCCGGCGACCCCGTCGAACTGGCCCAGCGCTACGACCGCGCCGGCGCGGACGAGCTGACCTTCCTTGACGTGACGGCATCCTCGGGCAACCGGGAGACCACGTTTGACGTGGTGTCACGCACCGCCGAGCAGGTGTTTATCCCGCTGACCGTGGGCGGGGGAGTCCGCGAAGTCTCCGACGTCGACCGGCTGCTGCGGTGCGGGGCAGACAAGGCGTCGATCAACACGGCCGCCATCGCCCGGCCCCAGGTCATCGACGAGATTACCCGCCGTTTCGGTTCCCAGGTCCTGGTGCTCAGCCTCGACGCGCGGCGCACCCGGGACGGGCACACGCCGTCGGGCTTCGAAGTGACCACCCACGGCGGCCGCAAGGGCACCGGCATCGACGCCATTGAATGGGCCAGGGAGGCAGCCGAAAGGGGTGTGGGGGAGATCCTGCTCAATTCGATCGATGCCGACGGCACCAAGGAAGGCTTTGACCTGGAGCTCATCCGCCTGGTCCGGGCCGCCGTCCATGTGCCGCTCATCGCCTCGGGAGGGGCCGGAAAGCCCGAACACTTCCCGCCGGCCGTTGCTGCCGGGGCGAACGCCGTCCTGGCGGCGTCGATCTTCCACTTTGGCCCCGACAACGCCATTGCCGACGTCAAGTCGGCCATCCGCGACGCCGGCTACGAGGTGCGCTAAGGCCCGACGACAGCCGTCTGAAGAAGGGCGACGGCGTCGGGCTGGCCCTCGAAGGTCACCAGGGCCTGGCCCGTGCGGCCGTTGGCGTGCATGAGCAGTTCGCCCGGCTCGCCCAGGATGGCCACCGAGACGGGGGCGCGCTTGGCGACGTGGCGCAGGCCTGCCGGGTTGACCAGGACAATGCCCAGGTCCACGCTGCGGTACAGGATGGCGGCGCGCTTGACGAGTTCGGCCCAGAGCGAGTCGGAATAGTCGGCGTCGAGGGCGCGGGGGGCCCAGCGGTCCGTAGCGCGGCGGATGTCCTCGGTGTGGACAAAAAATTCAATGAGGTTGGCGCTGTGGTCCACCGCGCGAAGTGACAGCGGCGAAAGCCTGGGCGGCCCGGCCCGGAACTTTTCCACCAGCTGGGCAAACGCCTCGGGTGTGGATGATTCAGCGGCCAGACGGGCCGTGGCCTTTTCGGAAACCTTGTTCCAGGGTTTGATGACCAGGCCCAGCCCCACTTTCGGGCTGTGCTCGCGCAGGTAAAGGTGTGCGGCCAGTTCCTGGGTGCGCCATCCTTCGCATAGTGTTTCCGCTCCGGGACCGGCGGCCAGCAGGGTCTCGGCAAGGACTTCACGGGATGGCTCTACAAATTGCATCACTTGTGAAATTAGCATGTATTGGCGCGCGTGGGCACCTTGAACCGCCGGAATGGACGCCGGAAGAAATGGCGATACCTGCCGGGGTGCCCCGCAATGGCCGGGCCGGGCGGTTTCTGGCACTAGAATTGGGGTGATGCCCCACCTCCCAGCACCCCAGCCCGTATCCGCCCAGGCGCCCGGCTCTTCGGCAGCGGGCCCTGCAGCCGCCATTGCCGGCACCGCGCCCGAATCCCTGCCTGCAAACATCGAGGCATTGCTGAAGCGGGACGCGTCCGGGCTCGTGGCCGCCGTCATCCAGCAATTCGACACCCTTGAGGTGCTCATGCTCGGCTGGATGGACGCGGAGGCCCTGCGCCGGACCCTCACCGGAGGCAGGGTGACGTTCTGGTCCCGGTCGCGGCAGGAATACTGGCGCAAGGGCGACACCTCCGGGCACGCCCAGTTTGTGAAATCCGTGGCCATAGACTGCGACGGCGACGCCCTCCTGGTCACCGTCGACCAGGTCGGCGCCGCCTGCCACACCGGCACCCGCACCTGCTTCGAGGGGCGCGGGCTCCCCGCCGTGACGGGCAGCCGCGACGCGTAGCCTCCACCCCCGACTTCCTTCCGCCTGAGACGAAAGAATTTCCGAATCCATGCAAGATCTAGGTGTCATCAGCCCCACCCTTGACGAGTTTCGCGAGCTTGCCCGCAGCCGGAGGGTGATTCCGGTCCGCCTGAAGGTCCTGGCCGACGCCCAAACGCCCATTGGGCTCTACCGCACGCTGGCGGCCGGCGCACCGGGCACCTTCCTCATGGAGTCGGCCGCGGTGGGCGGCACCTGGTCGCGCTACTCGTTCATCGGCGTCCGCTCGCGCGCCACCTTGACCACGCACGACGGCGGCACCCACTGGCAGGGCGAGCCGCCCGTCGGCGTGCCGCTTGACGGCAATCCTGTCGCCGCCATGGAAGCCACGCTGAAGCTGCTGGCCACCGAGCGCTTTGACGGGCTGCCGCCGTTCACGTCCGGGCTGGTCGGGCTGGTCGAGTGGGAGTCCGTGCGGCACTGGGAAAAGCTGCCGGCGCCTCCGGTCGACGACCTCCACCTGCCCGAACTGGCCCTGAACCTTGTCTCCGACATGGCCGTCCACGATAACACCGAAGGCACGGTGCTGCTCATCGCCAATGCGATCAATGTGGACGGAACGGACCAGAACGTGGACGGCGCCTGGCGCGACGCCGTCGCGCGCGTCCACACCATGCTGGAGGCGCTGCGCACGCCCGTGGCCCAGCCCATGTCGGTGCTCCAGGAGCCAGAGGCCAGCTTTGCCGACTCCGTGCACGAACGCTGGGACCGCAACGAGTACCTGAAGGCGATCGACCGCGGCAAGGAAGCCATCGTGGACGGCGAGGTGTTCCAGGTGGTCATCTCGCGCCGCTTTGAAATGGAATGCAGCGCACCTGCCCTGGATGTCTACCGCGTGCTGCGCAACACCAACCCCAGCCCGTACATGTACCTGTTCAGCTTTGAGGATGCCAACGGCGGCGCCTATTCCGTGGTGGGTTCTTCGCCCGAGGCCCTGGTCACGGTCAGCGGCGACGAGGTCATCACCCACCCCATCGCCGGTTCCCGCCCGCGCGGAAAGACGGTGGAGGAAGACAAGTTCCTGGCCAAGGACCTGCTGGCCGACGCCAAGGAACGCTCCGAACACCTGATGCTGGTGGACCTTTCCCGCAACGACCTCTCCAAGGTCTGCGAGCCGGGCACCGTGGATGTCACCCAGTTCATGGAAGTTGAACGGTTCAGCCACATCATGCACCTGGTCTCCACGGTGGTGGGCACCCTCGCCTCCGGCAGGAGCGCCTACGACGTGCTGGCGGCCACATTCCCGGCCGGCACATTGTCCGGTGCGCCCAAACCCCGGGCCCTGCGACTTTTGGATGAACTGGAACCGCACCGGCGCGGCATTTACGGCGGCGTGGTGGGCTACCTGGACTTTGCCGGGGACATGGACATGGCCATTGCGATCCGTTCGGCGCTGCTGAAGGACGGCAGGGCCTACGTTCAGGCAGGCGGCGGAATCGTGGCCGACTCGGTCAATGAAACGGAGGCCCAGGAGACCGTCAACAAGGCGGCAGCACCCCTGCGCGCCGTCTATGCCGCGGCGTCCCTCAAGGCCCTGGACGATGCGCCGGTCCTTGCGGAAGGGAGCCTGGCATGAGCACCGGAAAGTCGTCCACGCCAGCCTGGCAGCGCAAGTCCCCGCTGATCCTCCTCGCCGTGCTGGCCGCCCTGGCAGTCTTCGGCACCACTACCCAGACCTGGATCCACGTCTCCTTCGGGCAGACCACGGTCCAGCAGTCCGACCTCAACATACCCGGCAGCAAGGCCGCCGTCGCCGTCTCGGCACTGGCCCTCGTGGCGCTGGCAGGTTCACTGGCGGCAACCATCGCCGGCAAGATCTCCCGGATCATCACCGGCGTCATTGTCCTGCTGGGCGCGGCCGGGATTGTCGCCGTCGTCACCGGCCTGCTCGCCGACCCTTCGGCGGCGGCCATGGCGGAAGTGGGCAAGACCACCGGCGTGGTGGGGGTGGCCAGCAACGCCACCACCACCTGGTTTCCCGTGGCCGCCGTCGTGGCAGCAGTGGTCCTGGCCGTTGCGGCCGTGCTGATCCTGTGGTTTGGCCGGAACTGGAACGTGCGCACCAAATACGACGCCGCGCCGGCCGGCTCCACTCCGGACGGCGGCGGCGCCCTGGACGGGGTGGACAGCTGGGACAGCCTCACCCGGGGCGAGGACCCCACGCTCTAACATCACAACTTGCCCCCCGGGGCGTGGGGGTTTCCGCTTCCACAGGCAACTAATGGCAGAATGTATTGCAGTATCCGCATCAAAGGGAGAATTACCATGAGCAACAAGTCGGCCACCTCCTCCGTGGCAGCGACAGTCCAGGAACCCATGGACCACAGCGTTGAGCTGGGCCACGGCAACAGCCCCGCCGCCTGGACCTGTGTGGCCATCATGCTGTTCGGCTGCATTGTCGGCTGCATCGCCTTCGTCATCGGCGAAAGTGCCACGATCGTCTTCTGGGCCGGCGTGGCCATCATGGTCATCGGCCTGGTCACGGGCATGGTCATGAAGAAGATCGGCTACGGCGTGGATGGAAGCAAGCTGAAGAACAACGGCCACTAGGCGTGAGCGTTCTGCAGGACATTGTCGCGGGCGTCAGGGAGGACCTTGACGCCCGCAGGCAGGCAGTCAGCCTGACCCAGCTTCAGGAGCGTGCCGCGCAGGCGGCGCCGCCGCTGGACGCCTTTGCTGCCCTGGGTGGAAACGATCCCGCCCGCCCGGACTTGCGGGTCATTGCCGAGGTCAAGCGGCGCAGCCCCTCCAAGGGCGAGCTGGCAGGCATTGCAGACCCCGCGGCCCTGGCCGCCCAATACCGCGACGGCGGCGCCTCCGTAATCAGCGTCCTCACCGAGGAACGCCGCTTTGGCGGTTCGCTGGCCGACCTGGATGCCGTGCGGGCGGCGGTCGACATCCCCGTGCTGCGCAAGGACTTCACCTGCGACCCGTACATGATCTGGGAGGCGCGCGCGCACGGCGCCGACGTAGTGCTTTTGATTGTCGCGGCGCTGACGGACGCTGAGCTGGCCGAATACCTGGCCCTGACCCACCAGCTGGGCATGAACGCCATCGTGGAAACGCACACTGCCGGTGAGGTTGCCCGGGCCGTTGCCGTGGGTGCCAGGATCATCGGCATCAATGTACGCAACCTGAAGACGCTCGATGTGGACCGGGGCGTCTTTGCCGCCCTGGCCCCTTCCATCCCCGAGGGGCCGGTGGTCATTGCTGAATCAGGTGTCCGGAACGCCGCCGACGTCCACCACTACGCCGAACACGGTGCGAACGCAATCCTGGTGGGCGAGGCCCTGGTCACGGACGCCACCCCGCTGGAGCGCATCACCGAATTCAAGGCCGCCGGCTCAGCCGCCATCGGCGCACGCTAGGCCGTGTTCCGTTCCACCGGCACGGAACTATCACTTTTTTCTTGCATGACCAACACAGGAACAGGACGGTGGAACTGATGGCCCATGTGCCCACAGCTTCGTCACCAGAGCCCGCAGGGGGCAATGACGAAGGCATGGCAGACGCCGCCACTGCCTTCCTGGCAGGAGGCCACGGACAGCCCGAACCGGACGCGGGACATTCCCTGCGCCATGCTCCGGGCCCCTACTTTGGCAGCTACGGCGGGCGGTGGATGCCCGAATCGCTGATTGCCGCCCTCGACGAGCTGGAAGACACCTTTGAAAAAGCCAAGGTGGACCCGGACTTCCTGGCCGAGGTGGCCGAGCTCAACAAGAACTACTCCGGCCGGCCCTCGCTGCTGACCGAGGCCAAGCGTTTCAGCCAGCACGCCGGCGGCGCACGGATCTTCCTCAAGCGTGAAGACCTGAACCACACCGGATCGCACAAGATCAACAACGTGCTGGGCCAGGCACTGCTGGCCAAGCGCATGGGCAAGACCCGCCTCATCGCCGAGACCGGCGCCGGCCAGCACGGCGTGGCCAGCGCCACGGCCGCAGCCCTGCTGGGCATGGAGTGCGTGGTGTACATGGGCGCCGAGGACTGCCGCCGGCAGGCCCTGAACGTGGCCCGGATGCAGCTGCTCGGCGCCACGGTGGTGCCCGTGACCAACGGCTCCCAGACGCTCAAGGACGCCATCAACGACGCCCTCCGGGACTGGGTGGCCAATGTGGACAACACACACTACCTGCTCGGCACCGCGGCCGGGGCCCACCCGTTCCCGGCCATGGTGCGCTTCTTCCATGAAGTGATCGGCGAGGAGGCCCGCGTCCAGATCCTGGACCAGCTCGGGCGCCTCCCCGATGCCATTTGCGCCTGCATTGGCGGCGGCTCCAACGCCATCGGCCTCTTCCACGGCTTCCTCGACGATGCCTCCGTGAAGATTTACGGCTTTGAGGCCGGCGGCGACGGCGTGGAGACGGGCCGCCACGCTGCGACCATCACGCTGGGCCGCCCGGGTGTCCTCCACGGCGCCCGTTCCTACCTGATGCAGGACGACGACGGCCAGACCGTCGAGTCCCATTCCATCTCGGCCGGGCTGGACTACCCCGGCGTCGGGCCGGAACACTCCTACCTGCACGACATCGGGCGGGTCAGCTACGAGCCCATCACCGACACCGAGGCAATGGATGCCTTCAAGCTCCTCAGCCAGACCGAGGGCATCATTCCGGCCATCGAGTCGGCACACGCACTGGCCGGCGCCATGAAGGTGGGGCAGCGGCTTACGGCCGGCCTCGCCACGCCGTCGGACATTGCCATCATCGTGAACCTGTCCGGCAGGGGGGACAAGGACGTGGAGACCGCGGCAGCCTGGTTCGGCATGTTGGATGAAAACGGCCAGGTCAAGGGCACCACGCTCTCCACCCGGGCCGCCAAGGACACAGCGCCAACCGCCAACGCCGACGCCGCGGACCCGAATGCAGAGGATGCCAGCAATGAGTAATGCAACCCTGCCGCCCCGCCACGGCGGGCAGCCGGCGGCCAGCAAGTCGGCGGCCGCCATCGACCGGGCCAAGGCGGCCGGCCGCAAGGCCTTGATCGCGTACCTGCCTGCAGGCTACCCGGACAAGCAAACTGCCATTGACGCCGCGATTGCCGTGGCCCGCAACGGGGCCGACATTGTGGAAATAGGCATTCCCTACTCCGACCCGGTCATGGACGGCGCCGTCATCCAGGCCGCCACCACCGAGGCGCTGGCCAACGGCTTCCGCGTGGCCGATGTCTTTGACATCGTCGCGGCCGTGACAGCCGAGACCGATGCCGCGGTGCTGGTCATGACGTACTGGAACCCGGTGCTGCGCATGGGCGTGGACGAATTTTCCCGTCGCCTCGCCGAAGCTGGGGGAGCCGGGCTCATCACCCCCGACTTGATCCCCGACGAGGCCGCCGAATGGTTTGCCGCGTCGGACAAGTACGGGCTGGACCGTGTGTTCCTGGTGGCGCCGTCGTCGTCTCCGGAACGTGTGGCCATGACAGTGGAGGCCACGCGCGGTTTTGTCTACGCCGTGTCCATCATGGGTGTCACGGGTGCGCGCAGCACGGTGTCCAGTGCGGCCGAGGCCGTGGTGGCGGCCGCCCACCGTGCCGGTGCGGAACGCGTGTGCGTGGGCCTGGGCGTTTCCCGGCCCGAACATGTCCACGAGATTGCCGAGTATGCCGACGGGGTCATCGTGGGGACAGCGCTGGTCGCTGCCCTGCGCGACGGCGGCGTGCCCGCCGTCGGTGCCCTCGCCGCGGAACTGAGCACCGGCTTCGCCGTGGGCTCGTACGTTTCCCGCACGGGTGCGGGGGAGTAGGCGCCATGGCTGCAATTCCCACGCTTGCCACGGCAGCTGCAACGCACCTCGGTGCCGCCATTCCCGCACCTGCCTGGTCCGGCTTTGACATTGGTCCGCTGCGCATCCACGCCTATGCCCTGTGCATCCTCCTGGGGATCGTGGCCGCCATCTGGCTCACCGACCGCCGGTGGAAGCGCCGCGGCGGGCCCGAAGGATCCATCTGGGACATCGCCATCTGGGCCATCCCCTTCGGCATCATCGGCGGGCGCCTCTATCACGTGTTCTCCTCCCCGGACGCGTACTTCGGCCCCGGCTACAACGGACATGGCAACCTGGCCCTGATCCCGCAAATCTGGCTGGGCGGGCTGGGCATCTGGGGCGCCGTGGTCCTGGGCGTCGTCGGTGCCTGGATTGGCTGCCGCCGCGCCGGCGTCAAGCTTTCAGCGTTCATTGACGCCTCAGCGCCGGGGATCCTGCTGGCCCAGGCCATCGGGCGCTGGGGCAACTACTTCAACCAGGAACTCTTCGGCGGGCCCACCACGCTCCCGTGGGGACTTCATGTGGACCCACAGTTCGTGCCCGCGGGGTTCAGCCCCGACACCTTGTTCCACCCCACCTTCCTCTATGAATGTGTCTGGGACGTGCTGGGCGTGGTGGTGCTGCTGTTGGTGGACCGCAAGTTCCGCCTCCGCTCCGGCCGCCTGTTCCTGCTGTACGCCATGGTCTACACGGCCGGGCGCGTGTGGATTGAAATGCTCCGCATTGACGCTGCCGAACAGATCACTTTCTTCGGCATCACCACCCGCCTGAACGTGTGGACCAGCATCCTGGTGTTTGTGGCGGCGCTGGTGGTATTCCTCATCATCACGTTCCTGCGGCGCGGGAGGCCGTTCACCTCCGTCTACCTGGCCGGCCGCGAACCCGCGGCCGACGATCCAGCCGAGAGCGGAGACGGAGGCGCCGGGCCGGCTGGGGACGATGATTCCGGGGACGGTGAAAACGCTGCGAATGGTGGCGGCAAGCCGCGGACGATTGAGTCGGAGGTGGAGCTCGCCGGCACCGACAAGGCTCTTGCGGACGAGCCCAAGGACGGGCCCAAGACGGAACATGAAGTCGCGGGCAAGCCGGCCCCCGGCCGATTTGGCCTGGACGGTGCGTCGCCGGAGACATCCGCCAAGCCCGATTCCTAGGGACTCGGATTCAGACATGAAGCCGTGGGCGTGATGCCCGGGCGATCGAGTTGCGACACATAGGGCGGCCCCGCATTGCCGGGGCCGCCC
>NZ_JAAKZI010000028.1 GCF_011045165.1 Arthrobacter silviterrae
AGGCGTGGCCTTCTACACCCGCGCCAAGGTGGTCACCTCCCGCTGGCCCGAACCCTCCCACGCCTCCGACGCCAGCTACAACTTCCCGTCCAACTGATCCCCGCCCGCTCCCACTGCATCAGGGCAGGGACAGCACGGTCGGACCGGGGGTGGCGGGCACGCCGCACAGACTCAATTGCCACAGATAGGGTTGGCAATGACAACGGCTTCGTTTCATGAATGGGTAGGGCCCGTGAGGAGGCCGTCCAGCCGGGTTTGACGGCCTGGGCGGCCCTGCAATCGTCTCGGGCTCCGTCGAATTCTATTTCTCCAGGCGCCAAAAGAGGGAGTCCAACCCAGGGAAAAGGGGAGTCAAATCGGAAGATTCTTTTGCTGAATTGGGGGACTAGATGGAGAGTTGGACTGAAATACGCGCTGCCTGCGGGACATAACCGCAGGCCAAGGCCACATTGGTGCCCCGGGGCGGACTCGAACCGACGGCCATGAGAACTTCGTGCGAGACTGAATTGGAGAGTAAACCCCACGAAAGACGGCTGAAGTGACCGCTACGCATTATCAGGTTATTGCCCACTATTTCGCCCGCCCCAACCAAGTCCGCGCTGTCCTGGCCCTGTTGGCAGAGCTGGCCCGAGCCAGTCGTCAGGAACCGGCGAACCTGTCTTACGAATTCTTCCAGAATGGGGAGGATCCTGAACATATCGTGATTTTGGAGCGCTATGTCGATGCCGCCGGATTCGAACGACACCGGGACTCGGAACACTTTCAGCGCATTGGTGCCGGCCAGATCATCCCCTTGCTGACCAGTCGCCGTGTCGAGCGCTACGAGGGAAGCGCGGAAGAGTAGATGCGGCACCGCACGGTTACGTGCACTTCACGTCTGGTTCATGTGGGGCATTAGCACGGTTGACAGTGCCCTGCCGCCCGAGGATCGCGACACCCCCGAGGGCGATGGCACCTCCAAGAATGGCACCGGTGGAGGGGACTTGTCCCAGCAGCAGCCACCCCAGGACGACAGAAAATACCGGAATCGCAAACAGGAGAGAGCCTCCCGTGGCCACACTTGTCGCCGCGAGTGAGATATTCCAATAGGTACAGGCCAGCACCGTGCTGAAGATGACCAAGACGGCCAAGGCTACGTGAGTTGAGGGCGCCCATGTTTCAAGGTGGATGTTGAAATCTGCAAATGGAAGTGTTGCCAGGCCTCCGACGAGGCACCCCCAAAATACCAGCTCGACAGGTGGAATGGCGGCAAAGACCGGCTGTTGCAGTATGAGGAAGATTCCAAGGGCAAGGGCGGCTGCCACTATGAGCAGTGCGTTTCTATCGAATCCAAGGGCGGTGGATCCGGAGAGTGTCACAATCACTGTCCCCAGGACCGCCGTCGCCAACCCGATAAGCCCGACCCGGGACGTGCGCTCCTTCAAGAACACACGGGCCAGAATGAAGGCAAACACTGGTGCCGTATTGACCAACATGCTTGTTGTTCCGGCGGATACCGTGCTTTGTCCGAGGTTGAGCAGCGTGACGTAGACGCCGTAGCCGAGAATGACTATGCCGAATACTCTTGGTGCGTTGGGAGGTCTGAGGACAATCCTCCGCTTCGTGATGAGGAAGTAGGAGCCCAGGACTAACGCTGACAGCAGGAATCTGAGCGGTGTCAGGTTCAGGGGGCTGACTACCTTGATGACTTCGGCCGTGGCAACATAGGCCGGTGCTGAGGTAATGACCATCAGCACGTCGGGCCGACGTAGCAGTGCTGCTTTCAAGAACTTGCTCCACTCGTGGTCAATTTCGTTCTGGTCCCTTCCACGGCCCAGGCATCTTGGCGTCTTGTCGTAGGGGCCTAGAATTCCTGGCCGGTGGCCCGCAAGGTGATGTCAGAGACGTCGACGCTGGCTGGCTGCGACAGTCCCCAGAGCATGGCCTTTGCCACTGTCTCGGGTTCGATTGCAGCGTCGGGGGTCTCTGTCCACAGCGCAGTGTCTACGTGGCCCGGTGCGATGTTCAAAACCCTCACGCCGGTCCCAACGAGCTGTTGACGCAGGGATTCGGCCAGACCCGTTACAGCCCATTTGGTGGCCGTGTACAGATTTCCCGGGTAGACCTTCCGGCCGGCGGTGCTGCCAATGAAGACCATGGTGCCGCGGTTGGCGGTGAGCTGCGGCAGGGACGCCTTGGCCAGGATGGCGGGGCCGTAGACATTGGTCAATATCATGTCCCGCCACTGTTCGGGGTCGCCATCCAGGAGGTCGCCCCCGACGGAGAAGCCTGCGTTGGCCACTGCCACGTCGATTCCGCCCATGAAGTCAATGGCCTGTTCGACAGAGGCCAGGGACTGGTGCCAGTCTCCGGCGTCGGCCATCACCCCGTCCACGTGGCCGAGCGGGGCGCAGGACTCAAGGAAGCGCGCCAGCCTGTCTTGGTGCCTGCCCGTGGTGAAGACTAAGTGCCCTGCCAGGAGGGATTCACGGACCAGGGCGGCACCGATTCCACTGGTGCCGCCCGTAACCAGTATTCTCATCAGGACGGGTCCGCGATGCCTATGTATCGTGTTTCCAGGTACTCTTCGATGCCTTCGGCGCCGCCTTCACGGCCCAGGCCGGATTGCTTGACACCGCCAAATGGGGCGGCAGGATTGGAGACTATGCCCGTATTGAGGCCGAACATGCCAACATCCACTTGTTCCGAGAGGCGCAGGCCGCGGTTGAGATTGTTCGTGTATCCGTAGGCGACCAGGCCGAACTCGGTGTCATTGGCCAAGGCGATTGCCTCTCCTTCCGTGCGGAAGCTAATGACGGGCGCCACCGGCCCAAACACTTCTTCCTGGAGGATTCGCGCCGATTCCGGCACGTCCACCAAGACTGTGGGCGGGTAGAAGTACCCATCTCCGGCGGCCGCCACGCCTCCTGTGAGGATCTTGGCGCCTCCGTCGACGGCGTCCTGGACGAGGTCTTCGACCTTTGCCCGGCTTTTGGCATCGATGAGCGGGCCGATGTTGGTTCCTTCGGCGGAGCCGCGTCCCAGCAGGAGCCCTGCCATCCGGCGGGCCAGGCGCTGGCTGAATTCGGCGGCGATGGATTCGTGGACGATGAACCGGTTTGCTGCGGTGCAGGCTTCGCCCATGTTCCTCAATTTGGCCACCATGGCGCCGTCGACGGCGGCGTCCAGGTCGGCATCCTCGAATACGAGGAAGGGGGCATTTCCGCCAAGTTCCATGGAGGTGCGCAGCACCTGGTGGGCGGAGTCGGCGATGAGCTGGCGACCGACCCCGGTGGACCCGGTGAAGGAGAGTTTTCTCAGCCGTGGATCGCGGATCAGGGGTCCGGTCACTTCGCCGGGCCGGCTGGTGGGAATGACGTTCAACACACCGGCGGGAAGTCCTGCCTCCTCGAACACTTGGGTGATCAAGAGTGCGGTCAGGGGCGTCAGGTTGGCGGGCTTGAGCACCATCGTGCATCCGGCAGCGATGGCGGGGGCAATTTTTCGTGTGGCCATGGCCAGTGGGAAGTTCCAGGGCGTGATGAACAGGCACGGCCCCACCGGCCGTTTGGAGACCAGGAGCCGGGAGTTGCCGTCGGGTGCCATGGAGTACCGGCCGGATATTCGGACTGCTTCCTCGGAGAACCAGCGCAGGAACTCCGCACCGTAGGCAACCTCGCCTCGGGACTCGGCCAGGGGCTTGCCCATCTCAAGTGTCATGACCAGGGCAAAGTCATCGGCGCGGGCGGTCACGATTTCAAAGGCGCGGCGGAGGATTTCGCCCCGTTGGCGCGGGGGAGTGGCGGCCCAGGAACTTTGCACCCGCGCTGCCGCGTCCAGTGCCCTCAGGCCGTCCTCGGGGGTTGCGTCGGCGATGCGGGCCAGCAGGGCGCCGGTGGACGGGTCTTCCACGTCCGAGGTGCCGCCGTCGGATGAGTCGGTCCAGGCACCATCGATGTACAGCTGTTTTGGCAAGGTGGCGACGAAGGCCTCCTCGGAGAGTGCCGGGCCCGCGGTGGTGGCCGGGTCAAGGTCAAGGTTGAATGTCATTTACAGGGCCTTCTTCAAGATTGTGAGGACTTCGTCAGCCGTCGGGGGGACGGGGGTGTTGTTGATGACCGAATCTGCCAGGGTGTCTGCGACCAAGGTGTCCAGGTCGGTTGCGCTCACGCCGAAGTCGGAGAGCCTGCCGGTCATGCCCACCTGGGCGGCCAGAGATGCCACGGCCGCAATGGCGGATTCAGCGTTTTCCTCCGTGGAGGCGGCGGTGTTGCCAACGCCGAGGGCAAAGGCCAGGCGGGCGGTCCTGTCCAGCCTGGTGCGCAGGTTGAACCGCAGTACGTCCTCAATGACCAGGCACAGGGCCAGTCCGTGGGGAATGTTGAAGCGGCCGCCCAAGGGGTGGCCGATGGCATGGACCAGCCCCAGGCCGGTGTGGGAGAAGCCGACGCCGGCTATGTGGGAGGCCAGGAGCAGCTGGGAACGGGCCTCGATGTCGGAACCGTCTGCAACTGCGCGGGGCAGGAATTCGGCGACCATGGCTACGACCTGCAGGGCAATGCCGTCGGAGAATGGGTTGGGCCGGATTGAGCTGTACGATTCGATGGCGTGGGTGAGCGCGTCCATGCCCGTTGCTGCCGTTGCCTTGGGTGGCAGGCCAAGCGTCAGTTCCGGGTCAAGGATGGCGGCCTTGGGGAGGGCGGAGTCGTGACCCACGTAGAACTTCCGGTGGGCTTCGACGTCGGTGACAACACCAAAGGCGTTGACTTCAGCTCCCGTGCCGGCCGTGGTGGGTACGGCCACGATGGGCAGTGCGGGCTTTTCGAAGGAGTTTGTGTAGTCCAGGCCGGCGCCGCGTGCGCTGTTCACGGCGCCGAGGGAGATGCCTTTCGCGGCATCCATGGACGAGCCTCCGCCGACGGCGACCAGGACGTCGATCCCGGACGCTGCGGCGAGGTCTGAGCCGGCGTCAACACAGGTGGTGGTCGGGTTGGGGGTCACGCCGTCGAACATGCTGACGGCCAGGCCGGCGCCTTCCAGGGAGGCGCGGACGGCGGCGGCGACGTCGGTCGTGGCGAGGAAGGGGTCGGTGACGATGAGGGCGTGCGTTGCGCCAAGTGCGGTGACGATGCCGCCGACTTCGGCGACCCTGCCCCGGCCAAAGTAGGCGGTCGGCTTGGGGTCCAGGGTCAGTTCGGTCGAGGCAAGGTCGGCGTGGACCAGCAATGGGGTTTGCATTTCAGTTTCCTTCCGCTGCGGTGCGCAGCTGCGTGCCGATGGCGTCTTCGTAGAGTTTGACCGGCGTCATCTCGCCGGCCCGGTCGCCGTATAGGGCCTTGGCCCGGCGGTACAGCTGTTCCACGAGGGAGGACAGTTCCACGGGGACACCGACGGAGCGTGCCAGGTCGACGGAGAGCCCCAGGTCCTTGCAGGCCAGGGCGATGGCGAACCCCTCGTCGTAGTCGCCGTGGTGGAGGATCGAGAGGACGTCGTTTTGGACAAAGTTTGAATTGGCGGGGCTTGCAATCAGGGCCTGGCGCAGCACTTCCAAGTCGACCCCGGCCTTCACGCCGGTGCTGAGGACTTCTGCGGTGGCAACAAGGTGGGAGAACCACAGCTGGTTGATCATGAGCTTGACTGCGTATCCGGCACCGTGGCTGCCCACGTGCTGGATACGTTCCGGATCGCCCATGGCCTCGAACACCGGGCGCAGCCGGTCGACGTCGGAGGCGTCGCCGCCGATGAAGATCTGAAGCATTCCCTTGGCGGCCCCCACGGACATGCCGCTGACGGGGGCGTCCAGGACGCGGATTCCGCGGCCGGCCACGGATTCGCGGACGCGGTTTGCCACGTCGGGGACCGAGGTGGACATGTCGACCCAGGTCCCGCCGTCGGGCATTCCTTCCAGGATGCCGCCGGGGCCGGCGGCCACGGCCTCAACGTGCTTGGGGGTGGGGAGCATGGTGATCACGACGTCCGTTGTTGCTGCGACTTCTGCGGCCGTGTCGGCCCAGCGGGCGCCGTTGGAGATCAGTGCCGCGGCGGCATCCTTGCGGACGTCGTTGACGACCAGCTTGAAACCGGACGCCTGGAGATTTTTGGTCATGCCCGAGCCCATGTTGCCAAGGCCGATGAATCCGATGGTGGCGGTGGCGGGGGTGAATTGTTCCTGCACCGGCATCGGGGTGGTTACTTCTGTTGCGGTCATTGCGTCATTTCTCATTTCCTGGAGGGTTAGTCGTCGCCGAGGGGCGCGTCGCCCAAGTGGATCCATGTGGTTTTTAGTGCCGAATAGGCATCGAGGGCGTGCAGGGACCGGTCACGGCCGAACCCTGACTCCTTGAACCCTCCGAAGGGGGTAATGATGTCGGCGACGTCGAAGGTGTTGACCCACACGGTCCCTGCACGCAGCTCCCGGGCGGCGGTGTGGGCTGTGGTGATGTCCTGGGTCCAGATGCTTGCAGCCAGTCCGTATTTGGATTCATTGGCCAGGCGGATGCCTTCGGCTGCACCGCGGAAGGTGCTCACGGCAAGGACTGGCCCAAAGATTTCTTCCTGGCCGATCCGCCCGGCGTTGTCAACGCCGTCCAGCACCGTCGGTTCCAGATAGTAGCCGCCTTCGACGCCGTCGGGCCTTACCTGGGTGCCGCCGGAGGCGACGGTGATGCCCTCGGCCTCGGCCACCTTGTAGTACCCCAGGATGCTTTGGAGTTGGGTGTCGTCAATGATGGTCCCGATTTGTGTTTCGGGATCCAGCGGGTCGCCCAGTTTCAGGGACCGCCCCACCTTGATGACTTCAGCCAGGAGCTCGTCGTGGACCCGTTCGTCGACCAGCAGCCGGGACCCGCCGTGGCAGGTTTGGCCGGCGTTGTAGAAGATGCCCCAGGCGACGGCGGAAGCGCAGGCCTTGATGTCGCCCACGTCGTGGAGGACCACCTGTGGCGACTTGCCGCCGAGTTCCAGGGCCACCTGCTTGCCGTTGGATTCGGAGGCGTAGAGCTGGAAGTAGCGTCCCACTTCGGGCGAGCCGGTGAACGTGATCTTGTCCACGAGCGGGTGCCGGCCCAGGGCGGCACCTGCCACGTGGCCCAGCCCGGGGATGACGTTGAAAACGCCGGCGGGAACTCCGGCTTCGGTGGCCAGCTCGGCGAGGCGGAGGGCGCTCAGGCTGGTCTGCTCCGAAGGCTTGAGGACAACGGAATTGCCCGCGGCCAGGGCAGGGGCGACCTTCCATGCGGAGATGATCAAGGGGTAGTTCCACGGGACCACTGCGCCAATCACGCCGAGGGGCTCGCGGGAGATGATGGCCAGGGCGTTGCGCGGGGTCGGGGCGACGTCGTCATACACCTTGTCGAGGGCTTCGGCGTACCAGCGGAAGGTTCGGGCGCAGCTGGGGACGTCAACGCCCAGTGCATCGGAGATGGGGTGGCCGGTGTCGGTTGATTCCAGCAGCGCCAGCTCTTCCACGTTTTCCAGGATGAGCTCGGAGAGCCGGACCAGGACGTCCTGGCGGTACCGGCGGTCCGTCCGAGACCAGGCACCCGCTTCGTAGGCGCGGTGCGCGGCGGTGACCGCGTCGTCGACGTCAGTCTCGCCGGCCGCGGCGATGTGGGCCGTGACCGTCCCGTCGCGGGGGGAGACCGTGGGGAAGGTTTGGCCGTCCCGTGCGCTGCGGAAGGCGCCGTCGATGTAGAGCCCAGACGAAGGCTTGAGTGTCGCGGCCCGTTGGATCCATCCTTGTTTTGTGGTCATGGTGAATCTTCCTAGATCTTGTATTTCTCGACGGCGCCGTAATCAATGGTGGCCCCCAGGCCCGGCCGGTCCGGAACCCGCAGGTATCCGTCGGCGTCGGTGTGGAGAGGTTCCATGAAGAAGTCGCGGCGCTCCGGTGTCCAGCCTGGCGGGTCGTAGGGGAATTCCAGGTACGGGCCGGCATCCACGCCGGCGGCAACGTGGAGGTTTGCCAGCAGGCCAAGGCCGTTGCTCCACGTGTGCGGGGTGAAGGCCCGGTGTTTGAGGTTTGCCGTTTCGGCCACCTGGCGGGCACGGTACATGCCCACTGACAAGGCCACGTCCGGCTGGTAGATGTCGTAGGCGTCGGCTTCAATCAAGGCCATCATTTCCGGCATGCTGCGCACCATTTCACCGCCTGAGACCTGGATGCCGGTCTGTTCGCGAACGCGCTGGGCACCCCTGACATCCGACTGGGGCAGGGGCTCCTCGAGCCAGCGGACGTTCAGTTCGGCCAGCTGGGCTGCCAACCGGTGGACCTTTGCAAGTTCCAGGGCCGGTTCAATGTCACCGCTCATCCGCCACATCTGGTTGAGGTCAACCATCAAGTCGAAGTCACCGCCAACGGCCTCGCGGGCGGCCCGGACCGCGGCGACGCCTTCCTCCAAGTGGTCGCGGGAAATGCGGATCTTCATGGCCTTGAAGCCGCGCTCCTTGGCCTTGATGGCAGACTCCGCACGGGCAGGAGGTGTCTTCAATTCCCCGCAGGAAGCGTACGCGATGAGTTTGTCACGCGCTCCGCCAAATAGCGTGGCCACGGGCAGGCCGGCCACCTGGCCAATGATGTCCCACAGGGCGGCTTCCAGGGGCCAGTAACGCCCGCCATGAAAATTGATGGTCTCAATGCGGCGGACCTGGTTGAGAATGGCCAGGGGATTGGTGCCGATGAACAGGTGTTCGTAGGCTTCAAAGCCGTCCATGGTGTCCCCGGACCCGACACCTGTGACTCCTTCGTCCGTTTCCACTTCCACCAGTGTTGCGGGGAATGATGTCCGGGGCTCCGGGTCCCAGGCGGCGTTGAAAGGCGGGTCCAGCGGCAGGACCATGCGGGTCAGGCGTATGGCGGTGATCTTCATTTGTTGCCTGCCTTGGGGGTGAAGAACGGGTTTGAGGGGGAGTTGCGGGCCTCAATGACCGCTGTGGTGGACGGCAGTTGCCGGGCCCCGTTTTCAAGTGCTGTGCGGACGGATTCGCGGTTGTTGCGGTACACGGCCTCCTCGTCGTCGGCGGAGGGGTTGACCCAGACGGCGGCGACGATTGCATGGGTGTCAGCCTCGTCCTCGCTGATGGTGCCGTTGGCCAGGGCGTCCGCCACGCCGGCAGCTATCCCTGCCTGGGCGGCTCCCCAAATCAGGTTGCCGTGGGTGTCATTGGCGGGTGCGGCCTTGGTGACGAAAAGGGTGTACGGCTTGACGGGCAGGGACGGGCGCAGGACCGTGACGAAGGGTACGTGTCCGGCGCTGGGCGTTGCCAGGGCTGTGGCCCATGCCGTTCCGACGGGGCCGTCGCGGTGGCCGAAGACGGTGTTGACGTGCGCGGCGTTTGAGCCGTCGCCGATGAACGATTCGCCCAGCTGCACCGGTTGTGCTTGCTTTCCCATGGTTAGATCAGGCCTTCCGACTTGAGCCAGTCCGTGGCGATCTTTGCCGGCTCGTCGCCGTCGACGTCGGCCTTGGCATTGAGGGTTTGCATGACTTCGGTGGTCAGCCTGGGGGAGACCTTGGCGATGATGTCGGCAATGGCCGGATATTTGGCGAGTATGTCGGCCTTGATGGTGAAGGCACCCTGGTAGATGGGGAAGAACTGCTTGTCGTCCTGCATGACGGTCAGCTTCAGGGCCGGGATGCGGCCGTCAGTTTGGAAGACCTCGCCAAAATTGCAGTCCTGTCCCTTCTGCGTGGCGGTGTAGATGACGCCGGTGTCGAGCATGGATACCTTGGCGTTGGGGCTGAAGCCGTATTCCTTCTTCAGGCCCGGCCAGCCGTCGTCGCGGGTGGAGAATTCACTTTCGAGGCAGAACGTCTGCTCGCTGGCGGGCAGTTTGGCGATGTCGGAGAGCGTCTTGACGCCCAGTTCCTGTGCCTTGCTCTGCCGGATCGCGAGTGCGTAGGTGTTGTTCAGCGGTGCCGGGGCCAGCCAGGCGATGCCCTTGGCGGCATCGGCGGCCTTGACTGCATCAAACATTTTCTGCTTGTCCTTGATGGGTTCAGTCTTCTTGTTGTAAGTGATCCACGAGGTGCCCGTGTACTCCCAGTACCCTGAAATCTTGTTGCTTTCCAGGGCGGTCCGGACGTTTGCGGAGCCAACGATGCTGGTGTTGGTGTCCATCTTGGCACCGTGGGCGTTCAGCAGCTGGGCTGTGATGTTGGCCAGGATGTACTGCTCCGAGAAGTCCTTTGCGCCGATGACCCCGGTCAGCCCGGCGAGTTCGGTGCCCTTGGAGTCGGTCTGGGCCTGGGTGCTTCCGCCGCAGGCTGTGAGGGAGAGCAGGGCGGCGACGCCGGTTGCCATAATGGCGAGGAGTGGCTTTTTCATGGTGGATCCTTTGCTGTTGGGGCAGGCGGTAGTGTCTGCGGTCGAATGCGGAGGGTGCAGGAGGTGGCAGGTTTGTGCCAGGAGTTGGCTTTAGGTGCCCTTGGGCTTGATGAGGTCCTCGGCCAGGCCGGCGAGCCAGTCGATGGCCAGGGCAATGCAGGAGACGACGACGGCCCCGGTGACGAGTACGGGCCAGCGCTGGAGCTTGAGGCCGTTGACGATCATGTCGCCGAGGCCGCCGGCGTTGATGAAGGTGGCGACGGTGGCGACGCCCACACAGAACACCAACGCCGTGCGCAGTCCGGCGATGATGACGGGGACGGCGAGCGGCAGCTCAATCCGCAGGAGCACCTGGAGGGGTTTCATGCCCATTCCGCGCGCCGCTTCGGTGAGGCTGGCATCGATTTGCTGGATCCCGACCAGCGTGTTTCGCAGGACCGGAAGGACGGAGTAGGCGACCAGGCCGATCAGTGCCACCTTGAAGCCGGTTTCCCAGACGATGGCCAGCAGGATTACCAGGCCGATCGCGGGAGTGGACTGGCCGATGTTGGCGATGCTGAAGACAACAGCGTGTACAACTTTGGAACGGACACGGCTGAGGATGATGCCGGCCGGGATGGCAATGACCGCGATGATTGCGGAGGCAATCACGGTCAGGCGCAGGTGCTCGTAGGTCCGTTCCCAGAGGTAGGGCCAGTTCAGTGTGCGCTGCTCGATGGAGTCCAGGGTCAGCGAGGACAACCACCAGAAGAGGACGGCCAGTACGACGACGATCACCACTGGCGTGCCGAACCGTTTTACCGAGAAGTACTTGCCGCGGCGGTTGGAGGCTGTTCCGAACGCTGTGGCGATGTCCCGGCTTGCCTGCACGCTCATTGCCGCACCCCGATGATGGACTCCGGGAGGAATTCCCCTCCGAGGGCGGCGGAGATCCTCTCGATGTCAATGGATCCGACCGGGCGGCCGTTGTTGTCGACGACGGCGACGGGGGCGCCTCCTGAGAGGACGAGGGAATCGAGGGCATTGCGCAGTGAATCGCCGATGTTCACATCCAGGGCGCCACGGGAGGTGATGTGGGGCCCCAGGGTGGCTTGGTTGACGGGAATGAGGCCAAGGCGTTTGAGGGCGGCTCCGTGGCCGACGAATTGTGACACATAGGGGTTGGCGGGGTTGGCGAGAATATTGGCGGGCGTGTCAAACTGTTCGATTTGCGAGCGTTCGGAGAGTACCGCAATGCGGTCTCCCATCCGTACGGCCTCGTCGAAGTCGTGGGTGACGAAGACGATGGTCTTGCTCAGTTTTTCCTGCAGGCGAAGGAATTCGGTCTGCAGTTTTTCCCGGGTGATGGGGTCGGTTGCGCCAAACGGTTCGTCCATGAGCATCACGGGCGGGTCTGCAGCCAGTGCCCGTGCCACTCCCACACGTTGTTGCTGGCCGCCGGATAGCTGCCGAGGATAGCGTGAGGCGAAGGATTTCGGGTCCAGTTCAACCACTGCCAACAGCTCTTCGACGCGGTCGCGGGTGCGCTTCTTGTCCCATCCTAGAAGTTTGGGGACGATCGCAATATTTTCTGCGATGGTCATGTGGGGAAACAGTCCTATTTGCTGGATGACATAGCCAATGCGCCTGCGCAGTTGATTTGGTTCCAACGACAGGACGTCCTCGCCGTCGATGGTGATGGATCCGGAGGACGGTTCGATGATTCGGTTGATCATCTTCATCGTGGTGGTCTTGCCGCAGCCGGAGGGCCCGACGAACATGATCAGCTCGCCGGGGGCAATGTCCATGGAGAACGCTTCCACGGCGGGGGCTTGCTGGCCGGGATAGACCTTGGTGATGTCCTCAAGGATGATCCTTGCGCCGGCGGACGGACGGTTGGTTTGTTCAGACACGAAGTCCCCTTGAGGTAGTGAGGCGGCGGATGGCGACAAACGCGGCATCCAGAAGCAGGGCGAGAATGATGACGCCGGCGGTTCCCACGACGGCGTAGTTGACGGCGTTCCTGGAGCCCAGGCTGGAAAGCCCCTTGAAGATCATTTCTCCAAGTCCCGGCCCACCCACGTAGGCCGCGATGGCCGCGATCCCCATGGTCAGCTGCGCCGAGACGCGAACCCCGGTGAGGACAACCGGCCAGGCCATGGGGAGCTGGACCAGGAACAGGGTCTTGGTGGTCCCCATGCCCATGCCGCGGGCCGATTCGCTCACCGCGGCCGGGACTTCCTGAAGACCGACGACGGTGTTTCGGATGATGGGCAGCAGGGCATAGAAGGCAAGCCCAACAATGGTGGGAAGCCAGCCAAGGCCCAGAATCGGGATGAGGAGGGCCAGCAGTGCCATGGACGGAATGGTCAGTCCGACGCCGGCGGATGCAATGGCCAGGGACCGGGAGATGGGCCGGTCCCAGACCAGAATGCCGATCCCGACGCCGATGACCGTTGCAATCAGCAGTGACACAAGAACGACGACGAGATGTTCCGTGGCGGATGCTGCAATGTCGGCAGATCTTGTGGAAAGAAATGAACCCAACCGCGTGAAGAACGAGTTGTCCAAAGTGATCCTCCTTTTCGCTTCATTGGGTTAAGGATTGGCCCCGGCATTCCGTGAGCCACATCACCAAAGTACGTTGTTGGTTCAGTATGCACAATAGCTGTTGTTGATATGTCAACGCGAAGTGGTTAGTGTGGGAACGTGAGCAAACTTCAAACACATCCCGAGGCGCGTCCTGCGCGGCGAAACTCATCGGGGCTTCGGCGGGACCTGGAACTATTGGAGATCCTCGGATCACCCCAGGCCCTTGCCATGTCCGGGCTGGGTGTCAGTAAAGTCTCCGAGCTGGCTGGCCGCGACAAGGCCCAGGTTTCACGCACCCTTGCCACCCTTGCAGAAGCAGGGCTGGTCACCCGGGATGCCGACACGCTCCAATACAGCCTCGGCTACGGCCTCTATGCCCTGGCGGCCAAGACCGCCGAGGCGCACATGGTCGGCGCGGCCACGCCGTTTCTCAAACGCATAGCCATGACAACCCATGAGACAACACACCTGTGCGTGCTACGCGGGGGCACGGTCCTGACCTTGAAGAGTGAAATGTCCAACCACACCTACCGGGCCCTTGGCTGGGAGGGCGTGAGCGTTGACGCGTGGGGAACTTCGTCCGGGCGGGTACTTGTCAGCGACTGGGACGAAGACGCCCTTCGCGACTGGTACGAAACCAACGCGACGATAAACCACCCAACCACAGAACCGGCGGCACTTTTGATGGGGCAAAGCTCCTCGGTGCCTCCCGTGCGGGTTTCCAACAAGATCCAGTCCTACGCCGACTTTCAAGCCGAGATGGCACGGATACACGAGCGGGGGTATGCAGTTGTTGATGAAGAATTTGAATCCGGCGTGGTAGGGGTGTCAGCTCCCGTCTATGACTTCAAGCAGCGCATCGTTGCCACGTTTAACGTCAGCGCACCCAAGCAGCGGTTTGGACGGCACCTGGAACAGGCGGGGGTCCTCACGGCGGCGGTTGCCCTGGAATTCTCCGAAACGCTTGGCGCGGACACCAGCCGGCGGCGCGCCCGCACAGGGGAAGCCATCCCCAGAAAATAGGGGACCTCGGTCGGGCGCCGGCGCAGGACATCGCTTGCCCATGCCGCTGGTGGAGCAATGCCCATATCCACGTGCCCTTGCGACAGCGGGGCCAGACGCCGGAAACGGCCGACGCCGGTGCCACCAAACGCACAACGGCCGCCCCCGCTGTCTCACATGTTCCTTCCATTTTGCCAGCCACCTCGTTTAAGCAGCGGTCGCTCATGTGTCCGGCTGACAGCGGATATTGACTTTAGTCCCGTAATGGCGCGTGGTGAGTGAGGCCACCTGTGTTGAAATTGTGGTCTGTAACTGGCATTTGAGAGCATGAGGTGCCCGTTTTGACTAGGGTACTGGCTGCGTCAAGGTGACTTCGTGCGGTCCGATTCACGAACTCGCATGCCGGGCTCCTTGTCGCACTTCTGATGTCCCCGGTGGGATCGGCCAGGCGTGTCCGCCCGGCCGATCCCGGTAAATGGTCAGACTGCCACTGGTTGCACGCCCAGCGTTGAGAGGAACAGGTCAAGGACTTTGGGGATGTCGGCGCTGAAGATGACGTCGGCCGTCGGCCATTGGCCGGCGGTGCCGTGGATAGTGTCTTCGCCGATGTGCACGCGACGGTCGACGATGGTCTGGCCGCGGCTGTCCCCGGGCGCGAGCTGGACCTGCACCGGGCAGGTTTCACTATGCATTAGCTCGTTGGCGACCAGCGCGCATACTGCACCGGCATCCCCGATGAGGCTGAACGCGCGGTCCGGTTCGCCTTCGGGTCCCGGTACGCGGAAGGCCAGCAAGCCGCCGAGCACCTTTGCCACAGCGTTGTCGGATCCGGCCAGTTTCTGCACCGATTCGGCATCAAGGCCGACGGTGTTGAACACATCCAGGCCGTACATGGTCAGCGGTACGCCACTGTTGAGGACCATGTGGGCGGCTTCGGGGTCGTGCCAGATGTTGAATTCGGCCACGGCGGTAGCGTTGCCGACGGATGCCGAGCCGCCCATGAAGAGGATGCGGTCGATTTTGGCGGTACATTCGGGGTAGGTGCGGAGCAGTAGGGCAATGTTGGTCAGCGGGGCGAGGGCCACGAGGGTGATCGGCTCGGGTGCGTCTGTTAGGACTTGGCGCATCATTTCAACGGCGTGCACGGGTAGTGGCCTGCGCTTGGTCGCCGGTAGGTTGACGTTGCCGAGTCCATCTTCTCCGTGTACGTAGGCGGCGCTTCGGGCCTTTTCGATGATCGGCCGGGTTGCACCGCCGGCCACGGGAATATCGGGGGCTTCAACGGCATCGAGAATCTTGAGCGTATTTTCCACCACGCTGTCCAGTCCGACGTTGCCCGACACGCAGCTGATCGCCAGAACGTCGATGTCTGGGTTCTTGACGGCGAACATGATGGCCATGGCATCGTCGATTCCTGTGTCTACATCCATCATGATGGTGTGCTTCATGGTTTGTTCCTTCTTTCTGTGGTGGGGTGGCTATCGCGCTGTGGCGGTTGTGCGGGAAACGGTGTGCTTGAGCAGCTCATAGAATTTTCCGGGATCGGCATCGAGGGCTACGAAGGCGTTGGGTGGCCGGCCACTGATCCCCTTGAGGTCAACGATCGTTCGCCCGTATGTGTGAAATCCAACTGTGTCTGCGTCCACGTTGAGGCGTTGCACGCCTATGACAGTTGGATCGATGGCGTAGGCGACGCACAGCGCGTCATGGACAGCTGCGACCGATTGGGTGTCATTGCCGCGGATGTAGTAGTCCAGGATTTGTGCGGTCGCAAGTGCGGCCGGGCTGCCAAGGGCAGCCAATTCCTGGCACTGGATGTCGGAGACGAGGGCCTTGCGGGTTGCGTCCAGGGTTACCAGGACCAGCCGCTCAAATCCGGCATTGAAGACGACCTGTGCGGCGACGGGGTCCTTGTAGATGTTGAATTCGGCCTGGGAGGTTTCGTTGCCGTGTGTGGCCGAGCCGCCCATGATGACGATTTCTTCCACGGCGTGGATGATCTCGGGGGCTACGGTGATGGCGGCGGCGATATTCGTCAGGGGGGCAACCGGTATCAGAGTGACCTTTTGCGTAGCACCCCTCAGTGTTTCGACGAGCCATTCGACGGCGGTGGCAGTCTGGGCCCGCGTTGTGGCTTCGGGCAGTGCCAGCTGTTCCTGGTGGACCGGGGTCGCCGAACTTGTGAAGCCTTCCGGGACGGGGAACGGGTGGGGTGCAAACGGCTTTGCCAAACCGCGGTAGACCGGAACATCGTCGCGGCCAATGTGGCTGAGCACGCGCAGGGTGTTGTCGGTGGTGTTTTCGACCGGCAGGTTTCCGGCAACGGTAGTGCAGCCCACCAGCCGGATGTCTGGGTGCAGTGCCGCCATCATGATTGCGACGGCGTCGTCGTTGCCCGTGTCAACGTCGAGGATGACATTCTTCATGGATTTCCCTTCATTGGGGGCGGTAGTCGGACGCGGCGGCGCCGGTCTGGTCACCACAGGGCGGGCCGGTGCCCGACCTGTGGCTTAGCGGATCAGGGCGACGACGGCGTTCAAGTGGAGGGCCGTGGTGCTGAGGCCGAGCTCGCGCGCCAGCTGGGGGACTTCCGGCCGTTTCAACTTGGCCCGGCTCAGGACATCGTCGTTGCCGAAGACTTCCTCACAGCTGCCGTCGGCGATGATCTTCCGGTTCGCCATGGCCACGACGCGGGTGAATGAGTCGACGACGAAGCGCATGTCATGGGTGATGGCGATGACGGCAACGCCTTCGGCCTCTAACTGGTCCATCATGCGATTGAGCAGCTTCAGGCCACGGTCGTCGAGGCCGGCCGTCGGCTCGTCCAGAATCACGTATTTGCAATCCCCCACGAGGATGGCGCCAATGGCGACGAACTTTTTGATGGCGAACGGCAGGTCATTGGGATTGACCTTCAAGAATCGGCGGATCCCGGTCATCTTGGCGGCCCGACCAACGCGCTGTTCGGTCACTTCGGCATCCCATTTGAGGTACTTAGGCATGTACTCCAGTTCTCCCTGAACGTCGCTGCCAAAGATTTGGTCGTCAGGGTTTTGGAACACGTAGCCGACGGTTCGAGCGGTGGTTGCCGTGGTCTGATCCGTTGTGGCGAGGCCATCGACCGTGACGGATCCGCTGCTTGGCTTGAGCAAACCGTTCATCATTTTGACCGTTGTCGTCTTGCCCGCGCCGTTTTGGCCGACGATGGCGATGCGTTCGCCGTCGTTGATTCTCAGGGTTACGGAGTCCACCGCCAGCGAACCGTCGGGGTAGGAGAACGACGCGTCAGAGAGCACTATGGGCATGGGGTGCCTCCTTGATTCGAGCCGAGACCAGTTCCCTGGCTTCGGCGCGGGTGATGGGGACCGAGCGCAAGGGTTTGCCTGCGTTGGCCAGAGCGAATGCCAACTCGGTGACTTCGGGATATGGCACGCCTGCCTGGGAGAGCTCGTCGGAAACCAGCACTTCCCGGGCCGGGCCCTCCATGACTACGCGTCCAGCCTTCATGACGATGATGCGGTCGGCGTATTCGGCCATTAGGTCAATCTTGTGCTCGACGAGAATGATGGACTTGCCGCGTTCCTTGAGCTTTCGGATGATGCCGAAAACCGCCTCGGACGCGTCCGGGTCCAGTTGCGATGTTGGCTCGTCAATGATGATGAAGTCAGCGTCCATGGCGATGATGGAAGCAAAGGCAACTTTTTGCCGCTGGCCGCCCGAGAGCTCGTTTGGGTTCTTGCGGATCAGCGCTTCCAGGCCGAGCTCACGAACGACCGTGGTGACGCGATCGATCATCTCTTCCCGATCGACGCCCAGATTTTCAAGCCCCAGGGCGATTTCTTCAAAGACAGTGTCCTTCACCCCGCTGATCTGGGTGAATGGGTTCTGAAAAACATAGCCGATTGACTTTGAAAGTTCAGCCGGGTCCCACTCCAAAAGGTCCCTGCCCTTGATTTTTACTTCCCCCGTGAGTTCACCGTGGTGGAAGTGGGGGATGATGCCGCGGACCACGCTGCACAGGGTGCTCTTGCCGCTGGCGTTGAGGCCAACCACTCCGTAGAGGAGGCCTGGCTCGATGGTGAGGGAGACGTCGTTGAGGGCGGGCTTGTCGCCATAGGCATAAGTAAATCCGACGTTCCGCAGTGACACTAGTTCCATATGAATGCAGCTCCAACAATTGAAAGGACGGCACAAGCGGCTACTGCGCACACCAACGCAATTTCGGCGGCACCGACGGGCTGCAGGCTAACGAGGTACGAATGCCTGCTCCGGGAGTTGAATGCCCTGGCGTCAAGGGCCAAGGCGCGTTCCTCGGTTTGGCTCATGGCCGCCAGAAAGACCGGGGCAAGGATGGGTACGAACGCCGTGACGCGGCCCACCATCCCTCCCTCTGTTTCGATACCCCGAGACTTCTGGGCGTCCATGACCACTTTGGTGTTCTTTCCCAGGTCCGTGATGGCCTGGAAGGAGGCCAGGATGACGTAGGTCGCCCGCGGTGTCACACCCCGCAGTTCAAGTGCCAGCATGAGATTCTTCATGGGGGTGACCGTGAAGAATAAGGTCATGGCGCCGCACAGTGCCATGACCACGAGCGCGAAGTCCAGGCCCTGGGCGATGCCCTCGGCGCTGATGGCGATCGGCCCGAGTCGAAGCAGGACGTGTTCTCCGGGCAGGAAGGCTGCGCGGAGGACGAACAGGATTAGGCCGACGACGGCGAAGAGCTTGCCGTAGGCCGGTAGAAATGCCTTGGACACTCCCGCAGCGATCGAGACGGCAACGTAGATGAGGCAGATGGCCGCTGGGCCCCAGGGCCCCGGCAGTGTTACGGCGGCGACCGCGCAGGCGACCATGATGACGGCGAAGCTGATGGGGTTCAGGTCCCGGATCCGGTTGCCTGCCGATGCCGGGGACCGGAAGCTGTCAATGAACTCCTGGTCGAGTTCGTCAATGATGGGAGTGCTCATTATCCCAGCGCCAATTCATCATCTTCTTCGTCAACGACGGCGACAGCAGGGTTCTTGGACGCGGTCTTGTCCTTGTTGAGGTAGACGTGGCCCAGGGGCAGCTTGACGAACAGGCGGGTGGGGATCCGCTTGAGAATCAAGAAGACCACCAGGACCGTGGGGATTTTGTCGAGGAAGTCCATGGGGACACCGGAGGCGAAGACGGCCGCGTTAATGTCCATACCGGCCGCCACAAGTGCGCCGACGATCAAGGCGCCGCCGCTGCCGCTGAGGCCGCCGAAGACCCAGATGGTGATGAGGCCTCCCAGGATGCTCCCGATCAAGGCAAAAGGAATAGATGACAGCAGGGTCTTCCACAGGCTCTTGAAGACTCCGTGCTTGGAGAGCCAGCCGGCCAGGAAGCCGAAGAGGATGCTCAACGTGGCAAAGGGTGCCAGTGTGGGCGAGGTGATTGAGTTGATGAGGTTGGAGATCAGGCCGACCAGGGCGCCTGGGAGTCCGCCGCACAGGGCACCGACCAAGATCGTGCCGATGCTGTCCAGATACATGGGAAGTTTGAGGAGAATGGCGATCTGCCCGCCAATGAAGTTCGTGGCGATGCCAATGGGAATCATGAAAATGGTCAGGCGTCCGTAGCTGCGCATCAGGGCGGAAAATCCTCGTTGATTTTTCATTTTGTTACCTTTTTTAGATGGGAGTGCCGCAAGAAACGGCATTCTTTGCGTTGATAAGTTTTCGTGGTGCCGGGTCAATTGTGGTCCGGCACTGGTTGGCCGGCGTGCGGTCCGCAGGACGGCCTGAGGCGGAGCGTAAAGTCGCACTCGTGTTGGACGACTTCATGCCCCGGTGGCCTGGCGAGCAGGTTCACTGCCACCCTGGCGATTTCGTTCAGTGGCTGGACGACGGTGGAAATCGCGGGTGTCGCATATTCCGAATCGTCCGTGCCATCAAAGGTCATGATGGCGAGGTCTTCGGGGACACGAACGCCGAATTCGGCGGCCGCTGCCAGCAGTCCTACTGCCTGTTGTTCGTTGGAGGCAAAGACTGCTTCGGGAAGCTGGGGGAGGGAGAACAGCCTGCGCCCGGCCTCCCGTCCCCCGTGGCGGGAAAAGTTCTCCTCGAGCCGCCAACGCGGGTCCACTTCCAATTGTGCTTGGGCCATGGCCGTTTCCCAGCCGAGGTTGCGGTCCCTGGCCGTGTAAAGGTTGCCTGGGCCCGAAATAATGCCGATTCGCGTGTATCCGTGCCCGATCAAGTGGTTCGTGGCGGCATAAGAGCCGGCAATATTATCGACCGCGACTGAGGAAACGCCGGCGTCGTTGTCCACCCTGTCCAGGATGACCAGCTGGACGCCGGCCCTGAGAGCGGCACGCACATCGGGTTTGCTATCCACTCCGATGAAGAGGATTCCGTCGATCTGCCGTTGCAGGAACAACTTGAGCAGCGTCTCTTCACGTTCCTTGCTCTCGGCAGAATCCCCGAGAAGCAGAACCTTGCCTTCGGCTGCGACCGCCTCCTCGAGTTCATGGGCCAAGGCGGCAAAGAACGGGTTGGAGATATCCGGGACGATAAGCCCATACGCGCCGCTGACCCCGGAGGCCAGCGCCTTGGCAATTCCGTTGGGGGAGTAGCCTACGGAATCGATGGCGGCAAGGACTCGGTCCCTTGTTGCCTCGGCGACCGGCCGCGGGCCGCCGTTGACGACGTAACTGACGACGGCAACCGAGGTGCCCGCTTGCCGGGCAACATCCTCCCTGGTCGCCCGGGTCGATTTTTTCCCCGTCACGGGGCACCCACAGGGGTGTGGGACAGCAGTGAAAGTTCCAATTGAGCCAAGGTGGGGTATGAACTGGTCGTGCCGCGACGCTCGACGGCGATGGAACCGGCGGCAACTCCCCAACGGACCGCCTCACGCAGGGAGTCCCCACGTGCCAGAACAGATACGACTGCACCAACAAAAGCGTCTCCAGCGCCCGTGGTGTCCTCAATCTTTTCCGGGACCGGTGCCGGCTGGTGCCAGCTGCTGTCGCCTTCAGCAGCGACGGCACCGTCGGCGCCGAGGGTGATGATGACGGATGGCGAGACCCGCGCTGCCAGAATTTGTGCCGCCGTTTGGGCGGATTCGACGCCCGTCAGGGTTTCATATTCACCGATGACTGACTCGAGCAGCTGCCGGGCTTCACCTTCGTTGACGATCAAAGGGTTGGCCAGATGGAGGGTTGCTTGGGAGAGGGCCACAAAAGGTGCCAGGTTCAGGACGAACCGGGCGCCACGCGAAGAGCATTCGTGGGCGAATGTTTCGGTGAGGCGGATGTCTGTTTCGCCTTGGGCCAATGCGATCGTGCCATTTTCGTGGTTCGCTTCGAAGCGCTGCCGCACACGGGCTTGAACATCCTGCGGCTCGATCCCCGTGTTCGCGCCTGATACGACGCAGATGGTGTTTTCCCCAGCGCTGTTGACCGTGATGTAGGCGGCACCCGTCGGATACGAGTCTGACGTTGCCAAGGTCTGTCCATCTATTCCGTAGGCATCAAATTGTCCGCGGATGTAGTCGGCGAAACCGTCATGGCCCACCTGGCCAATGAATTCGACGGGTGTTCCCAACAATGAAGCGGCCACTGCCTGGTTTGCGCCCTTGCCACCCAGACCCATGTCGCCGCCCATTGCCAGGATGGTCTCGCCGGGTGCCGGAAACTCGTCAACATAAATGAAGGTGTCGACGTTGACGGACCCCAAGATCATGACCCCGCACATGGACTCCAGGATGCTCAAATCGTTCTCCCCATCGAGACATGCCCATAAAGTTTAAAGGGCCGTTAGTTAGTGGTTCTACGCGCATTGTCTACGCGCGTAGATTGTGTTGTAGAACACAGTAGGCAATGTTTGAAGGGAATGTCAAAGAAGCGCGAGAGTTACACCACTTTTGCCTATTGTTACGCCGTGACCCGGTGGCAGGTTGACGTTGGGCCGGTCGGGCATGGTCAGCCCGACGCGTTGTCTGTGGAGATGACGGTCGCGTCAATCTCCACGAGCAAGACCTAATTGCCGGGGAGCAGCTCAAGGTTGTGGAGGCGTTTCGGGCCACCAGGGTCAAGTCATTTGCTTCCATGGCATTTGGGGGAGATGGAACCGGAGTCTCTAGACATATTCTTCGGCTGCCCGGAGCGGTATTTTTCTCCTCCGCATTTTGGTGTGGGAGAAGCGTCTAGCAATTCAGCAGATCATCCATGAGCGCCCTTTTCAGCTCTTTGGCGCGGTCTAGATCCACTGACTAGCGTGGCGTGCGGCCGTGCAGCTGGCCCCGTACGGTGTCCACGATGATGACCTCGTAGTCTTCGAGCGCGATCAAGTGCTGGGTAACGCTCGCCTCGCTGGCGGACACTGCTTCAACGATGTTGCCGCGTCTCACAGGGCCGTGTCTATTCCGGTGTCGAATGATTTCAATGTGCCCCCGATTGGCGGATAGCTCCGGTTGGTACTGCTAGTCCACGTAGTCCAAAGTACTGAGACCCGCTGTCCACGAATGGGGTGATATTCACTGTCCACGATGTAGCGAGATTACACACCCACTACGTGGACCACCTGTACCAACTAGGCTGATCCGCCACCCCGTTTGCCGACCATCGCCGGTGCGACGTTTTTTGCTCTAGCCAATAGAAGTCATGTGGTTTCGGTGTCTTTGCAGCATGGAAGGGGGAAGACCAACATTGAATAGGAGCATTCGTTGACCGAGCATACCTTCTACCAGTGGTGCGTCAAGCACGCGGGGCCGAGGGCCCACAGGATCGGCCGCCACGTTTGCATCAGCCGCACGGTTTTCGACGCGTGGCTGCCACAACAGACGACCGTTGGCATGTCGGAAGAACGACGGCAGCCGACTCGTCTGACGCCGGCTACGTGCAGACGGGTTCCCTACGGCAGTGACCACCCCTGGTGGATAGCGGAGTTCCCGAGCCTGGACAGAAATGGAAACGTTCGAGTGCACGGGATTGGCAACGCATTGCTGATAATGCGGGGCGTGTTTACGAACGGCTCACGTCTCGTGGCTCGTTGAAGCGTTCAAGTGGCCGGACCATATTGGAAGCACTTCAAAGTATCGGATTGGAGAAACATGGCAGACAAGGAATCACCCGGTGCAGGCGACATGGCTAGGCGCACACCTCAAGGCGAACTCGCTCGAAAGCTCCACCTCTTGCTTGACAACGCTGTCGTGGCGCGCGGCGGGCCGGTGTCATATCCAGACATTTGGGCCGCAATGACCGTCCGCGGGGTGAAACTGTCCAGGGCTCGGTGGGCTTACATGAAGGATGGCAAGGGTGTCTTGATTCGGGACCGTGCCTTGCTGACTGCGTTGGCTGACTACTTCAGAGTGGATCCCGACTATTTGCTCAGTGTCGAGGAAGTTAAGACTCCGGCCATGACAGGCGAGCAGCTCAAGAAGGTCAAGGCGTTCCGGGCCGCCAGGGTGAAGTCATTTGTGGAAAGTACACTCGGTGACGTATCGCCTGAGACGTTGGACGAGATTATTGACTACCTGGGTCAGGCTTCTGCTCCACATCCTGGCGAGGGGGAGGCGCCTGGCAATTCAGCAGATATTCCATAAGTGCCCCTATCAGTTCCTTGACGCGGTCAAGGTCGACCGAATAGCGTGGCGCGCGGCCGTGCCGCCGGCCCCGGACGGTGTCCACGATGATGACGCCGGAGTTTTCGAGGGAGATGAGATGGGTGGCAACGCTCGCCTCGCTGGAGGTCACTGCTTCAACGATTTCGCCGCGTCTAACAGGCCCATGCCCATTCAGGTACCGAATGATTTCATTCTGGCCTCGGTTGCCGAACAGCTGCATCGCAGCGTCTACATCGGCCGTCCAGCCTGGCCCTATTGGGTGCACGATCTTTGGCATGGCCATGTTCTCCTTCCGTTTTCCACAGATTTATGTAGATTGGCCGAATGTCAGTAAATCCGACGCCATCCGACTATTCAGGTAGGGACCGGCCGAACGCCTGCAGCACCTCGGTGTTGTCTGGCGCTTGGTGCGTCTTCTGGACGTAGTGCTTGCTGGTGATTTTCTCACTTGAGTGGCCGAGCTGCGCCGTTGCAGCTGCCATGCCTTGGGTGTTGGCCAGAATGGTCCCAACTGATTTCCGGAACGTATGCGGCGTCACCCATTCAAAGCCGATGGCCGTCCGGGCGTCGCGCCATTGCTTCCGGAAGCCGTTGGGATCACGAATCGTCCCGACACTGGAGGCAAAGACCAGACCCAACTTATTCGTTCGAGCCGTGTCGGCCTGGCGTCGGCGCAGCATCTCGACGGCGAAGAGCGGCAGGAAGTACCGCTGCCTGGAATTGGCGCTCTTCGGATGGTCTTGAATGATCAACCCGTTCTTCCCGCGAAGATTGATGATGGTCCCGTTGACGGCCACCGTTGGCTTGTCGGCATCGAGGTCGACGTCGACCCATCTGATCGCCAACGCCTCGCCTATACGCACTCCCGTGGCCAGCATGATGTCCACAACGTCCAAGACGTCCTTTTCGTGGAGTCCGTTGGGACCTCCGGTGGGCTGCTGCCAATCGTAGACACCCTTGCGAAGCTCCACCGCTTCATCCAAGGTGAGGGCTCTGACTTCTTTGGTGGCGATGGGAATCCGAGCTACTTCTCGGAGTGGATTCGCGCTTACGGCGCCGTGGCGTGTGGCAAGGCTCAACATGCCGGACAGGATGGTCTTGCACATCTTGGCCGTTGAATTGCCGTTCTTGGTGCGAACCGTCTTGAGGAACCTGTCCAGTGAGTTCACGGTGGCTTCCCTGATGGTGAGGTCACCTACTCCCGGCAGGATGTATGTGTTGATGATTTCGCGATACCTCCTGCTGGTATTGGCGGCGCGTCCTAGGTCCTCAAACTCTGCCCACCAGACCTTGGATAGTTCCCGCAATTGCATGTCAGGGCTGATTTCTTCTTCATTGACCGGCACAAGTTGAGTGAGCTTGTGGACCAGCGCAGCCTCTGCCTTCGGGCCAGAAGGGCCCCATGCTTCGTACCGGCGGACCACGCCGTCGAAGGAGCGGAACTTGGCACGTGCGCGCCAAGTCTTGGGCTTGAGTTGATAGCGCGTTATCTGCCCCCAGGTCCCCAATGCCAGCCGCTGCCTAACCAAAGTCGTCCTCGGTTGTCGCCAGCCAGGCGTTGAGGTCCGTACGGCTGATGCGCAGGTGCCTGCCAATTCGGTGGGCCTTCGGACCCAGGTGCTTGACGCGCCACTGGTAGAACGTCTGTTCCGGGATCTGCAGCTCACGGCAGATCTCTTTGGGCGTCAGCCATTCCTCGACGTTGCCAGTCGTGCTGGTTGCCGAAGCGGCCGTGTTAAGTTGCTGCGTCATCGGAATCTCCTATTTTGTGTTTTGATCACTTCAACGTGTTCACGTTTCGGGCCGGATATCTATGGACCTTGACGGCTCAGGCCATTCCCAGGCCCTCGATATTCGGTCCACGGTTCATGGGCGGCTGGTAAGACGCATTGCGGTCCGTCGCCCAGGGGGCAAGGATTCCGGACTTGACCATTTGGTCGGTCAGCTGTGCCAGCCGGTAGCTAGGGTCAGCCTCGATGGCGCGTTGAAAACATTCGTGTGCTCGGCTTCCACGGCCCTCCCACCATTGGATGACTCCCAAGCTGGTAAGTATTGGTGCTGCATCTGCCTGGTCGGCCCGGCTGTACAGGTGGAGCAGAAGGTCGGTCGCGCGGTCTACGCGGGCCCAATGCGGAGCCTGGATGGTCTGAGCCAACAGCAGGTCACGCAAGTTTTCATTGAGCCCTGGGACGTCGCCAAGCAGCCGATCGCGGACCGACACAAACTTGAAGTACGCCAACAATTCGGCCGACTGGTCGTCGGACGGCATTTTGTTGCCCTCAAGGAAGCTTCCCCACAGCGTCCGTGCCTTTGCGATAGCAACCGGGGGACTCATTGCCTCAATCCGTCCACAGTGCTTGATGATTTCATCGTGGATATCCCGCTGGGCAAGAACGGGTACGTGAAATCCCGGGTCCGGGGCAATGCTGGATCCGCGGAATACGAGCTCGGCGTTGAGCTGACTGCCGGTGATGCGGTCCAGCGAGTAGGTCTTGACGGGGTCGTTGGTCATTCGAAGGTAGTTTGTAAATGACTTTTCACCGATCAACCATCCGTCGCGAAGGATGATGTCGTGCTGAGAGAGTTCGCCGGTGAGCCGCTCCATGACCGCTTCATGGGGGCGGGGATCGCCAGGGCTCCATGCCGCGTGAGTGAAAAGGGCGAAAACGACCCCGGTCGCTTGCCGGTCCGTTTGGATGTAGCGCACTACATGGTCGACGTACCGCGCTTCGTCTGTCGTAGTTGATGGCAGGTCCACCCGTAGGGTGCCGCCGATCCGGCGGTCATCCAGCACCATGCACACCAGACTTTCCTGGGGCCAGTATCCGAGACTGTGCCCCATGAGACTGATGAAATCGTCAGGGGTCTTGATTCTGAGCCGTTCCACAATTCCTCCGAGCAAAGCAGTCCATGAGCCGGAGCTCCTTTGACTGTTCATGGTGGTGGGGAGCCGAAACTACGTGAGCGCCGGTGTTCAGCGTTGGCCAATCGGTATGGAAAGTTAGGCTTTGGTGGCCAACAACTAGTGCCCGCTCAGCAGCTGTTCGGCACGTGCGAGCAAGGTGCTCTCGCTCGGGAGAACAAGGCCAGATTGGCCGGATCGCATGACGCCGTCGTTGATCTCAATGTACCGACGGTGCAGGTGCATCTTGGCGTTCGGGGCGAATGGAGTCAACATCCCGAACGGTGACGGGTTGAGGATGATGTCGCGCCGGCCTGCCGTTGCCCGCAACCAGGCGGGCCTCAATTGGAGGAGGAGCGCCCGTGCCTCGAGGTTTTGCAAGACGCTCCGCGCAGGGTTCTGCACGGCCGGAATGATGAGGCCGATTCCGATGCAGGTGACCGCCACGGCCTCGGCCGGCCAGTAGGCGGAATCAAGGAATGCTGCAAGCGAGGTAGACGGGCGGGCACCTTGGCTGATCGAACCATAGGCAACGCGATCAATGATGGCCGCGCATGACGCCGCACAACCGATGGCGATCAACAGAAACCCAATTCGAAATGCGGGGGAGTGCAGGTGCTTCCACGAACGAATGCACATGACTGCCAGGTCCAGGCCGCACCATACCAAGAATGCCGAGCCGGACAACAGGAACGCTTTCATGCCCGGTTCGTCCGCATAGGCGACCTGGAGATTTCCGCTGGTAGCACCTGGATTGCTCGTCAAAAAGCCGACGGCGGCGATCGTCCCAGCGGCGGCTACGGCCCAGCGGCCAGCCAACAGACGCCGTCGGCTGCTTGTATGGTCGGTGGAGACCGCGACGAGGATCGCGCTGCGAAATTGCCAGAAGCCGAGCATGACGGACAGGAGGGTGGCCAGTTTCACCAAGTTCCGCCCACCCAGAACCGTGTCAACGGCGAAGTAAACGTCCGGGACGTACAAGGTACAGGCAACGGCTGCAAACAATGCGGCCCAGAAGACATGCCGGCCCCGGGCGTCTTTGGCATGGGGAATGCGGACGAGCGCCAATGACCAAAGGATAGCCGCGGGGAGGTATTGCATCAGCCAAAGACTTCGCCGAAGGACAGGTGCTCAGCCACAGCCTTCGTCGATTTGCTGAGAATCCGGTGGGATAGGCGGTCGGCCAGCAATTCAGCCGCACGCTCCGCGGCAGCCGAGTAGCTGCCTCGGAACAGCACATGCCGAATGGTGGCCGGATCAATGTTGGGGATGAGGGACAAGTTCGCTTCAGCAGGAATCGCACCGATGTCGTGCCTGAGAATCATGTGCCCAAACTCGTGGAGGACGATTTGCTGGCCGTGCCAGGGCGTTCGCGGGGTAGCGTGAAGAATCAGGTCCCGAGTTTCCAATCCGATCCACATCCCGCAAACATCGGTTCCCGGCAGATCCGGCAGTTCGTCAACGATGATTGCCGTGCCCCGTTCGACGGCGAGATAGCTCTGCAGGGCCTGAAGCGTGAATCTGGGCGGCAGCTTAAGGCTTTGTTCGGCGATTTGAGCCTGCAGCTTTGCTGGCCGGGTATCCATTACCGGACCCGATCTGCCGAGGTCATGACGTTAACCGGGCCAAGGTCGGCCAGCTTGTAGCCATTTGGGTAGATGGCGCTGACGGGCCTGCCCGGCGTGAACCGGGGTTCCTGCGAAAGCGGACGCCACCGTCTGAGAACGTTTCGGGCCTTCAAGGCCCCGTTGAGTGCCGCACGGGACCAAAGGCGCGGGCGCGGCAGGCCGAGAGCAGCGGCGAGGCGGCCGTCGTCGAACATGGCACTGAGCAGGATCCGGGTGAAAGGTCGCACAGGTGTCGGCAGGGTCCCCTGCAGGATCTGGACGGTCGCATTCATGAGTTCCAGGCCCGCCGGGCTGGGCGCGACATTCTCGGATTCGTAGTCATCCAGGATGGCCGCAGCGTCGGAGAAGGAACTGGGTAACTGGACAATGTGCATTCGGCGTCCAAGTTCCGTGAAAAATCGCGTCGCGGCGTCCACTTCGGTGTCGGTTGGCTTGCGCCATGCATGCTGCTCACACCAGCGGATGGGCACCACCAGAAGGGTGAGTAGCACGTAGCGGAAGTCTTCCGGTTTGCCGGGCACGTATTTGTGCACGCGGTTGAGCAGGGAAACCATTTCCTGACCGCGCGGACTGTCCAGTCCGCTTGCGATGATTTCGTAGATGACGATGGCGGTGTCGTACGACCTCTTTGTGGGGCGTGCCGTGATTTCCCCATTCCTGGCGAGCGTTTGGGCCAGCTGGGGGACCGCGAAATTGCGGTAGTAGGAGAGGAAGTTGCCGAATTCCATGTCCTTGGCGAGGTCGAAAAGGACCATCCGCCGGAACGTGCCCTCCCATTCTTCGGGCGAGGCTGATTGCTGCTTGCGCAAGCTCTCAACAAGGCTTGAATGCACAGGGCACCTCCAAAAGTGAGACCAACTACCAGCCGGCGACTGCCGCCCGGTACCGAATTTGGGAGCTGTTTTCCATAGTAAGTCAGTTTTGGCGTGCGGGCGCCTCATTTCGATACTTGGCGGATCCGGCCAGCGGCGCAGCTACGGCGGCTCTGCCCCGAAGTCTGCCAACAGCTCCGAGAGACCCCGCTCCACCCGGCTTCGATCCGCCATGTAGCAGGGGTGCACTCCCGCTGCCGATGGATCCGTGATGCTGACATAGCCGTCCCGGCGAAGCACCCAAAGCTTGTGCCGAACGCGGCCGGGTTTCAGATCCAATGCTGCACAGATTTCGGGCATACCCATTGGCCCGGCAGCTGACAAGAGGTGCAGCAGCCTGGCGCTTATGGATGTGAATAATATTCTCGACATGACTGGAGCCACCCTTCGTTGCGCCCTCAGCTTCGCTACCGATGTGGACATGTCTAATGAATTAATGTACGCCTGATCCGCTCACGTTGGAAGAAGTGTGGCCAACCATGAACAAATAAGGAACCGGCAGGCCGTTCAACGACTGCCGGTTGAGGGCGACAGCGGAGGGAGACTCCCATGCACGGGCATCCGCAAGTTGAAGCATTCCGTCAGGCCGCAGAACTGATGCGGGCTGAGCGGTACTGGCACCGCAACGACGACGATGAGATTGAATTTCTGAGGGCACTGGCTGGCGTGGTCTCTGAGGTGGCCTATCACCTGGACGCATACCAAGCGATGGACCCTGACGGTCTGGCTGCATATGTCTGCGCTGCGCGTCTCAGGCCGTGGGCGGGGACTGTCAGTGCCGAGCTGCTGCTGGTGACCGCAGTGGACAATGTGATCGAACGTCGTATTGCGACAGTGTCGGCGGCGCGGAATACTGGGGGTCAGTAAGGGCGCTTTCATTGCATCGGGTCTGCGCCATAACTGCCACCAGTGGGAGCCGGAATTGCCAGAGAACGCAAACGAGGCGGAGTCAGGTCCGTCGCCTCAGCAGCTCCTTGCACGCCGCCTCAATCTACTCCTGGATGTTGCTGCGGAAGAACGGGGCGCCCCGCTCACCTTCCTCGAGCTACAAAAGGAACTGGCCGCCCGCGGCGTGGGACTCTCTCGTGCCCGGTGGTCCTATATGAAGGACGGTTCTGGCCGACTAGTATCCGATCCACAGCTTCTCACCGCGATTAGTGAAGTCTTTGGCGTGGACCCGGACTACTTGCTGGGAAACGGGGGTCCGGAATTGCCGGAGGTCATAGACTCGCGCCTGGAATTCCTGAAAGCGTTAAGGGCTGCAAAGGTGAAGTCGTTTGCCGCTCGGGCCCTGGGCGAGGTTTCGCCGGAGACACTGCGAGTGATCACCAAATACCTCAATGATGACATTAAACGGCACCGGGCCGGCAAAGCCGTTACAGGTCAAGAAGATAGCGTCGGTGAGCCGCCATCAGCTCCCTGATGCGAGCCTTGTTTGTTGAATAGCGTGGTGCCCTTCCGCGCCTGAGGCCGGGTTCGACGTCGGCCTTGATGACGCCAGTTTCCTCCAGGATCAAGAGGTGCTTTGCAACGCTCGGGGCCTCCGAGCTGACGGCTGCCACGATGTCCCCGCGGGTGGCCGGGCCGTGGTGGGCCAAATAGCGCAGGATTTCACTTCGCGCCCGGTTTCCAAAAGTGGCCACGGCCGCCTCAATCTCGGGAGACCAGTCTGCGTCTTCAGGCTGCGTGATGTGTGGCATGGCACCATTCTGCCCCAAAGTTGTCCACAGGTGCAGCCTTCTTCCTTGACAATAACTAACTTAGCTCTAAAAATGGAAAGATATCCAAATGCAGAAGCGGTTGCCCAAGACTCTTGGTGGATTGCTTCAGAGCCCGGAATTCCGGCTCGCTTCCCTCGCGTGACACGGTCCCATGATGGAAGCTCCAACAACGGCGCTTGAATCGACGCCGCTCGTCGAATACTCACCACAGGCACGAAATCCGGTGAATAAGATGGGCCTCAAGTCCAACGAACCAGACAGCAAGATCCGCCTCACCACAGATGCATCCTTGGAGCACCTCCCAGAGCCCGACATCCCCATCGACCAGCTGATGCAAGCTGTTGAAAACACCCAGAAGTATGTCCGCTCCAGGCTTATGCGCCTGGGCAGGATCGACGACGTCGACGACGTCATGCAGGACATCCGCGTCGCCGCCTGGGAGGGGCTTGTAAAACAGCAATACCGGTATTTGCCTGGCACTACGTTTGGCGGGTGGGTGCAGGGAATTGCCGTTCACCTTTGCGCTGACCATATCCGCCATGTACTTGCCCACCCTCTGCTGCCGCTGATGTTTGATCCGGACGGGGACAGTCTCTCTCCCATTGACTACTCGGCAACCGAGAGCATGGACCAGGTTGCCGGGCACGAGTGGGCCGAGGAGGTCATCACTGCAGTCCGCAAAAATGTACCGGCCAAGAAGTGGGACTGGGCGGTCGAATGCCTTTCAACGCCGCGGCCGCGCACTGAGGCCCATCACCCGGGGTGGGAAGAGCGCAAGCGCTGGGACGCCGTATCAATCGTGCGGCAGATGGCCTTCACCGTGAGGGCGGCATTGGATGTGGAACCGGCAACCTTGTGCGACGAACCCACCACCATCGCCACCGCCGTCTCCTGCCTTCCGAGCCCGCTGCTGCAGATCGTTGCCGAACGGTTGGTCCTGACTGGTGTCCAGGGCGCTGAACGGGCCGCCCGTCTCACGGACTTGGCTGCCGAAACCGCCACTAGCTGGCGGTATCTTGAATCCAAGATTGGCCATGCCCGGCGGATGTACTTCGCTGCCCTCGAAATCCTCGAACACGCGGCGGCCGGCAACGCGACGCTAACCGATATCCGACCTTCGGCTGAGTGTGATGCCCTGGCCCTCGATGGAAGGGCGCTCACGTTGTAGAACCTCCCGAGAACCATGAATAGTTGAGGGGGTTTTCATGTCCGTAATGGTTGATCTGATTCGCCGCTTGGCGGGGCGCCGACGGGCCTTATTGGCTCTGGTGCTTGCTGCAGCTGTCGTCGTCTTTGTGGCAGTCGTTCTCGCCGCTCGGCCGCCACTTCCAAGCCCTTCGGCGTCGGCGCCCAAGCCCAGCCCCACCGTGGTGAGGCCGCCTGCCGGGGAGGTGCCCGCCGTCGTACCACCGCCGTCGCGTACTGAACCAGTCATGGCGCCGGACGAACCAATGACCAAGAACTACCGGATGCTGGCTGCTGCTGCGGCGCAGGCGATTTACACCTGGGACGCGCGGTCTTCGACATATTCGCAGGTTTACGAGCGTCTGCGGTCATGGTGGGACGTGCTGCCCGACGGGTCCAATCCACTAACCGTTTTGGCCCAGGAATTCCAGGCTACCGGTGTCACCGCGGCATCGTTCGCATCGCTGGAAGGCATGGACGCCTACCGGACCGCTGCTATCTCTACGGCCGCCTGCGATGCCCAGCTGGCCCAATTCCAGCAGAACCCGCCCCCATGGCAGGGGCTCCACGTATGCACGTTCACACTCAAGGTGGCTGAACACCAGAAGGGTGGCACGAACACGTACACGACACCCGTTAGCGTCATGGTCAACTGTCCTCCCGCCGCCAACGCGCCCGCCGACCGCTGCGTGATGGTGGGCTTCTACGCCTCAGCGGGCAGGATCGTGTACTGATGGCTGTGCCGGCAGTTCTGTTGACGGTAGCGAAACGGCGCGCTCTTATTCGGCTCGTGACCGGCGCCGTTGGACTCTTGGTCCCCGTCCTCATTATGGCCATGTGTGGCGGCTTGGCCCTTATGACGACGACGGCCGCACAGGGAAGTACGACGGCGTGCCTCACCACAGTCTCGACAGTCGCCGACACGCCAGCTCAGTCGGGCAACGGACTGTCGATCCCGTTGGGTTCCGGACCTCCCATCGTTCTCTCCGCGGGACAGCTTGCCGTGGCACGGGCCTACATCGCCGTTGGCAAGTCACTGGGAGTTCCTGACAGTGGCCTGGAGATCGCCATCATGATGTCGCTGCAGGAATCGGGGCTCCGGGTACTCGCAAATTCGTCTGTCGCGAGCTCCCTGGCCTTCGCCCACGACGGAGTCGGCTCCGACCATGACTCACTTGGGACGGCCCAGCAGCGACCCTCGGCCGGGTGGGGGACCGTGACTGACCTGATGAACCCTTTGTATGACGCCGAGGCGTTCTTCGGCGGGCCGACCGGGCCAAACCATGGATCCCCGCGCGGCCTGCTCGACATCCCTGGCTGGGCGTCCATGCCGAAAGGCGCTGCGGTGCAGAGTGTTCAGGAATCGGCGTTTCCGGAACTGTATGCGCAATGGGACGGGGAAGCCCATGCCATAGTCGCGGCACTCAAATCCGGGACTCATGTGGCGAAATGTCCTTCAGCCGTTGGCTCCGTCCAGGATCCGCAGCTTCCTGCCAACCTCAGCAAGCTGCGGCGCGACATCATCCATTACGCCGAGGAAGGCATTGGCGGGAGCTATGTCTGGGGCGGAACAGCGTTCAAGGCGTGGGACTGCTCCGGTTACGTCCAATGGGTCTACGGACAGGCGGGGATACCGCTGCCTCGGACGGAGCAGTGGACCGGTGGGCATCCAACGTCAGTGCCTCAGCCGGGCGACCTGGTCGTCCAGAATCCGGACGGACCCAACCACTGGGGCCACGTCGGGATATACGCCGGCAACGGCATGATGTTCAGTGCATTGAATCCAACGGTTGGGACCTTGTTGCATCCGGTGGCGTGGAATGTTGGGACCCGGTACTTTGCACTTTTGCGCGCCGGGACATAGACGATCGGCGGGCTGCGGCACGATTCAGAGGTCCGAGGATGAGACTCCGAGTGGCAATGTCGGAGCCTTGTGACCGCATCGAAACCATGAATCAACTAGCAAGGGTATTCCGCGGCGAAGCCGGAACGCCGCACAGTTTGGATATAAACGGCCACCCGTGAACAGTCATTGCCAAGCCCGTTCGTTGGATTGAACGCATCGCGTGGTGGGAGTCGGCTCGCCGGCTGCCGAGAGGGACGGGACGGATTGACATCGAAATCTGGCAAGTCCAAGCCCGGCTCGGACGCAATGAAAAATCTGGTCCCGGCACGCTCAAGCTGGCAAACAGCCGGAATGGAACTCCGTTGCTCCTTCGAGAGGTCCTGCACGCGGCCTAGGCTTCCGGAGCCCTCTTGATCAGGAACAACGCCGGCAATTGATTCGGCGCATTAGTCGATCCTTAGTCCTTGGCGAGTTCGACGGCGTCTAGTTCTTCCAAGGCGGCACGGTGGACCATGTCGAGGTGCTCGCGGACAAGACGGGCTGAAAGTTGTTGGTCGCCGTCCAGGAATGCGTCCACCAGTTGAGTATGCATTCGTTTCATCTTGTCGACATCGTCCCGTCGGGCATCGATCACGGCCACGACCAGGCTGGAGTCGATCATAAGCTGCTCTTCCTGGCGCATGAGGCGGTCATTGCCGGTCATTCCGACCAAGGCAACGTGCAGGTCGCGATGCCGGCGTGAGCTTTCTGCCAGGTCTTCTTCATCGAAAGACGTCAGGTAGTCGGTGAGGGCGCGGCGGAGGCGTGCCTTGGCGTTTGCATCGGCGTTGATGGATTGGAGGCCGGCGTGGACTTCCAGAAGTTCGCGGGCTTCCAGGAGGTCACGGATTTCCTTGGACGAAAACGCCCGGACATAGGCGCTGTGGTAAGGCCGCCGCGCCAGGTAACCCTCGGCGATGAGGTACTGCATGACCTCGCGAACGGTAGCACGGGACACGCCGTACTGGGCGACCATCGACTTCTCCGTCATGGCTGTGCCCAGCGGTATCTCGCCGCTGACGATTGAATTCCGCACTTCTTCGGCAATGACGTCGGCCGTCAGGGCTCCGGATGACGGCGTGTTTTTTTGGTGCCGGGCAGCCGCCGGTGGACGCTTCTCGGGACGAATGATGGTCATAAATCCATTTTGTCAGATAAAACCTTGACCGCGCCAGCTTTTGGTTAGATGATTGTCAGACATTCACCACATTGTCAGACATTCTTTCCACTAGTTTGAGGTGCATTTATGACAACGACGTCAGTAGACAGTACGGGCGGCCACGCGGCTGGCAAGCTCTGGGGCGGACGGTTCGCGTCCAGAACTGACCCTGCACTGGAAGACCTCTCCCGTTCACCCCGCGACTATTTCCGCATGGTGCCCTACGACGCCATCGGTTCAAAGGCCCACGCCGGCGAGCTGGTTCGCAAAGGACTCTTAACTGCGGGGGAGCGGGAGGTGATTGAATCTACCCTCGATGAAATCGTGGCTGACCACCTGAACGGTGACATTGTTCCGTCGCCAGGTGACGAGGATGTTCACGGCTACCTTGAGCGGATCTTGGTGGAGCGGCTGGGACCGCTCGGCGGCAAGTTGCGGGCAGGCAGGTCGCGCAATGACCAGACAGCCAATGAGCTTCGCCTTTACCTTCGGGACGCCGCACGGTCCGTGGCCCATGACACCGGGCGCCTGGTGGAGGTCCTGGTGGCACGTGCCGTGGAGGCGAAGGACGTGGTGGCTCCCGGGTTCACCCACCTGCAGCCGGCGCAGCCGATTGTTTTCGGGCACCAGCTGATGGCCCACGCGTTCGCACTCACCCGTGACGTCACGCGGCTCCAGCATGCGTGGGAGTCGAGTTCGCTGTCCCCGCTGGGCGCCGCCGCACTCGCGGGATCGTCCTTAAGCGTGGATCCCCTGGCGGCGGCCCGTGAGCAGGGCTTCACCGGAATTTCCGAGAATTCCATTGATGCCGTGTCGAGCAGGGACCATGTGGCGGAGTTCCTCTTCGCAACCGCGATGCTGGCCACCGACATTTCCCGCCTGTGCGAGGAATTCTGCCTGTGGTCCACCATCCAGTTTGGGTGGATAAAGCTCGACGACGCATTTTCCACCGGGTCATCCATCATGCCGCAGAAGAAAAACCCCGACATTGCCGAACTGGCCCGCGGCAAGGCGTCACGGCTCAACGCCAACCTTGCCGGCATGCTCGGCGTGCTCAAGGGCCTGCCCTTCGCCTATAACCGGGACCTGAGCGAAGACAAGCGGTTTGCTTTTGACAGCGCCGACACCCTGGCCCTTGTCCTGCCTGCCGTAGCCGGAATGGTCAGGACGTTCAAGATCAACGCCGAGGCCATGGAACGCCAGGCGACGGTGGGATTCACCCTAGCAACGGAACTTGCCGACTGGCTCGCCGAGCAGGGCGTCCCCTTCAGCGAGGCTCATGACGTCACGGGCCAGGTGGTGAAGCACTGTGAAATGAACAGCATCACTTTAGGGCAGCTGACCTTGCAGGCCGCACGGGAGATCGACGCCCGCATCAGCAGCGACGCCCTGGCCCGGCTGACAGTTGAATCCGCCCTGGCACGACGAAACGGACCCGGCGGGACATCGCCGTCAAACATTGACGTGCAGCGCAGACAAGTTGAGGCGAAGCTGTCCGAGGCACTGGGACTCTTTGGCGGACCAGATGACTAGGGACAGTGCAGCAACAGTGGACAACATGACTACAGATGCCGCCAAGCCGGGCTATCGGGTCATCCCCGTGCGGCATTGGGGGCGCCTGGCTGCCGGCATCGTCACGGTTGCCCTTCTGGCCTCCATCGTGGTTTCCTTTGCCCGGGCCGAAATTGACTGGTCGGTTGTTGGCCAGTACTTCACCTACCACACGATTCTCACGGGCTTCATGGTGACGATCGTGCTGACCGTTGTTGCCATGGTGATCGGCATCCTCCTGGGGGTGCTGGTGGCGGTCATGCGCCTCTCCTCCAACCCTGTCGTGAGCGGCATCGCCTGGCTGTATGTGTGGATTTTCCGTGGGACACCTGTCTACCTGCAGCTCCTGTTGTGGTTCAACATCGCCTTGATCTTTCCCCACGTGGGGATACCGGGAGTATTTAGCGGACGGACGGTGGACCTGGTCACCCCCTTTGTGGCTGCCATCCTCGGCCTTGGCCTGAACCAGGGCGCCTACACCTCCGAGGTCGTTAGGGCCGGAATTCTCTCCGTCGACGAAGGACAGGGAGAAGCCGCCAAGGCCCTCGGCCTCCCGAGTGGTGCCTTGATGCGTACGGTGATCCTGCCCCAGGCGATGCGGGTGATCCTTCCCCCGATCGGCAACGAGACGATTGGGATGCTCAAGACCACCTCTCTGGCCTCGGCCATCGGCGCCTCGGAAGTCCTCAATGAGTCCCAACACATCTACCTGGTAAACAACATGATCATGGAACTGCTCCTGGTCTCGGCCATCTGGTACCTCATCGCCGTTTCCATCCTTTCCATCATCCAGTACTACATTGAACGCCGCTTCGCGAAGGGCGGCTCCAGCAAGGCCCTGCCGCTGACCCCCTGGCAGAAGATTGTTTGGTTCTTCACCACCCGAAGGAGCTTGGCATGAACACCCAACCACTGGTCCGGGTCGAAGGGCTGCACAAGAGTTTCGGCCCCCAAGAAGTGCTCAAGGGTGTGTCCATGGAAGTGCACAGCGGGGAGGTGGTTTGCATCCTTGGCCCCTCCGGTTCAGGGAAGAGCACACTCCTGCGATGCATCAACTTCATCGAAGAGCCCACCGCCGGCCTCATCTTTGTAGGGGACGAGATCATCGGCCACAGGCGCACGCCTGATGCCGCCGTCCTGCAGCAGGTCCGGGAGTCGGAAATCGCGCGCCAGCGCCAGGACATCGGCATGGTCTTCCAAAAGTTCAACCTCTTCCCGCACATGACAGTCCTGGAAAACATCACCCATGCCCCCCGCCTCGTCAAGCACATTGCTGCCGGGCCGGCGAAAGCCACAGCCATGGACCTGCTGGAGAAGGTAGGCCTGGCGAACCGCGCCGGCGCCTATCCCCGCCAACTTTCCGGTGGGCAGCAACAGCGGGTGGCGATTGCCAGGGCCCTGGCCATGGAACCAAAGCTGGTGTTGTTTGACGAACCCACATCCGCCCTCGACCCCGAACTGGTGGGTGACGTCCTGGAGGTCATGAAGGACCTTGCCACGGGGGGCCTCACCATGATCGTGGTCACGCATGAAATCGGCTTTGCCCGCGAAGTGGCCGACCGCGTGATCTTCGTTGACGACGGCGTCATCGTCGAACAAGGCACGCCCGCAGAAGTCCTCGACACACCATCACACGAACGTACCAAAGCCTTCCTTTCCCGAGTTCTCTCGTAATCAACCCTGAGGAATACATTATGAAATCGACATTTATCAAGGTCGCCGCCACCGCCTCCGCCATCTTCATGCTGGCCGGCTGCGGGGGTGCCGCCACTTCCAGCACCAGCAGCGCAGGACTGTCCACCATCAAGTCCGGAGTCCTGACCGTGGGCCTGTCCCCGGACTTCCCTCCGATGGAATACCTGGACCCCAAAACCAACCAGCTCACCGGGGCCGACGTCGACCTGGTCAATGAAATCGCCAAACGGCTGAACCTAAAAGTGGAATTCACCCAGCAGAAGTTCGACCAACTGGTCAACTCCGTCAAGACGGAACGGGTGGACATCACCTTCTCCGGCATGTCAGACACCGTGGCCCGCCAGAAAACGGTCGACTTCGTGGACTACTTCAAGTCCGTGGGCCGCTTCTACACACTGGCTGCGAACAAGGCCAAGTACACCAAGGCAACAGACGCCTGCGGCCAAGCCGTGGCCGTCAGCTCGGCGACCGACTACTTCCCCAAGCTGCAGCAATTCAGCAAAGACACCTGCGAATCTGCCGGGCTCCCCGCCGTCAACATCATCCCCACGGATTCTGGTGCTGCCGCCCGCCTGCAGCTCGACCAGGGTCGTGCCACCCTGGCCATCCAAGGAGCAGAAAACCTTGTCTACTTTGCCCAGCAGGATCCAGGCAAGTACGATATGGTCCTGCCCGACTTGACCAACACCCCCTTTGGTGCTGCCGTAAAGAAGGGCAACACCGCTCTGGCGGACAAGGTGCGGGACGCCTTTGCTGCCATGAACACCGACGGGACCACCAAGAAAATCCTCGACAAATACAATGTGGGCTACGGCCTGATGGCCCCCGCCATCAATGGTGTCAAGTAGCTCCGTGGACCTCAAAGCCTCAACCGACAAGCCGGGGGCCGGCGTGCTTCAACAAGCCACGCTGGCCCTCGCTTTCGACCTTGACGGTCCCACCGGGGACGCCATGCTTAGCGGTTCCATCTGGAACAAACCCGGCTACTTCGGCCTGGGCGCCTACGGGCCACACCGGGCCGTGCCCCGGATCCTGGACATGCTGGCCGCCCACGGCGTGAAGGCCACGTTTTTCACCCCGGCATGGGTGGTGGAACACTGGCCCGGCCTTTGCCGACGCATCGTGGCAGAGGGACACGAAATCGGCAACCACGGATACAAGCACGAAGTCTTCTTCAGGCTTTCGGCCGAGGAGCAGCGGAGCATCCTGAATAGAAGCCAGAATATCTTCGAGGACACTGTGGGAGTTCGGGCCACGGGATTCCGGGCGCCCTCGGGCGACTGGCACCCGCAGACCGCCTCACTGCTGGCCGAATGCGGGTTCAGCTACTCCAGCTCCCTGCGCAATGGTGACGTGCCCTTCCGCCACGACGGCCATTCCCTCATCGAGATTCCAGCCAAGTCGCTTTTCGACGACTACACGGCGTTCGCTTACCACCGGGCCCCGAATTTCCCGGCAGGACTGGACAGGGTGGCCGCCTACACCCCCGTATTCGAGTCCTGGGGCGAGGAAATCCTGGCGGCCGTTCCCGAAGGACTAACGGTGGCCACGATTTGGCACCCCAAGGTCATCGGGACGCCGGGACGGGCGCTGCTGCTCGAGAAGTTTATCGGCGAGCTGGTGGAGAACCCGGGCATCCGCTTTGAAACGTGCGACGCCATCGCCCGGCACTGGTCTGAAAGGAATCCTGCATGAACTGGCCCCACAATGCCCGGTGCGCCGTCGCCGTCACCATCGACATCGACGGGGACCTCCCGTTCCTGGCACTCGACCCGGAATATCGGGACCGGCTCAAATCCCGTTCCGTGGGCCTGTACGGGCCCGACCATGGCGCCCAGAGGCTCCTCGCTGTCCTGGAGGACCTGGACATCAGGGCCACCTGGTTTGTTCCCGGCGCAATCGCAACAACCTACTCGGAGCTCGTGCGCCACATCGCGGCCACCGGGCACGAAGTGGCTTGCCACGGAACCGAACACCTCGACTTTGACACGCTTGACGCCCCCGGGCAGGTGGAGGAAATCCTCTCCGGGCGCGCCATGCTCGAGGAAGTATTGGGCACGCCCGTCACCGGCTTCAGGACACCGGCCGGGGAGTGGGGTCCCGGGTTTGTTGAATCCATGGCGGACGAAGGGTTCCTATGGTCCTCCTCCCTTCCCTGCGACGACCGGCCATTCTGGCTCGCGGAGACGGGGGTGCTGGAAATTCCCTTCCGCTATGAGCTGGAAGACCTGCAATACCTCGGATTCAATTTGGATCCGCCCTTCCCACCCGGCCAGTCACGCATAGCAAGCCACCAAACAGTCCGCGAGAACTGGCGCATCGAGTTTGAAGCGGCAAACCGGTGGGGGACGCTCTTCCTGCTCCGGCTCAACGCGGAAATCATGGGAACCCCCGGCCGGGCAGAACTGCTCCGCCAATTCCTGACTGAAATTCAGCAATCCGGCACCGCCTGGATTGCAAGCTGCGGTGAACTGCACAGCCACTTCGCGTCAGCGCAGCCACACCCGGAGGACAACCACCCGTACTCCCTGTTCACCAGGCTCAGCGCAGGTGTGGCCGCCTCCGCACCGGCAGTCGCCAAGGCCATTCCATGACTGCCGTTGAAATATTGGCGGACTGGTGCGCCGGGCTCGCCTGGGAAGACATACCGGGCACCCTGCAGGCCAAGGCCCAAGACCACCTGCTCGACACCCTCGGCGCCGCGATCGCCGGGCGCAACAGCGAACCCGTGCGAATAGCGGAGCAAGTCTTCGCGACGCTCGGGCAGGTGCGCCTGCTTACCGCCGGCATGCCGCGCGAACTGCGCGATGCTGCACGGATCAATGCCATATCCGCCCACGCCCTCGAAATTGACGATACGGAAGGCTGCGACCATTCAGGGGCCGTGGTGGTCCCCGTGGTGATGGCGCTGCAGGACGCGCAAACCGGCGTCGGCGGGTCCCGGATGCTCACAGCACTCGTTGCCGGGTACGAGGTGGGCCGCCGCGTCCAGCTGTCCCTGGGCGGCTACAACGCCCACAACGACTCCGGTTGGCATTCGACCGCAACCTGCGGCGTATTTGCCGCTGCCGCCGCTGCCGCCGTCATGCTTGGACTGGATGCCGGCCAGGCGGCGTCCGCCCTCGCTATTGCAGCCAGTTCAAGTGCCGGGGGATGGGCCTTCGCCCGCGACGGTGCCATAACGAAACAACTCCACCCCGGCAACGCCGCCGCCAACGGCATCGACGCAGCCCGCCTGGCCGCCGCTGGCGCCAGCGGACCACTGAACATTTTCGAGCCCGTATGGGGCGGACTGTTTCAAACCCACGGCAACGCCACGGCAAGTCCCGGCGAACTCACCCGGGGACTCGGCACCACCTGGCACTTCTCACACTCGGCCATCAAGCCCTACGCGTCCTGCCGCAGCACACATTCGGCCATCGACGCTGTGCTCGAGTTACTGGAGGACGGGTGCCTACGCCCAGACGACATTACCGGCCTCGAAGTGGAGGTGACCTCGTTCCTGCTGCCCATGATCTGTCCGGATCGCCCGGCCACGGTCAGTGCCGCACGCATGAGTTTGCCGGTCTGCCTTGCCCTGCTCTTGCAGGGCAGGGCCCTCACACCCGCCGACTTTGATCTGTTCGCCACACCAGCGACAACCGCCTGGCTGCAGCGCACCACCGTTGTCGTCAATGACGACGACCCCGCCGCGGAACCACTGGTGCGCCTGCGGACAACCGCCGGAACCTTTTCCAACCGGCACACGACAGCCAGGGGAAGCGCCCCGCTGGCCCTGTCCACGGCAGAAGTTGAAGCCAAATTCGACGAGTTGGTCCGAGAACACGTCGGGATTGCCACGGCAGAAGCCATCAAGCGGTTTGTCCGGGAACTTCCCGCCACACCGTCGCCGCATTTCCCAGAGATGGCGACCGACCGAACATAAACATCAGCGACGAATTGGCCCCGTACTTGGCCACGATCGGCCCAGGCAAGGGGCCGGAATGAGGAAGCAGGCATCATGGAACCCGGACGCACCGCCATCCGCACCCGATATACCGTCGTCCCCGGAGCCGTCCACCAGGAAGTCATCCGCGATGCGACCGTCATCGTGGAAGGCAACACGATCGTGGCCGTCACGCGTGAGGAGGTGACGCGCGCGGACGAGTTCATCACCGTCGAGGAAGGTGTTCTCATCCCGGGCTTCGTCAACCTGCACAACCATGCCCTCAACGGCCCCACGTTGAAGGGCATCACCGATGACTACGACCGCACTGCCAGCGCGGGAAGCCTGATCTACAAATTGCTCATGCCCCTGGGTGACCTTTCCACGCATGGGACATCGGAAGAGGACATCCGGGCGATATACCGGCTCGCCCTGCTCGACATGCTCAAGAGCGGCACCACCACCATGTTGGACATGTGGCGGCCAGCCCACCGCGGTTTCCTGGCCGTTGCCCAGGAAATGGGGTTGCGCGCCTATGGTGCTCCCTATGTGCTCTCAACCCCACCAACCGGCGTCAACTCCCAGGGCCTTCCCACTTACGGACAGGCAGATGAACGCGAGCAGATGGCCGTTTTCCGTGAGATCTTTGACGAATATGACGAGGGACCGTCAGGCCGGATAAGGATTGTCCTCGGGCCGCATGGGACGGACACCTGTACCCCTGAGCTGCTGGAAACCGTCCGCAGGACAGCCAACGAGCTTGACACCCTGGTCACCATCCATGCCGCCCAAAGCCAACCCGAGGTCGCCACCATACAGGACCGCTACGGACTGACCCCGATCGAATACCTGCACGCCCACGGCATTACCGGGCCGGACGTTATCGCCTCCCACTGCGTATACGCGAGCGATGCAGATCTTGGGATACTCCGGGACACGGGAACATCCGTGGCCAGCTGTCCGCTGACATTCGCCCGCGGAGGCTACAGCGCCCCCTATCAACGCTTCGCCGACCACGGCATACGCACCGGCATAGGCACCGACGGCTATGGTTTTGACTTCATCGAGGAAATGCGGTCGGCCGGATTTGTGTCCAAACTGAAGCTTCAACAATCCCATGTGGCAAGCGCAGCGCAATTGCTGAAGGCCGGAACCGAGGACGGGGCGGCCGCACTGGGCAGGTCCGACCTGGGACGGATTGAAGTTGGCGCACGGGCGGACCTGACGATCGTTGACCTGGGCCGCGCAGGACTGCAACCCGTGCGGGATCCCATCAAGAACCTCATCTGGTACACCTCCGCCCCCGACGTCACTACCGTCATGGTGGACGGTCAGGTGCTGCTCAAGGGACGAAAGCCGGTAGGGATGGACGAGGCAACTGTCATCTCTGCAGGGGTCGAGGCCGTGGGCCGGCTTTGGGAACGCGCCGAACAACAAGGCATCCAACTCTAACGGCGCCCGGCAGAAAGGCCGCGTGTCGCCAGCCTTTCCAGTCCGCTCCGCTCTACTCGTCCAACCCAACATCCGCCAACCCATGGAGGTATCGCCAATGTCCCCCCTCACGCTTCTGCACAACGCCACAGTCTTCGACCCGCAAAAGCTGGGGGTGACCGATGTCCTTGTGGGAGGCGGGTCAATCTTGGCCGTCGGCGCGGAGCTGAATGTTGAGGGCATCCCGGGGGCCGCCGTCGTCGACTTGACCGGCAAAACCCTGGTTCCAGGCCTCGTTGACGGGCATTTGCACCAGGTGGGCGGATGCGGGCTGCAGGGGTACGCCTCCCGCGCCCCGGAGCTGTGGACGGGAGAGCTGGCCATGGCAGGCATTACCACCTCCGTGGCCGCTCCCGGCATGGACATGCTCACCAAGAACATGGAATCAGTCCTGGCCAAGGTGTACGCCTTGGAATCCGACGGCTTGACGGCGTTCGCCTTCCTCGGTGGTGGCCGCCGGCCGTACCAGACGCTCACCGACTCGATTCGCAAGGACCTGTTCCTGATTGAAAAGCTGATTGGTGTGAAGGTGTTTCTCGGTCAAGGAGCCGCCAGCCGCTACAGCAATGACGAGTTGATCGATTTGGCTTCCGAACTGGAATGGTCGGCCCGGACCACCAGCAAAGCTTGCTTGCTCCATGCACACCTCGGTGAGACGGAAGATCCGGCGGCCCAGCTCTTGTTTGCGATCAAGAAAAGCCAGGCCGCGCCCGATAGGTTCCAGGCCACGCACGGTAACTACACGGAGCACACCATGGCCGCGTCCGTGGAACTGGCAAAGGCCGGCTGCGCGGTGGACCTGAACCCTCTGCTGGATCCTCGCGCCGGCGTCATGGATGCCATTGGTGTCCAGGAGGCACTGCCGCGGCTCCTGCAGGCGGGTGTAGACCCCTCCATGTTGACGATGAGCACGGACGGCAATGCAAATGTTCCTCGACTCCGTCCCGACGGATCGCGGGGCCCGTATGTGAAGAACCTGGGCAGCCTTTGGGGCGCCACGGTGGAGCTGGTCAGTGACTTTGGCATGAAACTGGACGACGTTCTGCCGCTGGTCACCAGCAACCCGGCACGCGTGTTGCAGCTGGCCTACAAGGGCCGCATACAGCCTGGGAGCGACGCCGACCTGCTAGTCCTGGACGGCACACTGCAGATCGTGGACGTCTATGCCAAGGGGAAACACTTTGTCGCGGACGGGCAGCCACTCATTGAGTCAATGTATGAACAACACCCAGCGGAGGCCTATCCTTATCCTGCTCTGGCCCGGTAGCTTGACAGGTCCTCGAACAGGAAGACTTAGGCTCGCTGTGCGCAAGGTCCACCAGTGAAGCTGGAGAGTTCCAAGGAATACGTGACCATTATGTGCGCGGACGGTGACTGTGCGGCCACAGACCAGCACGGGCATGTTGCTCACTCTCCCCATTCCATGACTTGAGCTCGAGCACCCGGAAGTCTTGGAAGTCGTTTGTGGAACTCCCGCTGGCAGATCCTTGGTACGGCGAGAATACGTCTCCTCACGTTGTTTAGCCCTCCCGCAACCATGAACAAGTGAATGCTCCCCGCAGACGTGGGGAGTCCTTGATAGGAGTTCACCATGTTCCTGGCTGCGCCGGTCGATCCCGGCATCACACCCAATGCAAGCTTTCCCTTCCTCGAGTCGCTGAAGGAGATTGGCGGCGGCATTCTGGTCGGCGCCTTCATCATCATTGCCATAGTCGCCATCTTGGGCGCGGCGATGCTCCTGGCCGGCAAGTTGAGCCAGTCTTCGCGGCTCGCTTCGGGCGGCGGAATGATCCTGCTGTGGACGGGCCCCGTCGCGGCCATCCTCGGCGGGATCAACGGCTACATCCTGTGGTCGCAGACAGCATTCCACCTCGGCTTTTAGGCCTCAGCAATGCTGCCAACGGTCAAGTGTGCCGCCAATGGCTGGTGGCCGCCCGGATGCGGTCTCATCTCCCAAACCCAGGACGCCGCTACCCAGACCATCACCGACATGTTCGCCAGCATCCTGGCCAACATGGCTTCCTGGATGTGGTCCTTCATCTCCGGTGCCTTTGGCGTGTCTGACATCGGCCCGTCAGACTGGACAGCCGTCAGCGGGATGACCAACTGGTGGATCGTCGTCATGATGACACCGCTAGTTGTCGCCATGATCCTCCAACTCCTTGGTGGCATGGTCAGCCAGCAGCCACGCCGCATCGGTCGCGCCCTCATTGCGGGCGGGATCGCCGTCCCCGTGGTCTTCGGCGCCGTCAGCCTGATGCAGAAGCTGACGCAGTTTACGGACTCTGCATCAACCGCCATGCTGGCTACACTCGGCTCGGACCCTTACGTCGTCTTCATGCGACTCTTCGGATTTCAGAAGGCGCCGGCCGGATCCGGACACCAGTGGGACCTGGTCTCCATGGTGAGTCCCGGCGATGCCGGCCTCGCGGGCCCCGTCATTGTCACCGTAGCTGCCGTGGCGCTCGTGTGGGTCATGTCCTTCATCTTGATGTGTTCCATGATTTTCCGGTCGTTTGCACTCCTGATCCTGGCCTCGACGGCGCCGGTGGCCATCATGTTGATGCCATGGGAACGCACCAAGTCGTGGACGCGACGCTGGTGCGAGACCGTCGTCGCGCTTCTCATTGCCAAACCGCTTGCCGCCACGGTTCTGGCAGTTGCCGTCAAGCTGTTTGCCAATTCCACCTCGTTCGCTGGCCTGGCCTCCGGTGCTGTCGGCATGGCGCTCGCCTGTGCTGCACCTCTGATGGCCCTGCGCCTGGTCAGCTTTGCCGGCGGTGAACTGGCCGCTGCCGCCCAGGTTGCCGGCGGTGGGCATGTCCTGACGCGCACCAGCGGGTTTGCGGCCCGGCAGGTCAGCCGGCAGGTGGGCGGCAAGCTGTCGTTGGCCAGTGTCGGTTCCAAGAGCCCCGCCTTGGTCCAGTCATCACCGGAACCAAAGATCAAGCTTCCCGTGGATGGCGAGGGTGCCGGCCAGGAGGCTGTGAAGCACGACGGCGGCCGGCCGGCTTCCAGCGCAGCCAACCCGCCGCCCGGCTCGGAAACAAAGACCTATGGCCAGCCGTACGTCAGGCGGGGAGGAACCCCACACCGGGACCCGGGCGCGCAGTACGGGAACGGACAAAACGCCGGAACAGCATCCGGGCCACCAGCAGGAGCCGGGCAGAGTCCGCGAGCGCCGGAGGCCCAACGGGGAGTGCCAACGGGTCAGCATGGCCCTGCCTCGGTGCCGCAGCAACCCCCGGTGATACAGCAGCCCGCGGTCCCGCGCCAGCAGAACACGAACCCGGAAAGGGACAACCATGTCTGAAAATACGCGCACTTTACAGCCGGTCAAGTTTCCCCGCCATGAACGCCACGGCTTGTTCATGGGCCTGCAATGGTACCAACTGGGCCTTGTCGCTGGGGGCGTCTTCATGGCCACCGTTGCTTCGGCAGCGGGAGGTCCGCCTGCCCTCGTCGTGACGTCGCCAGTATGGGCGGGACTCATCTTGTTTGGTGTGTTGCAGTATGCACGCATTCCGTATCCGGTGTGGGCCTATACAGCCGCAGTGTTCTTCTGGCGCCAACAGACGGGCCAGACCAAATACCTGGTCAAGCCGGAGCGGCCCCGGGCCGCCGGCCAGCTCGCCCTCCCCGGCGGGCTTGGCACGCTCGAGCTCAAGCAGACACGGGACGGCGCTGCGTTCATCGTCGACAGACCAGGCCGGGAGGCTGTCGCCATCCTGCGTTGCAGCACCACCTCGTTCGCACTTCTCGATGACGACGACAAGGCCTACGCCGTCCAAGCCTGGTCCAGGGTGCAAACGGCCATGGCGCAGCGCCCCGCCGTCGCCCGGATCGCCGTGCAGGATTACACGGTGCCATACCCGTCCTCCGCACTCCGCGACTTTTATGACCGTATGAAGGTCCCTTCTCGCATTGACGAGATCAACTGGGGCGACAAGTCCTACCTGGACCTGATCGCGGCCGCCGGCTCGGCGATGAGCCATGAGCTGCTGGTCTGCCTGGTCATCGATACGGCGAAGGCCAGGCGGCGGATCCGCGACGCCGGGGGAGCGGCCGCAGGCCTGGAGCACGTGGTCCGGTCCGAAGTCGAGGCCCTCACCACGGGGTTGAAAACTCACGGAGTCACTGTGGACGAGTGGCTGTCCGACAGCAAGCTGACGGCTGTGATGCGTGGGGCCTTTGACCCGGAAGCCGTCCCGCGGCTCGCCGCCGCCACGGCAAGCGGCCAGCCGGCGATGACCATTAGCGGCGGCCCCATGGCCGTGGAGGAACACTGGTTGTACCTGCGCACCGATTCCGGGTTTCACCAGACGTTCTGGATTTCTGAATGGCCTCGGCAGAAGGTGTTCCCCGGTTTCATGCACCCGCTGGTGTATGTGGGTAACTTCCGGCACACGGTCACTGAGGTCATCCGCACCATTCCCACGGACCAGGCTTTGCGTGACATCCGTTCCGCCCATGAAGCACACGACACCCGGCGCCGCATCAACGTCCGCTTCGACCGCCCCCTCACCCGGGAACAGCGGGCCGAGGAAGAGGAAGTTGCCCAGCGAGAGGATGAGATCGTGGCCGGGCATGGGGATGTGCGACCGGCAGCTTATGTAACCATCACCGCGGAAACCATTGACGAGCTTTCACGCTGCCGGCAGGAACTCGAATCAGCCGCCGCAGGCGCCTTCGTCGAACTGCGCCTCCTGGCCGGCCAGCAATGGCCCGCCTTTGTGGCCGGCGCCTTGCCCCTTGGAAGGGGACTGAAGTGAAAAAGCACTTCGAACATGTGAGCTTCATTCCGGCAGGTGAGTCCCGCTCGGACCGGGACGCACGACGGCGGCGCGAACGTGGGGATTTCGACCCACCCCGTGCTTCGCTCCTGGCCAGATTGGCCCACCTGGATGGCGAGAGTTCCCCGTCACGCTCGCAGGGGGATTGGGGGAGCCGGGAAGCAGCCTCACTCCGGGGGCCGCACCGCCTTCGCCCGGCACCCCACCGGGCATCGACCATGACGTTTGCCGCCGCCTACCCGTTCCTGACCGAGTCGGGACTGGGCCACGAAGGCACCTACATCGGCACCGACGTCTTCGGCTCCGGTGCATTCTCCTACGATCCCTGGATCCTCTACGACAAGGGCGTGATCAGCGGCCCGTCCATCGTGGTCATCGGCACGGTGGGGACAGGCAAGTCCATGTGCGGGAAGTCGCTGGTTGCTCGGTCGTTGACACTGGGCCGTAAAGCGGCCGTGGCATCCGATCCCAAGGGGGAGTGGGTCCCCGTCGCCAAGGCACTGGGCGGCAAGGTCATCTCCGTGGGACCGGGCAAGCCGGCCCGGGTCAACCCGCTCGACGCCGGACCCCGGGCAAAGTCCGTCTCCGACGAGCAATGGCAGGCCGTCGTGCGCCAGCGCCGCCGCCACCTGCTCGTGGCGCTGGTGTCCCTGATGCGCCAGGGCCAGCCCATGAGTCCCGTGGAACACACCGCCCTGGACATGGCACTCACCGATGCCGTGGCGGCCAACAGCACCCCCACTTTGCCCATGGTGCTGGAGTACCTGCTCAACCCCAGCCCCGAGACCGTGGCGCTAGTCGGACGGGACGGAGGGACCGGCGTCGGGCATTCACTGCGGCGCACCGTGGCAGGTGACCTCGAAGGTATGTTCGATGCGCCGTCCACGGTGGCCTTCGACGCTGATGCACCCATCATGGTCATGGACACCTCCGCCCTGATTGGCGCCTCCGAGCAGGCGCTGTCCCTCGCGGCCGCCTGCGGGGCGACCTGGCTGGAAGCCGCCGTGACCAATCCCGACGGCGCCAAGAGGCTCGTGGTCTACGACGAGGGCTGGCGAATGCTCGCCGACCCGTACATGCTGGCCAAGATGAGCGAGCAGTGGCGCCTGGCCCGCACGTACGGAATCGCCAACCTGCTGATCATGCACAAGGTGGCCGACCTCAACGAGATCGGCGACGGCAGCAGCGGGCTCCGCCAGAAGGCGCTGGGCCTATTGACGGAAGCTGACACCCGTATCATCTACCGACAAAAACATGACGCCATGCGCCTGACCAAGGAAGCCCTGGGCCTGACCGAAGCCGAATGCGAGCACGTCGAAAACCTGCCCAAGGGCATGGGGCTTTGGAAGGTCGGCAACAGGTCATTCATTGTCGCCAACCGCATCACCACCGACGAGATGGCGGTGTTCGGCACGGATGGGGGGATGCGCTGATGTCGCGCCGGTTGGATGACGGCAACCCGCAGCTCAACGCAGCGCTGATTGCCGCGGCCGTGTACCTGGTGTTTTGTTTCCTCGTCCAAGCCGCTGCAGCCACCGTAGTGCGATGGTCCTGCCACGCCGCGGAGCCCTGGACATTCAGCCCCGCGGCGGGAATCGGCCTGTTCGCAGGACGCATGCACTGGATCACCAATGCACCGGCTTCATGCCACGTGGGAACAGCATCGGTGTGGATGATCATTGGCCCCGCGCTCGCAGGCGTGCTGGTCCTCACGGTTGCCGGCTACTTCGCGTGGCGGGCTTGGCGGCAGTCTGGCTCCTGGCTCCGCAAGGACATTCTCAGCCGCGAGGGTGTTGCCCGGCGTGCCGAGATCGTGCGGGACTTTGGCTCCCGCGCCGTTGTTCGGCGCGGAAAATATACGCGCCCCGGGCTGACCAAACCGCGCGTTGAGCAGGTCTCCTGGACAGTGGGGAAGTCCCGCGGCGTCACCGTCCACGTCTCCACGGAGGAATCCATGGTCATCCAGGGCGCGCCGCGCTCGGGCAAGGGGCTGTACCTGATCATCAACGCCATACTCGACGCACCCGGCGCTGTGGTCACGACCTCTACCCGGGCAGACAACCTGGTGGTGACCATGAAGGCCCGCGCTTCTGGCGGCCGGCCGGTGACGGTGTTCGATCCACAGGGCATGTCGGGCTTGCCGACGACGCTGAGGTGGTCACCTGTCCGGGGCTGCGTGGACCCGGACATTGCCACCCGCCGGGCACTCGTCATTACCGCGGACACCGAGTTCAAGGGCGAAAATGCGGCGTGGCAGAAGCGCGCCGTTATCGTCCTTCAGTGTCTGCTTCATGCCGCAGCCCTGTCAGGCGACGGCGTCCGAGGATTCCGCCGCTGGGCCTCAAACCCGGTCCTGGCCAAGGAGGCACTGGAAATCCTCGGCAGACCTGAAGCAGCCCTTGGCTGGCAGGCTGATCTCATGGGGATTATCGACGATGACCCCCGCAATACCTCCAATTCCTGGATCGGCGTGAGCGCCGCCGTCGCACCTCTCTCCTCACCAACCGTCCTGTCCGCCCTTGACCCCCGCGGTGAGGCGGAGCAATTTGACCCGAAGGACTTCATCCGGCAGCGCGGCACGCTCTATTTGATCGGCACTAAGTCCGGGGCTGCCGCGGCCGGCCCATACCTGTCTGCGCTGATCGACGACATCGACCACGCCGCCAGGGAAATGGCCTTCGTGGCTCCCGGCGGAAGGCTGGACCCTCCGCTTTCACTCATTTTGGACGAGATCGCCAACCTCTCTCCGTGGCCCGGGCTGCCAGTGGTGCTGTCCGACGGCGGCGGAATCGGAATCTCCACGATTGTTGTGCTGCAATCCCTGTCCCAGGCACGGTCCGGGTGGTCCATCGACGAGGCCGCCACCATCTGGGACGCGGCCATTATTAAGGTCATCTTCGGCGGCGGCTCCGACGAACGTGACCTCCGGGCTCTGTCCGGGCTGATCGGGGAGCGCAGCACCACGGTCAACACGAGGTCCTGGTCGTCCCAAGGGAGCCAGCACGGCGAGCAGGTCCGGGAAACTGCGGTCATTCCTCTGCATGAGATTCGCCGGCTCCCAGCAGGGACGGCGATCATGCTGGGCCGGAGGACGCGTCCCATCCTGCTGGACCTGCGTGAGTGGCACAAGCGCAAGGACGCCGTCCAGCTGGGACTTTCCAAGGCCGAGACCGAACGCGAACTTGCCGACGGCCACCGGCGCCGCCAGGAAGTCGTAATGAGAACTGAAACCACGGATTGATTGGAGCAAGCAATGGATGAGGAAGATTCATTTGAATACACCGTCGGCGGGGGAGCGGAGGACGAATTTGCCGCGATGCTGTTTGGCTCCGCCGAAGGCAAGCGGTCAAAGCGGATACCAATGACCTACAGGTGGCGGGACATGGATCCCCGTACGGCAGAGACGGTCTGGAAGCACCTGGGGGAGTGGGTCCAGTGGTTGGTGGACACGTATCACCTGCCCACCTCTGTGATCCCGGACTGCTGGTGGAAGCACAGCGACATGGTGGCAGAACTGTACGGGCTCCAGCGGGCCGAGCAAGCCTCCTACACCGAGGACGACGGCGGCTTCGGTCCCATTGCCTTTCACGAGCGGCTGACATCCAGCATCGAGCGGATGCGTGACCGCACGCGCACGGCGGGGTGTGTCGGCCTGCAGGTCCACAGGGAGACGGTACGCCGGGTATTGCCTCCTGGCGGCCCCATTCCCCAGTCTTAGCATTCGGGCCCGGGTGACCCAGCCCAATTCACGCTGTTTGGGGTTCTGGCCCCTATGAACATATGGGCGGGACGGAAGCCCGCCAAAGATCTATGCGGTGGAGGTGGCGGCAATGAGTGCTGATCCGTTGGAATCCGAACCGGCCAAGGGGGACGGCCTCTTGGAACGGCAAGCGCCGCCGCCACCAAGCCATCCGGCGCCGGCCGAACGCGTGGAGGCTTTAACGGAAGGTCTCATCGAACTGCTCGAACAGGCTGTCAACGAGCCGTGGCGCTGGCAAAAACTCCTGGACAACTCAGCCACCCTTTGGCGCTACTCCGGCGGGAACGCCGCGATGCTGATGGCCCAGATGCAGGAACGCGGCAAGGAGCCGCCGACTCTCGTGGCCGGCTACAAGGAGTGGGAACGCCACGGAAGGTACGTACTCAAGGGTGAACACGCCCTGTGGGTGATCGCGCCACGAACCGCAAGGGCTGAAGAGGAGATAGATCCGAAGAATCCACTGTCGGTGGCCGCTGCCACAGAGTCTGGCGGCTCCAAGCGAACACGGATTGTTGGCTGGCGGGGCCAGGCCGTCTTCGACGTTTCACAAACTGAAGGCGAGCCGCTCATGGTGCCGACCCGTGGTGCCGAAGTTGATCCAAGCATCGAAGGTAAGCATCAGGAGCTATGGCAATCACTCGTTACTGTTGCGGGGCAGCGGGGGTTCGCTGTTGACGTTTCCCAGAGTCAGCACTCGCTGGCTAGCGGCTACACCAACTTTGCTCGGCACCTCATCAGCGTCGGTGAATGGCTTGAGCCAGTCGAACGCGTTGCGGTCCTCGCCCACGAAATCGGGCACGTCATGCTTCACGGCCCCGACGACGCTCTGGGCAAGCTCTACGGCAGCAGCACCGAGCACCGCGGACTCGCCGAGGTGGAGGCCGAATCGATTGCCTACACGGTCCTGAAAGCCCACGGAATCGACCGCGGACCGCAGTCATCGAGCTACTTGGCCGGTTGGGCAGATGCAGTCCTGGAGGCCGAAGCGGATTCAATCATGCAATCAGCCGCCGGCTGCAAATTACTGTCCCGGGCAGACATTGCCAAGTCCGTCCTCGCGAGAGTGACGTCAGCGTCCAAAAGCATCCTGGACGTCACCCAGCCTGCGGACTCGGGTGGTCGGCTCTCGCCTGGATCCAGGGATTTGGCTTTAGCCTCAAGGTCGCCGCATCATGCTGTTGTCACGCGTACACGATCCGCTATAACCAATGGGCTGATATTAGGCTGCGGTAATCGTATTGAATACTACGATATTTTTCAAAACCGACTGGACTGATATTCCGGTTTGGCTGTCGGACCGGAAAGCTGTTCCTAAGTGCGATGGTGCAGCCAAACGCCCCGCGAATAATACGACAATCACGCACCTTGTCGCGACGACTGCAACCACTAAGACCCGTCACCGGTGCTAGTATCCAAACCCGGTGTGTGGATTTGGTTACCCTCGGGAACGGGCGTCGCTTCTGTCGTATGCCCGATGGGTGCAACAGATGGGCACCCCATGCACTCATACTGGATAGTTCAGTTTGCTATCGCCCTGCGGGGCAGATGAGTTGATCGACAGATCGGCTAAACAGATCACGGCCAGATGAGCTTAGCTGACCAGCTACGATGAATGTGCGGCTTAGGCCGCGCGGTGCGAAGAATTTCGCTCGAAAACTCCTGCGAAACGGTGTCCAGAGAGGCGGAATTGGTGGCGGATGAAACGGAACCTCCAAACTCGACCGGCGATGAAGGTAGACGGCCAGATCCGGACGGACCTGGCCGTCGGCTTCCCTGGTTCGATCGTTTACAGAATGGATTGCTCTCGTTCGCTGGTCGCCGCTTCTACGGGCAACTACCTGCATTCGTGCATAAGCCCTTCGATGTACTTATTGCATGGTTGTATCGTCTGAGCTCCGTCCATCATGAAAAATCTCGGCCCCTCAACGATGGGAACTACAACATAGTTATCCCTACGGATGAACGGATCAGCGTTCCCTATGTTTGGGTTGTCGAAATGTTTCCACCGAGTTATGCAGACGGAATGTTTCGGTCGATAAGGCGTGCCGGATGGACACAAGATTCCCCATTATTGGGGACGAACGTTGAAAACATTATTCGCAGGGCACGGCAATCCGGCAATCTAGGCTCTCGCTCAATTGCCAAGCTGGTGGACCCGGCCGAAATGGACCAAAGCAGCCGGCGGATATTCGGATATAAGGCGGAACGCTTGCCACCGATGTTCAAGTCCATTGATGTAACCCTAGTCGAGCTTGGCAGTTCACTTACTGCATTGGTGGCTGGCTTCGAGCTAAAGCAGCATGACTCACTTCGATTGGACCGTGCGTTGCGGGCCGTACGTGAGCCTGTCGTCACCAATTTGGGGCGAGGCGCCCATAGCGTCCGAAGCAGATTGGATGAGTCAAATCGATGGGTAGAAAGGGAACGAGCTGCAATCCATGACCAGGCTCGCGGATGGTTCGTCCGGCGGATGCCTGGAGTATTCGCGGCTGAAAGCAGAGGCAAACAGCTGCCGACCATGGATCTGATAATCACTGAGATCGCTAAGCCATTCGTGACCACTTTCCGAGATGGAGGCAACTATCTTCCAGCGCTGGGCCTGAGTCCCGGGCTCTTTCGAACAACTGCTCCCGAACTGCCCGGGATATCGTTCACGCAATACTCGCCCGGTCATCAATCGGACCCTAATCGTGAGTATGACCTATATTCCCTTTCTGGTTGTTTGTTGGACATTCCTAACAACGACGATGCGACGTCCGGTGGTGAGCCGCCGTCAATTAGAATCATTGCCAATGAGGTGAACGAGCTCGTGCCGCGTTTCCTGGCTCGTCTCGGTATCACAGCTCTTTTGGGACTCAAATCACGAAGTTCAGCAGCTTCACGGGACTTAGCTCACGATCTGCATTCCCGCCATGCAGTCAGAAGTACCAAAAAGCTTCGCGAGTCGTTTCTCCGCGGTAGCTTAGATACGCTGTCTATAGCCAGTGGCGTTCGGTTGATTACAACTTTCCCAAATGATTACAAATGGAACGTAATGGAGTTCTTCACGGAACGCAATTTGATACCCACTCTTGAGTCTGTGAGCCAGCACGTAGAGCCTGAAAGTCAGCTTTCAAGCATGTTATTGTATCAACGGCAGCAGGCGAAATCGCTTCTACGAGATGACGCCGAAACGAGGCAGATTTTGGGGGTTGTGGCATCGCTGACAGGATCAATTGAGGGGATGCGTGTTCAACGATGGGCTCTTTGGATCTCCCTTTTGTCTCTCGTCACCGCATTAATCGCGATAGCGATATCAATCGCCGCTGCGGATGGAGGTTCGGCCCATATGGATGTCGTTCGCAGCATTTTTAGTGGTCTTCGAATCTTTTGGAGGAACGTGATCCAGTAGTTATCTAAGTCCTATCTTTTTGCAAAGAATGAAAATCTCGTTCCATAATTTTTTCCCACCGCTACAATTCCGGCTACTTAGTTGGGTTACTGTCATACTTTTTATCATTAGAAATGATTTATCCGTCTCCATACCCGCCTGCCGGTGCCACTGCCCGGCAGTCACTCTCCGCGATCCTGTATGTCGGTGGCCAGGGTTGCCCGATGTGGACCTGGTTCGGATCCGGAGTAATGAGCAGGACGGATCCCGGCCAGTACGTTCCGCCAGCACCTTCGATCCAGGCGGGTTGCCGGTAGCCGAACTGGTTCCACGTGATTGTGACCCAGGCACCGGTCGGCTGCACTTCCTCAACGCTGAGAACCGTCACTTCGGTGGTCGTGGCGCTGGTTCGTTTGACGTCCGCCAATTCCTGCCACAGCCGTTTTGCGTTGTCTTTCCAGCGCCGGGCACGGCGGACCTTGAACACCCATCGCAGCACCAGAAGCGCAGAAATGACGAGAAAAATAACTGTCGTCGCAATCAGCCATCCGGGAGCCGGCCAGTTCGCAACGGTCGCCGGAACCAGGTAGAGCGTGCACGGAAAAGCGACAATGCTCCCGCCGAGGACAACCGGTGAGACCACGTCCGGCTTGATCATCGGGTTCATGACCACCACGCTTCCTTTCGACATTCAGTTTAGAGCGACGGCCCGACATCGATAAGGGGCTTGTGGACAATTGGCGCGTGCATGGCAGCCTCGCCCTTGTCCGCCAACCCAGCCGAGCTTGTGAGCATCGACTGGATCAGCCGTTGGATCCGGTCATGTTCCTGCGTCTGCTCCCATTCAAAAGTGGCGGGCACCGGGCCGAGCGGATCCGCGGGCGTTTCGATGTCCCAGCGGTCACGGTAGGCGGCAATGTCACTTACGACGGCGGCCCAGCGTTGGGCGTCAATCTCGCCTCCCGCTGTGGCTCGGAGGGAGCGAACCCACGGGGGCATGCCCGTAAGGGCTTCCCTGGCCACCAGGGTGCGGCGGCTGGCGGTACGGGAGCGTATCTGGTTGATCATCTCCTCCAGGTCTGGCCTCGTGGTGGTCAGTTCCTCACTCAGCGCGTCCAACTGTCTGGAATGTCCTGTCCCGGTAATTGTGCGTAGGCGTGCGTGGATGACTGCCATGTGGTCCTGGGCGTCGCCTGGGTGTAGGAGTGCGCCCTCCAGCACCCGCGTAGCACCTCCGGGATTCAATGCGGTGGCCCGGCGCCACGCAGCCACGCCGGCACCCCAGGAGGGGGACTGCTGAAGGTAGGTGACGACGTCGGGCATCACCTTGGCGATGACCGCGGCAAGGTGCTCGCCGGCGGCGAGTTGGGCGAGGTAGTCGTATTCTGCGGCGAGCCTCTCGAGCGTGTCTGCCTTGTTGGCCTCGTTGGTGCGGACTTCGTGGGCCGTGCGCTCGGCCCCTTCCGCGGCGAGGACTTCGCCGAGGATCTGCCGCCAGCTGGATGACGGGATGGTCATGGCCGGTTCATCGGCGGCGGGGTTGGATTCGCACACATAGGCGGTGTTGCTGGTGCGGCCGCGGGTCATGCCGACGTAGAAGAGTTCGCGGGTCAGTCGGCCTTGGGTGAGGACGGTGTGGCTGGTGTCGACGGTAATGCCCTGAGACCGGTGGGCCGTGGTGGCGTAGCCGAGTTCGGCTGATTCAGCGAGATAGCGGGGATCAAGCCGGACTGTTGCACCGGTGTCCACGCGCCGCCCGAGGACGCTGCCGTCCCTTCGCGGGCGTTTGATGATCCGGAGGAGGGTGCCGTTGCGCAGGTAGTCGCCGTTGCTGTCGGTGAGGTGGCGGTTGTTCTTCCGGGCGATGATCATGTCCCCGCGGCCCGCGGTCAGGCCGTCGCTGAGGGAGATGGTGTGTTCTGCGTCGACGAGTCCTGCGGCGACCAAGTCGGCATGTGCGCGCTCGTTCAAGGTGGTGACTGTGTCGTTGTCCGGCGCGATGAGGATCGATGACTTCCCATCTTGTCGGTCCGATTCCCAACGTTGGTAGGCTTCCTCAACCATGGTGTCGAAGGCACCGTGCCGGATTCGGCCGTGGGCGGCATACTCATCCACGGCTTCGATCGTGCCGTCGCGGAGTTGCAGGGATGCGGGGCCCTCCCAGGCGTGAATGAAGCGGTGGATGCTGGTCAGTTCCACGGCCTTGCCGCTGCGGTGGAGCCAGCCGAGGATGCCGCCGGCGTCGATCGCGTCAAGTTGGGCCGGGTCGCCCACCAGCAGCAGTTTTGCCCCCGCGTCAGCTGCCTGGTGGACCAGCCCCGTGAGTTGGATGGTCGAGACCATGGAAGCCTCATCAATGATGACGAGCTGGTTCCGCTTGAATTGCCATTGCGCCTGCTGGAGGGAAATGCTGGCCAAATACTTGTTGGCCAGGCCGCCCGGCCGCTTCCGGGTTTGTTCCAACGAGCGGAACCGTTCGGCGCGGTTGTTGGCGCCCTGTCCGACACTTTCGTGGAGCCACTTGGCAACGTTTTCCGCGACGATCCCCAGTTCATGTGCCAGGACTTCGGCGCTGGCCGCGGCCGGTGCAAGCCCGACGACGCTGCCCTCGCCGTGGGTGTCCTCCCACGCTGACTTGATGGCCGCCAAGGTGGTGGTCTTGCCGGATCCTGCGGGGCCAACGACGGCGTCCAGCCGGTTTCCGCTGTCGAGGACAGTCTGTGCCGCGGAGAGCTGGTCCGGGGCGAGGCCGTAGCCTGAGCGGTGCCGGTATGAGGCGAGGTGGCTGGAAGCCTGGGCGACAGCGATAGCCGGCCCGCCGGTGTTGTTCCTTGCCTGCAGGATGAATTGTTCATTGGCGAGGGTGGAGGCTGAGGTGAAGAGGCGGGCGCCGGGGAAGTCGAAGACCGTGTGGCCGGCGAAGGTGAGGTCCTGGGTGGCGTTGACGGGGAGCCGGTAGCGGGCGTTGTTGAGCGGAACGGATTTGCCTTGGGCGTTGCTGGTGATGGCGTCGATCATGGCGCGGCGGTCGGCGGGGGAGTCGCAGCGGATGTCGGCGCAGGTGCGTTCCGCTTCGGCGAGGATGTTCCAACGGTTCCAGGTGGCCCGGCGTTGCGCGACGCCGTCGCGGGTGACGGTTCCGGCGGCATCGACCCATTCGGGGGTGAGGTCGCAGGCGCGGACTGGCCGTAGCTTGGAGCGGTGGGTGGTGGCGTTGACGATGGATTTGGGGGTCTGGCCGAGACCTGTTGCGCGGCTTTGCCATCCTGCTCGCAGATCGTTCAAGGGTTTCGGGGTTTCGTCCTTTGCCTGGCGAGTGGAGAGGGTGGCGATTTGTCGGAGTTTGATGACGGTGGTGGCGCTGGGCGTTTTGCCGTGTGCCTTGTGCCAGTCGCGGATGAGTCTGTCCGTTTCAATGTTGATGTTGCGGCTGCGGTTGGAGAATTCCTGGATGAGTTCGTTGTTGATGCCGATGAGTTCGTGGCTGGGGTTGCGCTGCCGGGCGATGGGGGCGCGGAAGTCCGCGTCCGTGCCCAGGGTGCGCTGGAGCTCGTCAAAGAGCAGGCCGTTGTATTGTTCGCTGGCCGCGACGACGGCCTTGAACAAAGTTCGGGAGTCCAGGGTTGCCCAGGCACCGTCGCTGGCCCGCTGGACCCGGTTGGCGATGACGAGGTGGGTGTGGAGCTGGGGATCGCCCGTGCGGGATTCCCAGTGGTCGAATGCTGCAGCCATGGCTCCCGTGGTGCCGACGTGGGCCACGCCTCCGCGCCCGGTGCGTGTGTGGATGGCCTGGTCTTCCAGCCAGTCAAGGACCGTGTTGAGCGCGCGGTGGTGGGCGGCGAGGACTAGTTGTTGGACGTCCTTGTCGGCGAGGGCCCAGAGTACGGAGACGGATTTGGGAGCGCTGAAGGTTAGGTCGAAGCCGGCGACGGCGTGGCGTTGCCGCTCCTCGCCATTCCGGGCGGCAACAGTGGTGTGTCCGTGGAGCCTGCCGAGGATGGCCTGGGTGTCGGGGTGCGTGGCATGGGAAAAGACTGACTTGGCGTCTGCTGTGGTGACTTGTTGGAGGGGCCGGCGGTTGATGCCGCCAAGGCCGTGACCCAGCCAACGTCCCTGCGGGGTGCCCGCCTTGACGTAGTACGTGGTGGCATCGGGAATGGGTGAGAGGGCGTCGTCCTGCATGGTGGTCTTCAGCAGGTAACTCAGTCCGGTGTCGGCGGTCAGCCGGAAGAGCGAGACGGTCATTGGTCCGGCACGAGGGTGTTGGTACGCCAGCCGCGGCGGGCGAAAATTTCCCGCGTTGCCTTGTCGAGGGGGAGGCCCAGGCGGGCGGAAAGTTCGAACAGCCGGCCGGCAATTTGCATGAGCTCCTTGATGTCTGCGCCCTGGCTATGTAGAAGGCGTGCATTCTCAAGCTGCAGTTCCGTGACCTGCGCTTTCAACTCCGGGATTTCGCAGGCGATGTCGACATTGATGGTGGCCAGGTCCCGGAGCCTGGTCCGAAGTTTTTCGGTCTCGCGCTCATGCTGGGCAGCTTCGGCTTCGAGTCTTTGTCTGGCATGTGCGTCCGCCGCGGCGAGCTGCCGCCGACATTTTTCCTGGGTATTCTCCAATCGCATTCTGCCCGCCGCGGCCGAGTCCTTGAGTTGCGACTGCAACATTTGCCGGGACTTCGCCCGGTTGCGCTTCTGCCATTCCCGGTCACGATGGCGATGAGAACATGTGGGGGAGCAGTACCGTTGCGTGCCGCGTCGCGGGTCAAAGGAGGTTCCGCACTCGGCGCAAATTTTCGTATCCATACCAGTTCATGGTGCTGGAGAGGGATTACAGCGTGAGTGGCCGTCGATGCAGAAATCGACGGGCAGGGCCTTGGATGCAAGAGGTGTGAGGGATTTTTTGGTTGCGGCGGCGGGGTGGGGGCGAATTGGCCGTGGGGGCGGGCTTTGGGTTGGCGCCGGGAGACGGTCGAGGGTGGGGGAGGTAGTGCTGGGAGGCCTGTGGTGGCGGGGGCCTTGTTCGTGGCTTGGTGGGGTGGTCGCCTGAAGATGTCAGTGGCGCATTCTATTGTCGAACACGTATTCTATTAACGGGTTTGTGTGTAGAGGTGTGTTCGATGGTTGTTGGTGAACGTGTGGACGTTTGGACGACTCCGGCGGGGAGTCCGTTGGGGTTTGCGTGGCGGTCGGGACGGTATCGGATGACGGAGATGCCGATGCGGTTCTTTACGCGCCGTCCCTGGTGGACGGAACAGGACCGGGTCACCAAGGGCATTGGTGCCCAGGTTCTCGAGACGGAGGTGTGGCGCCTGACGGCCACGCGGCGCGGCCGTTCGGCGGAGCGGGTGTTTGAGTTGACGCGCGAGGATTCCGGGTGGCGGCTCGCCAGGATCCTTGGCTGAGCACCTGTGTTCATTCATTTGCATGTTGCCTCCGCCTTTTCCGCCCACTACGGGGTGGACTGGGCCGACACCCTGGCCGCCGCGGCCAGGGATGGCGGCGCCGATGCCCTGGCGATCACGGACCGTGATGGCTTGTACGGGGTGCCCAAGCACATTGCGGCCTGTCGGCGGGCGGGGATTGACGCGATCCTTGGCGTGGAGCTCGCGACCTTGGACCGCGACGGCGGGGTGGCCGGCCGTGTTGTGGTCTTGGCCCACGGGCACAACCAAGGGGCGGGGTATGCGGCTTTGTGCCGGCTGGTGTCCACGGCGCACACCCGTTCGCCGGTCGGGGTGGGCCCGGAAGAGATTGCGGGCCATTTGCTGACGGGGTCCGGGCCGGTCGGGACGGTGTTGCTGGGCCCGCTCTCGGATGTCGGGCGGCGGGTCGGGGCACGCCGGGAGGGCCTGCCCTTGCTGCGCGCCTGGCAATCGGTCCTGCCGGCCGAGGCCTTGCGTGTTGAGGTGGTGTCTCATCTTTCCGAGCCCGGGCAGCCGCTCAGCCACCCGCACGCCATTCGCATGCTCCGCCTGGCCGCCCGGTCCGGGATCACGCCCGTGCTGACGAACATGGTCCGGTATGCCGAGCCTGACGGGGCGGTCACCGCGGATGTCCTGGACGCGGCCCGGGCCCTGGCCTGTCTGGATGAGGTGGGCGTCCAGCCGACAGCCCAGGGGTGGCTCAAACCCGTGGCAACCATGAAGGCGCTGGCCTCGGAAATTGCGGTGCTGGGCCAGTTCGGGGCGGGGGCGGCCAGGGCGCTGCTGGCGCAGACTGAAGAACTGGCGGATGCGTGCCGGATTGATCCGGTCACCGATGTGGGCTGGGGTGTCCCCGTCATGCCGGAGGCCTCCATCATCGGCATCACCGGCGATCCCCTGGCGGAGCTCTGGGAACGGGCCACGGCGGGCGTGGCAAGCAGGTATCCGGGACTCCGGGCCAGGTCCCGGGCGGCTGTGGAGGAGCGGTTGCGGGCTGAGATGGGAACCATCGCCGAGCTCGGGTTCTCCTCGTACTTTCTGACGGTGGCGGAGGTGACCCGGCTGATCCGGGAGATGGGGATCCGCTCGGCCGCCCGCGGCTCCGGGGCCGGCTCCCTGGTCAACTATGCCCTGGGCATTTCCCAGGTCGACCCGATCCGGCACGAGCTGTTGTTTGAGCGGTTTCTGAGCACCGAGAGGCAAACCCTGCCGGATGTTGACATTGATGTGGAGTCGGCGAGGCGGCATGAAATCTACCACCGCATTTTCGAGCGCTTCGGCCCGGAACGGGTGACTTTGATGTCGATGCAGTCCGGGTACCGGGCCCGCGGCGCGGCCCGGGACGCCGGGATGGCGCTGGGCATGGCGCCGGGGGACATTGACGGGATCGCGAAGGGGTTGTGGAGGTTCTCGGCGAGTGAATTCCGGGAAGCGTTGGATGAAAAGCCGGAACTGCGCGATCTGGCCGGCCGGGTCGAGGGGAACCGGCAGCTGGATCTTCTCGTGGACATCACAGAGCGCCTGGACCGGCTCCCGCGGCACATTTCCATGCACCCGTGTGGGGTCATCCTCAGCTCGGCTTCCTTGTTGGACCGCACCCCGGTCCAGCCCTCCGGGATGGGCCTGCCCATGTCCCAATACGACAAGCACGACATGGACCCCATGGGCCTGATCAAGCTTGATGTGCTGGGCGTGCGGATGCAGTCCGCGATGGCCTACGCCACCACGGAAATCCGCCGCACCACCGGCAAGGCCATCGACCTGGAGGCCGTGCCGTTGGATGACGGGCCGACCTTTGAACTCATCCGCTCCACCCAAACCCTGGGGTGTTTCCAGATTGAATCGCCCGGGCAGCGCGAACTCATCGGCAAGCTCCAACCGACCGTCTTTGACGACCTCATCACCGACATTTCCCTGTTCCGCCCCGGCCCCATGCAGGCCGACATGGTCAAGCCCTTCCTGAACCGGCGCGGCGGCTGGGAAACCGTCGCCCAACTCCACCCCGACCTGGAACCGGTGCTGCGGGGCACCTACGGGATCGTGGTCTTCCACGAACAACTCATGCGCATCCTGGACATCTTCACCGGCTGCGGCCTCGCCTACGCCGACGTGCTCCGGCGCCACCTCAGCAACGACGAGAAACTCCCGGCAGTCGAAACCTACTTTCGGGACCGGTCCGCCCAACGCGGCTACACCCCCGACGCCATAGAGAAGGTGTGGGGCGTGGTGAAGGGTTTTGGCTCGTTCGGTTTTTGCCGCGCCCACGGGGCAGCGTTCGCCGTCCCGACCTACGAATCCGCCTGGCTGAAAACCCACTACCCGGTCCAATTCCTGGCCGGGCTCTGGACCCATGACCCGGGCATGTATCCCAAACGCCTGCTCGTCGCCGAAGCCCGCCGGCTCGGCATCCCCATCCTGCCCCTGGACGTCAACGCCTCCACGGACGAGTACGTCGTTGAACCCGCAGGGGATCGCGGCCTGGGGATCCGCATGTCCCTGGCGGACGTGAAAGGCATCCAGGCCAAGGAAATCGAACGCATCCTCAACCAGCGGCCCTTCGATTCCCTGGCCGACCTCAAGCAACGCGCCCGGCTCCGCGTCTCGACGATTGAGAGCCTGGCCCTGGTCGGAGCCCTCGACTCCCTCTACACCGGAAACCACCACCGGAGCCGGCGCGACCTGGCCGCCTGGAACCAGGCCACCCGCCACGGCAAACGCGCCCACGTGATCCCCGGCCAGCTCGCCCTGCCCCTGCCGGCCATCGACGCAGCCACCATGACAGCCGGCGAACCGGAGATGACCCCCGTCGATGTCACCCGTGCCGAACTGGACATCCTCTCCCTCGACGTCACCCACCACCTCATGGACTCCCACCAACCCCTCCTGGACCAGCTCGGCGTCACCAAAGCCAAAGACCTCCTGGGCCTGCGCAACGGCACCTTCGTCCGCGTCGCCGGGGTCCGGGTCGCCACCCAAACACCTCCCATGCACGGCGGCAAACGCGTCGTGTTCATCAGCATCGACGACGGCACCGGCTGCATCGACGCGACCTTCTTCGCCGACGCCCAGGAAAACGTCGCCCCGCCCATCCTCTTCAACACCCGGCTACTCCTGATCGAGGGCACCACCCGCCGCACGGGCCCGCGCGGCATGTCCCTCCAAGCCACCAACGCCACGGACCTCACAAAGATTTCACTGGCGGAACGTGATGGATGAAACCAGGCTTGATGTCAGGTGAATGGGCGCAATCCGCTGCTCTGATTGGAGGCAGGGGAGTGCCGCATGAGGGTTTCACGCGGCACTGGATCTCCTGCTGGGACGACTATTGGATGGCGAGCCGGAGCCGCTCGATCTCGGTGGGGTTGAATCCTGACCAGTGGTGGTGCTCGGTCACCACGACGACGGGCGCCTGGGAATAGCCAAGGTCCTGGACATACTCGAGGGCGGCCTCGTTGGTGGTCAGGTCGACGACGGCGTAGGGGATGCCGGCTCGGTCCAGGCTGCGGCAGGTGAACTTGCATTGCTGGCAGCCGGGCTTGCTGTAAACGGTGATGTCCATAGGTACCGCCTGGATTCGCTTCGTGTGGTTGGAGATCCCGTGGCCGGGGTCAGCGGTTCCGGTAGCAAGTCTCTTTGTGTTGAGCCCAGCTAGAGACGACGCCGGCGCCCAGCAGCTGGTCCAGCAGCCGGGCCAAGTGGTAGTCCGGGTCGAAGGTCAGGGCAACGTGCATGTAGTTCGCGGCAGCTGTTCCCCTGCCTTTCCACCAGCAGATGTGCCCCAGCATTGTCAACGGGGCTGCGGCGTGGGACGGGGCTGCGATGGTGAGCAGCCGCTTCAAGAGGACCTCGGCGCTGTCGATCCGGTCCCACTGCGGGGCCTGGTCCGTGGCGCCAAACAATGTTGCGTCCATGGGCTCGTTGAGCCCTGGCATGTCGGCCAGGACATGGTCCCGGAGCCCCACGTTCTGCAGCCCGGCCAGGACTTCCGCGAGTTCGTCATCGGTGGGTTCAGTGCCGCCGTCAAGGAGGTCCGTCCACAGCCGGTAGGCTGCGTCAAGGCCATGGGCCGGGTTAGCGGCCATGTCCCGCATGGCGGCTTCGACGGCGTCCTGGGTGGCACGGGTGGCCGCCAGCTCGGGGATCGCGGGTGAATCGCTCTGTTCGATGAGACTGCCCCGGTAGACCATCTCGGCATTCAGGACGCTGGAATCGAGGGCTTCCAGCGGGATCTCCCTGCCGCAGAAGGTTGGGTCGTCGCCGTCATACGGGGCAAACGAGGTGGCGCCGACGATCCACACGTGGCGGACGTGCAGTCCCGCGGTCTGGAAGTGGCGCTTGAGTCCCTCAACTACGGGTGCGAATGGCTTGGGGTGTCCCTTGCCCCAAGGCTGGTGGGTGAACAGGGCGATGAGGACGGCGGTAGCGTCGTCGTCGATACCGAAGTAGTGGGCCACGCGTTCAGCGTAAGTCTCTACGAAGTCCATGTTTGAGGGGAGGTTGACACGGAGGGTGGGGCCGAGGGCGGTGCCTTCGAGGGCGACGCAGACGAGGCTCTCCTTTGGCCAGTAGCCGAGGCTGTGACCCATGTAGCTGATGGCGTCTGCCGGGCTGCTGATTCTGATCGGTTCCATTTGTCCTGCTCCTCCTGTGTGAACGGTGGCCGTGTGTTCGCGGCCGCCTGCTTTGTTGGTGCCTTCTGGTAAGAGGAATCACCGCTGGGTTTTAGGGGCCGGAGGGCAACTTGGGGTACCGGGCACGGGGCAAAAATTGTTTCGAGGAAATAAGCGACGCAGGAGCGCCGAGGAAGAATTTTTGGGGGAGTGGCCGGCGCGTAGCGCCCTGGTTGCGTGGAGGGCCCGCCCAGCGATGATGGGGTACCAGAAGGCACAACGTTGGTTGGCACAAGTTCATATGAGTCCATCGACCCAGATGTCCGATTGGCCTGACCCGTGGGGTTCCAAAGACATCGCCTCGGCGGTTGTCCATGTTTGTCCTCATACATGTTCATGGGGCTTTCCGGGTTTAACTACGTGACTTGCCGGATGGACTCAGGTGCGAAGTTCAGGCTCTGAATGAAAGACGCATAAAAGATTTGAACCCTTTTTGGCTGCCTAGGCCGAGTGGCTGGGGGTTAGGAAGTCGGTGAACCCATGGCGATAGTGAGATCCGAGTCTAAGTTTGAGAGGAAATTTGGCAGGAGAGCGTGTCAGATGGACAGTATTGAGACGACATGCGGGGTTACAATGAATGGGTTAGCGCGCAAAGCGGTAGTTTTTACCATCTGAGATGAAAATAGAATTTTCGAGTACCGCTGGCACGACGGAGCCGCCCCCCAGCTGCCCCGGGCCGGTTGTTATTCCGCGGGGTTATCCCTTGATCGCGAAGGGCAGGAGGGGTCCTGACTCACCTCGATATACCGACTAGAAGCCTGCCCGATTCGCTTTGGGATTGTGGCTCATTGTAGGCATTCCTC
>NZ_JAAKZI010000029.1 GCF_011045165.1 Arthrobacter silviterrae
GGGCCGGGGACGCGCCGAAAGTGCGTTGCAGGATTGAGGCTAGATCAAGCCCTGTGCAAGCATGGCGTGGGCCACCTTCACGAAGCCGGCGATGTTGGCGCCCACCACATAGTTTCCGGGAGAGCCGTAGGTTTCGGCGGTCTCGGCGCAGCGGTCGTGGATGCCGATCATGATTTGGGTGAGGCGCTGCTCGGTGTGCTCGAAGGACCAGGCGTCGCGGCTGGCATTTTGCTGCATTTCCAGCGCGGAGGTGGCCACACCGCCGGCGTTGGCTGCCTTGCCCGGGCCGAACAGCACGCCGGCCTCCTGGAAGACTGCCACGGCACCGCTGGTGGAAGGCATGTTGGCGCCTTCTGCAACGGCGATGAGTCCGTTCTTGACCATGCGGGCGGCTGCTTCGGTGTTGATTTCGTTCTGCGTGGCGCAGGGCAGGGCCACGGAGGCGTTGACATCCCAAACGGAGCCGCCGTCAACATAGCTGACGGAGGCGCCGCGGCGGACGGCGTACTCCTTGAGCCGGCCGCGCTCCTTTTCCTTGATCTGGCGCAACAGGGCCACGTCAATGCCGGCCTCGTCCACAATGTAGCCGGAGGAATCCGAGCAGGCCACCACGGTGGCGCCGAGCTGCTGGGCCTTGGAGATGGCGAAGGTGGCCACGTTGCCTGAACCGGAGACCACCACGCGCTGGCCGTCGAAGGTGGTGCCGCGGGTCTTGAGCATTTCCTGGGTAAACAGCACGGTGCCGTAACCGGTGGCTTCCGGGCGGACCAGTGAACCGCCCCAGCCGATGCCCTTGCCCGTCAGGACACCGGATTCATAGCGGTTGGTGATGCGCTTGTACTGGCCAAACAGGTAGCCAATCTCCCGCCCGCCCACGCCGATGTCGCCGGCCGGAACGTCGGTGTATTCGCCGATGTGGCGGTACAGCTCCGTCATGAAGCTCTGGCAGAAACGCATCACTTCGCCGTCGGACTTGCCGCGGGGGTCAAAGTCGGAGCCGCCCTTGCCGCCGCCAATGGGCATGCCCGTCAGTGCGTTCTTGAAGATCTGCTCGAAGCCGAGGAACTTCACAATCCCCAAGTAGACGGAGGGGTGGAAGCGCAGCCCGCCCTTGTACGGGCCCAGCGCCGAGTTGAATTCCACGCGGAAGCCGCGGTTGATCTGCACGTGGCCGGAATCGTCCACCCACGGCACCCGGAAGATGATCTGGCGCTCAGGCTCGCACAGGCGCTGGAGCACGGCGGCATCGACGAATTCTGGATGTTTATCCAGTACCGGCCCAAGACTCTCGAACACCTCGTGCACTGCCTGGTGGAATTCTTTTTCCCCGGGATTGCGGGCCAGAACCTGCTCCCGGATGGCTTCTAGCCGGATGTCCATGAGTCTCCTACAACGGGTTTGGCGCCACCTGGTGACGCATAAGTATGCTCACTGGCAATCTTCCAGTCGTCCCATGACTAAATCCAATTCCTCTTGCATGCTGATACGGCATGCAAGATCCTGCAGATATGTGGCGTGCAGCGAGGTGCTGGGGCCGATCGCCCTGCCGGTCCTGTTAGTCCTTGCGCCGCCTGAAAGTGGGCAGGTTGGCCAGCAGGTCCGCCGCCTTGTTCGCCGCGCGGCCCACACTACGGGTGATCTGCTGCTGCACGGTGCCTTCGTGTTCGCCGCCAACAAGCACGACGGCGGCCGCCGCTGCTGGCGCGCCTGTCACCGCCGGAGTGGCTGGGGTGGTGGGGGCTGCCGTCACCGCCGGGGCGGCCGGAGTGGGCGCGGCCGGAGTCGGCACGCTTGGAACACCAGCCGTTGCAGCCGGCGTGGCGGCAATGCGGGGAGTTCCACTGCGCTGGGCGGTGGCGTGTGTGGCAGTGGCGTGGGGGGCGGCTGTGATGCCCGCCCCCAGCCCGTCCAGCCACGCGGAGACGAGGGAGAGGGGTTTGGTGTTGATGCTGTAGAACCGCTTCTGGCCCTGGGCCTGCATGGTCACCACGCCGGCTTCCCGGAGCACGCGCAGATGCTTCGAAACGGTGGGCTGGGAGACGCCCAGTTCCTCCACCAGCTCGCCCACGGCCTTGTGCTCTTTGGCCAGCGCTTCAAGAATGTCCCGGCGGGTACGTTCGGCAATAACGGAAAACAATTCTTCTACTGGCATTCCACCACCCTAGCGACATATGCCGAATCCAGCATCTTGGGAACGCCTCTCCCGCGACCACCTGCTGCCCGGAGGCGGTGCGGGCGTCCGCTTGGCTGGTGCCGACAATCCGGGAGATCGAACCGCCACTTCAGTCGAACCACGGGTCCAGCCCGTACAGCGGAAACACTGCCTTCCGCGTGGCCATGACGGTCCTGTCCAGGGCATCGGAAGGGTTGTAGCCAACCTCCCAGGAACGCCACCACGTGTCCGCGTCCTCACCCATCAGCTGCGGTGCGTCCCTCCCGTACCGTTCGCGGACATGTTCGCGCCACGGTTCAGGCACGGGCGTGCGCAACGGGACGGGCTGTCCTGTGGCGATGGCCATGAGGTGCGACCACACCCGCGGGACGACGTCGACAATGTTGTACCCGCCGCCGCCCACGGCAAGCCACCGGCCCCCGCACGTGCTCTGCGCCAGGTCCGCAATGCTCAGGGCGGCCTCTCGCTGGGCGTCAACACTGGTGTTCAGGTGGGACAGCGCGTCGCTGCGGTGGGAGTCGCAGCCGTGCTGGCTGACAATGACCTCCGGCGCGAAGGCCTTGACCAGCTGCGGGACCACGGCGTGGAACGCCCTCAGCCAGCCGCCGTCGCCCGTGTGGGCAGGCAGGGCGACGTTCACGGCGGAACCCAGCGCCTGCGGGCCGCCGATTTCATTGGCGAACCCTGTGCCGGGGAACAAGGTCATGCCGGACTCGTGGAGGGAGATGGTCAGCACCCGGGGATCGTCCCAAAAGATGCCCTGGGTCCCGTCGCCGTGGTGGGCGTCAATGTCGATGTAGGCCACCTTGGCAACACCTGCCTCCAGCAGACGCACCACAGCCATGGCGGCGTCGTTGTAGATGCAAAAGCCGCTTGCCTTCTCCCTCGAGGCGTGGTGCATGCCCCCGCCAAAGTTCACGGCCCGCACGGCGGCACCTGAGATGATGGCGTCGGCAGCCACGAGGGATCCCCCGGCCAGCCGGGCGCCGGCCTCGTGCATTCCGGCGAAGGCCGGGTCGTCCTCGGTGCCCAGCCCGCGGTCCGGATCGCTGCGGGAGGGGTCCTCCCCCACGTGCCGCACCGCGGCAATGTAGCCGCGGCTGTGCACGGTGGCCAGTTCGTCGTCGGAGGCCGCCCGGGCGTGCTCCACCCTCACTTGCGGCAGGTCCAGGATGCCCAGCTCCCTGGCCAGGCGAGCCGTCAGGTCCAGGCGCTTTGGCGACATGGGGTGATTGGGGCCAAAATTGTACGCAGACATGGCTGCATCGCAGACTATGCTTGTCGGGATGGCCGCTGGCCCTGGGCTGGCAAATGATGACATCCATCACAGGCTACCCAACCGGGCACGGCTTTGCCGTATCGGCAAGGACACAGGGAATCACCTCGGGCAGGAAGGGCAGCACGGCATTGGCCACTAAAAGCACCCTCCCCGCAACCGGCCACCGGTGGCCGCTGGCCGCAGTTGTCACGGTGCGCGACTTTGTGGACAAGGTTGCCAACAGCTCCCCCGCCAGGCTTGCCCTCATCGTCTTTGCCCTGGTCATACTGGCCTTCACCCTTGCCCTGTCCCTGCCGGCCGCGGCCCGCGACGGGCACGCCACTGCCTTCCACGACGCGCTCTTCACAGCCGTCTCCGCCGTGTGCGTCACGGGCCTGACCACGGTTTCCACCGCCCTCCACTGGTCCTTCTTCGGCCAGCTGGTAATCCTGATCGGCATCTTTGTGGGCGGCCTGGGCATCCTGACCCTGGCCTCGCTCATGTCGCTGATGGTCAGCAAGCGCCTGGGCGTGCGCGGCAAGCTCATCGCCCAGGAGGCCATGAACGCCGGACGCCTGGGCGAGGTGGGCACGCTGCTGCGGATCGTCATCAGCACCTCCGTGGCCATTGAAGTGGTGCTGGCGCTGGCCATGGCGCCACGGTTCCTGGTCCTGGGCGAGTCCCTCCCGCAGGCCATCTGGCACGCCACATTTTATTCAATCTCCTCCTTTAACAACGCCGGTTTCACCCCCCATTCCGACGGCGTGGTGCCGTACGAGGCGGACCTGTGGATCCTGGTTCCGTTGATGATTGGCGGCTTTGTGGGCAGCCTGGGCTTCCCCGTGCTCATGGTGCTGCTGGCCACCGGATTCCGGTTCAAGAAGTGGACGCTGCACGCCAAGCTCACCATCCAGGTCTCCCTCATGCTGCTGGTGGCCGGTGCGGTGCTGTGGGGGGCCATGGAATGGACCAATCCGGCCACCATCGGCAACATGAGCCTGGGCGACAAGATCACGCACTCGATTTTCGCGTCGGTCATGACCCGTTCCCTGGGCTTCAACCTGGTGGACATGAATTCCATGCACCCCTCCACCATGCTGCTCACCGACGCCCTCATGTTTGTGGGCGGCGGCTCCGCCTCCACGGCCGGCGGCATCAAGGTCACCACACTGGCCGTCATGTTTCTGGCCATTGTGGCCGAAGCCCGCGGCGACAACGACGTCAAGATCTACGGGCGCACCATCCCCCAGGGCACCATGCGCGTGGCCATCTCCGTGATCATGATGGGTGCCACGCTGGTCATGGTTGCCTGCGGCCTCCTGCTGGCCATCTCCGGCCAGAGCCTGGACCGGGTGCTGTTTGAAACCATCTCCGCCTTTGCCACCGTGGGGCTCAGCACGGGGCTCTCCAGCGAGCTGCCGCCGTCGGGCGTCTATGTCCTGTGCGCCATGATGTTCTTCGGCCGCGTCGGTTCCATCACCCTCGCCGCGGCCCTGGCCCTGCGCCAGCGCCGCCAGCTGTACCACTACCCGGAAGAGAGGCCGATCATTGGCTGACAAGGTAAATTCCAGCAACCGCCCGCCGCACAATGCACCGGTCCTGGTCATTGGCCTGGGGCGCTTTGGCGCGGCCACGGCACACCAGCTGGTCAAGCAGGGCCGGGAAGTGCTCGCCATTGAACGGGACCCCGCCCTGGTGCAGAAGTGGGCCGGCGTGCTCACCCATGTGGTGGAGGCCGACGCCACGAACATCGACGCGCTGCGCCAGCTGGGGGCACAGGACTTCAGTTCCGCCGTCGTGGGTGTGGGCACGTCCATCGAGTCCAGCGTGCTCATCACGGTGAACCTGGTGGACCTGGGCATCGCGCACCTGTGGGTCAAGGCCATCACGCAGTCGCACGGCAAGATCCTGACCCGCATTGGCGCCAACCACGTCATCTACCCGGAGGCCGACGCCGGCGTCCGCGCCGCACACCTGGTGGGCGGGCGCATGCTGGACTTCATCGAGTTCGACGACGACTTCGCGATCGTGAAAATGTACCCGCCGAAGGAGACCCAGGGGTTCACGCTGGAGGAATCCAAGGTCCGCTCCAAGTACGGCGTCACGGTGGTCGGCGTGAAGTCCCCCGGCGAGGACTTCACCTACGCGCAGCCGCACACCCGCGTCTCCGGCCGCGACATGCTCATCGTTTCCGGCTACGTCGACCTGCTGGAACGGTTCGCCGCGCGGCCCTGAGTTTTTTTGGCCCGTCTCACGTTTTTTGGCCGGACCGCGTCTACAGGGCAAGGAGGTAACACGATGAGCGTGCACACTGTGTTTGATTCACCGATCGGGCTGCTCACGGCCGTGGCGAACGACGACGGGCTGGCGGCCGTGTACATGGCGGAGCACAAGCGTCGGCCGGGTGGGGAGACGTTTGGCCCGCTGGTGCCTGCCGCCGCTTCGCCCGTCCTGGCGGCAACGCGGGAACAGCTGGGCGAATACTTTGCCGGCCAGCGCCGCGAGTTTTCCATCCCCCTGGCCCCGGCTGGGAATCCGTTCCAGCACCGCGTGTGGGATGCGCTGCGCCTGATTCCCTACGGCGAGCTGCGCACGTATGGCGAGCTGGCGGAAATGCTGGGCGACCGTTCCATGGCCCAGGCCGTGGGTTCTGCCAACGGCCGCAATCCCATCAGCATCATTGTCCCGTGCCACCGCGTAGTGGGCGCCGACTGTTCCCTGGTGGGCTACGCCGGCGGGCTGGACCGCAAGCAGTTCCTGCTGGAGCTGGAAATTCCATCCCGAACCCACACCGAAGCGCTGTTTTGAGCAGTCGTGCGGAGGACGGTCCTGCTCACGGGGGCGGTCCCGTTCCGCGCGGCGGTGCCGGACTGCCCCCGTTTGAGGCCGTCGTGGCGGCCCACGGAACCGTGGTGCTGAGGGTGTGCCGCGCCCTGGTGGGCGTCCAGGATGCCGACGACGTGTGGCAGGAAACGTTCCTGGCCGCACTCCGCGCCTATCCGGAATCCGGCGGAATCCGCAACCGCGAGGCCTGGCTGGTCACGATCGCGCGCAACAAGTCAATGGACCACCACCGCAGGGCCGGGCGCCTGCCGGTGCCCTCGGGCAACGCCCAAGCCCCGCTTGCCGTTGCCTGGACGGCCACGGCGGGAGCCGTCGCGGCGGCGGCAGGGGGAGACGACGTCGTGCGTGCCCTGGAAGCCGGCGAGGACGCAGCCATGGTGTGGTCGGCGGTGGCGCTGCTGCCGGAAAAGCAACGCCTGGCCGTGATATACCACCACCTGGCCGGGCTGCGGCATGCCGAGGTGGCCGGGCTGCTGGGAAATTCCGAGGCCGCGGCCAGGCGTGCCGCGTCGGACGGCCTGAAGGCGCTGCGTGTGCAGCTGCTTGGACAAGATAGGGAACAACCATGATCGCAAACCGTGAACTGCCGTCCGAATTGCTGCCGCTGGCCGTGGATGAGGACGGTGCAGTAGCCCGGTTGAGGGCCGCCCTGCCGGCTGCCGCCGCTGCTGCCGGGCTGGTTGATGTGGCGTACCGGGTGGTTGATTCCCCCGTGGGGCAGCTGCTGCTCGCGGGCACGGAGGTGGGGCTGGTGCGCGTGGCGTTTTCCCGCGAGGGGCACGATGCCGTGCTGGCTGCGCTGGCTACGACCGTCAGCCCCCGCATTCTCCGGGCCCCTTCCCGGCTGGACGCTGCGGCGCGGGAACTGGACGAATATTTTGGCGGCCGGCGGCACTCCTTTGACCTGCCGCTGGACTTCCGGCTGGCCAATGGCTTCCGGCGGGAGGTGCTGGCCCACCTGCCGGAGATTGGCTACGGCCACACGGCCAGCTACGCCGCCGTGGCCGCACTGACATCCAGCCCCCGGGCCGTGCGCGCCGTGGGGACCGCGTGCGCCCGCAATCCGCTGCCTCTGGTGCTGCCCTGCCACCGTGTGATCCGCTCCGACGGCAGCCAGGGCGCCTATCTGGGCGGCCCCGACGCCAAGGCGCTGCTCCTGGCCCTCGAGGCCGCCCCGCAGCCCTGACGGGAGCCCCGGGAGGACGACGGCGGAGGACGACGGCGGAGGGCGTGCGGCCCGCTTCACGTGACCCCGCCGCACGTGGCCCTACTGTGCGCTGAGCTCCTGGGTGATCTGCGCCGCCCGGGCGGCAGCGGCCCGCGCGCCGGCCAGCACTATGCCCGGCAGGCCTTCCCGGTCAAACGTGGCGATGGCCTGTTCCGTGGTGCCGTTCGGGCTGGTGACACCGCGGCGAAGGGTGGCAGGATCGGCCCCGGGTTCGGCGAGCATCAGCCCGGCCCCGGCTACGGTTTCGCGGGCCAGGACCTGGGCAACCGCGGGTGCCAGGCCGAAATCCACCGCAGCGGCGGCCATGGCTTCCGCCAGGTAAAACGCGTAGGCCGGGCCGGAACCGCTGATGGCCGAGACGGCGTCTTGCTGCTCCTCCGGAATGTCCAGGACCACGCCGGAACCGTCAAATATTTCATGTGCGGCGGCCAGCTGTGCTTCCCCGGCGTGGGAGCCGGCGGATAGGGCCACCACGCCCCGGCCCACCCGCAGCGGCGTGTTGGGCATGGACCGCACCACCGGCTGGCCGGGACGCAGGGCGCCCTCCAGCTGGGCCAGCGAGACAGCGGCCGCGACGCTGATGACCACGGCGCCGGGTTCGAGCTCTGCAGCAATTTCCCGGCACAACGCCACCGTTCCCACGGGCTTGACGCCGAGAATCACCACCCCGGCCCCTGCCACGGCCAGTGTGTTCGCGCTGCTGTCTTCATTGGAGGCCAGCGCCGTGACGCCGTGGGAGTGGGCCAGTTCCTCAGCACGTTCGGGCCGGCGCACCGTCACCGTGACGGCTTGCGGAGGGGTGCCCGCGGCAAGCAGCCCCGTCAAAATCGCTTCGCCCATTGAACCGCAGCCTAGAAATACAATTTTTTTGGTCATGGTCCCATCATTCTTGGCGCGGGCCCGGCGTGCAACAAATGGATTGCCAGACTTTTCCCAGCCGCACCGGGGCCTTTGCCCAGACAGCCCGCCTACTGTCGTAAGTACCTCATAAAGGTGCGAGTGATGACGGACCGGCGGTTGATTTATCAGCTGTTGGGCCGGAGGCGCCGGAAGCAGTCAGGCATTCCCCCAAGGCCTGGCCCCGCTTCCGGCGTTTCTCGTTTAAGGCTGCGGCTGCGCCCGTCCCGCCCGGAAAATTCTTAACGGCAAACGCACAGCCTGCGCCCCGGTTATTCCCAAAGTGGCGGCCTAATGTTTTAACTACCTCATAAGGGTGCGAGTGATGATCGGATTGGTTTTGTCCTGAAGACCAGTCAAATCGCCGGAGAACTCGCCAGTGTATCCCCCATCCACTGGCCCCATGTTCTCCGGCGATTTCGCATTTAAGAAGACAAACCCTCCCGCCCAACACAAACCCTCCCTCACAATCGGGGCATTTTTTGAGAACGCTCCCGCACCAACTGCGGGAGCGTCGGCCAAAACCGCCCCGATTGCAACCGAGCGTCGGGGGAGTGTTAGTCGAGGGTTTGGCCCAGGTGCACGCGGGCAAACTCCAGGGTTTCGGCCAGCCATTCCTCGCGCTGCCCGGCCCCCTTCGCCTTGCGCGTGGAAATCTCGGCCACCACGGCGCCGTCAAAGCCGTTCCCGGCAATGTGCTGGAGCACCTCCACGCATTCCTGCGTGCCGTGGCCCGGAATCAGGTGCTGGTCCTTGGTGGACGGCGAGATGCCGTCCGTCAGGTGGATGTGCCGCAGCCTGGAACCGAGGGCCTTTGCGGCAGCCAGGCTGGAGGCGCCCGCGGACGCCGCGTGGGAGAAGTCCCACGTGACGTCCTGGTAGTCCTGCGGGACGGGGTCCCAGTGCGGCAGGTAGGCCATGGCCTCTCGCCCACGGACCCGCCACGGGTACATGTTCTCCACGGCAATGCGGACCCCGAACGCGTCCGCAATGTCCCGCACCCCGTGGGCAAACGTTTCGGCGTAGTCGTTTTGCCAGCGGAACGGCGGGTGCACCACCACCACGTCGGCGCCGACGTCCACAGCCATCTGGGCCGAGCGCTGCACCTTGTTCCACGCACTCCCCCACACCTGCTGCGTCAGCAAAAGCGTGGGTGCGTGGATGGCCACGATCGGCTGGTTGTACCGTTCCGCCAGCGCGTTCAGGGCGGAGGAGTCCTGGCTGTCGCCGTTGTGCGTCACCAGCACCTCCACGCCGTCGTACCCGAGGTCCGCGGCCACCGCAAAGCCGTCGTGGACGGACAGCGGGTACACCGACGCCGTGGACAGGGCCACCGGGATGTGGCGCGGTGGCTGGGGGGAATCAGCAGCTGTGGTTGTCATGTCCGCCTAGTCGAGTGCCGAATTTTTGAGCTTGCCAACATGTGCCGGGGGATCCAGCGGCCCGTCAAAAACCAGTTGGTCCAGCCGCCGCAGGATGAGCCCCTCACGCAGCGCCCACGGGCTGATTTCCATGGTCTGTACCTGGAACAGTTCCAGGGCTGCCTGCGCCACCAGCGCGCCCGCCAGGACCTGTTTGGCCCTGGCCACGGACACGCCGGGCAGGTGCAGCCGGTCGGCCGAGGACATGGCGGACAGCCGCTGGCTCCACAGCCCCAGGTCGGTCAGGTGCAGTTCGCGCCTGACGTACGGTCCCATGGACGACGGCGCCGCCCCGGTAATGCGCGCCAGCGCCCGGAATGTTTTGGAGGAGCCGGTGACGATGTGCGGGGCACCGAGAGCCTGGACCTCGGCAACGGGCTCCTTGAGTGTTGCCCTGATGTGCTTGCGCAGTTCCTTCACACTCTTGGCCGTGGGCGGGTCCTCGGTGAGCCAGTCCCGGGTCAGGCGGCCGGCGCCCAGCGGCACCGAGTGGGCCAGCTCCGGCAGTTCGTTGCTGCCCTGGGCGATTTCAAAGGAGCCACCGCCAATGTCCAGGTTCAGGATGGTCCCGGCGCCCCACCCGTGCCAGCGGCGGACGGCGAAGAACGTCATGGCGGATTCCTCGGCACCGGTCAGCTCCGTCAGGCTGATGGTGGTTTCGTGCCGCACCCGGGCCAGCACCGCGGCACCATTGGTGGATTCGCGGATCGCCGAGGTGCAGAACGCCAGCAGGTCCTTGGCCCGGTGCCTGGCGGCGAATTCCCACGCCTCCAGAATGAACTCGATGAGCTCGGTCTGGCCCTCGTCGTTGATGTTCCCGTCGCCGTCGAGGTATTGCACCAGGCTCAGGGCGCGCTTGTGCGAGGCATAGGGCACCGGGTTGGCCCCGGGACGCGCGTCAACCAACAGCAGGTGGACCGTGTTGGAGCCAATGTCGAGCACGCCTAATCTCATGTGCCCATTATTGCGCGTTCCGGCCGCGAATAGTTGCCAGTCCCGCCGCCGCGGCGGCGGGCCCGGCTACTTCTTGGCCGGGGCCTTCCGCTTGGCCGCGGGCTTCTTGGCCGGCGTCTTGGCCGTGCGCTTGACGGGTCCGCGTTCGCGCTTGTCGGCCAGGAGCTCGACGGCGGCCTCACGGGTCAGTTCGCCCACGTCGGTGCCGCGGGGCACGGTGATGTTGGTGATGCCGTCGGTGATGTACGGGCCAAAGCGGCCCTCCTTCACCACGATCTTCTTCCCTGACACGGGGTCTTCGCCAAACTCAGCCAGCGGGGGCACGGCGGCGCGGGCGCCGCGCTGCTTGGGCTGGGAGTAAATCTCCAGGGCCGCGTCCAGCGTGAACGTGAAGATTTCCTCTTCCGAGCCGATGGAACGGGAGTCGGTGCCCTTTTTCAGGTACGGGCCAAAGCGGCCGTTCTGCACCGTGATCTCCACCCCTTCCGCGTCGGCACCGAGCACCCGGGGCAGGCTCATGATCTGCAGCGCCTGCTCCAGCGTGACGGTGTCCACCGTCATGGTCTTGAACAGGGACCCGGTGCGGGGCTTGGCCTTGACGGGCTTCTTGGCAGGCTTGGGCTTGCCGTTCTTGTAGTACTCAACGGGCAGCTTGGCAATGTCTTCCTCGGTGAGCTCCGGGATCACCTCGGTGACGTAGGCGCCGTAGCGTCCGTTCTTGGCCACCACGGTCAGTCCGGTGGCAGGATCCACGCCCAGCACCCGCTCCTCCGGCGCCGCCGTTTCCATCAGTTCCTGCGCCTTGGCGGGCGTGAGCTCGTCCGGGGCCAGGTCCTCGGGGACGTTGGCCCGGGCGGATTCGATGATCTCCCCGGTTTTGGGGTCCAGGGTGGGGACGGTCGATTCCAGGTACGGCCCGAACTTGCCCACGCGCAGCACCAGGGTGTCGGTGATGGCGATCGAGTTGATGTCCCGGGCGTCAATTTCGCCCAGGTTGTTCACGATGCCAAGCAGGCCGTCGTCGGAATCGTCGCCGTCGGCCCCGAAGTAAAAGTGCTTGAGCCATTCGGAGCCCTTGTCGTCGCCGTTGGCGATGCGGTCCAGGCCCGTCTCCATGCCGGCCGTGAACTTGTAGTCCACATAGGACGTGAAGTGCTGCTCCAGCAGGCGGATCACGGAGAAGGCAATCCACGTGGGGATCAGCGCCGAACCCTGCTTGCGCACGTAACCGCGGTCCATGATGGTGGACAGGGTGGAGGCGTACGTGGACGGGCGCCCGATGTCGCGCTCCTCCATCTCCTTGGTCAGCGACGCTTCCGTGAACCGCGGCGGCGGGGAGGTCTCATGCCCGGTTGCCGTGATTTCGGAGGCTTTCAGGGCGTCCTTTTCCTGGACGTTGGGCAGGCGCTTGTCCGCCTCGTCGGCGTCGTTGCGGGACTCGTCCCGGCCTTCCTCGTAGGCGGCCAGGAAGCCCCGGAACGTGATGACGGTGCCGGAGACGGAGAATTCCGCATCCTGGCCCCCGGTGGCGGCAGCGCCGAGCTTGATGGTCGCCGTCGAGCCCTTGGCGTCCGCCATTTGGGAGGCAACCGTGCGCTTCCAGATGAGTTCGTACAGCTTGAACTCGTCGCCGCGCAGGGCGCTGGCCACCTGGGCGGGGGTGCGGAAGGAGTCGCCGGCGGGGCGGATGGCCTCATGGGCTTCCTGGGCATTGGAGCTCTTGTTGGCGTAGACGCGCTTGGCGGCCGGCACAAACTCCGGGCCGTACAGTTCCGAGGCCTGGCGGCGGGCAGCGTTGACGGCCTCGTCGCTCAGGGACGAGGAATCCGTACGCATATAGGTGATGTAGCCGTTTTCGTACAGGCGCTGGGCGGTGGACATGGTGGACTTGGAGGTGAAGCGCAGCTTCCGCCCGGCCTCCTGCTGGAGGGTCGACGTCGTAAACGGCGGGGCGGGCCGGCGCGTGTACGGCTTGTGCTCCACGGAGCGGACGGCGAAGTCTGCGTGTTCCAGGCCCAGCGCCAGCGCCTTCGCGGCGGCCTCGTCCAGGTGCGCCACGTTCTTGCCGGTCAGCTGGCCCTTGTCGTTGAAGTCGCGCCCGGAGGCCACGCGCTTCCCATCGAGGGCGGACAGCTTAGCGGTGAAGGCTTCCTTGCCGTCCACGGGGGCGAAGCTGCCCAGCAGGTCCCAGTAGCCGGCGGAACGGAACGCCATGCGCTCGCGTTCGCGCTCCACCACCATGCGGGTGACAACGGACTGGACGCGGCCGGCGGACAGTCCGCGGGAGACCTTGCGCCACAGCACGGGGGAAATTTCGTAGCCGTAGAGCCGGTCCAGCACGCGGCGGGTTTCCTGGGCATCCACCAAATCCGTGTCCAGGTCCCGGAGGCTGGTGAGTGCGCGCTGCAGGGATTCCTTGGTGATTTCGGCAAATGTCATGCGGTGCACGGGCACCTTGGGCTTGAGCACCTCAAGCAGGTGCCACGCGATGGCCTCGCCTTCGCGGTCCCCATCAGTTGCGAGGTAAAGTTCGTCGGCGTCCTTGAGCTGCGCCTTGAGCTCCGCCACCTTCTTCTTCTTGTCCGGGGAGATGACGTAATAGGGCTTGAAGCCGTTTTCCAGGTCGACGGCGAACTTGCCGATGGAGGACTTCTTCAGCTCAGCCGGGAGGTCCGACGGTTGCGGCAGGTCACGGATGTGGCCAATGGAAGCCTCGACAACGAAACCCTCGCCCAGGTACTTGGCGATGGTCTTGCTCTTGGCGGGGGACTCCACGATGACGAGCTTTTTGCCGGTCTTTGGCTTGCTGGCTGCCTTGCTGGGCACGGTACTCCTACAGGGAATGAAAGGTTGCGCGAACGGCGCACCCATGAGCCTAGTTCACCATATTTTTACCCCCAACATGTATTGCAAGGGAAACCGGGGGTCCCCTGGCGCCGCGGCGGGGAGCTATTCGGCGGGCAGCAGAAAGCCGTCCCGGAGCAAGTTGCACACCCTGCCATAGAGGACGTCGGCGAAGTCGGCATCATCGCGTTCCAGCAGGGCGGCGAGGGCCCCAATCAGCTGGCGCACCGTCAGTCCGCCGTCGCTGGCGGAGACAAATCCGGCCAGTTCGGTGCTCAGCAGCGTGGTACGGCGCAGCCCGGCACCCTGGCGGAGCAGTATCACGCCGGGATGCTCGGCGCCGGGTTTTTGGTGGCGCTCCTCGGTGACGTCGCCCGCCACGTCCAGGCGTTCATCCCAGATGTCAGCGCGGGCGTCGATCCACGCTTCGCGGTCCAAGGTGGCGGCCAGGTGCGGGCCCGCGGGCTGTTCAATCGGGTACAGGATTTCCTCACAGCGGGTGTCCGTGCTGAAGTTCGACGCCGGCATGCCCGCCTGGGCAGCCGGCTCCGGCTTGCGCAGCAGGATGTAGCCGAAGCCGATTCCCGCCACATTGCGGGACGCGAAGTCGCGCAAATAGTCCCCGTAGGCCAGGGCGTACGCTTCCCGGTCCCGCCCCTGAGAGGCATCCTGCAGCCAGGTTTCCGCGTAGGAGCCGGGACTGAGCTGCTCACGCTGGATGAACCAGGCCTGCACGCCGTCCGGGACCCACTGCCTGGGCCGGGCGTCCCATCCGAGGGGCCCGCCGGCGTCGTCCTGTCCCACCTCCCAGTTGCCCAGCATCTGGGCGGTGCCGCCGGGGGCCAGGACCGCCGGAAGCCCGCGGACCAGGTTTTCGACAATGGCGTCCCCGGCCAGCCCGCCGTCGCGGTAGGTGAACTGGTCAGCGGACTGCTCGCCGCGGTGGCGCGGGGTGATGACGAACGGCGGGTTGGAAACCACCAGGTCGAAGCATTCACCCGCCACCGGGTCCAGCAGGCTGCCGAGCCGCAGCGACACCCTGGCGTCCTTGGTGGCCGGGTCAAAATCCTTCGGGGCGAGCCCCAGTGCCGGCGCGTTGAGCATGAGGTTGAAGCGGGTGAAGGCGAGCGCACGGGCGGAAATGTCGGTGGCCACCACTGTCGCGGCGTGTTGGAGCAGGTGGAACAGCTGGATCCCGCAGCCGGTGCCGAGGTCCAGTGCACGGGCCACGGGGCGGCGGATGGTGGCCTGGGCGAGGGTGAGGGAGGCCTGTCCGATCCCGAGGACGTGGTCATGCCTGAGGACGCCGGGGCGCTGGTGGGCACCCAGGTCGCTGGCCACCCAGAGGTTGGTGTCGGCGCGCCCAGGAGTTCCTGCACCGTCGGGTGTTGCGCCGTCGGGGGTGTCGCCGGGCCAGCCGTAGGGGCGGAGGTCGACGGCGGCGCGCAGGAGGGCGGGCCCGCCGGCTGCCGCAGTTTCAGCCGGCTCCACCAGGCCGAGGGCTGCCAGCGCGTCCAGGCCCACGCCGGGCAGGGCCCGGGCCAGCGCCTCCCCCGTGACATCCTCGGCCAGCAGCCACAACTTGGCCACGGTGGCCAGCGGCTCATGGCTGCCGCGGAGCACCAGGGAGGCGGGGACCCACTGGTCCCGGGACAGCGCCTCGGAGGCCTCGGCACCCAGGAGCCGCGCCACGCCGTCGACCGTGTAGTCCAGGGCGGCAAGGTCGGCGGCGAGCGCGTGCAGGAGGGCCGGGTTGTCACTGCGCGGGGCATCGGGGATGGCGGCGAAATCTGTCATTGGACAAGCCTAGCGATCCGGGCCCTGCCGGACGGCAGGGCCCGGGATATTCCGGGGCGTAGAATGGCTTCATGCACATCAACCAGCGATTTACCTGCCCTCGGCCGCATCCGGCCGCATGGGCTGCTTCGCTGACGCGCTGAGTCCATCCGGCGGCGGCTGAGGGGTTTTTGCCCACCGCCCTCCCGGACTTCAAGGATTCCCCATGCACACCGTAATATCCCATTCCGAACTCAATGCCGCCCTGGGCATCCCGGACCTGAGCGATCCCTCCTCAGGCCACGCCCTCTCCGCCCTGCTGGCCGCCGTCACGGACGCCCTGGCCTCGCGGTGGGGCGTTCCCGTCGCCGAACACCGCCCCAACCCGCTGGTCTCGGTGCGCGACAACTACGACCGCCTCGGCTTCAGCCCCGATGACGTCACCCGCGATTCGCGCTATTCCCGCCATGTCAGTCCCACCGTCATGCTCCGCAGCCACACCTCCGCCGGCGTTCCGGCCGTGTTGGATTCACTCCGGGGCGAGCTGGGCCGCTACGACACCCTCCATGTGCTGCCGGGCCTCGTGTACCGCCGCGACGCCGTGGACCGCACGCATGTGGGCACCCCGCACCAGGTGGATTTGTGGCGGCTTCGCTCGCGCGGCCTGCTGGGCGTGCCGGACCTGACGGACATGCTGGGCACCGTGGTCGACGCCGTCCTGCCGGGTGCGCACTGGCGGGCCGTCCCCACCGCCCACCCGTACACGACGGCAGGCGTGCAGCTGGACGTCCAGGTGGGCGGGGAATGGCTGGAACTGGCCGAGGCGGGGCTGGTGGCTGCCCCGGTGCTGCGCGCGGCCGGGCTGGAACCGCGCCGGTGGGGCGGGCTGGCGCTGGGCATGGGCCTGGACCGCGCCCTGATGCTGCGCAAGGGCATTGACGACATCCGGCTGCTGCGCTCAACGGATCCGCGTGTCGCCGCCCAGATGGCGGACCTGTCCCCCTACCGCCCGGTTTCCGCCATGCCGCCCATCCGGCGGGACCTGTCGCTGGTGTGCGCGGACGACGTCGATGCCGAGGTTTTGGGGGATGCGGCCCGTTCCGCGCTGGGTCCCGACGCAGACGTGCTGGCGGGGGTGGAGGTGCTGGGCGTGACCCCTGTGGACCAGCTGCCGCCGTCGGCCGTGTCCAGGCTGGGCCTGGTGCCGGGCCTTGGTGCCGGGCAGGCCAACGTGCTGGTGCGGCTGACGCTGCAGTCACTGGAGCGGACCCTCACCTCGGCGGAGGCCAATGTGCTCCGCAACCGGGTTTACCTGGCGCTGCATGAGGGGCCGGAGCTCGAGCTGATCGCCGTGTGAGGAGTCAGTCCGTGCAGCCCTGCGGGCATTGGAGCGTTTCCGGCTCGCTGGCGCAGGCGGCACAGTAGAGGTTGAGGTTGCGGCAGCTGGGGTTGGAGCAGTTTTCAAATTTGTTGCTGGGGGTGTTGCAGCGGATGCAGCGGCCGATTTCCTTGGCCTCGTCGCTGAATTCCAGGTGCATGCGCTTGTCGAACACGTAGAGGGAGCCTTCCCAGAGGCCCTTGTCCTTGAAGGTTTCGCCGTAGCGGACGATGCCGCCGTCCATTTGGTAGACCTCCTTGAAGCCGCGGTTGACCATGAGGGAGCTCAGGACTTCGCAGCGGATGCCGCCGGTGCAATAGGTGACGACGGGCTTGTCCTTGAGGTTGTCGTATTTGCCGGAGTCCAGTTCCTTAATGAAGTCGTGGGTGGTGGCGACGTCGGGGACCACGGCGTTCTTGAACTTGCCGATCTGGGCCTCGAAGGCGTTGCGGCCGTCGAAGAATACGACCTCCTCGCCCTTGGATTCCTTCTCCGCGACGAGTTCATGGAGCTCCTCCGGCTTGAGGTGCGTGCCGCCGCCCACCACGCCGTTTTCATCCACCTTGAGCTCGCCGGGGGCACCGAAGCTGACGATTTCCTCGCGGGCCTTCACGCTCAGGCGGGGGAAGTCGTCACCGGTGCCGTCGGACCACTTGACATCAATGTCCTTGAACCCGGCGTACTCGCGCGTGGTTTTCAGGTACTGCTTGAGGTCCTTGATGTCCCCGCCCACCGTGGCGTTGATGCCGTCCTTGGAGATCAGGATCCGGCCCTTGAGCTGGAGTTTTTCGCATAGGGCGCGCTGCCACAGCCGCACCGCTTCCGGGTCGGGGACGGGGGCGAAGCCGTAAAAGAGCACAATTTTGTTCAAAGCCACGTATTTAAGCGTACGGGGTGGGGGCAAATGCCCTCCTGTGCGATGGCTGGGAGCCGCCATGCTGACATAGGCTGGGACCATGACAGCTGGTTCCACGGAGCTTGAGGAACTTTTGGACGCCTGGTTTGCCGGTTGGACCGCGCTTCGAAGCTACCGGACCGATTTCGGCACCGGTTACCCCGCAGCCCTGCGCATGGACCGCAGCGGCGACTGGGAGTATTTCATCTGCAATCCCGAACCCGCCCCGTTTGCCATGCTGGCCGCCCAGGTGGTCCAGTCGGACAGGCGGGCACTGAGCGTCCTGGGACCCGATGTGCACCGCTATGTCCGCCAGGCACACGAGGCGGGGCTGGGCATGCTTTCCGTCTCGGAACAAATGATGATGGTCAGGATGGAGACCCAGGACAACCAGGACCCCTTTCTGGGCGACCCCGACCTTGACCTCCAGGTGCGGCGGATCGGCGGCCGGAGGGTGGCGTCAGTTTGCCAGGCCCGCTTTGCCGCCTCCATTGTTCAGGGGACCGTCACCGTGGCCAGTGGCAAAGTGGCAATCTATGGCGACTATGCGGTGTTTGACCAAATTGAGACGCATGCCGCCCACCGGCGGCGCGGCTACGGGCGGGCACTGATGCAGTCGCTGTCAGCACGTGCCAAGGAATTCCCCGTGACCACCGGCCTGCTGCTGGCCAGCACCGACGGCCAGCGGCTGTACTACAAAATGGGTTGGCGCAGCATCAGCCCCGTGACTGTGCTGGTGCCCCGGGCGAAACTGTAGGGCTGCTGTCTGGCCCCGGTGGGGCCCGGCGGGCTCCGGCGGGGCCCGGCGGCGCCGCCCCGGAGGCTGGCGGAAGCCGGCGGTGGCACAATGATGGGGTGCCGGCCAACGAATCCATGATTGCCATGCTGGGGCGGGGAGACCATCCCGCCCAGCTGCAGCATGTCCGGAGAATCCCGGCCCGTTCGGCAGTCAATGTCGCGTGGCCGGAATGGGTCCATGCAGACCTGGTCGGCGCCTATTCGCGATTGGGCGTCGACACCCCGTGGCAGCACCAGATCGAGGGGGCCTCCGCGGCGCACGGCGGCCAACATGTGGTCATCGCCACGGGAACGGCGTCCGGCAAGTCCCTGGCGTACCAGCTGCCCGCCGTCGACGCCGTCCACCGGGCGGAACTGCAGGTGCTTGAGCATCCGGGCAAGCTTCAGGACGACGGTGCCGTGGCACTCTATCTCTCCCCCACCAAGGCGCTGGCCGCCGACCAGCTGGCCGCCCTTGCTTCGCTTCACCTGGCAACACTGCGGCCGGCCACGTACGACGGCGACACCCCGCCGGGTGACCGCCGCTGGATCCGCGACCACGCCAATTTTGTCCTGTGCAACCCGGACATGCTGCATTTTGGGATCCTGCCAAACCACGCATGGTGGGCCAGGTTTTTCCGGCGGCTGAAGTACGTGGTCATCGATGAGGCCCACAGTTACCGCGGCGTGTTTGGCTCGCACGTAGCCGTCCTGATGCGGCGCCTTCGCCGCATTTGCGCCCACTACGGCGCCGCGCCGGTCTTCATCGGAGCCTCCGCCACGTCGTCGGACCCGGGGCTGTCCTTCTCGAGGCTGATCGGCGCCCCAGCCACCACCGTCGCGGAGGACACCTCGCCACACGGCGCCACGACGGTGGCGTTCTGGGAGCCCGAATTGACGGAGTTCAAGGGCGAAAACGGCGCCAAGACCCGCAGGACGGCCATCGCCGAAACCTCAGACCTGCTGGCCAACCTGGTCTCGGCGAGGGTGCGGACCATTGCGTTCATCAAGTCCCGCCGCGGGGCCGAAACCATTGCCAGCGTGACCCGCCGCCTGCTGGACGATGTGGACCCCAGCCTGCCCGGCCGGGTTGCCGCATACAGGTCCGGGTACCTTCCGGAGGAGCGCCGGAGCCTGGAGAAGGCGCTGAGGTCCGGGGAACTGCTGGGCGTTTCCAGCACCTCCGCCTTGGAACTGGGCATTGACATTTCCGGGCTCGACGCCGTCCTGGTGGCCGGCTGGCCGGGCACGCGGGCCTCCCTGTTCCAGCAAATCGGCCGGGCCGGGCGTGCGGGGCAGGACGCGCTTGCCGCGTTCGTGGCCAGCGACGACCCGCTTGACACCTACCTGGTCCACCATCCCGAAGCCATCTTTGATGTGCCCGTGGAGGCCACGGTATTCGACCCCTCCAACCCGTATGTGCTGGGCCCGCACCTGTGCGCAGCGGCGGCCGAGCTGCCCCTCACAGTCGATGAACTGGCCCTGTTTCCGGACAACACTGCGGCTATGCTGGACCGCCTGGTCGCCGACGGCTACCTGCGACGCAGACCTTCCGGCTGGTTCTGGACGCACCCCCAGAGCGCCGCGGCCATGGTCAACCTCAGGGCCGACGGCGGCGGCCCCATCAACATCATCGATGCGGACACCGGGGCACTTCTGGGCACCATGGATTCCCCCCAGTCCCACTACCAGGCCCATCAGGGCGCAGTCTACGTTCACCAGGGGGAACCCTACGTGGTCCAGGAACTCAACGAGCAGGACCACTGTGCCTTGGTCCGCCGGGGGAACCCCGACTACTACACCACGGCCCGGGACGTTACCCCGATTGCGGTGCTGGAGTCGCAGCGCCACGAACTGTGGGGGCCCGTGGAGATGCACTTTGGCGAGGTCCAGGTCACCACGCAGGTGGTGTCCTTCCAGCGCAAGGCGTTCATCTCCAACGAAGTGCTCGGTGAGGAACCGCTTGAACTGGGGGCCCGGGACCTTTTCACCAAGGCGGTCTGGTTCACCATGGACAACCGCACCCTTGTGGACGGCGGCCTGGTGGAACCCCAGTTCCCGGGGGCCCTGCATGCCGCGGAACATGCTGCCATCGGGCTGCTGCCCCTGGTTGCCTCCAGCGACCGGTGGGATGTGGGCGGGGTTTCCACGGCCATCCACGCCGACACGGGCCAGCCCACCATCTTTGTGTATGACGGACACCCCGGCGGGGCAGGTTTTGCCGAGCGGGGATTCGCCATGGCCCGCGTGTGGCTCCGTGCCACGCGGGACGCCATCAGTGCCTGCGAATGCGAATCCGGCTGCCCGTCCTGCGTGCAGTCCCCCAAGTGCGGCAACAAGAACAACCCCCTGGACAAGGCCGGAGCGTTGCTGCTCCTGGACACCCTCCTCAGGCATGCTGGCCCCGCCCCGAAGTAAGTATGTCTTCACAGCCGTGGGGTTGCCTCTGTCCAGCCGGCCGCTTTCCGGCTTGATGGTGTCCGGAGGAGGGCCCGCACGTGCCTTTCCGCGGGAGGGCCAGGGCAGCCCGGAATGTACCGACACCTCCACCTGGACCGTGTCGGCCATGGCCCCAGTGACAGAACACGACACCAGGACCGCGTGCTGGCGGACTGCCAGCTCTGCGGCTACGGTGCATGGTTCGCCAGGAGCAAGGCCGCGGGCGGCATCGGCTGCGGCCAGCGCCGCCAGATCGGCCGCAGTCGCCGCCTTGGCGGCCCCGGCGGCCGCCTGGCCAAGCCACAGCAGCCCTGCCAAGAGAAGCAGAATGGCCAGGGCAAGTCCCGCCGCCACCACTGTTCCTGCACCTTGTTCACGTCGCGTGCCCATGGCTTGCCTTCTCAGTCTGGCACTGTATGGCACCCTGGTCAGGCGGGCCGCTCGGAGTGGCCATGGCGTACTTGCCCGCCGCGGATGCCATGGTCCGGGGTACGTTGACCCACCGCCAAAGTGCAGTCTTCGTACGTCCCACGGCCGCGACATTCCTTCCTCCGCCGCAGGCGAACGCAGGCGGGGAGGTCTGGACCCGGGTGGCCGCCGATTCAGGGTCGTAGTTTTCAATCCTGGCTGTTGCCCGGGCAGTTTGCTGCCAGGGGACGATTCCGGACAGCACCCCGGTGGCGTGCCCCGTAAGCGTCACGGTGGCATATCCGCCGGACAAGTCGACGGACACAGCCACGCGGCCGCCCGCCAGCCGGGTGGCGGTATCGGCGGCCTGGGCCGAGGACTCGCCCCGGGCAAGGGCCCTGGCACCGGCCCGCGCGCCTTCCTCGAGGCGCAGTTGCAAAGTGGCCGCCGCGGCCGTGAGCAGCAGCAGCGCCAGCAGCGCCGTGACAGCGGGGAGCACCACGGCCAGCTCGGCTGTCACGGAACCTCGTGCGGAGCCCACTGCGGGAACCCGCACCGTGCCGTCTGAACACCACCCCCTAACGGCGCCCCCTGTCCCTCTGCGTTGGCCACGCGTGCTCAGTGCCATTGCTTGCACGTCCTCTTCCATCCGTCTCGACCTGGCCCCGACCTGGCGCTGAATTCCCTTGGGCTAAAAGCTCAGGGCAGTGCGGATGATGTTCAGCAGGAATCCCCGCACCTCGTCACTTTTGAGGATCACCACCAGCAGGCCGGCGAAGCCGACGGCCGCGAGTGTTGCGATCGCGTACTCTGCAGTCGCCATGCCTGCTTCCAGGCCCAGGCCCCGCAGTGCGGTGGTGCGCCTCCGGTTGGCGACGGGGGCCATTTCCATGGCACCGGGGAAGATCTCCCGCACGTTGTCCTGCCCGGGCGCCTCCGAGCCTGCCGGCGCCGTTCCACCGAGATATCCGTTGCTGTACATGTCAACTCCTGGTGCTTCGTAGTGATTCTGATTTGTTGGTTGAAGGCGTGTCCCCGTTTTGGGGACTGCCGCCGCATCAGCTGGGTTCCACATTTGCCGTTCCCGGGGACGCATGAAAGCCCCTCCGGGCGATCCGTGGATGCGCGGCTGTCCAGCTCCCCTTGTGGAGGAGCCAAAGGCGCAAATGGCGCGTGCTTCACGCTGCGGCCGGTTCATAATGACGGGACCATGGCCACCACGACCGGCACGATCCCAAGGCAGACGAAGGCCGGGAGGGAGCACAGTCCCAGGGGCACGACAAGTTTCACGCCCAGGGCCGCCGCGCGCTTTTCCGCATCCCGCTGTTGCTGCCGGCGGCGCTGCCTGGCTTCGGCGAACAGCAAGGGTGCCGCCGGGGCGCCTGTGAGCGCGGCAAAGCTCAATGCTTCCTGGATCTGTTCTGCCTGACGCACACCGCCTGCGCCTTCCCAGGCGTGCTCCCACGAGGCCCCCATTTGAAGCCCCGCCACGACCTTGTCCAAGGCCTCGCGAATGGGTTCCGAAGCGACACCGGCGACCAGCCTCAGTGCCCAGGGAATGGGTAGACCCGCGTCAAGGGCTGCGGCCAGCAATTCAAGCAGCAGCGGCACGTCCGCCAGTCCCTGGCCGTGCCGGCCAGCTGACGCCACGGCCTCCAACCCAGGGCCCCGCGGGCTGGGACCACCGAAGCGCCCACCGCGGGGCCATGAGCTTCGGCCCGGGATGCCAAACAAAATGGTCACGGCAAGTATCAACAGCACGAAGATTGCCACTGAGGTCATCGTGCTGCCCCTCCCCCGATTCCCGTGCCACCCCGGCGCGCCAAGACGCGGCCTCGACGTGGTGCGGCACCCGGTTCCCGGGCTGCCGTGGCGATCAAGTGGGTCGACCACCATTTCCCGACCGCCACCAGCGCCAGGCCACTGACCAGGCAGGCCCAGCCCAAGGGCCCACCCAGCAGGACACCCACCGGGTCCACCCCCATGGCCATGCCAAGTCCAAGCCCGATGAACGGCAGCCACGTCAACAGGCGGACGGTGGCCCTCGGACCTGCCAGGGCTGTCTCCCGCATTGCAGCGGCGTCAGCATCAGCATCCAGGCGGTCGGCGAGCCGGGCCAGGACTGCCGCCACCGGCGCACCGCTCGCCTCACATATTTCCAGGCAGGCAGCCAATTCCAACCAGGTTTGCCGCTCTTCGTTCGTCAGCCCCGAGTTCCTGCCAAAGCTGCCCCGGCTGGCATCGTCACCGCCCGTCCGGGCTGGAGCCACCGGCCCCGGATGTGGCGGGTCCGTCCCCGGATGGTCCCCACCCTCCCGGCAGGCCAATCTCAGGGCGTCTGCCGCCGGCAGCCCCAGTATGGCGGCACGTTGTATGGCCAGTACCACCTGGATGGTTCCCTGCCCGGGCAGCCTACCGCGATCCGGGCGCAGGGCCGGGGTTCCCCGGGAAACTCGCACGGAACCCGCGCGTGGGGGCGTCCCACCGCTGTCGGCTATGCCATATTCGGCCGCGAGAACGCCTGCGAGCGCCGCCCACAAGGGCGGTCCACTGCGTCCTGTGGACATCAGGGCGGAGAGTTGGCGCACCAGCCTTGGCATGGCAGCCCCCGGCTTTCCGCGAGCAGGCCGCCACCACGGGGCCGGACGGTCAAACACCCCGGCAGCCCCGTGCTGTTGTCCCGGCCACGGGCGTTTCCGCAGAAAGTACAGGATGCACGCGCCGGCAGTGAACAGAAAAACCACTGCGGCGTTCATGCTGCCACCGCCACCAGGCCGGGATCGAGACCCAGGCGCCGGGCCAGCCCCGGCCAAGCTGGGCCCGCGTCCAGTACCATCGCCGCACGGCGGGCACCCTGTCCCCCGGTGCTGTGCGCCCGCCCGCCATCGGACATGCCTGCTCCGTCCCCCACGTGCAGTGCCGGCACCACCTGCAGCCGGCCCCCTTGAAGTTCCACCACGCCAAGTTGAGATACCACCCGGCCCGAGGCCGTCCTGTCCAGGTGGATGACCGCGTCAAGCGCGCTTGCCGCCTGCAACGCAACGGCATCCGTGGACATGCCGGCAAGTACTCCGAGCGCGGCAAGCCTTGCCGGGACGTCGGTGGCACTGTTTGCATGGATGGTGCCACCGCCGCCGCTGTGCCCTGTGTTCAGCGCCATGAGCAGTTCCCGCACCTCCAGCCCGCGGCACTCGCCCACGATCAGCCGTCCTGGGTTCATGCGCAGGGCCTGGCGGACCAATTCCTCCAGGTCAATGGCGCCGGCGCCTTCAGTATTGGCGTGGCGGGCTTCAAGGGTCAGGACGTGTGGGTGGTCCGGTTCGAGCTCCGCCGCATCCTCAATCAGCACCAGTCGTTCGGCGGGGTCGCACAGCCCCAGCAACGTGGAGAGCAGGGTGGTCTTGCCGGCACCGGTGGCGCCGCTGACCAGAAAGCTCAGCCGGGCGCTGATGACCTTGCGCAGCACAACGGCCATGACGGGGTGCACACAGCCGGCAGCCTGAAGTTCGTCAATGGTGAAAACTTGCCGCCGCTTGATCCGGATGGAGAGCAGCGTGCCGCTGGAGGAGATCGGCGGAAGCACGGCGTGGACCCGGTACCCCTGGGCAATCTTCACGTCCACGCACGGCGAACTGTCGTCCAGGCGCCGCCCCCCGGCTGCGATGAGGCGCACGGCCAGCGCCCGCAGGGAGCCTTCACCGTCAAAGTCCACGGCCGCCCGTTCCGGGCCAGCTCCGCGGTCCAGCCAGACGGAGTTGGGTGCATTGACGAAGATGTCTGTCACCTCGGGGTCAAGGGCCAGGTGCTGCAGCGGACCCAGCCCGTTGAGTTCGGCGGCAATCCTGTCCATGGCCGCCAGGGAACCGGCAGCACCCAGCAGCCGCCCGCTGTCCCGCACAGCCGTGGCCACCCGCAGGTCCGTCACCGGGCCGGATTCGGCCAGCACGGAGCGGCGGACGGTATCCAGCAACACCGGGTCCATCTGCCCCGGCCGCCCATCGCGAAACCGCTCCACGCCGGTCGGACCCTGACCGGGCTGGGCCGGAAAAGGCCGTGCCGCGTGCCGGGTCATGGTCTGGGCCTGCGGCCGTCGGCACGGGGACCGACCGGGGCATCCGCACCATAAACCCAGCCGAGCACCGGTTCGACAATGGCGCGGACCTTTCGGCGGCGTGCCACCTCGGCACCCCTTCCTGATTCCAGGGTGTCAGCAATGCCCTTCACGTGCGGCATGACCCCCAGGCACGGGAATCCCACGGCGTCCGCCACCAGCCGTGCGTCCACGCCGTCCCCCAACGGACCCCTGGCCACCACGCCAACGGGTGCAGGCGGCAGCTCCCGAAGCACGCACTCAGCGGCTGCCGCCGCACGGAGGCGCCCGGGCACCACCACGACAAAACCGTCGCATTGGGCACCCAAGGCAGCCACCGACTCGGCTGAGCGGCCTAAATCAACCACCACCAGCCCGTAGGCATCCCGCGCTGCACGCAGCACCTCGGCTGCGGCCGCCAGCGCCCGCAGATTTGCAAAAGCACTTCCGGCACCGTGTTCCCTCCCCCACGACAGCAGGGACATTCCGCCGCTTTGCGGCAGGGAAGCCGCCAGCTGCTCCGGATTGATGGCGCCCGATGCATTGAGCAGATCCGGCCAGCGCAGTCCGGGAATGCCGTCACCGGCCACGGCCAGGTCCAGCCCGCCTCCCCACTCGTCCCCGTCCACCAGCAAAGTCTGGGTGGTGCGCAGCGACGACCCTGCCGCAACCAGCGTGGCGAGGGTCGACGCCCCTGCCCCGCCACAGCCGCCGATGACGCCGAGGACACCCGCCCCCTCCCGGGGATCTCGCAGCCGGGTCAGGTAATTGGCCAGCCATTGCGCCGAGTCCGGCAACACGGCAACCCTGTCTGCGCCCAGCCTGGAGGCCTGCTGCCACATGGAGGCCGAGTCCTGCGAGGTGCCCACCACCACGGTTGGGCCGCGCCAGCCGGGCAGGCCCCCGGCAACGTCGCTGCCAATCAGTATGGCTGCCACATCGTCCCACCGCCCGCCGCTCTGCTCCACGGAGTCCACCATGACCAGGCCGACGGCGGCTGCCGCGCTCACCCGGCCCACCTCACCCTGCAGTGCCGGGGAGGCGGTGATTACCATCACCGACGTGCCAGGCCCGGGGAGCCAGGGCGCCCTGCCGGCTTCCCTGCCCGGCGCGCCAGCAACGTCCGGCAAGGGACTGCCGTTCGGTACGTGCCGGGCACTGTTTCGCGTAGTCATGGATTCACTCTTGGCGACGGCGGGCGCCCCCGCCAGCCGCTGCACCCAAAATGTGGACAACCCCTGCGTAGGTGCCACGTGTGGAGGACGCAATAGCCCAGGTGCCGCCGCTGGAGCCGGCCAGGCGAAGATTTTCAGGCACAAACAGCCCCAAATATTCGAATCTTTGTTCGCACAGTGGAGAATGGAAGCATGTATGCGCTATTGGCCCAGGCCCCGGAAGGCCACGCCGCCTCCGTCCAGCTGTGGGCCGACGACGGAACCCCGGCGGAACCTGCCCGGACTGTGGTGCACACTGGCCTGGCCGCCGTCGTTCTCGAAATCGAGCGCGAGCACCAGCCGAGGTGGGTCTGGGACAGGGCACAACACTGGTACCCCGAATTGCTGGCGGCCGGGGTACGGGTGGAACGCTGCCACGACCTGGCCCTGTGCCAAAACATCCTGGTCCACTCCGAATTTTCCGCAAGCACCGGATACCGGCAGCTCGCCACCATCCTGCCGCCGGAAACGGCCCCGGATCCCGCCGCCGACCAGGCCCAGGAAAGCCTATTTGACGGACCTGCCGCGCTCCGCGGATGGGAGCTGCAGCTGGTCGCCGCCGAGCTGAAAGCGCAAAAATCGGCCATTGCCTCCTCCACACACCCTGCCAGGCTCACACTTCTCCTCAGTGCCGAATCTGCGTGCGCATTGGTGGCTGCGGAGATGCAGAATGTAGGCATCCCTTGGCGTGAGGACCTGCACAGGAGGTTGCTGAATGAACTGCTTGGACCTGAACCGGCCGGCTATGCCCGCCCCGAAAAGATGGACGCGCTCGCCGCCGTGCTCCGGACAGCCCTTGACGCGCCCGGGCTGAACCCTGATTCGCCGCAGGAACTGGTGAAGGCCCTGCACCGGGCTGGAATCGACGCGAAATCCACCAGGTCGTGGGAGCTGAAGGAAATCAAGCACCCGGCGATCGAACCGCTCCTGGCCTACCGGAAGCTCAGCCGGCTGTTCACCACCAATGGCTGGGCCTGGCTGCGCCAGTGGGTCACCGACGGGCGGTTCCATTCCGAATACCTGGTGGGCGGGGTGGTGTCTGGCCGCTGGGCGTCCCGCGGCGGAGGAGCCATGCAAATTCCGAAGCAGATCCGCGGTGCCGCGCGCGCCGAGCCCGGGCACAAGTTCATCGTGGCGGATGCCGCCCAGCTGGAACCCCGTGTGCTGGCAGCGCTGGCGCAGGATTCGGCGATGGCTGCGGCCGGCCGGGACAAGGACCTGTACGCGGGCATTGCCGCCCAGGGCTTCGGCGGTGAACGGGCCATGGCCAAGGTGGCCCTGCTGGGCGCCATCTACGGCTCGACGACGGGCGAGTCCGGCCGCCTGATGCCGCAGCTGGCCCGGATGTATCCGAAGGCGGTTGGGTTTGTCGAGGAGGCTGCCAGGGCCGGTGAACGCGGCGAACAGGTGTCCACGTGGTTGGGCCGCAGCACGCCGCCGGTGTCTGCCCAGTGGCGGGAAGGCCAGCGCAGCAGCACGGCCGAGGAGCAGCGCCGCGCGGAGTCGGCGGCGAGGTCGCGAGGGAGGTTCACCCGGAACTTTGTGGTCCAGGGCACGGCCGCGGAGTGGGCGTGCTGCTGGCTCGCCGAACTCCGCCGCCGGCTGCGGGCCCTGCCGCCCATCCCGGAGGGGAGGCCCGAGCTGGTGTTTTTCCTGCACGACGAGGTGATGGTGCACTGCCCGGACCCGCTGGTGGACGCCGTGACGGAGATTGTCCACGAGTCGTCGCGGGCGGCCACCCGGCTGTTGTTTGGTGAGATTCCCTTGGCATTCCCCGTCAATGCCACCGTGGTGGAGAACTACGCCGACGCGAAGTGAGGCGCAGCCTGGGCCGCGGCCTGGGCTGCAGCCTGAAGTGTACCGACCCCGGCTGCGACACGGACATTCGCTAGATGGGTGCCGGTATTTCCCGGGTCTCGTCCCAGGGCACCGACCAGCCCAGTTCGTCAAAGACATGAGAGAGGATGCCGGCCGTAAAGCCCCACACCACAACGCCGTTGACCTGGAACGCCGGGCTCCGGTAGGTGACACCACCCCTGGCAAGGGTGGCCGTGACGCGGTTCCCGGGGGCCAGCAGGTCCCTGACGGGAACGCGGAACACCTGGGCGGACTCGCCATAGTCCACCACATCCACGGGGGTCTGGCTGGCCCACCAGCCCAGCACGGGCGTGACGATGAAGTTGCTCACCGGCAGTGGCACATCGGGCAGCACTCCCAGGATTTCCACCCCCGCCGGATCCAGGCCCGTTTCCTCCCGGGCCTCGCGAAGGGCTGCGGCCGGCACGGAATCGTCATCCGCATCCACGCCGCCGCCGGGAAAGGCCACCTGTCCCGGATGGTCCGTCAGTGTGGCGGCACGTTCCACGAGCAACAAGTCCAGGTCGGCGGACACCAATGGCATGGCGGAAGTGGCCGGCTCGCCGTCCAAGGCACCAAACAGCAGCAGCACGGCAGCGGGCCGGGCGGTGTTTTCGTCCATCGGCACGTTCCAGCGGTCGGGCGGCCTGACCATGAATCCGCCGGTGCGGGCCCGTTCCGCCAGGCCCTGCAGGTCCGTGTAGGCACTCATGCGCCGGACCCCACTTCGGCTTCCCGGGCCACAAGCTCAGGCAGGGGCACGCCCGTTCGGGCGGCCCGCTGCGACTGCTGCCGGAAGTGCGCGGCCCGGCCGGTGTCGGCCAGCATTCGGGCCAACAGTTTTTCCTGCCCCGGCGCCATCTCGTACTTCAGCAGCTTCGCCGCCTTGGCCGGATCCACTTCGCCCTCACCGTAGGCCGGGCACAAGTGGGCCACGGGGCAGGCGCCGCAGGCCGGATTGCGGGCATGGCAGATGCGCCGGCCGTGGAAAACCACGCGGTGGGAGACCATGGTCCAGTCGCGGCGTTCAAACAGTGCCGCGACGTCAGCCTCGATGCGAACGGGGTCCTCGGAGCGCGTCCAGCCAAAACGGCGGGCCAGGCGGATGAAGTGCGTGTCGATCGTGATGCCGGGGACGCCGAAGGCATTGCCCAGCACCACGTTGGCAGTCTTCCGCCCAACCCCGGGGAGCGTGACGAGGGCCGCCAGTGTCCCCGGCACGTCGCCGTCGTACTCGTCAACGATCCGGGTGGCCAGGGCCACGAGGTTGGCCGCCTTCGCCCGGTAAAACCCCGTGGAATGGATCATTTCCTCCAATTCCGCCGGCTGGGCTTCGGACAGCGCCAGGGCGTCCGGGTAGCGGGCAAACAGGGCCGGCGTGGTGGCATTGACGCGCACGTCCGTTGTTTGCGCGGACAGCACGGTGGCCACGAGCAGCTCGAAGGGGTTCCGAAAATCAAGCTCGGCGTGCGCGTACGGGTACAGTTCCGCCAGTTCCCGATTGATTTTCCGAGCGCGCCTTTTCAGTGCCAGCGGCGACTCCCCCTCCACGGCTTTCAACGCCTAGTTGCCCTCCGGTGCCCGTTCAATCCCGACCAAATCCAGCAGCACACCAGTCTTTCCGTGGCTGTCCTGCACCAGGAAGCTGCTTCCACGGTCCTCCAGGGCCAGAATCCAGGACCCCGGCGCGAGCTTGAACACAAACTGGCGGGTGTGCTCGTCCACCACGTTTTGCGGGCGGTCAACGGCAAACCAGAACGGGGTGGAGGCCGCTGCGGCCTTCGGGTCCACCGTGGCGCCAATGCTTTCCGCTGCGGCCGGAGCCGTCGTTTCAGCCCCGCCGGCCACCACTTTCGGGTTCAACATGGTGGCGGGTGCCTCCGCGGCGGCCTGTTCCGTCCCAGGCACGACGCCGGAGCTTGCCCCGGTGCCAGACGATGCTGCCGCTGCGCTTGCGTTGGGGGACGCCGCCCCGGCCTGGGCGGCAGGCTCGGCGTGCAGGGCAGACCCGGAGTGGGCTGCCGGCTCGGCATGCAGGGCAGACCCGGACTGCGTGGCAGGCTGCGCCTGCGTGGCGGGCTGCGACTGCGTGGCGGCCTGCCCTGGCGCGGAAGCTTCGGCCGGGACGGCCGGCTGTGCCTGTGTGGCAGGCTCGGCATGCGAAGGGGATCCGGGCTGGGCGGCCGCACCGGCAGCGCCGGCAGCAGCGGCACTTCGCGTCGTTGTTGTCTCAGTGGCGGGGGTGAAAATCGCCCCGACCGGGGCGGCCGCGGTGGCCTGCGCGCCCGCGTTCCAACCATGCGACTGTTGGCCCTGAACAGGCTGGCTCACTCCAGGCTGGCCGGGCTGGCCTTGCTGCCCAGGCTGGGCCTGGGCGGGGGCGTAGGGACCGGCCCGGCCCGGCTGCCGTCCGGCAGCACCCGGGCCGGCCGGCAGGGCGAGCGCGGGCTTGGGCTTGGCGGGACGGGCGGCGGCGGGTTCGGCGTCGCGCGCCACCACGTGCGCGGAAGCGTCGGCGCGTCCCCTGAAGTCGGCGGCGAAAATGGGAATCCACTGGGCCAGCACGGTCGCCGAAAGCAGCACCAGTGCACCGATCAATCCCACCAGATAAGGGATGTGGAAGTTGGTGACTGTGCCAATGAAGAAATATGCCGTGGCGAAGGCGGCCACGACGGAGGCAAACTGGTCGGCTGACAGGGACCCGAAGCGGGGCTTGAGGGCGGGGCTCAGCCGGCGCACGGCAAACAGCACGCCAACAGCCAGTGGCAGCAGCATTCCAATGCCGATGAAGAAGAGCCCGCTGAGGCTCCACAGGTTGGCGGTAAGTCCGCTGCCAATGGCCAGCGGCAGCAACGACGCCACGAATATGACCAGCACGGCGGCCAGCGCTGTTATGTCACGCACGGTCAGCGGACCAAGGACGGCCTTGCTGATGTCCGGGCTCTTGCGCGTTGAGGCCACTTGGGCGGTTGACGCATTATGCTCTGTCATTGGCTAACTCCTTGAGTGTCGCGATTCCTGTCCAGCCTAGTGACCGCAGGGAGCCAAGACTAGCCAGCCACAGCCCCTTGGCCGCAAAAACTGCGCCAATGGGGAGCTCTGCCCATATCGCAAAATAGCGGCTGCGGGTGCATTTGAGCGCAGATATGACCCCGCTTGGCCCGTATTGTTGTGACCGCAAACACGTTAAACCCCGGCAGGCGATACAGTAAAAGCTGGAACACGACGTTGTGCCGCCACCACCACAACCGGGCACTTCCACCGTGCCGGAACCCATGGTGCGCAGCATCCGTATAGAAGGAATGAAGGGGTTAGAAGATGTCCGAGGACACCACCACAGCGGCAGAATCCAATGGCGACGCGCTGGAAAATCTCCTGACGGAGAACCGCCAGTTTCCGCCCAGCGCCGATTTCGCCGCCAATGCAGTCGTCAAGGCCGGGGAGTATGAGGCAGCCAACGCCGACCGCGCGGCCTTTTGGGGCAAGCAGGCCCGCGAACTGCTTTCCTGGACCAAGGACTTCACGAAGACGCTGGACTGGAGCAACCCGCCGTTCGCCACCTGGTTCGACGACGGCGAGCTCAACGCCTCCTACAACGCCCTGGACCGCCACGTGGAAGCCGGCAACGGCGACCGCGTCGCCATCTACTTTGAGGGCGAGCCCGGCGACACCCGCACGTACACGTATGCGCAGCTCACCGAAGAGGTCAAAAAGGCCACCAACGCCTTCGAGGCCCTGGGAGTGTCCCGCGGCGACCGCGTGGCCGTTTACCTGCCCATGATCCCCGAGGCGGTCATCACCCTGCTGGCCTGCGCCCGGATCGGCGCCATCCACTCGGTGGTCTTCGGCGGCTTCTCCGCCGAAGCACTGCGCAGCCGCATTGACGACGCCGAGGCCAAGCTCGTGGTCACCGCAGACGGCACCTTCCGCCGCGGCAAGCCCAGCTCCCTCAAGCCCGCCGTGGACGAAGCCCTCACCGCCCCCGGGCACACCGTAGAGCACGTTGTGGTGGTCAAACGCAACGGCGAGGACGTCAACTGGGTTGAAGGCCGCGACCTCTGGTGGGACGACACCGTCAGCACGGCATCCACCGAACACACCGCCGTCGGGCATCCCGCCGAGCACCCGCTGTTTATCCTCTACACCTCCGGGACCACCGGCAAGCCCAAGGGCATCCTGCACACCACCGGCGGCTACCTGACCCAGACGGCCTACACCCACAAGGCGGTCTTTGACCTGCACCCCGAGACGGATGTTTTCTGGTGCACGGCCGACGTCGGATGGGTCACCGGCCACTCTTACGTCACCTACGCGCCCCTCGTCAACGGCGCCACCCAGGTCATCTACGAGGGCACCCCGGATTCCCCGCACCAGGGCCGCTTCTGGGAGATTGTGGAAAAGTACAAGGTCTCCATCCTGTACACGGCACCCACGGCGATCCGCACCTTCATGAAGTGGGGCGAGGACATCCCCGCCAAGTACGACCTCTCCTCGATCCGTGTCCTTGGTTCGGTGGGCGAGCCCATCAACCCCGAGGCGTGGATGTGGTACCGCCGCGTGATTGGTGCGGACAAGGCCCCCGTGGTGGACACCTGGTGGCAGACCGAAACCGGCGCCATCATGATCGCCCCGCTGCCCGGCGTCACCTCCGCCAAGCCCGGCTCCGCCCAGACGCCGCTGCCAGGCATCGCCGTGGACGTGGTGGATGAGCTCGGCGCCTCGGTGCCCGACGGCCACGGCGGCTACCTGGTGATCCGCGAGCCCTGGCCCGCCATGCTGCGCGGCATCTGGGGGGACAACGAACGCTACAAGTCCACCTACTGGGCCCGCTTCGACGACATGTACTTTGCCGGCGACGGCGCCAAGAAGGACGCCGACGGCGACGTCTGGCTCCTGGGCCGCGTGGACGATGTCATGAACGTTTCCGGCCACCGCCTCTCCACCACCGAGATCGAGTCGGCCCTGGTGAGCCACCCGTCCGTCGCGGAGGCCGCCGTGGTCGGTGCCGCGGACGAGACCACCGGCCAGGCCGTCGTGGCGTTTGTGATCCTGCGCGGCTCGGCCGTGGACGACCCTGACATTGTCACCACCCTGCGCAACCACGTGGGCCACGAGATCGGCCCGATCGCCAAGCCCAAGACCATCCTGGTGGTCCCGGAACTGCCCAAGACGCGTTCCGGGAAGATCATGCGCCGCCTGCTCAAGGACATTGCCGAGGGCCGCGAGGCCGGGGATTCCTCGACGCTGGCGGACAACACCGTGATGAACCAGATCTCGGACTCGCTAAAGGCCTAACCCTTAAAAAGTTGTGGCGCGGTGGTCGCTGAATGTCAGCAACCACCGCGCCACAGTTTGTTAAAGCCGGCTTAGGGGCAGCCGCAGGAGCGGCGCACCACCAGCACCGAGGGGATGACAATGTGGGCGGGCCCGGCTGGGTCACGCTGACCCACCAGCGCGCCGACCGCGGCCGCTGCCATTTCGCGGACAGGCTGCTTGACGGTGGACAGCGGGGGCCAGCAGTACTCGGCATCGGTGGATCCGTCAAAGGAAACCATGGCCATCTCCCCCGGTACCGCCACGCCTGCCTCATTGAGCGCCCGCAGGATGCCGACGGCCTGCATGTCCGAGCTGGCAAAGACGGCTGTGGGCTGGCCGGCCGAGGCAAGCAGCCGCTTCCCGGCCGCATAGCCGCCGTCGCGCGTGAACAGGCTGCGGACAATGGGTCCTTCCGGCAGCCCGGCCGCAGCCAGCGCATCAAGCCAGCCAAGTTCGCGCCCGTCGGTGTCCCCCGATACATTGCTCCCCATTGCCAGGGCAATGCTGGTGTGGCCGTGGCCGATGAGGTGTTCGACGGCGGCCCTGGCGCCCGCCCGCAGATCCGTGCCCACCGTCGCGAACCCAGCCGCGTGCCTGGTTGTGTTCAGCAGCACCGCTGGTATGGACGCGGCCTGGAGTTCACCCAGGTCAGGGTCAAACAGGTTGCTGGCCAGCAACACCCCGTCCACCTGCCGGGCGGCCAGGTTGCGGATGTGGGCGCGTTCCCTGTCCATGGTGCCGTCCGAGTTGGTCATCAGGACCGCGTACCCCAAAGCCCTGGCTTCCTCTTCGACGGCGTGGGCCAGCTCGGTGAAGAACGGGTTCCTGGTGTCGGGCACCACCAGGCCCAGGAGGCGGCTGGAGCCCAGCTTCAACGCCCTGGCCGCGGCATTGGGGCGGTAGCCAAGCACGGAAATGGCCTCCCGCACGCGGGCCTCGGTGGCCGGTGAAACGTTCTTCGGCCCCCTGTTGACCACATAACTGACGACGGCGGCGCTGACGCCCGCGTAGCGTGCCACATCCTTGCGTGTCACCGCTGTGTGCGGGGGTCGCGCCGCCGATTCAGTCATGGTGCCAATGCTAGCTACAATTGCGCCGGCGCAGCGCCAAAGTCGTTGATCGGCAGGCGCTCACCTCCACGCAGGGCTGATTCGTGGGCCACGATGCCGGGCAGGGTGAAGCGCGCCGCCACCCAGGCATTGACAGGGGGCAGCGTGCCATTCTTCACGGCGGTGACGAAGTCATCCGCCAGGAAGTGGTGGCTGCCTTCATGGCCGTTGGGTGCACCGGCGTATTCGCCGGGCAGCCTGGACACATCATGCACCTGTGCGTGGCCGGACATGAACGCGTCCCTCAGGGCGGGGGCAACATGGGCCAGGGAGGCGTCGTCGGCCTCCATGGTGGCGTGGGTGGCCAGGTCCGCGGAAATGTCCGTAACGGATTCCTTGTCCTGCCAGACGCTGACTTCCGCCAGCTGCTCCAGGCTGGCCTCGGTGCCGAAATAGCGGAAGCGCGATTCGCGGATGTGGCAGGGGTAGCCCACGCGCCGCATTTCGTTGATACGCATGGCGCCGCCGTCGTTCAGTTCAAACAGCGCCGTGGCGTTGGAGAAGTCATTGTTGAACTGGCTGACGTCCTTGTCGAAGACGCCGTCGGCGCGCTGGTCCTTCACGCCGATGCAGCTGACGCTGACGGCGTGCGAGTCGATGGCGCCAAGGACGCCGCCCACGGAGTGTGTGGGATAAAGCATGGGCGGGTAGCTGGCGGTGCTCTTCCACTGCTCGCCGCCGCTGTATTGGTAGGCCTCGTAAAAACCGAGGTCCATGTCGTGGACGTAGTCGCCCTCGGCGTAGAAGACACGGCCGAATGCCCCTTCGGCCGCCTTGCCCCGTGCATAAACCGTGGCGGGGTTGTAGTAGCTGGTTTCACCCATCATGTAGGTCAGTTTCGTCTCGCGGACCGCCTCGATGATGTTGGCGATCTCCTCCTCGGAGACGGCCATGGGAACGGCGGAGTACACATGCTTGCCGGCGCGCAGGGCCTTGACCACCAGCGGCCCGTGGGTCCAGCGCTGGGTGAAGATGGCGACGGCGTCCACGTCTGATGCCAGCATGGCGTCAAAGTCAGCCACGGTCCCGTCAAGGGAGAGGCGCTCATTTAGCTCGGTGGCCCGTTCCGGCAGGATGTCCGTGACGGTGACGCCGGAGACATCCGGGTGCAGCTTGTAAAGCTTGGCAAACTGGCCGGCAAACTGGCCAGCTCCGACTATTCCAATGGTGACTGACATGGGGAACCCTTCTGGTGACGTGGAACACTGCTCCACGAATACTCACACAATTATCTACTCGTGTCAATAATTGAATTATCTGCATTAACCTCGATTTTTCGGCGCTGAAATTAGTTGTTGCACATCAGAATTTACTCGTGTAGATTCCTCAATTACGTGTTATCTGCATCACAACCGAGAAAGGAGCCCGCCGATGGCCACCACCGAAATCCCGGCGCTCACCCATACCGCGGCCCCGGTCCTCAAATCCGGGCGACGCGGCAAATCCGACCTCACCACGGCCTTGATATTCATTGCACCGGCCATGGTGGGCTTCATTGTGTTTTACCTGGTCCCCACCATCCGCGGCCTGTACCTCAGTTTCACCAGCTACGACCTCTTCGGCAGTCCCGTCTGGATCGGCCTGACGAACTACGTGAAAATCGCACAGGACAAGTTGTTCTGGAACGCCATGGCGGTCACCGGCGAATACGTGGTGATCAACATTGTTTTCCAGACCATTTTTGCCCTGGGGCTGGCGCTGCTGATGTACCACGTGGCCAAGTCCACACTGGTTCGCGGCGCGCTCCTGCTGCCGTACCTGATTGCCAATGTGATCGTGGCGCTGCTGTGGTTTTGGATGCTGGATTACCAGATCGGCATCGTCAACCAGGTGATCGAATGGCTGGGACTGCCCCGCGTCGCCTTCTTCGGCAGCGGAACCTGGGCCATCCCCACCATTGCCTTCATCAACGTCTGGCGCCACATGGGCTACACGGCGCTGCTGCTCTTTGCCGGCCTGCAGGCCATACCCCACCATGTCTACGAAGTTGCCGCGCTTGACGGCGCCGGCCCCTGGAAGACGTTTTGGAAGATCACGATGCCCCTGCTGCGCCCCGTCATGGTGCTGGTCCTTGTTGTCACTGTGATCGGTTCCTTCCAGATCTTTGACACCGTGGCCGTCACCACCGGCGGCGGTCCGGTCAATGCCTCCCGCGTCATCCAGCTGTACATCTACGACAAGGCGTTCACGGAGCAGGACTTCGGCTACGCGTCAGCGCTTTCCGTCATCCTTTTCGCGATCCTTGGGGTCGTGGCATTCCTGCAGATGAAATTCCTGCGCGGCAATGAATCCGAACTGGGCTAGGAGCACCACATGACAACTACTCAACGTCGCGAAGCCGTTCTTGCCGGCCCCGCAAACCGGGGCACCCGCCGTCGGGCATCCCCCACCGGGCACCCGCGGCGACCCGTCAGCTGGGGCCGTGTCAGCGCCTGGGCGGTCCTGATCCTGGCCATCCTGGTGACTGTGGTCCCATTCCTGTGGATGATCCGCACCGCACTCTCCAGCAACCACTCCCTCGCGGCAAACTCCGCCAGCCTGCTGCCGGCCGATTTCAGCTGGGGCGCCTTCAAGCGGGTGTTCGGGATGCAGAGCCCCGAAGAGGCCATCGCGCAGGGCGGCTCCGGGGCGGCCATCAACTTCTGGCTGTACCTGCGCAACTCATTCGTGGTCTCCACCATGATCACGGTGGCCCAGGTCTTCTTCAGCGCCCTGGCCGCCTACGCCTTCGCCCGTCTGCAGTGGCGCGGCCGGGACAAGGTGTTCACGCTGTTCCTCGCCACCCTGCTGGTCCCGCCGATCTTCACCGCACTGCCCAATTTCCTGCTGATCAAGAACCTGGGCCTGCTCAACACCTTCCTCGGCATTGCCCTGCCCACCATGCTCATGACGCCGTTCGCCATCTTCTTCCTGCGGCAGTTTTTCCTGGGCATGTCCCGGGAAATGGAGGAGGCGGCAAAACTGGACGGGGCCAACCACCTGCGCATCTTCTTCCAAATCGTCACCCCCAACGCCGTGGGCCCCATTGCCACCCTGTCCCTGCTGACCTTCATCGCCGCCTGGAACGACTACTTTTGGCCGCTGCTGGTCGGCCAGGACGAGAAAGTGCGCGTCCTCACCGTGGGGCTGAGCGTCTTCAAGTCCCAATCCCCCCAGGGCGCCCCCGACTGGAGCGGGCTCATGGCTGCAACGCTGGTTGCCGCGCTGCCCATCCTCCTCCTGTTCCTCGCCTTCGGCAAAAAAGTGGTCAATTCCATCGGATTCTCCGGCATCAAGTAGCACGCACCACCTCCACCAAGCAGCCCCGGCACCACACCCTACGAAAGGCCCCGCCATGAAGAAAACCCTCGCCACCGCCACCGCACTGGCCGCCGTCGCCCTGTCCCTGACCGCCTGCGGAGGCGGGTCATCCGCGTCAGCCAGCGGTGAAATCAACTACTGGCTGTGGGACGCCAACCAACTCCCCGCCTACCAGCAGTGCGCCACGGACTTCCACGCGGCCAACCCGGACCTGAACGTCAAGATCACCCAGCGCGGCTGGGACGACTACTGGTCCACCCTGACCAACGCGTTCGTCGCCGGCACCGCCCCGGACGTTTTCACCGACCACCTCTCCAAGTTCCCCGACTTTGTGGCCAAGCACCAACTGCTGCCGCTTGATGAGGCCGTCAAGACCGACAAGGTGGACCTGAAGCAGTTCATCCCCGGCCTGGCCGACCTGTGGGTGGGCCAGAACGGCAAGCGCTACGGCCTGCCCAAGGACTGGGACACCGTGGGCCTGTTTTACAACAAGGCCATGACCAAGTCCGCCGGCCTCAGCGACGCGGACATGGCCAAGCTCAGCTGGAACCCGGACGACGGCGGCACGTATGAGAAGGCGATCGCCCACCTCACCGTGGACAAGAACGGCAAGCGGGGCGACGAGGCCGGCTTCGACAAGACCAAGGTGGCCGTCTACGGACTGGGCCTGGCCGGCAGCGGCTCTGGCCAGGGGCAGACGGAGTGGAGCTTCCTGACCGGCACCACCGGCTGGACGCACACGGACAAGAACCCCTGGGGAACCAAGTACAACTACGACGACCCGAAGTTCCAAAAGACCATTGCCTGGTGGACCTCACTGGCCGACAAGGGCTACATGCCAAAGCTGGAGACCACCGTCGGCGCCTCCGTGGCCGACACCTTCGGAGCCGGAAAGGCAGCCATCAACACCAACGGCGACTGGATGATCGGGCAGTACTCCGGCTACAAGGGCGTCCAGGTGGGCATCGCACCAACCCCCACCGGCGTTGACGGCAAGCGCTCCAGCATGTTCAACGGCCTGGCGGACTCCATTTCCGCCTCGACAAAGAACCCGGCCGGCGCCACCAAGTGGGTCGAATACCTCGCCTCGCCCAAGTGCCAGGACGTGGTTGCCGGCAAGGCCGTGGTGTTCCCCGCCATCAAGACCTCCTCGGACCTGGCCGAAAAGGCCTTCGCCGCCAAGGGCACCGACGTCAGCGCGTTCACCCAGCAAGTGAAGGACGGCACCACCTTCCTGTTCCCGATCACCGACAATGCCGCCAAGATCGACGCCATCATGAAGCCGGCCATGGACTCAGTCCTCGCCGGCAAGTCACCCGCCAGCTCCCTGACGGATGCGAACAAGCAGGTCAACGACCTCTTTGCGAAGTAGCCTCCAGGGAACAGCAACCCGCCAGGGCCGAATGTTACGGCGCCCGCCCCTCCTGGGGGCGGGCGCCGCCGTTGCGGGCGCCTTTTGCGAATGCCCGCGCCAGCTCACAAGGAAAGCCTTTTCCGCAGGCCTCCGGGACATGCCGTCGCCATCCAAGGCCACAAAAGCGTGATCGAAATGTTTCTCTTTTGCACTTGACGTTTCTTTTTTGTAGTTTCATGATTGATTCATGTGATCCACTTCACAGGCTTGTGCTTTCAAGGGAGAAATCATGTCTATCAACGAAGAACGGTCTGCCAACGGCATCATCCGCCCCGGTTTTGACCGCCGCACCCTTTTGAAGACCCTCGGCGTGGGCGCCGTGGGCGCAGCCGGCATTCCGTTGCTGGCTGCTTGTACCGGCGGCTCGGCCCCGGGGGCGTCGGCCTCGGCGTCAACGTCTTTGACGTTTGGTTCGGGGTCCTCGGACGATGTCCCCAAGGCCGCGTACAAGGCAGTCACGGATGCGTTTACGGCCAAGACCAAGGACAAGGTCACCACCAACGTGGTGCCGCACAACGACTTCCAGAACAAGATCTCCACGTACCTGCAGGGCAGCCCGGATGATGCGTTCACCTGGTTCGCCGGCTACCGCATGCAGTACTACGCCGGCAAGGGCCTGCTGGCCCCCATTGACGACGTGTGGGGGAAGATCGGCGCGAACTTCTCCGACGGCATGAAGAAGGCTTCCACGGGCCCGGACGGGAAGATGTACTTCGTGCCGAACTACAACTACCCGTGGGGCTTCTTCTTCCGCAAGAGTGTCTGGGCCGAGAAGGGCTACGCGGTGCCGAAGACCTTTGACGAGCTGAAGACCTTGTGCGCGAAGATGAAGTCCGACGGCCTGGTCCCGATCGAGTTCACCGACAAGGACGGCTGGCCGGCCATGGGCACCTTCGACTACATCAACATGCGCCTGAACGGCTACCAGTTCCACATGGACCTGACGGCCCACAAGGAATCCTGGGACCAGAAGAAGGTCAGTGACGTCTTTGACACCTGGAAGGCGCTGCTGCCGTACCAGAACCCGGCGGCACTGGGCATGACGTGGCAGGACGGCGCCATCAACATGGGCAAGAAGAAGTCCGGCATGTTCCTGCTGGGCTCCTTCGTTACCCAGCAGTACACGGACAAGACCATCCTGGATGACATCGACTTCTTCCCATTCCCGGAGATCGCGATGGAGGGCCAGGACGCGGTGGAGGCACCCATCGACGGGCTGCTGCTCTCCAAGAAGGGCGGCAACAACCAGGCCGCCCGGGACTTCCTGGCGTTCATGGGCAGCCCCGAGGGCCAGGACGCCTACGCCAAGGTGGACCCCTCCAACATTGCCACGGCCAAGGGCGCGGACACCTCCACGTTCTCGCCGCTGACGAAGAAGTGTGCCGAGACCATCGCCAACGCCAAGAGCATCAGCCAGTTCTTCGACCGCGACGCCCTGCCGGCCATGGCAAACAACGTCATGATCCCGGCCCTGCAGGGCTTCATCAAGGACGGCACCATCGATGTGAAGAACCTGGAGTCCCAGGCCAAGGCGCTCTACGCCGCCCAGTAACACCCGTGTGGTGGTGGCGGGCGGTTCCCTCCGCCCGCCACCGCCGCCGCAATCGCCACCTTCAAGCAATCACTGCGAGAAAACGAGTTTGCCGCCATGAGCACGCCAACCGAACTTTCCGATTCAGCCCGCCGCGGCTCCCACGCCGGCCAAAAACCACCAGCACGCCCCCGCAGGATGTCCGGTCGGGTGCGACGCCTGTCCCGGCGGGACAAGGTGGTCCTTGGCATCATGGTGGGCATCCCCACGCTGGTGCAGCTGGCCTTTGTCTGGATTCCCACCCTGCTTTCGGTCTTCCTTTCCTTCACCCGGTGGAACGGGCTGTCCCTCTCGGACATCCGGGCTGCCGGGGTGGCGAACTACAGCTACGTCTTTACCGACAACCCGGCGTTCTGGCCGGCCGTGCAGCACAACATCCTGTGGCTGCTGTTCCTGGCCGTGATCGCCACCCCGCTGGGCCTGCTGCTGGCGGTGCTGCTGGACCAGCAGATCCGCGGCTCCAAGATCTACCAGAGCATCTTCTTCGTCCCCGTCATGCTCTCCCTGGCCCTGGTCGGCATCATCTGGCAGCTGTTCTACCAGAAGGACAACGGCCTGCTGAACTTCCTGCTCGGCACCGCCGGCACCCCGGCAGCCGTTGACTGGTTCGGCAACTCCAGCATCAACATCTGGGCCGCCCTGGTCGCCGCCACCTGGCGCCACGCAGGCTACGTCATGATCCTCTACCTGGCCGGACTGAAGGGAGTGGACGCTTCCCTCAAGGAGGCCGCGTCCCTGGACGGGGCCAACGCCACCCAAACCTTCTTCCGCATCGTCTTCCCCGCCATGGCCCCCATCAACATCGTCATCGTGGTCATCACCATCATCGAATCCCTCCGCGCCTTTGACGTGGTCTGGGTCATCAACAAAGGCACCAACGGCCTGGAACTCATCAGCGCCCTGGTCATCACCTACCTCATCGGGGAGGGCCAGTCCATCGGCATCGGCTCCGCGTTCGCCGTCATCCTGCTCGTCATCTCCCTGGTCCCCATCACCATCTACCTCTCCCGCACCTTCCGGAAGGAGAAGTTCTAATGTCTGCTTCCACCACCACAAGGCCCGCCCGCCCCGCCACAGGCCGGACCGGCCGCAGCCGCCCCCACTACGGCACCCACCTCTTCCTCACCGTCATGGCCGTCATGTGGATGGTCCCCCTGGGCTGGGCCTTGTTCACGGCCCTGCGCCCGAAGGCTGACACCGACAAGTACGGCTACTTCAGCCTCGGCGGCGCGTTCAATTTCGACAACTTCGCCACCGCCTGGACCCAGGGCGGGTTCCCGCGCTACTTCATGAACTCGCTCATCATCACCATCCCCACCATCATCCTGGTGCTGCTGTGCAGTTCCATGATGGCCTTCGCGGTGAGCCGGGTGAGCTGGAAATTCAACGTCACCCTGCTGATCATGTTCACCGCCGGGAACCTGCTCCCGCCGCAGGTGCTGGCCACGCCGCTGTTTGAAATGTTCAAGCTCATCCAGCTCCCCTACTGGTTCAGTGACTCCGGCAGCCTCCTGAACACCTACCTCTCCGTCATCATCGCCAACACCGCCTTCCAGATCGGCTTTTGCACCTTCGTGCTCTCCAACTACATGAAGGCGCTCTCCGCGGACCTGACGGAGGCGGCACTGGTGGACGGTGCGGGGATCTGGCGCCAGTACGTCTCCATCATCATGCCCCTGTGCCGGCCGGCCATCGCCGCCCTGGCCACCCTGGAACTGATCTTCATCTACAACGACTACTTCTGGCCGCTGCTCTTCATCCAAAGCGGCGACAGGCTCCCCGTCACCACCGCCATCAACAACCTCCAGGGCACCTTCCTCTCCAACTACAACCTCCTCGCCGCCGGCGCCACCATCACCGTCATCCCCACCCTGGTCGTCTACCTCGTCCTGCAACGCCACTTCGTCGCCGGCCTCACCCTCGGCTCCAGCAAGGGCTAAGCGTCGCGGATGAAATCTTCACAGCACATGAAAAGCGGGGCGGGCGATCCCCTCCCCCGAACAGAGGAGGTGCCCATGCTTGCCGACGTCCGCCGCACTGAAATTGTGGCCATCGTGGCGCGTGAACGCGTGGCGCGGGTCGCCGACCTGGCCGAGCTGCTCGGCGTCTCCGTGGTCACCGTCCGCCGGGACATTGAGGCCCTGGACGACGCCGGCCTGGTCCAGAAGATCCATGGCGGCGCCAAGCTGCCGGGCGATGCAGGCACCCACGAGCCAGGCTTCGAGCTCAAGTCCACGCAAAGCACCCAGGAAAAGAAGGCCATCGCCCAGGCAGCCGTGCAGCTGGTCCACGACGGCATGGCCATTGGTCTCAGCGCCGGCACCACCACCTGGGCCCTCGCCAAGGCGCTGAGCTCCCGGAAGAACCTGACTGTGGTGACGAACTCCGTCAAGATCGCCGATGTCTTTCAAGGTGCCGGCTCGCGCGTGTCGGTGATTCTCACGGGCGGCGAGCGTACGCCGTCGGACGCCCTGGTCGGTCCCATCGCCACCCAGTCGGTCCGTTCCCTGCACCTGGACATCCTGTTCCTGGGCGTGCACGGGGTGGATGAGGTGGCTGGCTTCACCACGCCGAACCTCCTCGAAGCCGAGATGGACAGGGCCCTCATCGAAGCGGCCCGCCGGGTGGTGGTGCTGGCCGACCACAGCAAGTGGGGCACAGTGGGCATCAGCACCATCGCCGCCATGGAGGACGTGGACGAGGTCATCAGCGACGACGCCCTGGGCCTGGAGGCACAGCGGATCCTGCGGGAGCACGTTGGCAAGCTCCGGCTGGTCGGCATTGCCACGCATTCACCCGAATCCTTGGCCGCACAGTCTTAACCCACCCAGTCAGGAGCCACACGTGTCATCCATTCACTTGCGCCAGGGCGGGACCTCCCTTCTCTTGGGGCTCGACGGCGGCACCCCGGAAATCCTGCACTGGGGCGCCGACCTTGGCGGGCGCCTCCCAGATCCGGCATTGCTGCCCGACGCCGTTCCACACTCCTCCTTCGACTCCCCCGTTGTGCTGGGGCTGCTCCCGCAGGCGTCTTCCGGCTGGCTGGGGAGGCCCGGGTTGCGGGGGCACAGCCTGGCAGCTGCCGCCGGAAGCGGGCCCGGCGACGCGGGCGGGGCAGGATTCTCGCCCCGCCTCCGCCTGGTCGGGGCCGACTCCGACGCGACCTCGGCCACCATCACCCAGGCCGACCCGGACCTCGGCCTGGAGCTGACAACGTCGCTGCGCCTCCACCCGGGCGGCCTGTTGGAGGTCGGCCACACGCTGGCCAACACCTCACAAGGGCCGTTCGCCCTGGACGAGCTGGGCATCGGCCTGCCGGTGGGGCCGGCCGGCACCGAGGTGCTGGACCTGACTGGCCGGTGGTGCCGGGAGCGGCACCCGCAGCGCCATCCCGTCCAGCAGGGAACCTGGGTGCGCAGCGGCCGGCACGGCCGCACGGGCCACGATTCGTCCCTGTTGATGGCCGTGGGTTCGGCCGGCTTCGGCAACCGCCACGGGCAGGTCTGGGCCGGCCACTTTGCCTGGAGCGGGGACCATGAGCAGTTTGTGGATGCCACGGCGGACGGGCGCACCGTGCTGGGCGCGGCCGAACTCCTGGGCAGCGGCGAGGTGGTGCTGGCCCCCGGCGAAAGCTACTCGACGCCCGCGTATTTTGCCGCTTACTCGGACCGCGGCCTTGACGGCATTTCCGAGGCGTTTTACGCCTGGTTCCGGGCCCGGCCGCACCACCCCGCCACGCCGCGGCCCGTGGTGCTGAACACCTGGGAGGCCGTCTACTTCGACCATGACCTGGGCGTGCTGACAGAGCTGGCGGAGTCGGCGTCGGAGCTGGGCGTGGAACGCTTTGTGCTCGACGACGGCTGGTTCCGCCACCGCCGCGACGACCACGCCGGCCTGGGCGACTGGTACGTTGACAGCGGCGTCTGGCCGGAGGGGCTGCACCCGCTGGTGGACGCCGTCACCTCGCGCGGGATGCAGTTCGGCCTGTGGGTGGAGCCGGAGATGGTCAACGTCGATTCCGACGTGGCCCGCGCCCACCCCGACTGGATTGCCGGCCCCGTCCCCAGGCACGACGCCGGGTCCCGGCTGCCGCTTGAATGGCGCCGCCAGCAGGTGCTGGACCTGGTCAATCCGGAGGCATGGCAGTACGTTTTTGACCGGCTGGACGCACTGCTCACCGAATACCCCATCGCCTACCTGAAGTGGGACCAAAACCGGGACCTGCCCGAGATGGGCCACCATGGCCGTCCCAGCGTCCACCGCCAGACACTCGCCGCCTACCGGCTTTTCGAGGCCCTCAAGGCCGCCCACCCCGGGCTGGAGATTGAAAGCTGCTCCTCCGGCGGGGCCCGCGTGGACCTGGGCATCCTGGAGCGGACAGACAGGGTCTGGGCCTCAGACTGCAATGACGCGCTGGAACGTCAAACCATCCAGCGGTGGACGTCCATGGTGGTCCCGCCCGAGCTGGTGGGATCGCACATCGGGCCGACCACGGCACACACCACGGGGCGCACCCACAGCCTGGCCTTCCGCGCCATCACGGCGCTGTTCGGGCACTTTGGCATGGAATGGGACATCCGCGAGGTGACCGGGACGGACCGGGAGGAACTGCGGCAGGTGATCGGCCTGTACAAAAAGCACAGGGACCTCATCCACGGCGGCACCATGGTCCGAGCGGACATCCCGGACCCTTCGCTCATGCTCCACGGGGTGGTGGCCGGGGACGGCACCCGGGCGCTGTTCGCGCTCGCGGCGGTGTCGACGTCGTTCTCGGAACGGCCTGGCCGGGTGGCGATCCCGGGCCTGCTACCGGACACCAGCTACCGGGTGGAGGCGGTGTACCCGGGCACGGGCGGACACCCTTTCCTGCAGGAGGCGGCACCGCCATGGATGTCCGGCGGGGTGGAGGCCACGGGGCGCTTTTTGGCCGCGGCCGGGCTGCCAATGCCCATCCTGAACCCGGAACAGGCCATCCTGCTGGAGGTCACGGCCCGCTAATGGGGCTCGGTGCCGGCTTGCGGGGCGCTGCGGCAGAATCCGCCCTGGCCGCCAGCAGTTGTGCCGCCTGGGCCAGCAGATCCCCGTCCGGCTGCGTCCGCACGGGCTCCGCCGTTTCGCTGCGGGGCACGCCGGCAGGCCCGACGGCGGAAGGCCCGACGGCGGCCAGCTCGGCCTGGATGCTGCGGGCAATTGTGTCGAAGAGGGCCGCGTCCTGGGGCGTGGCCAGCTTGCTCGTTTTCAGGCTGGTCAACACCACCAGGCCGGGCAGGCGGCGATTTCCGGCCGGATCCAGTGCGGACTCAATGGCCCACTGCGCCCGCGCCCACCACTGGTCCCGGCGGCCGGCGTCGAGAGCCTGGCGGTAGGCCAGGTACGCCACCACGGCCGTAACAAACACGCCCGTAGAGGAGATGACCGGCAGCCAGTCCCGGCCCCACGCCGCCAGGTTCCCCATCACGGCACCCACCTTGTGTCCATAGCCGCATCCTATCCCCGGGCGCCCCTGCCCGGTTCGACACGCGGGCGGGTGCGGCCCGGCTTGTGGTGCATTATTAACCCATGACTTCCACTCCTGACCCCACGACCGGCCCCACAGGCGAAGGCCGCGGCGAACTCCTCATCCTCAACGGCCCCAACCTGAACCTGCTGGGCACCCGTGAACCCGCCATCTACGGCAGTGCCACCCTGGACGATGTGGCGCAGGTGGCCATCGAGGCCGCCAACGCCGCCGGCTTCAGCGCCGAGTGCATCCAGTCCAACCATGAGGGCGACCTCATTGACGCCATCCACGCCGCGCGCGGCACGGCGGCGGGCATCATCATCAACGCGGGGGCATACACCCACACCTCCGTGGCCATCCGGGACGCGCTGGCCGGCGTGGAGCTTCCCGCCGTGGAAGTCCACATCTCCAATGTGCACAAGCGCGAGGAATTCCGGCACCACTCCTACCTGTCGCCCGTGTGCGACGCCGTCATTGTGGGCGCAGGCATCCACGGCTACGTGCTGGCAGTGAGCTACCTGGACAAGGTGCTGCCGTAGGCGCCTGCGGCAGGTGGCACTCCGCTATTTGACGCTGCACACCCCGGAGGAAACGGGGCTGCTAAGCATGGACGCGGCCTTGATGACAGGGCCCACCTCATTCATCGTGAAGGCAAACCCAACGGGCTGTGACGTCGTGGACTTGGCAAACACCACGCCCACCACACGCCCGGAGGAATCCAGCAGCGGTCCTCCGGAATTGCCCGACTGGACGTTTCCGGCCAGCTGGTAGACATCCAGCACGGATTTTTGGGTGCCCGTGATGTCCGGGATGAGCAGCGGCCCGGACGTCATCACAGTCGCCGGGCGCACCTGCAGCGGGCCGCCCAGGGGGTAGCCGGCAAAGGCCGCGGCGGACTTGTCGGGGAGGTTCGCAGCCGTGGGCAGGGGCGGCACGTTCAGTCCGTCCACGGCCAGGATGGCCAGGTCCTTGACGGGGTCGAAGAACACCACACGGGCGCGCAGCGCGCCCTGGGTTTGGGTTTGGACCATGGGCATGTCAACGCCGGAGACCACGTGGGCGTTCGTCAGGACCCTGTCGGGAGCCACGACAAACCCGCTGCCCGTCTGGTTCTGGCCGCACTGGAACGCCGTGCCGGATATCTTCAGCACCGACTTGGCGGCATTGTTCCAGGCCGGCGTGTCCGTGCTGGAGTTCGGGGCGGCCACCTGCACGTTGGGGCCGGCGGGGTTGAGGATTTGCGGGATGCCCTCCTGCAGCACCAGGGAGCGCAGCTGCGCGGCGGCGGACTTGACGGGGTCCGGCGTCCACGCGTCAATCTTGGAGATCACCACGGAGCTGCTGAGCTGCTTGGTGACCGCCGGGATGCCCAAGTTGTTCACGCCAAAGGCCAGCAGCGAGATCACGGCGGCACCCACCAGGACGTTGAGGGCGCCGCCCAGGAGGCGGTTCACGGTGCGCACAGGGCCGGACTTCACCCGCCGGCCAATGGCCCGGCCAATCCGAATTCCCACGGCGTGGCCCACGCCAATCAGGATCACTGTCACGCCGATGACCACGGCGGTCCGCCAGCCGGGCCCGGGTGCGTACTGGTTGGCGAAGGGCGCGGCAAAGAACGCGGCCGCGGCACCGGCCAGGAAGCCCACCAGCCCGCCCAGGCTTACCAGCAGGCCGGCACTGAGCCCGTAGATGAGCTGCCAGAGCAGCCACAGGACCAACACGGCATCGAGCCAGGACAATCCGAACATGTAACCCTTCCGCCATTCACAAGCAGCCCGGACCGCAATTGGGTCCGAGAACCACATAGTACCGGTCGAAACCGTGCGTTCGGCTGGCCGGAATCCGGTAAAATCCCCACTCGGGACGCCGCGGATGCCAAATTGGTCACAAAACGCGCAAAGTTCTGAAAGAATCAGTAACAGGTCACTACTGATGAGATACACACTTTAAGGAGTTTTCATGGACATCGACGTACTGCGCCGGGCACCACTCTTCACCACCCTCGACGACGAGGCCTTCCGCCTGCTGACAGACGAGCTGGCTGAAGTGGACCTATCCCGCGGCGCATCGGTGTTCCGTGAAGGCGACCAGGGCGACCAGCTCTATTTCATTGTCTCCGGCAAGGTGAAGCTGGGACGCACCTCCCCCGACGGCCGCGAATCACTTGTCGCCATCCTGGGCCCGGGCGAGCTGTTCGGCGAAATGGCGCTCTTTGACCCGGCACCCCGCAGCACCACCGCCACCGCGGTCTCCGAAACCCGCCTGGCCGGGTTGAAGAACGAATCCCTCAACGCCCTGCTGCGCAACCGCCCCGAGGTGTCCATGCAGCTGCTGCAGGCCCTGGCCCGCCGCCTGCGCCGCACCAACGACAACCTGTCCGACCTGGTCTTCTCCGACGTCCCCGGCCGCGTGGCCAAGGCCATCCTGGACCTGGCCGACCGCTTTGGCCGCCCCGCCACCGACGGCATCCTGGTGGCCCACGAGCTCACGCAGGAAGAACTGGCCCAGCTGGTGGGCGCTTCCCGCGAGACCGTCAACAAGGCCCTGGCCGAATTTGTCCAGCGCGGCTGGCTGCGCCTGGAGGCCCGCGCCGTGGTCATCCTGGACGTCAACCGCCTGCGCCAGCGCTCCCGCTAATCCCGGCCCCTCCCTCCCTCCCTCCCTCTCGACGCTCGGTTGCAACCGGGGCACTTTTCGCCAACGCTCGGTTGCAACCGGGGCACTTATCGCCAACGCTCCCGCGACGTGGCAGGGAGCGTCCCCTCAAACACCGCGAAAGGTGAGGGAGGATCGGCCCAAACACCGCGAAAGGTGAGGGAGGATCGGTAGGGGGTTACCGCTCGCGGCAGGCTGCTCCCTCGGAAGCGGGGGTGGCCTGCACTTCGAGCTGGAACGAGCCGTCGCCGCCGGCCACCAATTTCGGCTTGTATTCGTTGATGGGCCGCTTGTGATTGAGGTAGGCAATGCAGCCGCGGGCGGCGCCGAGCTTCTCCAGGATGATTTCAACCCCGGGCACCACCAGCTCGGCAAGCGGCAGCCCCACCGTGGTGTCCTGCCCGATCTCATCCCCGAGGGCGGTGGTGAGGCGCTCCTCCACGACAGTGGCCGCGCAGGCCCACCGGCCCCAGACTCCCTTGCTGCTGAGCAGCTGCGGTTCCTGGTTCACGGGGCGGGCTGCGGCAAAATAGTGGGTGTCGAAACGGCGGTGGGCGAAGTCCGGGCTCATCCAGTGGCTCAAGGGCTTGAGCAGGTCGGTGCGCAGGGCCAGCCCTCGGCGTTCCAGCAGGGCCGCAAAGGTGGTGTCCTGGGAGGCAATAGCCTCGCGGGCCTTCATCCACTCGGGCCCGGAAATGTCCTCCACCAGGGAGGAGGCGTCCGGCCCGGCCAGCAGCATGCCGGTTTCCTCAAACGTTTCGCGGATGGCAGCCACCACGTGCCGTTTGGCCACCTCCACACTGGGGGTGCCCAGGCTCTTGGCCCACTGGGCAGGTGAGGGGCCCACCCAGTCGGTGACGTCGTCGTCCGCGGCTTCCACCGTGCCGCCGGGGAAGGCAACCAGGCCCAGCGGCGATCCGCCCGGCCGGTACGTCAGGAAGGTCTGCAATCCGGTGGGGCTGTCCTTCAACAGCACCACCGAGGAAGCGAGGCGCGGCTTGCTGGGTGCGCGGTCGCCAAAGTCGACCCACGCCTGGGCGGCCTCGGCCTGGCTGGCATCCAGCGGAAAGATTCGCTTTTTGCCAGCCGGGCGCGGGGCCTGGGTGCTACTGGAATTCGGCAATCAACTCAACCTCGACGGGCGAGTCCAGGGGGAGCACGGCAACCCCGACGGCGGAGCGTGCGTGGACGCCTGCGTCACCGAATACCTCGCCCAGGAGTTCGGAGGCGCCATTGATGACGCCAGGCTGGCCGGTGAAGCCGGGATCGGAGGCGACGAAGCCCACCACCTTGACAATGCGGACCACCCGGTCCAGGTCGCCCAGGACGCTCTTGAGCGCCGCAATGGCATTGATTGCGGAGGTTGCGGCGTACTTTTTTGCGTCATCAGCGGAAACTTCAGCGCCGACTTTCCCGGTGGCCGGGAGACTTCCATCAACAAAAGGCAGCTGTCCGGAGGTGTAGACATGGTTGCCCGAGATCACTGCGGGGACGTACGCGGCCACGGGTGCGGCCACCGCCGGCAGCGCCAGGCCAAGCTCTGCCAGGCGGGCCTCAATGGGTCCGGATCCTTGATTCTGTGCGGATTCCATGGTTATGCCTTCTCCCGCTTCAGGTACGCAACAAGGCCGTTTCCATCAGGTCCGGCGATGACCTGGACCAGCTCCCAGCCGTCCTCGCCCCACTGGTCAAGGATCTGCTTCGTGGCGTGAATTATGAGCGGAATCGTAGCGTACTCCCATTTAGTCATGCTTCAAAGCGTAGCCCCTGCCGGTAAACTGGAAAAATGGCAGCAAAAAAACACCCCATTTTCGATACCGCCACCACCCTCGGAAAATTAATGCTCTTCCTTGGCGTGAGCTCTATTTGTGGTGTCCTCATCGCCGGACTCATGGTTCCCGCGGTGGCCCTGACCGGCAACACAGCTACCTCCTCCATCAACTTCTTTGACCAGCTTCCCGACGACATGACGGTGGGCGTGCCCGCACAGTCGTCGGTGGTGCTGGCCTCGGACGGTTCCGTCCTGGCCAAGTTCTATGACCAAAACCGCACCGAAGTGAAGCTTGCCGCGATCTCGCCGTTCATGAAGAACGCCATCATCGCCGTCGAAGACTCCCGCTACTACGAGCACGGCGGCATTGACACCAAGGGTCTGCTGCGTGCCGTCTCCGCCATGGCCCAGGGCGGTGACCGCCAGGGTGCTTCCACCATCACGCAGCAGTACGTGAATAACGTCATCATCCAGACGTATGCGGCCAATGGTGAAAAGGACAAGATCAAGCTCGGTGCCGCCAAGACCACCGGCGACAAGGTCCGCGAGATCAAGCTGGCCATCGCCATGGAGAAGAAATACTCCAAGGACGACATCCTCCAGGGCTACCTGAATTGGGTGTACTTTGCCAACAACAACTACGGCATCGAGTCCGCTGCCTCCTACTACTTTGGCGTCCACGCCAAGGACCTGACACTGCCCCAGGCCGCCACGCTGGCCGGCGTAGTGAACAGCCCCACCTACTACGATCCGGTCGCCAACCCGGACCACGCGGTTTCCCGCCGCAACATGGTACTGGACCGCATGCTGGACCAAAAGAAGATTGACAAAAAGCAGCACGACGCCGCCGTCAAGGCCAAGATCGACCTGAAGATCACACCGAACCAGGCTGGCTGCGCCACTGCCGTCCGCGGCGAGTACTTCTGCCAGTACGTCACCAACCTCATTCTCAATGATCCTGTTTACGGCAAGACCAAGGCGGACCGCGAAAAGCTGCTGGCCCAGGGCGGCCTGACCATCAAGACCACGCTGGATCCGAAGCTGCAGGATGCGGCCCAGGCCCAGTTTGCCAACTTCACGCCCATGAACAACAACCCGGACAAAGTGGGCCAGGCACTCGTCACGGTCCAGCCCCTCACCGGCAAAATCCTGGCCATGGCACAAAACACCAAGATCAACGCCCCCAAGGGCCAGTGGAGCAGTGACTACAACTTCGCCGTCGACCGGGTTGACACCAAGGGCCAGTCCTTGGGCGGGGCCGGAGGCTTCGATGTGGGTTCAACCATCAAGCCCTTCACCTTCGCCGAGTGGCTCAACGACGGCCATAAGATCAACGAAATGGTCGACGCCTCGGTGCGCAAGTACCCGGTGGGATACCCCTGGGTCAACACCTGCGGCACCTCCAAGGGCATCTACGACAGCAACTACCCTGGCTCCACGGACCTGCAAAACGCGGAAGAGGGCTGGTACAGGCGGTTGACCGCACGGGAGGGCCTGTACAACTCCCTCAACACGGCCACCATGTATACGGCCTCAAAGCTTGACCTGTGCAACATCCAAAAGATGATGACGGCGGCCGGCATCCACCTCGGGGAGAACCCGAACAAACCCTACGACCTCTCCAACACCAGCAGCCTGCTGGGCAGCGGCGAGGTGGCCCCCTTGACCATGGCTTCGGCATTTGCCACCTTCGCTTCCGGTGGCGTGCACTGCGACCCCATTGCCCTGGTGTCCATCACGAACGCCAAGGGTGACAAATTCCCCGTCCCCAGCGCCAATTGCAAGCAAACCATCAAGCCGGAGGTTGCCGCCGGCGTGGTGTCGGTGCTGCAGGAGGTGCTGGTGCGTGGTTCCGGTTACCAGATCCCCCTGAACTTCCCGGCAGGCGCCAAGACAGGTACCACCAACGACTCCCAGCAGACGTGGACCACCGGTTTCACGAAGGGCCTCGTCACGTCGTCCTGGCTCGGCAGCCCGGAAAACAAAAACCGGGGCAACAATGACAAGTTGATCGCCGGCACCCGGATCCCCTACGTGGATGGCGCCACCTACGCCGGCAAGGCGTGGCAGGGATACATGAACGCCGTGGCGGGCAGCTTCGACACAGGCGCGTTCCCTGCGCCGCCAGCCAGCATGGTGAACCCCATTGTGGTGGCACCGCCAACGCCAGTGACCCCGGCGCCCAATACGGGCAACGACAAGGGCAACAACACCAAGCCGCCGGCACCCACACCCAAGAAGAAGGACTAGCCTGAATGTCCCCGACACCACGCCCCCGCCTCGCCGCCCTGGGCAGGACGGCGGGCTTGGTGGCGGCCACCGGCACTGCATGTGTGGCCTACGGGACCTTTATTGAGCGCAACTGGTTCACCATCCGCCACGAAACCCTGGCCATCCTGCCGGCCGGCGCCGCACCGTTCACCGTGCTGCACCTCTCCGACATCCATTTTTCCCCCGGCCAGCGGAAAAAGACGGAGTGGCTGCACAGCCTGGCCGGGCTCCAGCCCGACCTGGTGGTAAACACAGGCGACAACCTCAGCCACCCCAAAGCCGTGGCACCCCTGCTCGAGGCGCTGGGTCCCCTGATGGACTTTCCCGGCGTGTTCGTCCCGGGGTCCAATGACTACTTCGCGCCCCGGCTGAAGAACCCCCTGGGCTACTTTTCCGGACCCTCCAAGGTTCCGGGGCCGGACAAGAAGCCCCCGCACGCCCTCGACACGGAGGCCCTGCATGCCGGCTTCGGGCTGGGCGGCTGGGTAAACCTGACCAACCGAGCCCAGTCCATCCCGCTCAAGGGCATCCGCTTTGACTTCAGCGGCGTGGACGACCCCCACCTGAAGCGGGAACGCTACGCCGGCTGGCCGCGCGGCTCCGCCAACCAGCACAAGGCGCCCCACGTCAAAATAGCCCTGGCCCATGCCCCCTACCAGCGCGTGCTGGACCATTTCACCGATGACGGGGCGGACCTGATCCTGGCCGGCCACACCCACGGCGGCCAGGTCTGCCTGCCCGGCTACGGCGCCCTGGTCAGCAACTGCGACCTCCCCACCTGGCGCGCCAAGGGCCTGAACGACTGGGACTTCAAGGGAAGCACGACGCCGGTAAACGTCTCAGGCGGCATCGGCACCGCCCGCACGGCCCCCTTCCGCTTCGCCTGCCGGCCGGAAGCCGTTGTCCTGACCCTGACGGCGAAGGCCGGGGCATAGCCCGCCGCATTGCAATTAGTTTGTCCTGACAATAGGATGATGGACGACGGTAGTTGAGGCTGCATCCAGCACGCCCGCTGTTTTCGTGGCATTGCCCAAGGAGTACGTCATGGCCAACTCGCTCAACCTCAGCATCGACCGTTCCTCACCCATCCCCCTGTACCACCAGGTGGTCCAGGGCATCGAGAACCTCATCCACGACGGCACCCTTGTTCCCGGCAGCAAGCTGGAAAACGAGATCGACCTGGCCGCGGCCCTCAACCTGTCCCGCCCCACCATGCGCAAGGCCATGGATGAGCTGGTCCGGGCGGGCCTGCTGGTCCGCAAGCGCGGCGTGGGCACCCAGGTGGTGGCCAGCCAGGTGCGCCGCCCGCTGGAACTCTCCAGCCTCTTTGACGACCTCAGCGCCCGGGGCAGCAAGCCCACCACGGATGTCCTGACGTTTTCCCACATCGATGCCGACGCTGTCATCTGCGAGAAGCTGGCACTGCCGGCAGGCGCCAAGGTGTACCACTTCACCCGCCTGCGCAAGGTGGACGGCAAGCCGCTGGCGCTCATGGAAAACTGGGTGCGCGACGACGTCACCGCCATTGAGGAGACGTCCCTGGCGGACCAGGGCCTCTACGCCATCCTGCGCAACGCCGGAGTGAACTTCCGCCTGGCCCAGCAGCGCATCGGGGCGATGGTGGCCAACAGCTACCAGGCGCCACTGCTCGACACCGTGCCCGGCTCCGCCCTCGTCACCATGGAACGCACCGCCGTCGACGACACCGGCCGCATGGTGGAAACCGGCCGCCACGTCTACCGGGCCGACCAGTACAGCTTTGAAATGACCCTGGTGCAGCGCTGAGCGCCGCCACCCGACAACGAAGGAAACTCATGACCGACTGGGTATATCCGCTGGGCTCGGCCCGCGACGGGAGCTGGGACGTATCCCTGGGAACCTCCGATTCCGCTACCACCGTGAGCGGCTGGGCGCACACCGGAATGAAGGTGGCCACCCTGGCCCCGGGTGCCGCCGTCGTGCTTCCCGCGGCGGGAGAGGAGCGGATTGTGGTGCCGCTCAGCGGCGCATTCACCGTCACGGTGGACGGCACTGCCCATGAGCTGGCCGGCCGCCCCAACGTTTTCAGCGGGCCCACGGACGTGCTGTACACCGGCATCGGGAAGGCCGCCACCATCAGCTCGGCCGGCGGCGGGCGCGTGGCCGTCGCAACCGCGCCCGCCCGCCAGGAGTATCCAACCCGGCTGGTCCAGGCCGCGGAAATTCCGGTGGAGCTGCGCGGCGCGGGCAACTGCTCGCGCCAGGTCCACAACTTCGGCACGCCCGCAGCCCTGGAGGCAGACAGGTTCATCGTCTGCGAGGTCATCACCCCCGCCGGCAACTGGTCCTCCTACCCGCCCCACAAGCATGACGTGGAACAGGACGGCGAGACGGCGTTGGAGGAAATATATTACTTCGAGACCCAGGTTGCCGCTGGCTCCCCCGCCCCGGACGACGCCGACGCCATCGGCTACCAGCGCGTGTACGCCTCTGACGAGCGGCCCATCGACGTCCAGGCCGAGGTCCGCACGGGCGACACCATCCTGGTCCCCTATGGCTGGCACGGCCCCGCGATGGCCGCGCCCGGCTACGACCTGTACTACCTCAACGTCATGGCCGGCCCCGGACCGGTGCGCGAGTGGCTCATCAGCGACGACCCCCACCACGGCTGGGTCCGCCAGACCTGGGATGCGGCCGCCATCGACCCCAGGCTCCCCTTCACCCGCTAATCCCGGCCCCGCCCCGCCGAGGTTGGAGATAACCACCGGATTCACCGCCGAGGTTGGAGATTACCACCGATTCGATCGGTGGTAATCTCCAACCTCGACCTTTGGGGAGGTGGTTATCTCCAACTTCGGCCTACGGGGCCACGCGAACGGGTGCCCCGGTGAGCAGGGATTCCTGGGCGGCGTCTGCCACCTTGGAGGCGGCCACGGCGTCCTCGGGCGTGCACGGGTTGGGGCGCAGGCCCTGGATGAGTTCCACGAAGGCCGCCAGCTCGGAGACATAGGCCGCCTCGAAGCGCTCCGCGAAGGTTTGGTGCGCCGTGCCGGAGGGGAAGGTGATGCCAGCTTCGGCGGAACGGAGCGCCGCCTGTTCGTCCAGGCCCACCATGACGGAGCCCTTGGAGCCCTGGATTTCCAGCCGGACGTCGTGCCCTGCGCCGTTGTAGCGGGTGGCGGAAACGGTGCCCACGGTGCCGTCGTCGAAGGTGATGACGGCCAGCGCCGTGTCCACGTCGCCCACTTCGCCGATGGCGGGGTCGCCGTTGTTGGAACCCTTGGAGTAGACCTCCGTGATTTCGCGGCCCGTGATCCAGCGCAGCACGTCAAAATCGTGGACTGAGCAGTCGCGGAACAGCCCGCCGGAAGTGGCCAGGAACTCCACCGGCGGCGGGGTCATGTCGCCCGTAATGGCGCGGAGGGAGTGGATCCAGCCCAGCTCGCCGGCGTCGTACGCCCGCTTGGCCACCTGGTAGCCGGCGTCGAAGCGGCGCTGGTGGCCGATCTGCACGGTGCCGCCGTGCTCGCGGATGTAGTCGAGGACGGGCAGTGATTCGGCCACGTTGACGCCGACGGGCTTTTCGCAGAACACCGGGATGCCCGCGTCCACGCCGGCCTTGATGAGTTCGGGGTGGGTGGCCGTGCCGGTGGCGATCAGCAGTCCGTCAATGCCCGCGGCCAGCAGCTCCGGCACGGACGGCACAAATTCGGCGCCCAGGCCGTCCGCCACCGAACGGGCATGGTCGGCCGCAACGTCTGTGAGCTTCAGCTCGACGCGCACATCCGGCGAGAGCAGTACGTTGACGGCGGCGATGTTGTTGGCGTGCATGACGCCGATGCGGCCCACTCCGACCAGGCCCAGGGTGATGGTTTTCATGCGCTTTCCTTGCTCTTGAAGTAATGTTCCAGCTCTTCCAGGGACTTGCCGCGGGTTTCCGGGACCACCCTCTTGACCCAGATGATGGCGCCGATTTGCAGCACCACAAAAATGAGGAAGGTGGCGGAGACCCCGATCCCGGCCACAAGCTGCGGGAAAAAGAAGCCGATCAAAAAGTTCACAATCCACAGCACAAACACGCAGATGCCCATGCCCACCCCGCGCACGTGCAGGGGGAAAATCTCCGCCATGGTCAGCCAGGTGACGCAGCCGATGAAGCCCTGCATGAACGCCAGGAACACCACCATGCACAGGAGCACCAGGTAGCCGCGGAGCAGGCTCTCGGGCACCGCCAGGGACACGATGGACAGGGCCAGCAGGGACGACGCCGTGCCGCTGAGCCCCATGATGAGCATGAACTTTCGCGGCAGCCGCGACATGAAGTACATGCCGGCCACGACGGCGGCCACGGAGACCACCCCGTTGAGGACGTTGGCGATCAGCGCGCCCCGGTCCCCAAAGCCGGAGGAGGAGAGGATGGTGGTGCCGTAATACATGATGGCGTTGATGCCGCTGATCTGGTTGATGACGGCCATGCCCAGCCCGACGACGAAAATCCGGCGGATCCACGGCACGGCCAGGTCCCTCACGGTGCCCAGTTTGGCCTGGTAGTCCTCCCGGGCAGCCTCGCGGACCTCGTCGAATTCGCCCTTAACGTCCTCGGGGGCACGCCCCTTCCGGAGCACGTCCAGGACTTCCTCGAAGCGGCCGCCGGCGGCCAGCCAGCGGGGGCTTTCCGGCAGCACCAGCATGCCAAACCACAGGACGACGGCGGGCAGCGTGGCTATGACCAGCATGTAGCGCCAAATGTGGCTGGCATCCGGGAACAGGTTGCCGAGCAGGGCATTGAACGTGAAGGCCAGGAACTGCCCCGTCACGATCATGAGCTCGTTTTGCGTCACGATCCGCCCGCGCTGGGCGGCGGGGGACATTTCGGCCAGGTACACGGGCACAATCACCGAGGCACCGCCGACGGCGAGCCCCAGGACGGTGCGTGAGAGCACCAGCAGCGCCGTGGTTGGGGAAAGCGAACAGCCGATGGTGGCCAGGGCGAAGATGACGGCCAGGCCCATGATGGTCTTGCGCCGGCCAAAGCGGTCCGAAAGCCGGCCGGCCGTGATGGCTCCAAAGGCGGCGCCCAGCAGCAGGGTGGAGGTGACCAGGCCTTCTGTCAGCGGGGTCAGGCCGAGATCGCGCTGCATGAACGGCAGGGCGCCGTTGATCACGCCGGTGTCGTAGCCAAACAGCAGGCCGCCAAAGGTGGAGAACAGCGCCACCTTCCGCATGAACTTCCGGGGCGGGGAATTCCGCCCGGCCGCCGCGGGAGAAACGGCCCGGCCGGTGGCAAGTCCCGTCACGAAGTCTTCTTTTCGCCGGCCTGCGCCACAAATCTGCTCATGGCCTCCAGCTGGTAGCGCGAGACGTTTTCGGCGTCGTCGTCCTCGGCAAACACGCTGGAAACCATCACGGTGTCCTCCCGGTCCAGGAAGCCGATTTCCGCCAGGCCGCCAAAGAACTGCTCCCAGTTGACGTCGCCGTCGCCAATCTTCAGGTGCTGGTGCACGCGGACGGGGTTGCCGGGCGGGTTGGTGATGTAGCGCAGCCCGTGGGAGGCGTGGTGGTCCATGGTGTCGGCCACGTGCACCAGGCGCAGCTTGTCCCCGGCCGCACGCATGATCGCCAGCGGGTCGTCCGCCATGTGGAAGCTGTGGGAGGCCACGTACACCAGGCCCACATTGGGCGAGTTGACGCCGCGGATCATGCGGATGGCCGCCAGCCCCTCCTCGACAAAGTCGTCCGGGTGCGGGTCAATGAGCAGGTCGATCCCTTCGCGCTCAATGATGGGCAGCAGTTCCTCCATGGAGCGGTAAAAGGCCCTCTCGGACTCTTCCGCCTTCTCCGGCCGGCCGCTGAACTCGGTGTTCATGGTGGAAACGCCCAGGTCCACGGCAATCTGGATGGCGCGCTTCCAGTACCGCACGGCGGCCTCGCGGGCGTCCTCGTCCGGACCGGACCATCGCAGCACGGGCAGCACCGAGGCAATCTCGATCCCTGCATCCGCCACGGCCTTCTTCAGGGCGGCGACCAGGGCGTCGTCGGCCTTGGGGTGGTTGTAGAACGGGATGAAGTCCGGGTGCGGTGTCAGCTGCATGTACTTGTACCCGAGGTCCGCGACAACCCGGGGGAACTCAAGCAGGCCGTGGCTGTGGTGGAACGGCGTGGGGTCCAGGGCGATTTTCATGGTGTTCCCTAGCTGTAGAGGGCCGGCTTCGGGGCCAGTACGACGGCGGTCTTCGCGCCTGTCGCCTGCGCCTGGACTCCCGCTTCGCAACAGGCCGCGGTGGCGTAGCCGTCCCAGGCGGACGGGCCGCCGATCTCCCCGCGCAGGGCTGCATCCACCCAGGCCTGGACCTCCACGTCGTAGGCAGCGCCGAAGCGCTCCTCAAAGCCGGGGGTGACCTGTCCGCCCCAGCGTCCCTGGGTGCGCACGTACGGGCCGGAGTCGTTGCCGATGTTCACAATGCCGTCCTCGAAGGAGGCCTGCGTGGCCACCTCGTAGCCGAAGCGGGCGTTGACATAGATTTCAACGTCGGCCAGGACGCCGGATTCCGTTTCGATGAGCACGTGCTGGGGATCGTGCTGGCCCTCCGGTGCGTTGCGGGTGGGCTTGCCCAGGCGCACCTGCACGGAGGTGATTTCCTCGCCCGTGAAGAAGCGGATGGCGTCGAATTCATGCACCACGGAGTCGTTGATGAGCATGGCGTTGGTGAAGCCGGGCGGGGTGTCCGGGTTGCGGTGCTGGTGGTGGAGCACCAGCAGCTCGCCCAGGCTGCCCTCGGTGATGATCCCGCGCAGGGCCGCGTATTCGGCGTCGAAGCGGCGCATGAAGCCCACCTGGATGCGCTTGCGGCCCAGCCTGGCCTCGGCCTCCACCACCTTCAGGGCGCTGGCGGCGTCGGGGGTGAGCGGCTTTTCGCACAGGATGGGGATGTCCCGCTCCAGCGCCTTGAACAGGATGTCCTCGTGCAGGAAACCGGGGGTGGCGATCAGCACGGCGTTGACGTCCCCGTTGTCCAGGGCCTCCTCGGCGCTGGCCAGGGCCACGGCGCCGGGGATTCCCTTGATGGCTGCTTCGGCGCGGGCCACGTCGATGTCCACGACGGCGGCCACCTCGGCACCGCTGATTTTGTCCCGCAGGCGGTTGATGTGGTCGGCGCCCATGCGTCCGGCCCCAATGACGGCCACGCGCAGTTTTTCAGTCATGTCATGCTTCTTTCTAGACGGTGGTGCGTGAGCCGCAGCTGAGCAGGTAGTTGCGGGTCCGTTTGGCGATGGGCATGGGCACGTCGAAGGCCACGGGGTACATGTCCTGTTCCACAATGCCAAAGATGGGCTTGTTGAGCGCCTCAACGGCCTCGATGACGGCGCGCAGGTCCGGCAGGCCTCCGGGCGGTTCGCTCATGACGCCGGCCAGGTTGGCGGCGGCCCACGTCATGTTTTCGGCGTTGACCTTCGCCAGGATGTCCGGGTTGATCTGCTTCAGGTGCAGGTAGCCGATGCGTTCCGGGTACTTGCGGATCAGCTCCAGCGAGTTGGCGCCGCAGTATTCGGCGTGGCCCGTGTCCAGGCACAGGTTCAGCAGGGCCGGGTCGGTTTCGGCGAGCAGGTGCTCAATGTCCGCCTGGGCGCCCACATGGGAGTCCGCGTGTGAGTGGAACTGCTGCTTCAAGCCAAAGTCCTTCAGGAGGACTTCCCCCAACTTGTTGTGGCCGGCAAACAGGTCCTGCCACTGCTGGGCGTCCAGGGTGCCGCTTTCCACGGCCTCCCCGGTGACGTCGTCGCGCCACATGGCGGGAATGACGACGACGTTCGTACCTCCCATGGCGGCCGTCAGTTCAGCCACCTTTCGGGCCGGCTCCCAGGCTTCCTCCCATTGGGCGGCGCCGCGGTGGAAGGCGGTGAACACGGTGCCGGCCGTGACCTTGAGGTCGCGGTCCTTGAGCTCCCGGGCCAGGCGGGCGGGATCGTTGGGCAGGTACCCGTACGGGCCCAACTCAATCCACTTGTACCCGGATTCCACCACCTCGTCGAGGAAGCGCTCCCACGGGGTCTGTTTCGGATCGTCGGCAAACCAGACGCCCCAGGAGTCGGGTGCGGTGCCAATGGTCAACATGTTTTCGGTCATGGTCTGTTGCATTCCTTGCCTGGGTGGGTGCTTCAGTTGGACGGGAAGTTGTAGCTGGCGTCGGAGGCGTGGGAGGGTTCGGGCCAGCGGGACGTGACCACCTTGGCGCGGGTGTAGAAGGCAACGCCC
>NZ_JAAKZI010000003.1 GCF_011045165.1 Arthrobacter silviterrae
TCTGTACCTTGATTGGCATCGTGCGTGGCAGGCCTGGAATCCAAGTACCGATGCTGGCCCGCGTGTAGTGGACTGCCATCCGACCTTTCAGGTGGCCGTTCCAAACGCATGCTACTGACACAGAATATGGTCCCCTCAGTAGAAGTCGCATGTCACAGCTACCCGAATGAAGTTGACCACTTATGCGCAGTCTGTCGATGAAAGCTTGCCAAAAGTTCAACCGCAAGAGAATGGTGTACTTTGATGGAGATGCTACATAGTCCCACCGAAGCCGGCGGGTTGGGCTTCTGTCATGATGCCCTTAGTCTCCTACCTCAGGGCTATCACGGGCCTTTGGTAATTTCGCTCGATTCAAACATACTTATCGACCTGCGTGAGCACGGAGTTGCAGTGCTTAACAATGGTCAAATTGTTGATCTCGAGAGAGAGTACGCGCGGAACCTTGAAGGCTTGGGAACAATCCTGAACTTGTGGCTTGTGCGAGACCTCCGATTCGTCGTTACGCCTCGATCCCTTACTGATGCAAGAAGGCGGACCGATCGCTTCCTCGCCTCACACGCCCCTGCCGTGGAAGCGATTGGAGAAGCGCTGGCGTTCCAAATCGGTGACTGGGGCCAACGTGCTCCGTCTAACGCCCCGGCCTCACCGTCCATTGGTCAAGAAACTGGGTTGCCAATCGGAGCTGACCGGGATCTCATCCTTGAAGCACAATCCGTCCGTGCGCACATATTTCTCACCAGGGACAAACAAGTTCTCAAACAGGCCCGGTTGAGCGGGCCGAAACTGGCCATTATGACACCGGCGGCGGTAGCTGAACTTCTTGTTGGAAGTGGTGTCGAATTGTTCGCGGGTGGGACCTGCACGGCGCACGATTGCCCATACAGCGGATGGCCGTTGCCGTTCCCTGACATAGGGAAATGGGGACCACTTCTTAGTCTCTTCTAGGGACTGCCCCTGCTTTGTTTGAGAGGATCAACGAAATCCGGGGCAGTCCACTGGTTGTGTATTTCTATAGTCCCGTAGTGGCGTCAGTTTGGTCTTTCCAGAGTCGGCAGACGTCGCCTAGGTTGCGAGGATCGCTCCGTAGCTGGCGATTCGTAGATCTAAAAGTTCGTAAGTCTGGCTCGATACATCACAGTGTTTTGACAATTCCGCGATGCGTGTCCTATCGAAGATTACGCCAGCTTCCTGAAGTCTTCGGTGCCAGTTGGCGATTGGTACAACCACGCAAAAAGGAATAGCCAAAAGTCGGAGGACTCCGGAGGCGGGATCTATGTGGTTCATGATCGTTCTGTTGTTAGCTTCCATAGTCTTAGTGGTCCAGTCGCGCCCAGTCGCGCACTGCAGCCAAGCGTGGGGGCCACCTGAACGACGGTCCCTAAACGATTGCCAGAAGACACCGTCTAGACCAAGATCTTTGTCCGTTGGTAGGACCGGGAACTTCACTTCGTAGTGGATCAAATGCGATTTCTTCGCATAAATATTAATTCGATCTTGCAATCCAGCAGGTTCACCTCTAAGTGCAGGGAAACCTATTCGATATGAATTTGACCCTGTCCATCCAGCGATTAATTCAATACATAAGTATTCGAAATTGCGGCGATCTTCCGATGTTACTTCCTGTTTACTGCTGATAAACAATAGGTATAAATAGATAATCCAATACGTTTTATGGCGACCTTCTCTGCGAGTCATTTTATTGCTGTCAATATGAAATGGCCAACTTGCTAGTAGTTGTTGTTGCCTAGATTTTAGAATTGACCATATATTAGATTCGAGCTTCACATCCCTCTTTGAAAAATTTGTTTCATCGGTTTCCCATGGAATTAGATGTGAAAGATCGCCCCTCTTTAGGGTCTTGTTATTGAGAATTGCCCAGGCTTCAAGCCAATCTGCAATAATTTCAGCCGTGAGTTCTTGGGTCCAACTCTCTTGGAGATCTGGGAATTCCATTAGCTGTCGACCTGTGTGGAATCAAGATTGCTGCCAGTCTTGCTGGCTCCGATGAGGACGTTAATAACTCGGGCAAGCTTTGCAATCTCTTCATGCACTGTTTCATCTAGGTCGGCAGAAGCTATATCAGGTAGAAGTTCGGATAGCTGACTTCCTATTTTCGCAATTTTCGTAGCGAGTAGTTCATGCCCAGGAGTGGCAATTTTATATGCAGACTCGAGGTCCTCGGTATTCCTTAGCCATTGGAGGGCACGCTCGCTGGCGACCACAGCGCCAAGTTTTTTCTTGATTTCTCGGGATTCACCTATGACAGGAGGTGTTTCATACCCATCCCCATAGATCCAAACAAGCATTTCTTCCAACTTGGCCAAGTTATCGGGTTCGACAAGATTGGAAACACTAGCCGTCGGGAGGGCCAGTGATATTCCAAGGTGCTTCTTTATGCTGGTGTTTCCCAGCATCGTTTCAATTAGGGAAAAGTTCTCTGCAAGCGTCTGTATTTCTATCTGAGGCAGATCGGTTTCTACCTGTCGATATAGTACGTAGCTTTGGTACATTCTCTTTGCCGCTGTCGCCGTCGGATCGCCAATGAGTTCCTGGACTTCATCAACCGTGCGCCCATCCTCCACCAGCTTTGCGACGAATCTTGCTTTTTGGAGAGGCTTCCATGTCCTAGCGCCAGTAATGTGACGAAATCCAAGATAAGGCGCTACCGATTCACGGTTTCTGTACTTAACTGTGGGAACAACTTCGAGCCCAAGGCGCTGATCTTCAGTTAATTCTGGCCAATTTGATGAATCTCCGCCTATTTCAAGCAATAATTCCGGGGACAATAGAAGCTTCAGGGTAGCAAGCCGCCTGTTCCCCTCAACTACGACCAATGTATCGTCTGAACCGTCGATCGTAACTAGGGGTTCTTCTTCAAAGTACCCGTTGCGCTGAAAAGACAGAGCAAGTTCCTCCAACGACTCTTGAAAGTACAGGATCTTTACGATCTTGGTCTGGTCGTATTCTGGTGAGGCAAGCCGTGGGTTCTCAGGGTCCAACAGGAGGTCATGCACACTCACGTTGGATCGAATCGTTCTCGGACTCACTTCATCGGCTTTCGTCATGTCTCTATTCTGTCCTACTTTCCTTAGTACCAGGCCCTGTGCAGGCGCGGTGTTGGGAACCTTTGCCCGTTAGGTCTAGAAACTAGGAGTTCCCCACGAATCGATTCTTCAGTTTTCAGTGTTCGTGACAGTCTGGACCCGGTCAGTAGGCTGCACCGCGGTAGTGCGGCACCACCTGACCCGCACGGTTTGCAAGACCAGTTCGGCTGGGGCACATCGCAATTAACTGTCTGGGTACACGCCGGCCAACTGAGGTTCATCTGTAGGCGGGTGCTTTGCCTCGGATTGATAGGCCGTGCGGAGTGGGGCATCTATGAAGGAACTTGTCGATGATCGTCATTGGCAAGGGACCATGACGAAGACGTTTCTTCAATGAGTACATCAACCATGACGACGTGCAAATATGTGGCTCGTCGTGGAGTTTCAGTAGCAGTTGACCAGCTCCTCAACGTTCGGCAGTTTGCCTGCAACCGATCCGAGCGAAGTCGAGATGTGTGGGTTTTCATAAAGGCTTTCTCGATTTGTATATTCTTAGAAAATCGGGCAGCATCAGCCAAAACCATTCAAGTTTGAGTCATCGCTAAACGGGGGTAAAAGTGACTGAACTGCATGCACTCACCTTGAATGAGCTGGCTGAATCTTTACGAGCGCAGGCTGCCGACAGTCTGGCCGGGGATGCAGAGGCTTGGAATGAATTGGTCCGTTTGGTGGATGACGCAACCACAGATGACTGTAGTGATGTTTTGACTACAAACCGTAAGTGGCTGCTCCGAAAACTGTCCGTCGAGGGTTTCCGTGGAGCTAAACACAAGTTTGATCTTGACCTTGACAATCCTCGAGGCATAACCGTACTTTTTGGTGAAAACGGCTCTGGCAAGTCAAGCCTGGCGGAAGCAGTACGCGTCGCCATCGAAGGTAGAACCAGTGCAACGCATCTGGAGACGACTGGAAGCGGGCATGAACTCTGGGAAGCCTCGATCGGCGAAGTCAAGGTGTCGAAAGTGCAACGATAGCTCTCGTTCTGACTGATGAATCCACAACCGATCGGCTTACAATTCAGGCCACTATTGATGCGACGGGAGTGAGACGAAATGGGTCCCTTGAGAATCGAGAGGGACGAGTCGATCTAGACGCAAGTTCGCTTGCCTGGAGGGTCTGGGCTGACGCAGTCAGGGCATCACCGCCAGTGTTGGCATACGCAGAGCTGGCGGACGAGCTGCAGAAGAAAAGGGACCTGCGGGTCTGGTTGACTTCGTGTCTCGCGATGGACAACGCCACGAGAATTTTCGATGCCATCGTCAAATCTGAAGTTGAGTCGGCCTTGCCTGCGGAGAAGCGCATCACGAACGCAAGGGTGCGTGCTGAAAGCGCTGTCTTAGAAGTCGATGTTCAGGCGAAACGGCAAGGCGTTGAAGGAATTTCTGAGCTTGAATGGGCAACGTGTGACTCGATGGAGAAACTCGACGATTGGTTGCAGTCGAACGACATCATCATGAGAGAAAAGCGTCTCCATGTCCTCGATCGGGAAGTCTTGGCTGCCCTTCCTGACTGGGGTATTGAATTCACTGATAGTTGGAAGGCGTGGTCTCAAGCCGCCACGACGGCGCTCCTGACTGCACATGTCACTGAAGCAATCGTGAGCATGCAGGACCGTGTTCTGAGTTCGCACCAGGGAGACAAGGGTGGCGTGTGCCCAACTTGTGGATCACTCCATGGAGACTGGAGAGGCCACTTGCAAGCAGAGGCGAAGAGGCTTCGGCATGCTCAGCTGGCAGCACTTGGTCTAAAGGGGCTTGTTCGTGAGCGTTCGGCCAAACTCCTTGGCCCTCTAAAGACATGTCTCCTCGTCTTGCCATCGGGCTGTGACGCGTCTGTCACCGAGCTCAGGAATCTGATTGCCGAGGTAGAAAGATCCAACACAGGCGATGATCTTGATGTTGATTTGTTGTTGGCGATTGGCAATTTGTCCAGGTGGATCCAGGGTCCCGAGGCTAAATCTATTTTCAGGTCTGCGCTTGAGGCTTCAGGGCTGCAGCACCAATGGCGGTGCAATCGCTGGGACGCTGTCGCTCCTTTTGTGGCGACGTTTCGTTCGGAAATTGAGGCTGCTGCAAAGGCAGGAATGCTCAAATGGGCCCGAACAAAATGGAATCGTCACCTAGCGTAAATTCGCAGTCAACGCAGCACCAGCCTCCAGGCAGTGGTTAGTCCAGCGGTATCGACCCTTCTTGGTGACGTGGGAATCTCTGTGTCTACAATTGACATCACCAAAGCCGAAAGTAGGCTAGAACTCGTCGACTCGAAGGGGCGGGTCGTAGAGCTGGCTCACCTCAGCGCTGGCCAAAGAAACGCCCTGATCTTGAGTCCAGTGATTGCGACTGCAGAGTCTGGGATTTTCGGATTCTATGTTCTGGATGACCCGGTTCACGCGTTCGATGACTTTCGAGTAGATAAGCTGTCCGCCGTGCTTGCCCAGCTCGGCCGTCGGCAAGCGCTGATTGTGACTACGCATGACGCTCGCTTCGTTTCATATCTTCGAGTCCATGCCCCCTTGGAATTCTCGGTGCTGGCTACGCGCAGAGATGGAGACGGGCGAATGACACTGACAGCCACTGAGGATGCGCCTGCGGAGCTGATTCAGTTCGCTAAAGACCTCGCCGGCGACTTGGAAAAAGTCGAAGCAGTGCAAGGACGATCGGAAGTGATTGCTCTCCTGCGGATGGCACTCGATGAAGCCTTTGAACAACTTGCTCTTCGGCATTTCGCGCGACGGCCAGCTGCCGAGGCGAAACAGGATCGAGCTTATTTTGACCAAGCGATGATGACTGGAGACCGGAAGAAGGCCCTCAGACAGTTCATGGCTGATAGTGAAACTCAGCTTGCAACCTTCACATTGGCTTGGCAGGTAGTCTATGTTTCGGCCAAGCGGTGGTCTCAAGCGGTCCACAGCACCCATCTGGTCCCAGATGCGGGTCAGCTACCAGTCGAGATTGCGATTGCAGGTCAGGCTGTCGATATCCTCCGGGGAATCAGGTGGTAGTGGTATGAGCACTTTCGACCCCAAAATAGAGGCGCTCCGTATCCGTCGCGACATCGAATCGATCGCGCTCACACTTTGGGCGGACGCATCTGGCTTGGATCGCTCCATGCTTGTCTCAAAGGCCGTCGATAGGCGCCTAGTTTTGCTTATGGCCCAAGTTGAAGACCGCCAGCGCCTAGCGGCCTTCAGAGCAGCCCGACAGGCAGGTCATGTCTATGGTGAGACATCGGACGTCTTGCACGGGCGTACTCGAGGAGCACGATTTGGGGCAGTTCAGATTGGCGAATGGGACAAAGATTTGCAGAGGCTGCGCTCGTTCATCGGTGAGACACCGGCGATACCCCAAAGCCTGATGAAGGACGAGAAGTCGCCTTACAATCAGGAGGACTCGTGAGTGCCTGCAATGTGAACTCTATTGACACATTTTCCCTCTCGTTCGGCTAACGGCTATCGATGTATGCATCGTGCTGAACAGGCCATGATGTCGGCAATCCCTGTTATCCATCGCCGACCGTCATTGCTGCCACCATCTGTGGTTAGCCGTTTCGTTGCGGAGCCTTAAGTAGCGGGAGGTGTTAGTTGCAACCGACTCGCCATAAACTCTCCAGAATCAACACAACCTGGAGAGTGTTTAGTAGCCGCCATTGTTCCACTTTGTCCCCGGAAACATGGGCCAATACGGGGCAATGGCAAAAGTCAGCAGCTCGCTACTTGTAAAGCCGGGATAGACATGCGGATTGTCGGCTCCCGCTTGTCTCGTTGCTGCGATGATGGCCGCGCGAGTGCAACTCAGGGATGGGTCCACCTCCGCGTCGAGGGCGTTCGCCTTTAACGCCATAGCCAAGGCTTGGTGCTAGATTTCTACATCGTGCTGTGCCAGCCCGGCATCACGTCATCGAGTGCACCCTCACGCCACCAGGCAAGTCTTCCCTCCCCGCGGGCCTGTGTCTGGACGTGCAGCCAAACACCCAAGACACGTTCCTGCTCGCTGGCGTGGTTCTTCCACCTCGGGGTCCTTCCCGTAGAAGCGATGAATGCCTCGAGCTGGATGAGTCGTTGACGCCAGCGTTCATTCCACTCCCTGCGCTGAGGTGACAGGTTCCACCCCGGCAACGTTCCCATGAGGATGATCTTCGAGGTGGACAGCTCGCCCCGGTGGTAGGCACGGCGCTGCTTGGCAATCCACGCATTCAGGGATGACTCGGTGGAATCACCGCCATGTCCTGGCAGTCTGCCGTGGCTGGCGAGGAAATCCTCGGCCCCCTTCAGGCGCCCTTTCCAGAGAACAGTTTGGTGGTCGCTTTCCCGGTTGGCGAAGGCGGCTTCGTGCTGGGCCCGCAACCCTTTCCTGAAACGTTCCCGGTTGGCAAGATGGGCCCTTACAGTATTGCCTCGCCTCTTGCACTGGTCGGCGATTTCGCGCACGGTCAGGCCGGAAGCGTACATCATGTCCCACTCCGGATGCCTTGACACCTCCCAGCCCGCCATGTGTGTCAGAGTAGCCCAAAGTCTCGGTCCCTGCCACCAATTTTGGCAGTCTGTGGATAACTACATTGACATCACTTCCCGTGCCGGTCCCGGCGTTCGATGCGCTTGATTCGAGCATCCGGGAACCATCCGAGCCGGCAGGTTCCGTCATCGTCGTACCAGGCGACAAGTCCGTAGGAGCGGGTGTAGGCGACGACCGTGCCATGGAGTTCGCCGACTTTGACAAGCAGTCGCTGCCAGGGGGAGAAGCACTGGGGTTCCCAGTCGCTGCGATCGGAGTGGCGGTTGGATGCTACGACGATTTCCATGAGCTTGGAATCTGGATCGAAATTATCCAGGATCAAAGTATGCACACTGTTACTGACATAGAACATAGTTATCAGGATCACCCGTCGTAGCAGCGTGAAGATCATCTGCACCAGTGAGACCATCGAGACCGTCGCCACCGAGCAGACGGAGTCTGAATGCTCCGACTATCGGCAGGGTTTCGATGACACCCTCCGAATGCTGCCTCAAGGTGTCCGACTGCCCAGCGTTCGCGTGGGAAGGTAGATCGGTCAATATCCCCTGTCCCACTTGAGCCTTTGGGAAAAACGTGGGATCCGTATTGACGATGTAGTGTGCGGACATGCGGCATCCTTGTACGATCCGCAGATCGTGGACCGACCTCCGCAGCGCCGGCTATCGCACCTAACCGGGACTTAATCACCTGCTTGGTTTCAAAAAGGGGAGTTCGCCACGCTGAAAAGGGGGAGTGATTTCTGAAGAAGATTTTGCTGAATTGGGGGAGTAAAGGGGGAGTTGGGCTATTTTTGCCCTTAAATGACTCTGACCTCCGGAATGAAACCGCAGGTCAGAGGCCCTTTTGGGTGCCCCGGGCGGGAATTGAACCCACGACCAAGAGATTAGAAGGCTCCTGCTCTATCCGCTGAGCTACCGAGGCGTGGCCCACCGGAGTGAACCTCCACTAAATTATCAGGTTTATCTGCGTATCTCTTCCTCCACATGTGCAAACCAGGGCAGTGTTGTCCACAAATCGTGCGCACCCACTGGTCCCCGCCTCTAGCGGGGCGTTTGCTGGAACCAACCAACAACGCCGCAGCAGCGGCCCAGTGAAAGGCAGTCCCATGGCAAACACCATCACCATTCGCGGCTTTGTATGCTCCACCGTGGAAACCCGCACCACGCAGACGGGCCTGGTCCTTGGCAACTTCCGCATGGGTTCCACCCACCGCAAGCAGGATCCCATCACCAACGAGTGGGTGGACGGCGACACCAATTGGTTTCGCATCAATGTCTTCCGGTCCCTGGCCCAGAACTCCGTTTCCAGCATTCACAAGGGCGACCGCATCATCGTCATGGGGAAGCTCCACGTCACGAACTTCCTTCGCAAGGATGGCACCCCGGGGTTAAGCGTCGAGATTGATGCGGAAACCATCGGGCCTGACCTGCAGTTTGGCATGGCGTACTACTCGCGCACCGGAACCGGCCGCGCTGGAACCCCCGGCTCCCAGCCGGGAGGTACACCAGAAGAAGTTGACGCTGAGGTGGCCAAGCTGGAAGTTTCCGTCGCCATGGCCGGCCAGGATGCTCCCGAGCATCAGGACGATCCGGAAGGCCAAGACGACCAGACCAGCGGAATGGCTGATGGCGAGACGGTGGATGAGGCCACCGGGGAGGTAATCCAGGAGGATTCCCCGTTCTGAGCGCCTGGCCGCTCGGGGTGTCACACCGTGGAAGAATGGCGGAGTGACCGAGGATACTGCTACCAGCCGCCCATTTCTGAAGCCTGCCAACAGGCGTCTTCGTGCCGCCATGGTCGCGCTGTTGCTGGTCGGGAGCCTGGCCACCACAGGATGCTCATTCCTTCCGGGGAAGTCAACCCCTGGCGACACTGTTGGCTCCTCGGCCCGGGGCACGGCCTCCCAGGCCCCAACCGGAGGCCAGCCGGCACCGACAATTTCGGCCGGAGCTACCCAGCCGCCGGCAGTCACGGCCCAAGCCACGGAACCGCCGTCGGCCGCGGATGCCTTGGCCGCCAAGGTAAATGCATCACTCACCAAGCTGGGCAGCACCACGTCCGGCCCCAACAGGGACCAGATGAGGGCCGCCATGGTGGAGGCCGGCGCCGCATCGGACAAGCTCGAAATATCCATCGACAAAACGCCAACGGGCCTGGCCGTCGACGCCATCGAGGCGGCGGCACCCATCGGCAAGCAGTGCGTTATCGGGCAGGTTCGCGACGGCAAGGCTTCCGTGGCAGTCCTGCCCATCCTCGCCACCGGACTGTGCTTCGTGGGCGACCAGCACTAACCCGCCAGCCGGGCCGCCCCTGAATGTGAGTTAAGGGCCCGTACCCATTAGCCTTAGGGGTATGGCGGAATTTATTTACACGATGTCCAACGCCCGCAAGGCAGTTGGCGACAAACTCATTCTTGACAACGTAAGCATGTCCTTCTTCCCGGGTGCCAAGATTGGCGTTGTGGGACCCAATGGTGCCGGAAAATCCACCATCCTGAAGATCATGGCCGGACTGGACACCCCCTCAAACGGCGAGGCCAGGCTCAGTGCTGGCTACTCCGTGGGCATCCTGCTCCAGGAGCCGCCGCTGAACGAGGAAAAGACCGTCCTGGGCAACGTCCAGGAAGGCGTTGGCGAGATCTACGGCAAGATCCAGCGCTACAACGAGATCTCCGAGGAAATGGCCAGCCCCGACGCTGACTTTGACACCCTCCTTGAAGAGATGGGCAAGCTGCAGGAAGCCATCGACGCCGCCGACGCCTGGGACATTGACTCCCAGCTCGAGCAGGCCATGGACGCACTCCAGTGCCCCCCGGGCGACTCCGACGTCACCGTCCTCTCCGGCGGTGAGCGCCGCAGGGTTGCCCTGTGCAAGCTCCTCCTCCAGAAGCCGGACCTGCTGCTCCTCGATGAGCCCACCAACCACCTTGACGCCGAGTCCGTCAACTGGCTGGAACAGCACCTGAAGAGCTACGCCGGCGCCGTCCTGGCCGTCACCCACGACCGTTACTTCCTTGACCACGTGGCCGAATGGATTGCCGAAGTGGACCGCGGCCACCTGTACCCCTACGAGGGCAACTACTCCACCTACCTGGAGAAGAAGCGCGCCCGCCTGGAAGTCCAGGGCAAGAAGGACGCCAAACTCGCCAGGCGCCTCACCGAGGAACTCGAGTGGGTCCGCTCCAACGCCAAGGGCCGCCAGACCAAGTCCAAGGCCCGCCTGGCCCGCTACGAGGAAATGGCAGCAGAGGCCGACCGCACCCGCAAGCTCGACTTCGAGGAAATCCAGATTCCACCGGGCCCGCGCCTGGGCAGCGTGGTGCTGGAGGCCAACAACCTCCAAAAGGGCTTCGGCGACCGCGTCCTGATCGACGGACTCTCCTTCACCCTGCCGCGCAACGGCATTGTCGGCGTCATCGGCCCCAACGGCGTCGGCAAGTCCACCCTCTTCAAGACCATCGTTGGCCTGGAAGAGCTCGACGGCGGCTCCCTCAAGGTGGGCGAAACCGTCAAGATCTCCTACGCCGACCAGAGCCGCGGCGGCATCGACCCCGACAAGACCCTTTGGGAAGTGGTTTCCGACGGGCTGGACTACATCCAGGTCGGCAACGTTGAAATGCCCTCCCGTGCCTACGTTGCCGCCTTCGGCTTCAAGGGCCCGGACCAGCAGAAGAAGGCCGGGGTGCTTTCCGGCGGTGAGCGCAACCGCCTGAACCTGGCACTGACGCTCAAGCAGGGCGGCAACTTGCTGCTCCTCGATGAGCCCACCAACGACCTCGACGTGGAAACCCTCGGCAGCCTGGAAAACGCGCTGCTCGAATTCCCCGGCTGCGCCGTGGTGGTCTCCCACGACCGCTGGTTCCTGGACCGGGTGGCCACCCACATCCTGGCCTACGAAGGCACCGAGGAAAACCCGGCCAACTGGCACTGGTTCGAGGGCAACTTCGATTCCTACGAGGTTGACAAGGTGGCCCGCCTCGGCGTTGATGCAGCCCGTCCGCACCGCGTCACCCACCGCCGCCTGACCCGCGACTAGCTCGCAACCAGCAGCGAAAAGGCCGGTCCCTTGCCCAAGGGACCGGCCTTCAACTGTTTAAGCCGGGCTCAACGGCTGTTTTAGGGCACGTGGCAAGTCAGTCAACCACCGGCGTGCCCTCCGGCAGCCGGATCATCCCTTCCTGCGCCACCGACGCGACCAGTTCGCCGTCGCGGTTGTAAAACCGGCCGTGGCTCAGGCCGCGGGCGCCGGACGCGCTGGGGGAGTCGGCCACGTAGAGCAGCCAGTCGTCCACGCGCAGCGGGCGGTGCCACCACATGGCATGGTCCAGGCTGGCCACACTCATTCCCGGGGTGGCCCAGCTGAGCCCGTGCCGGCGCAGCACCGGTTCCAGCAGCGTGTAGTCGCTGACATAGGCGAGCGCCGCCCGGTGCAGGCTCTGGTCATCCGGCATGGGGCCCATCGTCTTTATCCAGACGGCCTGTTGGGCCACATGGTTCTCCGGGGCCCGAAAGTAGATGTCAGGGTCCACGTGGCGGATGTCGAAGGGCCGGTCGAAGGCCCAGGCCTGCGCCACCGGGTGGTCAATGCCGCCCAGCAAGTCAGCCGCCGTCGGCAGCGTCTCGGGGGCGGGCACCCCGGCAGGCATGGGCTCCTGGTGTTCCAGGCCGCCGTCGGGCACCTGGAAGGAGGCGATCAGTGACAGGATGGGCGCGCCCCCCTGGTAGGCGTGCGCGCGGCGGGCCGAAAAGGAACGCCCGTCGCGCAGGCGCTCCACGCCAAAGGTGATGGGGGCGGAGGCGTCCCCGGGGCGCAGGAAGTAGCCGTGCATGGAGTGCACCAGCCTGTCCCCCTCCACGGTACGCGAGGCAGCCATGATCGACTGGGCCAGCACCTGCCCGCCAAACAGCCGCGGCCGGACGGGATTTGCTTCGCCAGGACCCACGAAAATGTCCTCATCCGTTTGGGCCCCGCCGGCATCGGACAGGTCCAGGATGTGCAGCAGCTGGTCCAGGGGAGTGGCGTTTTGCGGCGTGGAGTTCATAAACGTGACACTATATGTCGCCCCGTGCCGGAACAAATGGGGTTCACGGCATGAAACGGGTGAGCTGGGTCGCATCTGTTGGGTGCCGGGCCGCGTATTTGGGATGATGGCCCTATGGCCCAGGCAATCCAAATTTCCCTCCAAGTCCGCTTCGGCGACATTGACGCGTACAACCACGTCAACAACGTTGTCTACCTGCAGTATTTGGAGGACGCCCGCATCCGGTTGATCCACACCCCGCTCGGCACGCCGGAATCGCCGGGCACCAGTTTCAACGACCTCATCGGCGACGGGCTTTTCACCCTGGTGAGCCGCAACGAGATTGAATACCTGGCACCCATCGCCTTCCGCACGGAACCCGTGTTCGTGAACATTTGGGTCACCCATGTGGGCGGCTCCAGCTTCGACTTTGGCTACACCATCACCGACGCCGACACCTCAGCTGTTTTCGCCCAGGCAGCCACCTCCATGGTGCTGGTTTCGCGCACCACCGGCCGGCCCGTCCGCCTCACGGAAGCCCAGCGCAACGCCCTGCAAACCTGGCGCGGCGGCCCCGTGGTGTTCCGGCGCCGCCCCGTGGATCCCGCTGCCGCAACACTTGCCACACAAGGAGCGCTCTGATGCCCACCGCCACCCACACCGATGAACTCCGGCTGGCCGACGCCGGAACAGTTGCCGACCTGCGCACCTTTGTGTCCCGGGCCCGGGCCGCGGACGACGGCGGCATCCGTCTTCAGGGGGCCGGAAACGTGCTGGCTGCGTACGTCTGCGTGATGCGCGCCAAGTTGCTGGGCGAGGGAACGCCCACGATTTTGGGGCTGCGCACCATGGCCCTTGGTGCCCCGGCGACGCTGGACGTGACGGTGAGCCTGGCCTCCGTGGCCGACCGCCTGGCCCGCATGGACGACGCCGACGTGGTGCTGCCCGTGCCCCCCATGACGGTGAACGAGTCATGGGCTGCCGTCACTGCGCCGCGCGGCGCCTGGGAGCAGCTGGGCGAGGTGTCGGCGGATGATTTGATCAAGGTGGCTCGCGACGGCGTCCAGGAGATCGGCCAGATCATCCCCGTCAACCCCGGCGCGCTCATTGTCAACAATGCGCGGGCCGCCGTATGGGGCCGCCCCATGGACGGGGTGCCCGGCGAACTGCCAGGCGGTGCCGCCTTTGCCGCATACACGCTGGGGTTCGTGGCTCCGGGGGAGACGGGCGAAGTGTTCCGCTCCAACCGGTGGCTGCGCCTGAGCACGGCCCGCGGCCACATCCTGGTCCGCCCGAAGGCTGTCCTTTAGGGCCGGCCCACCGGGACGGGCCGGGCCGCCAAGGCATCGACAACACACTTAATGCGGGTTGTGGCGTGGCTGCGGCGTCGACCGTACAGCAATGGCGACCGGGCACCGGCCTGGCCCGCCATTACTGTACAACGGGCGAAAGTGGGCGCCCGCCGGGACACCTCAGGCGCGCTGGGTGGGTTCCGAGGGCGAGTTGACCAGGGACGCCGCGGCCCGCTCCAGGTAGTCCCAGAGTGTGGCTTCGTGCAGCGGGGACAGCTCCACGGCGTCCACGCCCTTGCGCATGGCGGCAAGCCAACGGTCGCGTGCCTCGGGCGTGACGGCAAACGGCACGTGGCGCATGCGCAGGCGGGGATGCCCGCGCTCCTCAAGGTACGTGCGCGGCCCGCCCCAGTACTGCTCCATGAACATCAGCATGCGCCGCTCCGCCGGTCCCAGGTCCTCCTCGTGGTACATGGCGCGCAGCAGCGGATCGGCAGCGATGCCCTCGTAGAAGACGTGGATGATCTTTTCAAAGGTGGCGTGGCCGCCGATCTGGCCGTAGAACGTGTCGGCGTAGGCGGACTCGTCGACGGCACCGGCTTCACCACCCTGGGCTGATGCATCGGACGGGGCCGCAGGTGCCGCACCAGTGCCCGCCGCTGCGCCGGAGGTGGACGGCAGCGGGTGCCCCTGCCGGGTGGGAATGGGCAGGATGCGGGCCAGCGGAGCGCCAAAGCGTGACGGGATGGGGATGCCGGTGTCGGCCCCGTGCTCCGCGGCGTCGTTTTCCGTGGGGCCGTTGGCAAAGGGGGACAGCTGGTTGTGCTCTGCGGTCATGGCGGGGGATGCCTTCTATTCTGCGGATTCGTGGGGTTCGGTGGTGAGCGGGGTGCCGGCGGGAGGGGCGCTGGGAGGCGCGGCGGCCGGCGTCGTGCTGGCAGGGACGGTTGCCGGGGGAGCGGCAGGCTCGGCCTCCGGCGCTGTGTAGCTGCCCTTGGAACGGTTCCCGAGGCGCAGGATCTCGCCGTTGCGCAGGTACCAGAGTGTGCCGTCCTCGCCCAGGACCCGGGTGATTCGCAGGCCCACGTACTCCACCTCGCCGATGACCTCGCTGGTCTGGATGATGTCGCCAATGCCGTACTGGTCCTCCAGGGTGATGAAGATGCCGGCCAGGAAGTCGCGGATCAGCTGCTGGCTGCCGAAGCCGATGGCGATGCCCACCACGCCCACGCTGGCCAGCAGGGGGCCGATGTCCACATGGAAGGCGAGCAACACGTAGAACCCGCCAATGACCACCACAATCACCGTCAACAGCGAATTCAGCAGCGTGCCGATTGTCCGGGCGCGCTGGACGCGGCGTTCATTGTCGAGGGCGCGCATCACCGGGTCCAGATTTCGGAACACGGGCTTGACCCAGCCCAGTCCCTTTTGGCGCCACGGGCCCTTTTCGGCGCGCTTGACCACCATGCGGATCAGGTAGTGCAGGACCAGCCACGCCAGCAGGGAAATGGCCACGGCAATGCCGGCATGGAGCAGGTTGTCCAGGACGGAGTTGCCTGCAGCTTCAAGGGTGTTCAGGGGCACGCGTCAATCACCTTGCATGTTGGGAACGGGATTGTTCTCTTCCAACCCTAACGCGGGTGCGCGGCGAATTCAGTCCTGTGTGGGCGCCAGCACGCCCGGCTCATGGTGCACGGGGAAGTTCACGCTGCGGGCAATGAAGCACTTTCGCGACGCCTCCGCATGCAGGCCCAGGGCCAGCTCCAACGTGGCGGGATCGGCCACGGAGATGAGCGGGTGGAGCGTGGCGGACTGGAACTGGCCGCTGCCGTCCGGGTTGAGCAGCATGGTCCCGGTGGCCTTGTCCTGGTAACGGGTGATGACCACGCCGTTCATGACGGCCACATGCAAATACGACAGCATGTGGCACTGCGACAGGGCCGTCAGGAGCAGCAGTTCCGGGTTCCAGCGGTCCGGGTCGCCGTGGAACGGCCTGTCCGCCGAGCCAAGCAGCGTGGGCAGGCCAACGGCCGTGACGCTGTGGTCACGGCCGTAGTCCTTGTAACCGGACGTCCCGGTGCCCCGGTTGCCCGTCCAAAATGTGTCTATTTCGTAGTGGTGTTCGTTCAGCGCCATACTCCAGCATAGAGCGGCGGGTTCAGCTGCACGTTTTGCAGCGTGGCCGCGTAGCCCGAGGCGTAGCCGCCGGCCGTGGGGTGGAACGCGAACGGGTTGTAGGGGTTGAAGGGCGGCACCAGCCAGCTGTCCGCCGACGGGAATCCGTGGCCGTCAAAGGCCGCCGTCACCGAAACAAAGCTCGCCCCGCTGCGCTGGGCGCCTTGGGCCAGCACGGCGTCGAGCTGGTCCACGGCGCCGTTGACGGCTGCTGCCGCGGCCACTAGTTCAGCCGGGTATTGCATGGCCGCCATGGTGGCCGGTTCCAGCAGGTGCGGGTAGCCCATGTAGATGACCTGGGCGCGCGGCACCTGGGACCGGATGTCCTGGGTCAGCGCCTTGAGCTGTGCCGGCAGCATGGCCAGCTTGGCCTGCGCACCCGCGAGCGCTGCTGCGCACACGCCTGCGGTGCCGCTGAGGCAGGCGGCCGCAACGGCTCCGGCGCCCACATCATTGCCGCCCACGGTCAGCGTGATGAGCCGGGTCGATGAGGGGATCAGCGGGACCTGCAGGGCCGCCACCTGGTCAATCGTGGCGCCGTAGCATGCCAGGTTGGCCATGGCCAGCCCGTTGGCGGCGGCAAAGTCGCTGCCATAGCCATAGGGGCTTTGCATGCACGGCGCGGCTTCCTGCCCGCCGCCGGATCCTGCCGAATAGGAGTCACCAAGGACGGTGTACGTGCCGGCCGGCGGCGGTGCCGCCAGCGCGGGAACGCCGGTGAACCCCAGAATGAGTCCCCCGGCAAACAGTGCGGCCGTGGCTGTGCGCGCGGCCAACTTCTTTAGTGGATGTGCTCTCATGGCCTGAAGCTACCTCCAAACCGGCGCCGTGGATAGAGTGGCGACCACTTGTTTTCCGGCAGCGCGGGCCCATCTGCCATGGTGGCAGGGGGCCAGCGCTGCCGGAAAGGGTGCTACTGGTCGGCGGCCTGCGCCTTCAGCGCCCGCTGGACGCCGTCGCGGCTTTCCACGATGAGCCGGCGCAGGGCCGGGGTTTCGCTGCCCAGGGCGGCCAGGAACGCATCCGTGGCGTCCAGCGTGGCCTGCGAAACCAGCTGCGAGGGGTACAGCCCCGTGATGATGGTGGAGGAGGTCTCATAGGACTTCTCCTCCCAGACCTGCTTGACCGCGGCAAAATACTTCGCCACGTACGGCTCCAGCAGCGAGGTGTCCCAGACGCGGCCAAAGCCGTTGATGGCGCTGCGGGCGGCGGCGTTCGCCAGGTCCCCGCGGACGACGACGGCCTCCCACGTCCCAGCCTTGGCCTCCGGCGTGGGGATGGCCGCCTTCGCGGCGGCGGCCGCCAGCTGGCCGTTCTGGGTGTTGTCCTTCGCCAGTTCGGCGTCGATGGCGCCCTGGCCTGCCCGGCCGCCGGCGACCAGGGAGGTCAGCAGTTCCCAGCGCAGGTCAGTGTCGACGGACAGCCCGTCCAAGGTTGCCGTGCCGTCCAGCAGCGCCTGGACCGCGTCCAGCTGCGCGCCCGACTGGGCCTGCAGGGCAAAGGCCTTGGCGAACTGCAGCTGAGCGTCGGAGCCGGCTTCGGCGCCTTGGGCCAGGGCCCACAGCGAGTCTGCGGCCGCCACTGCAGTCTCCTGCTGGTGTTCCGGTGCCACGTAGAAGTGCAGTGCGGTGGCCAGCTGGCGCAGCAGCACCGTAATGACGGTGGAGTCGCTTTCGCGCCCCACGGTGGCCAGGACAAAGTCCACGTAGGCGCGGGCCGGGGCTTCGCCGTCGCGCGTGGCATCCCAAACGGAGGCCGAGACGAGGGTGCGCGGCAGGGAGTCCTTGAAGTCCACCAGGTGCGCCTGCGCGGTGGCCAGCGACACGTCATCGAGGCGGATCTTGGCATACGCCAGGTCGTCGTCGTTGAGCAGCACCAGGGCCGGGCGGGCCAGGCCCACCAGCTCCGGCACGGGGGTCACGGCGCCGTCCACGTCCAGCTCCACGCGGTGGGTGCGGACCAGCTTGCCCTCGTCGGGGCCCGAGGCGGCCAAGTTGTAGAAGCCGACGGCGGCGCGGTGGGGGCGCAGCACCGGGTGCTCGGCCACGGCGGACTGGAGGATCGAGAATGAGGTGATGGCGCCGTCGTCGCCGGTCTCAATCTGTGGCTTGAAGATGTTCACGCCGGCTGTCTCCAGCCACTTTTGGGTCCACGTGGAAAGGTCGCGCCCGCTGGCGGCCTCCAGCTCCACCATGAGGTCGGTGAGCTCGGTGTTGGACCAGGCGTGCTTGCCGAAGTAGGCGCGCACCCCGGCCATGAACTCCTCCTGGCCCACCCAGGCCACCAGCTGGCGCAGCACCGAGGCGCCCTTCGCGTAGGTGATGCCGTCAAAGTTGACCAGCACGTCCTCCAGGTCGGTGATGTCAGCCTTGATGGGGTGCGTGGACGGCAGCTGGTCCTGGCGGTACGCCCAGCTCTTCTCCAGGGAGGAAAAGGACGTCCAGGCGTTGACGTACTGCGTATTTTCCGCCGCGGCCAGGGTGGACATGAACTCGGCGAAGGATTCGTTGAGCCAGAGGTCGTTCCACCAGCGCATGGTGACGAGGTCGCCAAACCACATGTGGGCCAGTTCGTGCAGGATGGTGATGGCGCGGCGTTCCACCATGGCATCGGTGACCTTGGAACGGAACACGTAGCTTTCCAGGAACGTCACGGCGCCGGCGTTCTCCATGGCCCCGGCGTTGAATTCGGGGACGAACAGCTGGTCGTACTTGGGGAAGGCGTACGGGGTGCCGAACTGCTTTTCAAAGAACTCGAAGCCCTGGCGCGTCAGCTCGAAAACATTGTCCGCGTCCATGAACTCCATGAGCGACTTGCGGGCAAACACGCCCAGCGGGATCACGCGCCCGTCGGAGCTGGTCAGCTCGCTGCGCACCGAGGCATACGGCCCGGCAATCAGCGCGGTAATGTAGCTGGACATCTTGAGCGTGGGCTCAAAGTGCCACACCGCCCTGCCTTCGCCGGCCGCCTCTGGCTTCGGGGTGGGGGAGTTGGAGATGACGTCCCAGTGGGCCGGGGCCGTGATGTGGAAGGTGAACGTCGCCTTCTGGTCCGGCTGCTCAAACACGGCAAACATGCGGCGGCTGTCAGGCACCTCAAACTGGCTGTACAGGTAGACCTCGTTGTCCACGGGATCCACGAAGCGGTGCAGGCCCTCCCCGGTGTTCATGAAGAGGGCGTCCGCCTCCACCGTGAGCACGTTGTGGGCGGCCAGGTGGGGCAGCTCGATCCGCACGCCGTTGCTGACCGCGGCCGGGTCCAGCTCCACGCCGTTGAGCGTGACCTTGTGGACCTTGTCGGTGACGGCGTCAATGAACGACGACGACCCCTCCTTCGCGCTGAACGTCACCGTGGTGGTGGACGGGAAGGTGGTCTCCGAGGCGGTCAGGTCCAGGGTGACCTCGTAGTGCTCCGCGGTCAGGGTGGCCGTGCGCTCAATGGCTTCGGCGCGGGTCAGATTCATGCCAGGCAAAGTGATGCCTTCCGTTCGGTGTCGGGTGGACAGTGGTTCCGTGCATCCTGCTGGTGCCCGGTCCCACGGTGCCGGCTCAGCGCGCCGGCGGCTTGCCCATAGTCTTTCACTTAACTTCCCCACGCGTGGGCGGCGGCACGCCCGCCTCCCCGGCTGGGCGCGCGCCGTGGGCTCCCTGACAGGGGCCGGGGCATAGGCAGGCCGCTGCCCGTATGGAAAAGTAGAAGCCATGGACATCCCCGCAGCGGAGAACGGCAAGGACAGGCATCTGGACGCCCGGGCGCTGCGCTTTGCCATCATCCTTCCCGTCCTCATGTCCGCGGGCCTGGTGGCCGGCGGCCTTCTTCTCGGCGGCGGGCCCGCCGGTGGAACCATCCCGCCGCTGGCCTCCGCTCCGGTGCCGTTCCCGGTTTTTCTTGCCATGGGGGTGGGGCTGATCCTGGTCCCGGGCATCGGCATCGGCTCGCAGGGGGCACGGACAGTGCTACCGCGCCAGCTCCGCCGCATCCTGCTGGGCCTGGCAGTGACCCTGCAGATGACCGCCGTGTCCTTCTTTGCCGCGGCACTGGTGGGCCAGACCAGCCAGGGCGGCCTGCCCACCGAGCCCATGGACGCCCAGGTGGCCCTCATGGGCACCGGCCTGGCCTGCGCCATGGGCGTGGTGCTGGCCCTGACGTTCAAGCCGGACGAACAGTGGGGCGCCTCCGACGACGCGGCACTGTCCGAGCTGCTGGCCATCGAAGCGGACCCCACTGTGGCCAACGACCGGCTCGCCTACGCCATCCATCCGCGCAGCTCGGTGGTGATCATGATCCTGCTGGCGGGCCTGCTGCCGGGGGCCGTGCTCACCATTTTGAGCCCCTGGTTCCTGCTCGCCCTGCCGCTGCTGGCTGTGCTGGGTATCGCCGCCCTGAGCGCGACGGTCCACATGGACAGGCGCCGCCTCTCCGTGAAGCTGGCCGGGCTGGTGCCGGTCATCCTGGTGCCGTGCACCGACGTCGACGGCGCCGTGTCTCTTGACATCAAGGCGGGCGACTACGGCGGCTGGGGCCTGCGCCGGCACAGCGGCAGTGAATCGTTCCTCGCCTACTCGGGGGCCGGCGTCGTTCTGCGGACCGAAAAGGCGGGCCGGGTGGTGGTCAACGCCCCCAACCTGGACACCGCCGACGACCTCGCCGCCATCCTCAACCGCCGGGCCGGCAAGGACGCCGGGCAACACTAGGCCCCGTGTTTCGGTAGGCTTGGAGGGATTTCAACCCAACAAGCCCCAAGGACAATTCATGCGCGTTCACATCGCAACCGACCACGCCGGCATGGAGCTCAGCGCCCACCTCATCACGGCGCTGGCCGCCAAGGGCTACGACATGGTGGACCACGGGCCGAAGGCCTACGACGCCGAAGACGACTACCCGTCCTTCTGCATCAACGCAGCACTCGCCGTGGTGGCGGACCAGGCGGCCGGAGTCGACGCCCTGGGCATTGTGCTGGGCGGCTCGGGCAACGGCGAACAGATCGCCGCGAACAAGGTCAAGGGCGTGCGAGCCGCGCTGGCCTGGAACCTGGACACGGCCAAGCTGGCCCGCGAACACAATGACGCCAACGTGGTGGCCGTGGGCGGGCGCCAGCACTCCGTCGAGGAAGCCACCTCACTGATCGAGGCATTCCTGGCCGAACCCTTCAGCAACGCCGAACGCCACGTGCGCCGCATCGGCAAGATCGCCGCCTACGAAGCCACGGGCGAGGTTGCCGAATAGCCTGCAACATCCTTGGGGGAACAGTGGCAACAGGCGATTTTAGGGGGAGCGATGAAGGGCAGCCAGCCTTCAAGGGGCGGGGGAGCGCCGGCATTTGACCGGCGGACGTTTTCTGTCAGTGCTTCGGCCGTGGTGCTCATCACCGCGGGTCTCGGCGCGTGGCTGCTGGCAATTGCAGGCCGCCTGCCGAACCCCATCGCCTCGCACTGGAGCGGATCCGGGGCGGCCGACGGCTTTGCCGGCGTCGGGACCTCCGCCACACTCGGCGTTGCCGTCTCGCTCGGCACCGGCCTGTTGGTGGGCGGCTGCCTGTCCCTGAATTCACTGGCTTCGGGCCTGCGCCGGGCCGGGGTGGCACTCACGGTGGTCTTTACGGCGTTCATGGCGATGATCTTTGTGGCCGGGCTGGCACCGCAAATCGGCAAGGCCTCCGCCGTGGGCACCGTCATGGACTGGGGCTTGGTCTGGGCCGGACTGGGCATCGCCCTGGCGGCAGGCATCCTCCTGGCCTTCCTGGTCCCGGCCCGTCCGCTGGAGGCGTTCGACGGCGGCCTGCCCGGCAGTTTCCCCGGCAGCAGGCACGAGGGCGGACTGCCCCGGGGCGCCCGTGTTGACGCCGCCGCAGCCGGCCGGGGTGAGAGCGCCAGCTGCCGCATCCGTGCTACGCCGGGGATGTACGCCGTGGTGGGCGGCATCGCCTTTGTGGCCCTCGCCGTCCTCGCGTTTGCATCGCCGTGGTGGCTGCTGGGCGGCGCTGCCCTGGCGGCGGCGGTGGTTTCCTTCATGGCAGGAACCGTGTCAGCGTCTTCCGACGGGCTGTCGGTCAGGGTGTGGGGGCGCTGGCGCATTGTCCATATACCGGTTGCCGCCTATGGATCCGCCCGGGCCATCGAGGACATCGAGCCCATGCGCTACGGCGGCTGGGGATACCGGGCAGGCTCCTGGGGCACTGCATTTGTGGTGAGGCGGGGGCCCGGCCTGGTGGTGTCCCTGGCCGGCGGACGCGAGTTCGTGGTCAATGCCGACACCATGTGGAAAACGCCGAACGCCTGGCAGCCCTGCTCAACGGCTACCGGCGGCTGGCGGAAAACCGTCATGCTTAAGGCGAGACGTGCCTGAGGGGCATTCCGTGCACCGGCTGGCACGGCAGTTCAATGACGTGTTTGGCGGCGCGGAGCTGGCGGCGTCCAGCCCGCAGGGGAAGTTTGCAGCCGGTGCCGCCCGGATTGACGCCCACGTGCTGGAGAGCGCCGAGGCCCACGGCAAGCAGCTGTTCCTGTTCTTTTCCCATGACCTGGTGCTGCGCGTGCACCTGGGCCTCTACGGGGCCTGGGACTTTGGCGGCGACAGGACGTTCACCGGGGCATCCAGCATTGGCGCCCCGCGGCGGATCGGCGAGCAGGAAGAGGCCGGCGACGACAGCGCGGAGTACGCCGGCCCGCCCGAACCCCAGGGCGCCGTGCGGGTGCGCCTGGTCTCCGCGCACGGCTGGGCCGACCTGCGCGGGCCCACAAGCTGCGAGGTGCTCACGCTGGCCGAGGCTGCCGCCGTCCGGTCAAAACTGGGCCCGGACCCCTTGCACAACCTCCCCGGCGACAGGGAGGAATTTGTGCGGCGCATCCGCAAGAGTTCCACCTCCGTTGCCCTGCAGTTGATGAAGCAGGACGTGCTGGCCGGCGTGGGCAATGTGTACCGGGCGGAGGCCCTGTTCCGCCGGGGCCTTGACCCCCAGCTGCCCGGAAAGTCGCTGCGGCCCGGGGACGCCGCGGCCTTGTGGGACGACATTGCGATGACCATGGCCGACGGCGTCCGCGACGGCCGGATCATCACCACGGAGCTGGCGGAGCGGCCTTCGGGCCGTGGCGTCGGTGTGGGCGGTGTCGGCGTGGGTGGCGTGCCGCCGTCGAGCCTTGACGGTGTTAATAAGGGCGACAGTGACAACAAGGCCGTGCCCGTGGCGGACGCGCACTATGTGTACAAGCGCAACGGCCTGCCATGCCGGCGGTGCGGGACCCTGGTGGCCATGGTGGAGCTCGGCGGCCGCAAGCTCTACTGGTGCCCCGGCTGCCAGCGGTCCTGAAACGAACAGCGGTCCTGAAACGAAAAATGCCGCCGTTCCCGCATTTTGACGCAGCTATAACGGCGGCAAAATGCGGGAACGGCGGCAATTCTGTAATAACGGAGGGGGCGACGGGAATCGAACCCGCGTAATCAGTTTGGAAGACTGAGGCTTTACCATTAAGCTACGCCCCCGAAGTGATGCTTGGGGCTGTCATTTCCGCCTCTCGGCTGAACAACTCCTCGATACTAGCAATGGTGCCGGTGGGCCGCAAATCGGCAGCGGGGCCTCCGGACCCCTTTGGCGCCGGGGCTAATTGTGCATCTGCGATCTTTTGCCCGTAGACTGTTGCGGGCACTACGGGGCGTAGCGTAGTGGCTAGCGCGCCTGCTTTGGGAGCAGGAGACCGCAGGTTCGAGTCCTGTCGCCCCGACTCAGCATTATCCGGTTCACGTTTGGTCAGTGACTGCCCATGTGCTGGTGCCTAACATCCACCAACAGACCATCAGGAGTACCACGCTGTGAAGAGCGCTGTCGAAAACCTCACGCCCACCCGGGTAAAGCTCAATGTTGAGGTTTCCTTTGAGGAATTGAAGCCCAGCATTGCCGAGGCTTACAAGACGATTGCCACACAGGTCCAGGTGCCTGGCTTCCGCAAGGGCAAGGTCCCCAACAAGCTGATCGACCAGCGCGTTGGCCGTGGCTACGTCCTGGAAACCGCCATCAACGAGGGCCTCAACGGCTGGTACCAGAGCGCTGTGGTGGAAACCGGCATCAGCCCCCTGAGCCGCCCCGAGGTGGAAATCACCGAGGTTCCGGACCCGACCGCGACCGACGGCGAGCTGAAGTTCCACGTCGAGCTGGACATCCGCCCCGAGATTGAGCTGCCCGACTACGCCGGCATCGCCGTCGAGGTTGAGGCCGCGGAAGCCACCGACGCCGACACGGACAAGGCACTCGACGAGCTGCGCGGCCGCTTCGGCACGCTCAAGGCCGAGGACCGCCCCGCCGCCGACGGCGACTTCCTGACCATCAACATCGCCGCCGTCATTGACGGCAAAGAGGTTGACTCCGCTTCGGACCTGTCCTACCAGATCGGCACCGGCAACATGCTCGAAGGGCTGGACGAGGCCGCCACCGGCCTGTCCGCCGGCGAGGAAGCCATCTTCGACACGAAGCTGGCAGGCGGCGAGCACGCCGGCGAGGACGCACAGGTCACCGTCAAGGTCACCGCCGTCAAGGTCCGCGAACTGCCCGAGGCCAACGACGACTTTGCCCAGCTGGCCAGCGAATTCGACACCATTGCCGAACTGCGCGAGGACCTGGCCAAGCAGGCCTCCGACTCCAAGACCATGGAGCAGGGCGTCGAGGCCCGCGACAAGGTGCTGGACAAGCTCGTTGAGCTCATCGAGGTCCCCGTGCCCGAATCCGTGGTTGCCGAGCAGATCGAGCAGCACTTCAAGCCGGAGAACTCGCACGGCGAGGACCACGACACCGAAGAGCACCGCGCCGAGGTCAAGGAAAACACCGAGCGTGCATTCCGCAACGAGATCATCCTCGACGCCATCGCCGACAAGGAAGAAATCGGTGTCAGCCAGGCCGAGCTGATCGACTACATCGTCTCCTCCGCCAGCCAGTACGGCATGGACCCGAACCAGTTCGCGCAGATGCTCGACTCCTCCGGCCAGGTCAACATGATCGTCGGCGAAGTCCGCCGCCGCAAGGCCCTGGCCGCCGTGCTGGCCCAGGCCGCCGTGAAGGACACCAACGGCGCCGACGTCGACCTGACCGACTTTGTCTCCGTGGCCGGCGAGGAAGAAGAGCTCGACGCCGTTGACGGCGACGAGGTCATCGAGCCCACCGCCGTGACCGACCCGGGCGAAGTCCGCATCTAGTCTTTTCCCGCAGCACAAAGACCAAGGCCGTTGCCGGTTCCCCCAGGGGAGCCGGCAACGGCTTTTTCCGTCCCCCAAGCCCCGTGCCCCGGGCCCGGACGACGGCGGCGGGACCGTTCCGCCGCCGCGGTCCGCTGTGGGCGGACGCCACCGTGCGCCGTCAGCGAACAGCACGGTTTTGCGAAACAAAACAGCGCCAAAAACGGCTACTGTCCAAGTAGTGAAGATTAGTGATGGTCCGGAATTGGACTGGGTGCTCCGGTAGTTGCCGGGGCAGTCAAGGTCCGGCGGGCCGCACGAAGGAGAGGTAAGTCCACCATGGCACAGCACACCACCCCGTCGATGGCCGGCCCGGAATCGGCAGGCTCGGATACATACATTTACAACCGCCTGCTCAAAGAGCGCATCATCTGGCTTGGCTCGGAAGTCCGTGACGACAACGCCAACTTGATCTGCTCCCAGCTGCTGCTGCTCTCCGCGGAGGACCCGGAAAAGGACATCTTCCTTTACATCAACTCTCCCGGCGGTTCGGTCACGGCCGGCATGGCAATCTACGACACCATGGAGTTCATTCCGAACGACGTGGTCACCGTGGCCACCGGACTGGCCGCATCGATGGGCCAGTTCCTGCTCTCCTCCGGGACCAAGGGAAAGCGGTATGCCACCCCCAACGCCCGCATCCTCATGCACCAGCCCTCCGGCGGCATTGGCGGAACGGCGTCGGACATCAAGATCCAGGCGGAACTGATCCTGCACATGAAGAAGGTCATGGCGGAACTGACCGCAGAGCAGACCGGGCAGACCGTGGAGAAGATCCTCACGGACAATGACCGTGACAAGTGGTTTACTGCCGAGGAAGCCCTGGAATACGGCTTCTTCGACAAGATCAGCCGGCATGCGGGCACCGTAGCCGGTGGCGGCGGAACCAGCGCGAACTAACGGGCCCGGGAACAGACTTCAGGAGCATGGACATGACATACAATTTTGGCAGCACCGCCTTCGGCACCGCAGGTTTCGGCCGCACCGCAGGCAACCTCCCAACCAGCCGCTACGTCCTCCCGCAGTTCGAGGAGCGCACCCCCTACGGCTTCAAGCGCCAGGACCCCTACACCAAGCTGTTTGAGGACCGCATCATCTTCCTGGGCGTCCAGGTTGACGACGCCTCCGCCGATGACGTCATGGCGCAGCTGTTGGTGCTTGAGGCCGACGACACCGACCGCGACATTACGCTCTACATCAACTCGCCCGGCGGATCATTTACGGCGATGACGGCCATTTACGACACGATGCAGTTCATCCGCCCCGAGATCCAGACCGTGTGCCTGGGCCAGGCGGCCTCCGCAGCGGCAGTGCTGCTCGCCGCCGGATCCCCCGGCAAGCGCCTGGCGCTGCCGAACGCCCGCGTGCTGATCCACCAGCCTGCCCTGTCCGGCGGCCAGGGCGGCCAGGCCTCAGACCTGGAAATCCAGGCCAATGAGGTCATGCGGATGCGCGAATGGCTGGAAAACACGCTCTCGGAGCACTCCGGGCGCACACCCGAGCAGGTCAGCAACGACATTGAGCGCGACAACATCCTCACCGCCGCGCAGGCCAAGGACTACGGCCTGATCGACGAGGTGCTGGCGCCGCGCAAGATCAAGCCCGCCGCGATAGCCGCCCGCTAGCCAGCAGAAAATCCCGACGCCGGGGCGCCGCAAACCAGGGCGCCCCGGCGTTTGGTTTCCGCCCAATGTCAGTGGCTTGGCCTAGAGTGGAACCATCATGCAAAGCGGGCACGCACAGCGTCCCGTTTTGCGACTCGACAGTTTGAACAGCAATGGCACGGAGCTGGCGTTCCGTTCCATCCGCGGAAGGAAGCACGCATGGCCAGAATGGGCGAAAGCACTGATCTGCTGAAGTGTTCCTTCTGCGGCAAAAGCCAAAAGCAGGTCCGCAAGCTCATCGCCGGACCGGGCGTCTACATCTGTGACGAATGCATTGAACTGTGCAATGAGATCATCGACGAGGAACTGGCCGAAGTGGCCGACCTTGACGCCTTTGAACTGCCCAAGCCGCGGGAAATCTTTGACTTCCTGCAGGAATACGTCATTGGCCAGGAACCGGCCAAGCGTTCCCTGGCCGTGGCCGTCTACAACCACTACAAGCGGATCCAGTCCGGCCACGCCGTCAAGTCGACCACCCTGGCCGGCGGCGTCCATGACGAGGTGGAGATCGCCAAGTCCAACATCCTGCTGGTGGGCCCCACGGGCTGCGGCAAGACATACCTGGCCCAAACCCTGGCGCGCCGCCTGAACGTCCCGTTCGCCGTTGCCGACGCCACGGCCCTGACGGAAGCCGGCTACGTGGGCGAGGACGTGGAGAACATCCTCCTCAAGCTCATCCAGGCCGCCGACTTCGACGTCAAGAAGGCCGAGCAGGGCATCATCTACATTGACGAGATCGACAAGATCTCCCGCAAGTCCGAGAACCCCTCGATCACCCGCGACGTTTCCGGGGAGGGCGTGCAGCAGGCCCTGCTGAAAATCCTCGAAGGCACCGTTGCCTCGGTGCCGCCGCAGGGCGGGCGCAAGCACCCCCACCAGGAATTCATCCAGATCGACACCACCAACGTGCTGTTCATTGTGGCCGGCGCGTTCGCGGGACTCGAGGACATCATCGGCTCGCGGGCAGGCAAGAAGGGCATCGGCTTCGGCGCCCCCCTCAGCGCGCTCAAGCAGTCCGAGGCCACCTACGCCGACGTCATGCCCGAGGACCTGCTGAAGTTTGGGCTGATCCCGGAGTTCATCGGCCGGCTGCCCGTCATCACCACCGTGACCCAGCTGGACCGCACCGCCCTGATCCAAATCCTCACCGAGCCCAAAAACGCGCTGGTCAAGCAGTACCAAAAGATGTTCACCCTGGACGGCGTTGACTTGGAGTTCGACGACGGCGCGCTGGCTGCCATTGCCGACCTCGCCCTGGCGCGGGGCACAGGGGCCCGCGGCCTGCGGGCCATCCTGGAGGAAGTCCTGCTGCCGGTCATGTTTGACCTGCCCAGCCGTGAAGACATTGCCACCGTGGTGGTCACTGCCGAGGCCGTCCTCAAGAAGGCCGAACCAAATTTGATTCCCCACGATGTTGTGGCCAAGCGCAGGAACAAGTCCGCCTGATTTTCCGTTGGCACTGATAGGCGTGCCACGTACGCACATTCCTCAGTTGACGAAGGAGACCGCTGTGTCTGAAACCGTGTCCCACAATGATGTTGCCACCGCCGAAAAGGCAGACTTCTGGTTTGACCCCACCTGCCCGTTTGCCTGGGTGACCTCCCGCTGGATCGGAGAGGTGGAGAAGGTTCGCAACATCACCGTGGACTGGCATGTCATGAGCCTGTCGGTGCTCAATGAGCACAAGGAAGACATCTCCGACGCGTACAAGGCCCACGTGGCCCGCGCCTGGGGACCCGTGCGCGTCATCACTGCCGCCGCCGAGGAACATGGCCCCTCCGTCATCAAGCCCCTCTACGACGCCATGGGAACCCAGATCCACATCCACGCCAACAAGGACCTCACGGACGTGGTCGCCAAGGCACTGGCGGAAGTCGGACTGCCCGCCGAACTGGCGCAGGCTGCCACCACCGACGCACACGACGCCGCCCTGCGGGCCAGCCATGCCGAGGGGATCAACAAGGTTGGCCAGGACGTGGGTACGCCCGTCGTGGCCTTTAACGGCACGGCATTCTTTGGCCCCGTCATCACGCGCATTCCGCGCGGCGAGGACGCCGGGAAACTGTGGGATGCCACGGTGGCACTGGCCAGCTTCCCCTACTTCTTTGAGATCAAGCGGAGCCGCACCGAGAGCCCGCAGTTCGGCTAGCAGACTGCAGGAAGGGCGGGGACGGGCCGGTTACAAAAACTGGTCCGTCCCTGCCCTTGTTTTTGCCATTGGACAGGCGCATACTTTTTCTTACCCCATCCTTCGGGAGAGGGTGCAGACACCAGAGATTCAGCGACAGAACCGATTGATACATTGGGATACCGCCCATGGCGGCAGTCCCGTGAAACTAGGAACTGGAAGCCGGTGACGCGGCTAAATGCACTGAAAGGCAATGGAGTCCGCAAGACCACCGCACGTCACGCAGTGGCCGAAAGCCGAAGCCCCACCGACGGCAAAATGCCGATGGGGCTTCCCCTTTGCCCTCAGCGGGGGCAGGCGTTAACCCACTCTTCACCGCCGGGACTCCCCAGCACCGGCCGGCGGCCACCTTGGCCCGCCATGGTGGAAGCGTGAAGGTTGCCATAGTTGCTGAATCGTTCCTGCCGGAAATGAATGGGGTCACCCATTCCCTGTTGAAAATCCTCCAATTCCTGGCCAGCCGGGGTGACGAAGTGCTGGTCATAGCCCCGTCCACGCCGGAAGACGCCCCGGGGACAGTGGAAGGCGCAGCGGTCCACCGCCTGCCTGCCATTCCCGTCACGGGCTACCGCACCATACGCGTTGCAGTCGGCGGTGTGGCCCGGGTTAAGGCCTTGCTGGCTGACTTTGGCCCGGACGTGGTCCACCTGGCCTCCCCGTTCGTCCTGGGGTGGCGCGCCGTGCGGGCGGCGAAGCAGCTGGGCATCCCCACCGTGGCCGTGTACCAGACCGACGTTCCCGGATATGCCGCGAAATACGGCATGCCCTTTTTGGAAAACTGGGCCTGGAGCAGGGTGGAGCGCATCCACATGGCGGCCACCAAAACCCTGGCGCCGTCGTCGGACTCGGTGAACCAGCTGCGCGGGCATGGCATTCCCCGGGTGGAGCTCTGGCGCCGTGGCGTCGACTTGGAACGCTTCCACCCCGGCAAGCGAAGCCCTGTCTTCCGGTCCAGGCTGGCTCCCGGCGGCGAGCGGATCATCGGGTACGTGGGCCGGCTGGCGCTGGAGAAGCAGCTTGAAGACCTGGCAGCCCTGGCCGGAATCCCCAACACCCGGCTGGTCATTGTGGGGGACGGACCCCGCCGCCAGGCACTGCAGGAGTTGCTCCCGGAGGCCCACTTCACCGGCTTCCTCGGTGGGGAGGAACTGGCTGCTGCGGTTGCGTCCTTTGACTTGTTTGTCCACCCGGGCGAACTGGAAACGTTCTGCCAAACCATCCAGGAGGCCATGGCGTCCGGCGTTCCCGTGGTGGCGACCGGCCGCGGCGGGCCGGTGGACCTGGTTGATTCCTCCCGCACCGGCTGGCTGTACCAGCCGGGCGACCTGGCCCAGCTGCGCGGCTATGTCACTGACCTGACGGGTGACGACGCCAAGCGGGCCGCGTTCGGCGCGGCGGCCCTGGCCCAGGTCCAGGGGCGGACCTGGGAGGCGGTCTGCAGCCGGCTGGTCGGGCTGTATGGCGAGGCCATGGCGGAAAACCGCCTGCAAGCAACCGCCCTGAAGGGGAACAAATGAAAATATCGGTTATCGGCTGCGGCTATCTTGGTGCCGTCCACGCGGCCACGCTGGCATCCATGGGCCATGACGTGGTGGGCCTGGACAACGACAGCGCCCGGGTGGCCCTGCTGGCCGGCGGCCGGGCGCCGTTCCACGAACCGGGCCTGGAACCCCTCCTGCGGGAGGGCCTGGACGCCGGCCGGCTTGAGTTCACGGCGGATCCTGCCCGGCTGGCCGCAGCGGACGTGCACTTCCTGTGCGTGGGCACGCCGCAGTCCAAGACCGCCAACGCCGCAGACCTCTCGCAGCTGCTCGACGCCGTTGCCGCCCTGCGCCCGCACGTGCGGCCAGGCGCCCTGGTAGTGGGCAAGTCGACGGTGCCGGTGGGCACGGCGAACGCCGTGGCCGGGTACCTGTCCGGCACGGGTGCCGAGCTGGCCTGGAACCCGGAGTTCCTGCGCCAGGGCACGGCCGTGCAGGACTCGCTGCTGCCGGACCGGCTGGTGTACGGGGTGGCCGGTGACGGCCCCGTTTCCGTGCTCGACGCCGTCTATGCGGCTGTGCTGGACCGCGGCACCCCGCGGGTGGTCACCGACTTCGCCACGGCCGAACTGATCAAGGTTGCGGCAAACGCGTTTCTGGCCCTGAAGCTTTCCTTCATCAACGCCGTGGGTGAGTTTTGCGAGGACGCCGGTGCCGACGTCGTCCGGCTTTCCGAGGCGCTGGGGCATGACGGCCGCATCGGCGGCCGCTACCTGCAGGCCGGCGCCGGATTCGGCGGGGGATGCCTCCCCAAGGACCTGCGTTCCTTCCGGTCCCAGGCGCAGCAGCGCGGCGTGGAGTCACTGGATGAGCTCCTGTCGCTGGTGGACGGCATCAACGCGGACGCCAGGTTCAGGGCGGCGGAGCGGGCCGTGCGGCTGTGCGGGGGAAGCGTGGAAGGGCGGCGCATCACCATCCTCGGCGCGGCCTTCAAGCCCGGCACGGACGACATCCGCGATTCACCCGCGCTGGACGTGGCCCTCCAGCTGGCGGCACAGGGCGCGGTGGTAACGGTGACCGATCCCCAGGCGCTGGGCAACGCAAGGCTCCAGTGTCCGCAGCTGGCCTTTGAAGCCGAGCCGCTTGACGCCCTGCGCGGCGCCGAGCTGGCCGTGCTCCTGACGGAATGGCCTGAGTTCACGGGGCTGGACCCGGAAGCGGCGGCGGCCGCCATGGCCCGCGCCGTGGTGCTGGACGGGCGCAACGCCCTGGATGCGGCGGCCTGGCGCCGGGCCGGCTGGGCCTATTGCGGCATGGGGGCGCAGCAGCCCCGCACCAGCAGCCCAGTGGCGTAAATTGGGTGCAGCACGGCGGTATGTGGCGCTGGGGGACTCCTTCACGGAAGGCGTGGGGGATAGCTCCCGGCACCTGCCCAACGGGGTTCGCGGCTGGGCGGACCGGGTGGCGGAGGGGCTGGCACGCCATGAGCCGGGCTGGGAATACGCCAACCTGGCCATCCGCAGCAAGCGGCTCCGGCACATCATTGCCGAACAGATGGGCCCGGCCGTGGCCATGGAACCGACCCTCATCACCCTCTACGCCGGCGGCAACGACATCATGGACGTCGGGACACGGGTGCCGGACATCCTGGCCGACTACGAGTTCCTGGTGGGCCGGCTCGCCGCCACGGGGGCGCGGCTGGTCCTGTTCACCGGCTACGACGTGGAGGTCTCCGCCGTACTGTCACCCCTGCGCCGCAAGAACCACCAGTACAACGACGGCGTCCGGCAGATCGCGGCCCGCCACGGTGCCGACGTAGTTGACTACGCGGAGTTCGGTGCCTACCGCGACCCGCGCATGTGGTGCGTCGACAGGCTTCACATGTCCAAGGCCGGCCACAAGTACCTGGCCGCCCGGGTGCTGGAGGTGCTGGAGGTGCCGCATGCCATCACGCTCAAGGATAAGGCGGAAGGTCCCGCCCCCAGTTGGCAGGACTGGGGACGGGACCAATGGCGGTGGATCCGGGACTGGGTGCTGCCCATGTTTGCGCGCAAACTCCGCGGGGTTACCCTGGGCGACGCGCTCACACCCCGCTGGCCGGAGCCGGTGCGGGTGCCGCCCCGCAAGGGCCTGAAGAAGCTGGCCCGGGTTTCGTCAGGCCGGGACTAGGCCTGGACGGGCTCTTCCGCCGGCGCCAGCACGACGTCGGACACGGTGAGTTCGCCCGTCCCGGCCACCACGGTGATGGCCTCCGCATTTGCCGCGGCCTTCAGGTCCCCGAGACCGGCAGCAAGCTGCGCAGCCTTGGCCGCCGTGGCCGTCACGGTGGCCGAGAGCACCTGGGTGCGCTGCTTGACCTTGGCCTCGGACTTGGCCTTGCGGATGCCGCCCAGCGCGTCCCCGACTGTTGACAGCATGGTGGTGTCGCCGTCGAGCACGTCAATGGCGGCCGGCCACGGTGCGCGGTGGACGGAACCGGTGCGCCACCAGCTCCACACTTCTTCCGTGGCGAACGGCAGGAACGGGGCAAACAGGCGCAGCAGCGAATCCAGCGTGGTGGCCAGCGCTGCAAGGACGGACGCCTTCCCCGCCTCGCCGGCCGCACCGTACGCGCGGTCCTTGATCAGTTCCACGTAGTCGTCGGTGAAATGCCAGAAGAAGCTTTCGGTGATCTGGAGGGCTTTGGCATAGTCGTACTTTTCAAACGCCGCCGTTGACTGGCGGACCACGTCGGCCAGCTGGGCCAGCACCGCCCGGTCCAGGGGGTTGCTGGCCACCTCAGTGGCGCCCGTGAGCACATTGGCTTCCGTGGCGCCCAGGTTCAGGACAAACTTGGAGGCGTTGAGCAGTTTGATCGCCAGGCGGCGGCCAATCTTCATCTGCGCAATCTCGTACGCCGTGTCGGCCCCGAGCCTGGCGGACGCGGCCCAGTAGCGGACGGCGTCGGCGCCAAAGTCGTTGAGCACGTCGGTGGGGACCACCACGTTGCCCTTCGACTTGGACATTTTCTTGCGGTCCGGGTCCAGGATCCAGCCGGAGATGGCGGCATGCTTCCACGGGGCGCAGTCCTGCAGGGCGTCGGCACGCACAGCGGAGGAAAACAGCCAGGTGCGGATGATGTCGTGGCCCTGGGGGCGCAGGTCGAAGGGGAAGACCTTGGTGAAGAGGTCCTCGTCCTGGCTCCAGCCGCCCACAATCTGCGGGGTCAGGGAGGAGGTGGCCCAGGTGTCGAGCACGTCCGCGTCGCCAATGAAGCCGCCCGGTTCGTTGCGCTGGTCCTCGGTGTAGCCGGGGGCCGCATCCGCTGCCGGATCGACCGGAAGCTGGTCGGTGCCGGGCAGGATGGGGTGGTCGTAGTCCGGGTTGGCATCGGCGTCGAGCGGGTACCAGACGGGGACAGGCACGCCAAAGAAGCGCTGGCGGGAAACCAGCCAGTCGCCGTTCAGCCCGGAAATCCAGTTGTCATAGCGCGAACGCATGAACGACGGGTGGAATTCGATGTCCTTGCCGCGGTTGATCAGGCGTTCGCGGCGGTCGGCGTCGCGGCCGCCGTTGCGGATGTACCACTGGCGGGAGGTGACCACTTCCAGGGGCTTGTCGCCCTTTTCGAAGAAGTTCACGGGGTGCATGATCTTCTTGGGCTCGCCGTCCAGCAGCCCTGCCTCGGACAGCATGGCAACCACGCCTTCCTTGGCGCTGAAGACCGTCTTCCCGGCGATGGCTGCGTAGTTGGCCCGGCCTTCCTCGGACGTGACCCAGGCGGGGGTGTCGCCGATGATGCGGCCGTCGCGGCCCACGATGGCACGGGTGGGCAACTGCAGTTCACGCCACCACGTAACGTCGGTCAGGTCGCCGAAGGTGCACACCATGGCGATGCCGGAGCCCTTGTCGGCCTTGGCCAGCGGGTGGGCGCGGACTTCAACCTCGACGCCGAACAGCGGCGAGGTGACCTTTTTGCCGAACAGCGGCTGGTAGCGCTCGTCGTCCGGGTTGGCCACCAGGGCGGAGCACGCCGCCAGCAGTTCGGGACGGGTGGTCTCGATGTAGATCTTGGTGCCGTCTTCGGCGAAGAACGGGTACCGGTAGTAGGCGCCGGGCATTTCGCGGTCTTCCAGCTCGGCCTGGGCCACGGCAGTGCGGAACGTGACATCCCACAGGGTGGGCGCCTCGGCCATGTAGGCGTCGCCGGTGGCAAGGTTCTCCAGGAAGCCGCGCTGGGAAACGGCCCGGGAGTGGTCGTCGATGGTCCTGTACGTCAGGTCCCAGTCAACGGACAGGCCCAGGGTCTGGAAAAGGTTCTCAAAGACCTTCTCATCCTCCACGGCCAGCTCTTCGCACAGCTCGATGAAGTTCCTGCGCGAGACAACGTCAAAGTCGCGCTGGTTCTTGGCGGGCGTGGCGGGCGGCCGGTAGCCGGCGTCGTACTGGATTTTCGGGTCGCAGCGGACGCCGTAGTAGTTCTGCACGCGGCGTTCGGTGGGCAGGCCGTTGTCGTCCCAGCCCATGGGGTAGAAAACATTCTTGCCGTTCATGCGCTGGAAGCGGGCCAGCACGTCCGTCTGGGTGTAGGAGAACATATGCCCCACGTGCAGCGAACCGGAGGCCGTGGGCGGGGGAGTGTCAATGGAGTACACCTGCTCACGCGTGGTCCCGCGGTCAAACTTGTAGGTCCCCTCATCGAGCCAGCGCCTGGTCAGGGACTCTTCAAGGCCTTCAAGGGCCGGCTTGTCGGGAACGGTGCTCGTGGGTGCGGGCGTGTCTGTGCCCGGAATGTTTTCAGCCATTTGGCAATTCTTTCACGAGTTGGCCCGAACGCCCTGCACGGCCCCCAGGGGGAATCCCGGGACTATGATGCGAACATGGGCACACTGAGGATTTTGCGAGTGTATGAGGAACCCGAACCGGATGAGTACCGTGTCCTGGTGGACAGGCTGTGGCCGCGGGGGATCAAAAAGGACCGCATTGACGTCTGGCTCAAGGAGGCGGCCCCCAGCACCGGGGTGCGCAACGCCTTCGGACACCAGCCGGAGCATTTTGCCGCATTCGTCGCGGACTACCGGGCGGAGCTGGAACACAACCCGGCTGTCGCGGAGATCCGCAGCCTGGCCGGGGAGCACGGGAAGGTGGTTCTGCTCTACAGCGCGAAGGACCACCGGCAGAACCAGGCCGCCGTGCTGCTGGACTTCCTCAACGGCGTGGAGACAAAACTGGACTAGACAAAACATTCGCAGCTGCGCGATACATTGGGAGCATGACTGATAACGCCCCCTTCCATCATGCAGTAGTCACCGGCGCCAGTTCCGGCATCGGCGCCGCCACCGTCCGCAAGCTCCGCGCCGGCGGCTGGCACGTGGTGGCCGTGGCCCGCCGCGCGGACCGCCTCGAAGCCCTGGCGGCAGAAACCGGCGCCCTGGCCTTCGCTGCCGACGTGACCCGCGACGACGACGTCGAGTCCCTGGCCGCCTTCGTGGCCGACCATGGCGGCCTCGACACGCTGATCAACGTGGCCGGCGGCGCCCGCGGCGTGGACCGGCTTGCCACAGCGCATGCCGACGACTGGGAGTGGATGTTCCAGGTCAACGTCATGGGCACCCTGAAAGTGACGCAGGCGTTCCTCCCCGCCCTCCGGGAGCACCGCAGCGGCACCGTGCTGAACCTGACATCCACCGCGGGGCTGGTGGCCTACGAAGGCGGCTCCGGATACAACGCAGCCAAGTTTGCCCAGCACGCCGTCACCAACGCACTGCGCCTGGAGGAAGTGGAAAACAACCTGCGCGTCATCGAGGTGGCGCCCGGCCTGGTGGCCACGGAGGAGTTTGCGCTCAACCGGCTGGGCGGCGACAAGGAAGCGGCGGAGAAGGTCTACCAGGGCGTGGAAAAGCCGCTGACTGCCGGCGACGTGGCGGAAGTGGTGGGGTACGCCGTCGGGCTTCCCCACCACATCAACCTGGACCAGATTGTGATCCGGCCCGTGGCCCAGGCCGCCAACCACAAGCTCATCCGCACCAGCTGAGCGGGAGCGCCGCCCGCGTCACAGCAGGCGGGATGCGGGCAGCGGCCCGCATCCCGTAGGATGTGAAGCAAAGCTTTGACCCGGCCATCACCGGTGAGCTTCCGGAAGAACGCCCCGCACAAAGGGCTGGTAGAACCGGACGGGTAAGCCCGTCACAGCAGCTAATGAGCGGCCGCGCAAAGGGTGAAACCGGAGGGCGGCAAGCGAGGTGGTACCGCGGCGCAAGCCGTCCTTGCATCCTGAATTGATCGCCCACCACCAGGATGATGTGATGACCCACTTCCCGAAGGCAACCGCGGCCCATGGCCTCCATGCCGAATCCAACCATGTGCCAGCTTCCGTGCGTTTCCCGGAAGTGGAGGAACTGGTCCTGAAGTACTGGGCGGAAGACGGCACCTTCCAGGCCAGCATCGACGCCCGGGAAGCCGGTCAGGACGGCTCCAACGAATTCGTCTTCTACGACGGCCCTCCCTTCGCCAACGGCCTGCCCCACTACGGGCACCTGCTCACCGGCTACGCCAAGGACCTCGTGGCCCGCTACCAGACCCAGCGCGGCCGCCGGGTGGAGCGCCGCTTCGGCTGGGACACCCACGGGCTGCCCGCCGAGCTGGAGGCCATGAAGCAGCTGGGCATGACGGACAAGAAGCAGATCGAGGCCATGGGCATCGACAAGTTCAACGACGCCTGCCGTTCCTCCGTCATGAAGTACGCCGGCGAATGGCAGGAATACGTCACCCGCCAGGCCCGCTGGGTGGACTTCGACAACGACTACAAGACGCTCAACGTCGAGTACATGGAATCCGTGCTCTGGGCGTTCAAGCAGCTGCACGAAAAGGGCCTGACCTACAACGGCTACCGCGTGCTGCCTTACTGCTGGAAGGATGAGACGCCCCTCTCCAACCATGAACTGCGCATGGACGAGGACGTCTACAAGGACCGCCAGGACCAGACGGTCACTGTCACTTTCCCCCTGCTGGCAGGCGAATCCGAGCTGTCCATGGAGCTCGCCGGCGTGGCCGCGATCGCCTGGACCACCACCCCCTGGACCCTGCCCACCAACCAGGCCCTGGCCGTGGGACCTGCGGTGAGCTACGCCGTCGTGCCTGTTGGGCCGAACGGGGTTTCGACGGGCTCAAGCACCGGAAACCCGTCCGCGGAAAAGTTCCTGCTCGCCGCCGAGCTGGTGGGCGCCCATGCCAAGGACCTGGGGTACGACGACGCGGCTGCCGCAGCCGCCGCCGTCACGGCCACGTACGTGGGCGCCGAGCTGGAGGGCCTGAAGTACCAGCCCCTGTGGGACTACTTTGCCGACGATGAAAAGTACGGCACGGCCAAGTCCTGGCAGGTCCTGGTGGCCGACTATGTCACCACCACCGACGGCACGGGCATTGTCCACCAGGCACCCGCCTACGGTGAAGAGGACCAAAAGACCTGCGAAAAGTACGGCATCCCCGTGGTGCTCTCCGTGGACGAAGGTGCCAAGTTCCTGCCCCTGTTTGAAGGCGGCCCGCTCAACGACATCGCGGGCGTGCAGGTCTTTGACGCGAACAAAACCATCACGCGCGTGGTCCGCGACGCCGGCCGCCTGCTGCGCCAGGCCAGCTACGTGCACAGCTACCCGCACTGCTGGCGCTGCCGCACGCCCCTGATCTACCGCGCCATCTCCTCCTGGTACGTGGAGGTGACGAAGTTCAAGGACCGCATGCTGGAACTGAACCAGGACATCAACTGGATCCCCGGCAACGTCAAGGACGGCCAGTTCGGCAAGTGGCTGGCCAACGCCCGCGACTGGTCCATCAGCCGCAACCGCTACTGGGGTTCCCCCATCCCCGTCTGGCAGTCCGACGACCCCGAGTACCCGCGCACCGACGTCTACGGCTCCCTGGCCGAGATGCAGGCAGACTTTGGCCGGCTGCCGCTGAACAACGACGGCGACGTTGACCTGCACCGCCCCTTCATCGACGAACTGACCCGCCCCAACCCGGACGACCCCACCGGCAAGTCCACCATGCGCCGCGTGGAGGACGTGCTGGATGTCTGGTTTGACTCCGGCTCCATGCCGTACGGCCAGGTCCACTACCCGTTCGAGAACGAGGACTGGTTCAACACCCACAACCCGGCCGACTTCATTGTCGAGTACATCGGGCAGACGCGCGGCTGGTTCTACATGCTGCACATCCTCTCCACCGCGCTCTTCGACCGCCCGGCCTTCCGGAACGTCATCAGCCACGGCATCGTGCTGGGCTCGGACGGGGCGAAGATGTCCAAGTCGCTGCGCAACTACCCCGACGTTTCCGAGGTCCTGGACCGCGACGGCTCCGACGCCATGCGCTGGTTCCTCATGTCCAGCCCCATCCTGCGCGGCGGCAACCTCGTGGTCACCGAGCAGGGCATCCGCGACGGCGTCCGCCAGGTGATCCTGCCACTGTGGAACGTGTACAGCTTCTTCACTCTGTACGCGAACACGGCCGACGGCGGCAAGGGCTACGACGCGAAGCTGCGCTTTGACGGCTACACCGACACCATGGACGAATACCTGCTGGCCAACACGGGGGAGCTGGTGCGCGAGATGCAGGCCAGGCTCGACGACTACGACGTCTCCGGTGCCTGCGACGCCCTCCGCAGCTACCTCGACATGCTGACCAACTGGTACGTGCGCCGCAGCCGGAACCGCTTCTTTGACGAGAACACCGACGCCTTCGACGCCCTCTACACCGCATTGGAAACCGTGTGCCGGGTAGCTGCCCCGCTGCTGCCGCTGGTCACCGAGGAAATCTGGCGCGGCCTCACCGGCGGGCGCTCGGTGCACCTCTCCGACTGGCCCAACGCCGGGCTGTTTGTTCCCAATGCGGCCCTCGTTGACCAGATGGACCAGCTCCAGCAAATCTGCTCGACCGGCTCCAGCCTGCGCAAGGCTGCCAAGCTGCGGGTTCGCCTGCCCCTCTCGGAGCTGACGGTGGTGGCCCCCAACGCGGCACTGCTGAACGACGGCGGAGCCATCGTGGCCGAGGAACTGAACATCCGCAAGGTGCGCTTTGTTGACGCCGCCGACGCCTCGCCCGAGGAGTTCGGCATCTCGCAAAAACTGGTGGTCAACGCCCGCGCGGCCGGCCCGCGCCTGGGAAAGAACGTCCAGCAGGCCATCAAGGGCTCCAAGTCCGGGGACTGGTCCGCCACCGACGGTGTTGTCACGGCTGGCGGCCTGGTGCTTGAGCCGGCCGAATACACCCTGGAAACCGTGGTGGAAGACGCCCACGACGGCGGCGCCACGGCAGTTGCCATGCTGCCCCACGGCGGCTTCGTGGTGCTCAACACCGCCGTCACCCCCGAACTGGAGGCGGAAGGCACGGCCCGTGACATGGTCCGGTCCATTCAGCAGGCCCGCAAGGACGCCGAACTCCATGTCAGCGACCGGATCCGCACCATTGTCCAGGCCCCCCAGGACGTGGTGGACGCCCTCCACGCCAACATGGACCTGGTGAAGAAGGAAACCCTCACGCTTGACCTGGAGCTGGTTCCGGGCGACGTGGAAACCACCATCACCGTTGAACGGACACACCCTTGATGAGCACCGAACACGACGAATTCTCCGTGGAAAGCGTGTACGCCGAGCTGTTGGGCCGCGCCCCCGAAAACAAAATGGAACCGCGCCTTGCCCCGCTGTTCCGGGCCATGGACATCCTGGGGGAGCCGAACAAGGCGTTCCCCATCATCCACATCACCGGCACGAACGGCAAGACGTCCACCGCCCGCATGATCGAGTCCGGGCTGCTGGCCCACGGCCTGCGCACGGGCCGGTACACCAGCCCGCACCTGAGCCGTGTCACGGAGCGCATCAGCATAGACGGCGCGCCCGTCGCCGACGACACCTTTGTGCGGATCTGGGATGAAATCCACCCCTACCTTCTCATGGTGGATGCCGAGCTCGAAACGGCCGGGGAACAGCGCCTGACCTACTTTGAATGCCTGACCATCCTGGCCTACGCCATCTTCGCCGACGAGCCCGTGGACGTGGCCGTGCTGGAGGTGGGCCTGGGCGGGATCACCGACGCCACCAATGTGGGCGACGGGCAGGTGGCCGTCATCACGCCCATCTCCCTGGACCACACGGAACTGCTGGGGGACACCACGGGCGAAATTGCGCTGGAAAAGGCGGGCATCATCAAGGAAGGCGCGTTCCTGGTCAGCTCCGCCCAGCCCGTGGACGCCGCCCAGGTGATCCTGGACAAGGCCCGCGCCATGCACGCCCAGTACAAGTTCGAGGGCGTGGAGTTTGGCGTGGAATCGCGCACCATCGCCGTGGGCGGGCAAATGCTCACCCTGCAGGGGCTGGCCGGGCGGTATCCGGAGATCCTGCTGCCCCTGCACGGGGCACACCAGGGCGAAAACGCCGCCGTCGCCCTTGCCGCGCTGGAAGCGTTCCTGGGCGGCGGGGAAAAGGAACTGAACCTGGAACTGGTCCAGGAAGGCTTCCGCAACACCACCTCGCCCGGGCGGCTGGAGGTGCTGCGGACCTCGCCCACCATCGTGGTGGATGCCGGGCACAACCCCGCCGGGATTGCGGCCAGCGCCGTGGCCCTGCAGGAAGCCTTCGCCTTCAGCAAGCTGGTGGTGGTGCTGGGCATCCTGAAGGAAAAGGACGCCGAGGAAATCCTGCGCACGCTCAAGGAATCGTACGGGGACGAGGCCGCGGAAATCTGCCTCACCCAGTCGAGCTCCCCCCGGGCCATCCCTGCGGCGGAACTGGCCGAAATGGCCGTTGACCTGGGCTGGGACGAAGACGACGTCCACATTGCCGAAAGGCTCGACGACGCCATCGAATGGGCCGTGGAACGTGCCGAGGCCAACAACGACCTGGCCGGGGGCGTGCTGGTCACCGGCTCCATCACGGTGGTGGCCGAGGCGCGGATCCTGCTGGGCCGCCCCGGGGAAACGGAAGGTGCCTAAAGAATGGCGAAACTAACCCGCGCCCAGCGCGAATGGCGGCCCGGCATGCCCAAAAAGCAGCGCTCCACCAGGGCCCTGTTTGCCTCCACGGTGCTGGCACTGGAGGCGTTTGTGGTGCTCTTTGCCGGCCTGGGCCTTTTCGGCCTGCACGGAAAGAACCCGCTTTACCTGGTGGTGACGGTGGTCCTGGCCGCACTGTTCATCGGCACGTGCGCCATTGTCACCAGGAAGGCCGGCCCGGCTGTTGGCTGGGTGCTCCAGCTGCTGTTGGTTGCCGGCGGTTTCTGGGAGCCGCTGATGATCTTTGTGGGGGTGCTGTTCGCCATCGCCTGGTGGTACGCGCTCAATGCGGGCGGCCGGATTGACCGGGAAAACCGCGCACGTGCCCGCCAGCAGGCCGCCTGGGATGCCGAACATCCCGAACCCGGCACCGTAGACTGACAACGACACCAAAACCAACTGAAAGTGGAACGACTGTGAGCATTGAGCGCACCCTTGTCCTGGTCAAGCCCGACGGCGTGGTCCGCAAGCTGTCCGGCGAAATTCTGGCCCGCGTTGAAGCCAAGGGCTATACGCTGGCCGAGCTGAAGAAGGTCACGGCCACCCGCGAGCAGCTGCAGGCGCACTACGCCGAGCACGAGGGCAAGCCGTTTTACGAGCCCCTGGTGGAATTCATGCTCTCCGGCCCCGTGGTGGCGGCAATTTTTGAGGGCCACCGCGTCATCGAGGGCTTCCGGGCACTGGCCGGCACCACCGACCCGACCACGGCGGCACCGGGCACCATCCGCGGCGACTTTGGCCGCGATTGGGGCCTGAAGGTCCAGCAAAACCTGGTCCACGGCTCGGACTCCGTGGAGTCCGCCGAGCGCGAGATCGGCATCTGGTTCGCCTAAGCGCCGCCACCCCAGGGCCACCTGTTCAGGCCCAAGCGAAAGGGCACCTCCCGGCCGGGAGGTGCCCTTTCGCGTACCGGCCGACTACGCGTTGGAAGGGATGATCAGTGCCATGAACTTGAAGAAGATGGCAGCAACCACGCCCAGGTAGGCCAGGCCGACGATGACCCAGGCCCAGCCGGAGGCAAATTTCACCACGCCGGCCGGCGCCGGGATCACTCCGTGGGCCAGGTTGCGCACAGTGATCCAGACGAAGAGCGGGATCATGGCCGCCCACACCACCATGCAGTAGGGGCACAGGATGGCGAGGACGTAAACGGCCTGCGTGAAGAACCAGCAGATCAGCACGATTCCCGCAGTGATCCCCACCTGCAGGCCGATCCAGTACCAGCGCGCCAGTTCCGCGCCGGCCAGCAGCGCCACGGCGGTGGTGATGATGACGGCGAACGCCACAATTCCGATGAACGGGTTGGGGAAGCCGAATATGGCCGCCTGGGACGTTTTCATGACATCGCCGCAGGAGATCCAGGTGTTAATGTCGCAGCTGACTTTGGCATTGGGATTGGCATACAGGCTCAGGCGTTCCAGGACCAGCGTGGCGGAGGCGATCCAGCCAATGGCGCCGGCAATGAGCAGGAACCACGCGAAAGGATTCGCACGGACCAGGGTGGGAACGGCGGGTGTGTCGTGAACGCGCGCGGAAACGCGGGAGTCAGGCATGGGGCCCTTTTCTGTTCGTAGCGGCATTGTTGTCCTGATTCTAGCCCGGCCAACTTGGCGCGCCGGGCCTCCCTTGCGGCGGGTGCGCGGGGCTGGTATGAGACAATGAAGGTGGCTGTTCAGCGTTCCACATGCGCTCCACAGTCCAATGGCAGGCCCACGGGGCGGCCGGTGACGAGGCACCTAGCAACGGCAGCCCTCCACCAGGTCCGCTCCACGCCAGGCAAACGCGGAACAGGCAGGCCATTGGCTTTTCAGAGCTTGTGCACCCAGGAGTTGGTGCCGCCTGAGAGGTAATAAGACGACTTCCGTCAACGCCTGCGGGTGTTGGCACATCAGCCGTACGCGGCACCCGATGTGGGGGTGTTGCCCCGGCGCGAAAGTAACGCCCAAATGAATAACGAAAAAGACGCAACAAATTCAGCCGCAACCGCCGATGAAGGCACTGCGGCGGCACCCGCCAAGGCGGTCCGCTCACGCCGGGCATCAGCCAAGGTCACCTCGCCGGCCGCCGCGCCCGCGGCACAGCGGCCATCCGCGGCTGTGGCAGCCCCCGCAGTTGATGCCGGTGCGGTTGCCGTTGCCGGTGCCGTTGAGGCGGCCCCGGCCAAGAAGGCGCCCGTCCGCCGCAGCCGGGCCAAGAAGGCCGCCCAGGACGCAGTTCCGTCCCTGCTGGACGCCTTGGCTGACGGCACGGCAGAAACTCACGCTGCCGTTCCCGCCTCCGCCCCGGAAGCGGCCGCCACGGCCGAATCAGCCCCGGCAGATGACGTTGCCCCGGGTGCTGCCACTGCCCCGGCGAAGGCACCGGCCAAGCGCCCCGCCCGCCGCAGGGCCACCGCCCCCGTGATGGCGCCGGCCTCCGTCCAAGGCGAATTGCATCTGGAATCGGCCCAGCCCGAGGGTGCTGCTGTTGTAGCGGCCGAAGCCCCGGCCAAGAAGGCCCCCGCACGCAAGGCGCCGGCCCGCAGCCGCGCCGCCAAAAAGGCTGAAACCACCGCCGTGCAGGACGACGCCGCTGTGGTGGCCGGCACCGATGAAGTTCCTGCCACGGATTCGGTGCCCGCCTCGGCACCCGCTGCCGGGGAAACGGCCGCGGCTGCTCCGGCCAAGGCCGTGCGCAGCCGCCGCAGGACCGCTGTGAAGAAGGCTGACGACCAGGGCGAAAGCAACGGTGCTGCAGGAGTGGACGCCCGCGCGGAATCCCCGGACGCTGCCCAAGGTCCGGCTGAACAGGCCGTTGCCCAGGCAGGCGGGGACGTTGCCGGGGCTGCTGCTGCAGAGGCACCGGCTGCCGCGGACGCTGCCACGCACACAGCCGCAAACACCGAAGCCGGGGACGCTGCCGGCGAAGGGCCAGCCCAGGGGGCGGCCGCCACTTCACTGTTCCTGTCCCCAGCCGCCGGCATTTCCGCACTTTTCCTGGCACCAGACTTGAGCCTGGCCGTCCCCGCGCCTGCCGCCAGCCGCGAGCATGACGAGGAATCCGAAGCCGGCGAGGGCCACGATGATTCCGCGTCCGGGCGCCGGGGGCGCAACCGCCACCGCCGAGGCGGCAAGCCCGCCGGGAATGCCGGCGATGAAGCGGGCACCGCGGCAGCTGATGCTGCCGATGAGTCGGGCGAGGACGACTCCGCGGATGGCGTGACGTCGCGCCGTCGTCGTCGCCGCCGCCGTGGCGAAGCTGATCTGGAACTGACGGGCGGCACCGATGAAGACCCGCCCAACACCGTCACCCGGGTCCGGGCGCCACGCACCCCGGCCGAGCCGTCGTCGAGCGCGTCAAACCGGGTGACGAGCCTGCGCGGCTCCACCCGCCTGGAGGCGAAGAAGCAGCGCCGCCGCGACTCGCGCGACTCCGGCCGCCGGCGCACCGTCATCACCGAGGCCGAGTTCCTGGCCCGCCGCGAATCCGTGGACCGCGTCATGGTGGTCCGTCAGAACGAGGACCGCATCCAGATCGGGGTGATGGAGGACGGCATCCTGGCCGAACACTTCGTGTCCAAGACGCAGCAGGATTCGCTCATTGGAAATGTGTACCTGGGCAAGGTCCAAAACGTGCTGCCCAGCATGGAAGCCGCTTTTGTGGACATTGGACGCGGACGCAACGCCGTGCTCTACGCCGGTGAGGTCGACTGGGACGCCGCCAAGCTCAATGGCCAGCCGCGCCGCATTGAAAACGCCCTGAAGTCGGGGGACTCCGTCCTGGTCCAGGTGTCCAAGGACCCCGTGGGCCACAAGGGGGCGCGGCTGACCAGCCAGGTCTCCCTGCCGGGCCGGTACCTGGTGTACGTGCCCGGCGGCTCCATGACGGGCATTTCCCGCAAGTTGCCCGACGTCGAGCGGAACCGCCTCAAGCGGGTCCTGAAGGACCACCTGCCGGAAAATGCGGGCGTCATTGTGCGCACGGCCGCCGAGGGCGCCAGCGAGGAAGAGCTGACCAACGACATCAACCGGCTGCGCGCCCAGTGGGAAGGCATCAACAACCGGGCCACGTCCCACAAGACCTTGGCACCGGAGATGCTGTACGCCGAACCGGACCTGACCATCAAGGTGGTTCGCGACGTCTTCAACGAGGACTTCAGCAAGCTGATCGTCTCCGGCGAGGAGGCGTGGGACACCATTGAGGCCTATGTGACGTATGTGGCCCCGGACCTGCTGGACCGCCTGGAAAAGTGGACCCGGCCCGAAGACATCTTTGGCGTCCACCGCATCGACGAGCAAATCTCCAAGGCCCTGGAACGCAAGGTGTTCCTGCCGTCCGGCGGCTCGCTGGTCATTGACCGCACCGAGGCCATGACAGTGGTTGACGTGAACACGGGCAAGTTCACCGGCTCCGGCGGCAACCTGGAGGAAACCGTCACCAAAAACAACCTCGAAGCTGCGGAGGAAGTGGTCCGCCAGCTGCGCCTGCGCGATATTGGCGGCATCATTGTCATTGACTTTATCGACATGGTCCTGGAATCCAACCGCGACCTTGTGCTCCGCCGCCTGGTGGAGTGCCTGGGCCGGGACCGGACCAAGCACCAGGTGGCCGAGGTCACCAGCCTGGGCCTGGTGCAGATGACGCGCAAGCGCATGGGCACCGGACTGCTGGAAGTCTTTGGCGAGCTCTGCGAGACCTGTGCCGGCCGTGGCATGGTCACCCACGAGATCCCGGTGGAGCACCGCCGCGTGCACACCGTGGCCGTTGACACCCACCATGCGCACGCTTCCCGGCCCGAGCACCGCGAAAACGAACGGACGGCCAACCGCTCCACGCGCAGTGAGCGCAAGCGCAACCGCAACAACCGCCCGGCCCACCTGGACAACGAGCACGCAGACGGTACCGACGCCGTCGAGCTTTCCCATGAACCGGCCGACAGCGCCACCGAGGCCCAGAAGGTGCAAAAGGCCCACGAGGCCCGGGCCGCGCTGGCGAACATTGCCGCCGCTGCCGCCGCCGCCCACCACGGTGCGGGCGCCGGTGTGGGCGCCGGTGCAGGGGCGTCGTCCCAGGCGGCCGAGGTGGAGGAAGTTGAGGTCAAGGCGCTGCCCGCCAGCCTGGGGGAGAACGCCATTGTGACCTTGGGCGGGGAAGCCATTGAGCTGCCCCGCGGGCACCACAATGACACGCCCCACGCCGGAAATGCCGAGCAGGCGCAGCGCCTGGCCGGACTTGCCGAAGCACTTGACCAACTGGCCGGTTCGCATGCGGCGGCCGGTGAAGAATCCGGGAACGGCCGCCCCCGCCGCGCACGGCGCAACCGCAGCGCCCGCAGCGCCCAGGGCGGAGCCGACATGTCCGTGGAAACGTCTGAGCCCGCTGCGGCCCAGGCTCCGGCAACGGCCGGTTCGGGGCGGGCAGCCACGGCTGACACTCCCAGGGCTGAGGCTGCCAAGGCTGAGGCTGCCAAGGCCCAACCGGCCAAGGCCGAAGCGGCCAGGAAGGCGCCGGAGCCCATCATCATGCTGGGTGTGGGGGTTCCCGCCTCCGAGCTGTAGGGCTCACAACTGCACTGACTGTGCGGTCAGTATGCAGCGATGGCGGCTTGCCTGCGGGCAAAGCCGCCATCGCTGCATACTGGCGTGTGGCCGGGGTGAAACGCCCGGTCCGGAATTTTCCGTCACGCAATTTTTCCCAGGGGGACGCGGGCGGGCTAGGCTGGGGTGCGACACGGGGTGCCAGGCCAGCAGGGCCGGCTGAGATAAAACCCGTTGAACCTGCCCGGCCAGCACCGGCGAAGGGATGTCCCCATGATCGTCAACACCTTGTCCGAACCCGCAACCGGAGACCGGGCAGCAGCCCCGACGCCGGCAGCCACGGTGCGCCGCCACCCGCGAGTCCTGAGCATTGCCGGTTCCGACCCGTCCGGCGGCGCCGGGATCCAGGCGGACATCAAGTCCATTGCCGCCAACGGCGGGTACGCGATGGCGGCCGTCACGGCCCTGACTGCCCAAAACACCCGGGGCGTGCAGTCGGTCCACGTACCCCCTGCGGAATTCCTGCGCCGGCAGCTTGAGTCGCTGTCGGACGACATTGCCATTGACGCCGTGAAGATCGGCATGCTGGCCAATCCCGAGGTAATGCGCGCCGTGGGGGAGTGGCTGGAAACCACGCGGCCCGCCGTGGTGGTGCTGGACCCGGTGATGGTGGCCAGCAGTGGCGACTCCCTCGTGGCGGTGGATGCGCGCCTGGCCCTGCTGGACCTCCTGCAGCACGCCCACCTGGTGACCCCCAACCTGCCCGAGCTGGCAGTGCTGGTGGGGGAAGCCGAGGCGGACTCCTGGGAAGCGGCGCTCGAGCAGGGCCGGCGCCTGGCCGCCACGTCACAGGTGCGCGTGCTGGTGAAGGGCGGCCACCTGGCCGGCAGCGCCTGCCCGGACGCCCTCGTGGAACCCGGCGGCAGCGTGGAAGAGTTCACGGCACTGCGCATCGACACCGCCAACACGCACGGCACGGGCTGCTCGCTCTCCGCAGCGCTGGCCACTGTCCAGGCCCAGACCAATCACTGGCCGGAGTCCGTGCGCCGCGCCAAGGGATGGTTGTGGGATGCGCTGGAAACGTCCGCCGAACTCGAGGTGGGGCACGGCCATGGGCCGGTCAACCACTTCCATTCGCTCTGGGACGCGGCGCCACCGGCGGGCAATGCGTTCAGCAGGAGCCTCTGGGACGAGGTGGAGCCCCAACGCAAGGCCATTTTTGAGCTCGGCTTCATCAAGGACCTCGCGGCCGGCACGCTCACTGAGGCCCACTTTGCGTACTACCTGGCGCAGGACGCCATGTACCTGGGCAGCTACTCGCGCGTGCTGGCGCGCGCCAGCGCCCTTGCCCCCACCGCGGAGGAACAGCTGTTTTGGGCCAAGGGGGCAGAAAATTGCCTTGCCGTGGAGCTGGCGCTGCACGGCGACTGGCTGGCCCGGCACCCCCTGGACGTGGGCCCGGGCCCCGTGACCAAACACTACGTTGACCACCTGCAGGCCGCGGCGTTCGCCGGCAGCTACGGGGAAGTGGTGGCCGCCGTGCTGCCCTGTTACTGGCTGTACGCCGAAGTGGGCCGGGTCCTGCACGCGGACTACCTGGCGTTCGACGGCGTGCACCCGTACGCCAGGTGGCTGGAAACGTACGCCGACCAGGCGTTCGCCGACGCCGCTGAGGCCGCCGTGCGCATAGTTGACGCCGCCGCGCGCCGGGGATCTGCCCTGGACCGCGAACGCATGCGCGAGGCGTTTGTGCACTCGGCCCAATACGAGGTGGACTTCTTTGACGCCGCACGGCTGCACGCCTGAAAGGCCGGCAGGTGATTAACGCCACCGGGGTGCTGCGGAAAAAACCGGCGCGCCACACCCGCAGAACGGGCGCCGCGTCCCCATGCGCGCTAGAGTAGTTGCGCATGGTTCCTCTCAAACGGGCTGATGCGCGCGGACAGCTGTCCGGCACGCAGCGAATCCGGGACAGCGGGCCAGTCTCATTTGCGGCCGGGGCAGGAATTAGCGTATTCTTGATCTTCGGTGCTTACGCCAACCTAGGGCAACCACTCCATGGTAGAACTCCATTGAGGTCCACGGCGTTGAGGCACATCAATACTTTGTTATAAACGTCGAGAGAAGTGAGTTCCCCAGTGGTGTACGCGATTGTCCGCGCAGGCGGCCGTCAAGAAAAGGTTTCCGTTGGAGACTACGTGACCATGAACCGCGTCCCCGGTGGAGTCGGCAGCACGCTTGAGCTGCCCGCTTTGCTCTTGGTTGATGGTGAAACAATCACCACCGCCGCAAAGGACCTGGCTAATGTAAAGGTTACGGCTGAGAAGTTGGAGGATCTTCGCGGGCCGAAGATCGTCATCCAGAAGTTCAAGAACAAGACCGGTTACAAGAAGCGCCAGGGCCACCGTCAGGAACTGTCCAAGGTCAAGATCACCTCGATCGCGTAATTCCGCGTTCGGCACGTCGATCAACTTAAACAGTCTTTTAGTCAAAAGGTAGGCATTTTACAATGGCACATAAAAAGGGTGCGAGTTCCACTCGCAACGGTCGTGACTCCAACGCTCAGTACTTGGGCGTCAAGCGCTTCGGCGGTCAGGTTGTCAAGGCGGGCGAGATCATCGTCCGCCAGCGCGGCACCCACTTCCACCCGGGCGCCGGCGTCGGCATCGGCAAGGACGACACCTTGTTCGCCCTGGACGCCGGTGCGGTCGAGTTCGGCCAGCGCCGCGGCCGCCGCGTGGTGAACATCGTCGCCGCTGCGGTCTAACACCAAAGCTTTTTTACCAGTGGAGCGGGCCGCACGGCTCGCTCCACTGTGTTTTAATACGCGGACTAGAATGAGTCCGCAAGGGCAGCATCAATCGAGGAGAATTCATTGGCCAGCTTTGTTGACCGGGTTGTTTTGCACGTATCCGGCGGGACTGGCGGCCATGGCTGCGTCTCGGTCAAGCGCGAAAAGTTCAAGCCGCTGGGAGGGCCCGACGGCGGCAAGGGCGGCGACGGCGGCGACGTGATCCTGCGCGTGAGCGCGCAAACCACCACCCTCCTTGACTTCCACCATGCCCCGCACCGCCACGGCACCAACGGCGGGCCCGGCATGGGCGACTGGCGGGACGGCAAGATCGGCGAGTCCCTGATCCTCAACGTCCCGGACGGCACGGTGGTCAAGGACAAGTCCGGCACCGTCCTGGCCGACCTGGTGGGCGAGGGCACCGAATTCATTGCCGCCGCCGGCGGGCAGGGCGGACTGGGCAACTCGCAACTGTCCACGCTCAAGCGCAAGGCCCCCGGCTTTGCGCTCCTGGGCGTCGAGGGCGAGGAACGCGACATCGTCCTGGAACTGAAGTCCATTGCCGACATCGCCCTGGTGGGCTTTCCCTCCGCCGGCAAGTCCAGCCTGATTGCTGCGATGTCCGCGGCCCGGCCGAAGATTGCCGACTACCCGTTCACCACCCTGGTCCCCAACCTGGGCGTGGTCCAGGCAGGGGAGATCCGCTTTACCATTGCCGACGTGCCGGGGCTCATCGAGGGCGCCAGCGAAGGCAAGGGCCTGGGCCACAACTTCCTGCGCCACGTGGAACGCTGCGCAGCGCTGGTGCACGTGTTGGACTGCGCCACCCTGGAAGCGGACCGCGACCCCCTGTCAGACCTGGCCGTCATTGAAAGCGAACTGGACCGTTACGCGGTGGACATGAGCTTTGCCGGGGCCGACGGCGACGTGGTCCCGCTCAATGAGCGCCCCAAGCTGGTGGCCCTGAACAAGATCGACTCCCCGGACGGTCGCGACATGGCCGAATTCGTCAAGGGTGACCTGGAAGCCCGCGGATACAGGGTCTTTGAAGTCTCCGCGGCCAGCCATGAGGGCCTGCGCCAGCTTGGCTTCGCCATGGCCGAAATTGTCCAGGCTGCCCGCGACGCCATTGCCGCCGCCCCGGCCAAGGTGACTCCCGTGGTGCTGCGGCCCCGCGCTGTCAACGCCACGCCTTTCACCATCCGGCGCGAAGAGAAGAACCTTGAGCCGCTGTTCCGCGTCTTGGGCGAAAAGCCCGAGCGCTGGGTGAAGCAGACAGACTTCCAAAACGAGGAAGCCATCGGCTACCTGGCGGACCGGCTGGCCAAGGCAGGCGTGGAGACGGGCCTGTTCAAGGCCGGCGCCACCCCCGGGGACACCGTGGTGATCGGCGAAGACGACGCCATGGTCTTCGACTGGGAGCCCACCATGATGGGCGGAGCCGAACACCTGGCCGCACCGCGCGGCACCGACCTTCGCCTCCTTGACCTGGGCGACCGCCCCACCCGTGCCCAAAAGCGTGAAGAGCAGCAGGACCGCCGGGACGCGAAGGCCGCCGCGCGCGCAGAGCTGGAAGCTGAGCGCAAGGCCGGCATTTGGACCGAATCCACCAACCGCCAACATGCCCGGAACCTGGGCATCAAGGATGACCTTGACGCCGACGGCGGTGCATCCGACGACGATGAACTCTAAGGCCGAAGCCGCCGCCCCTGCGGGGGCACGGCAGGGGATCGCAACGGCGTCCCGGATTGTGGTGAAGGTTGGCTCCTCCTCGCTGACCTCGGTTGCAGGCGGCATTTCCGATGCCGCCCTCAACAAGCTGGTGGATGTCCTGGCGGCGCGCAGGCTCGCCGGCTCCGAGGTCATCCTGGTTTCCTCCGGCGCCATCGCGGCCGGGCTGATGCCGCTGGGCCTGGCCCGGCGGCCCAAGGACCTGGCCACCCAGCAGGCGGCCGCCAGCGTGGGGCAGGGACTGCTCATGGCCCGCTACAACCAGGCCTTCATGGGGCACGGGGTCACCGTCTCGCAGGTGCTCCTGACCGCCGAGGACCTGAGCCGGCGCCGCCACTATGTCAACGCCCACCGGGCCCTGGAACGCCTGCTGCACCTGGGCGTGGTGCCCATTGTCAACGAAAACGACACCGTGGCCACCCACGAGATCCGCTTTGGTGACAATGACCGGCTGGCCGCCCTGGTGGCGCACCTGATTAAGGCCGATGCCCTGGTGCTGCTCTCCGATGTGGACTCGCTCTACGACGGCCCGCCGTCGGAAGGGGCAAAGCGCATCAGCCACGTGGACTCGCCGGAGGACCTGGAGGGCATTGTCATCGGCAGCGCGGGCAAGGCCGGCGTGGGCACGGGGGGCATGGCCACGAAGGTGCAGGCAGCAATCATCGCCGCCGAGACCGGCATTCCGGCACTGGTCACTTCCACCGACAACGCCGCGGCAGCCCTCGCCGGGGAGGACGTGGGAACCTGGTTCAGCATCAACGGCAACAAGCGCCCCGTGCGCCTGCTGTGGCTTGCCCACCTCGCCGACATCCGCGGGCGCCTGGTGCTTGACGACGGCGCCGTGCGGGCCGTGTGCGAACGCCACAAGTCGCTGCTTCCGGCCGGCATAGTCTCGGTCTCGGGGGACTTTGACGCCGGGGACGCCGTGGAAATCGCCGACCTGTCGGGGCATGTCATAGCGCACGGGCTGGTCAACTACCCGTGCGGGGACCTGCCCCGGATGCTGGGGCGCTCCACGAAGGCCCTGGCGAAGGAGCTGGGACGGGAGTATGAACGCGAGGTGGTCCACGTGGACGACCTGGTGCTTCTCCACACGTAATGTGGCGTGCCGTGGCCTAGACTTGAGCCATGAGCGAGCAGATTGTTGAACACATTGCTTCCGCGCCTTCCTCGGCGGCGGAAAATGTCCGCAGCATCACGGACAGGGCCCGGCGCGCCTCACGCCGCATGGCCGGCGCCAACCGTGCCTGGAAGGACAGGGCCCTGCGGGCCATAGCCAAGGAACTCCTGGCCAATGAGCACCACATCCTGGCCGAAAACGCCAGGGATGTTGCCGCCGGCCGGGAGCAGGGCACGTCCGCGGCCATGCTGGACCGGCTGACGCTGACCGCCCAGCGCGTCCAGGGGCTTGCCGACGCGCTCGAGAACCTCGCATCCTTGCCGGACCCTGTGGGCAATGTGGTGCGCGGCCAGACCCTGCCCAACGGCCTGCGCATGCGTCAGGTCAACGTGCCGATGGGCGTGGTGGGTGCCATCTACGAGGCCCGGCCCAACGTCACGGTGGACATTGCCGGCCTGGCCCTGAAGAGCGGCAACGCCGTGATCCTGCGCGGCGGCACGGCTGCCGCGCACACCAATGAGGCCCTGCTGGCCATCCTCCGGGACGCCCTGGATTCTGTGGGTCTGCCCGCCGACGCCGTCCAGTCCGTGGACAAATACGGCCGCGAGGGCGCCAACCTGCTCATGAAGGCCCGCGGCCAGGTGGACGTGCTCATTCCCCGCGGCGGCCGCGAACTCATCCAGGCGGTTGTCACCAACGCCGCCGTGCCCGTCATTGAAACGGGCGAGGGCAACGTGCACATTTTCATCGACGCCAGTGCCAGGGAGGACATGTGCGTTGACATCCTGCTCAACGCCAAGACCCAGCGACCCAGCGTCTGCAACACCGTTGAGACCCTGCTGGTGCACAAGGACGCCACCGTCACCAGGGCGGTGCTCAAGGCCCTGTCCGACGCCGGTGTGCGGCTTCACGTGGACAGCCGGGTGGCGCCGCTGGTTCCCGCAGGCGCCGCCAGCTTCCCGGCCACCGACGAGGACTGGGCCACCGAATACATGGACCTGGACCTGGCCGTGAAAATGGTCGACTCCCTGCCCGAGGCCCTGGAGCACATCCGGAAGTGGTCCACGGGGCACACCGAGGCCATCCTCACCAACGATCTCGGCAACGCCGAAAAGTTCATTGCCGAGATCGACTCCGCCGCCGTCATCGTCAATGCCAGCACCCGCTTCACCGACGGCGGGGAACTGGGGCTGGGCGCCGAGGTGGGCATCTCGACACAGAAACTGCATGCGCGCGGGCCCATGGGGCTGACGGAGCTGACCACCACGAAGTGGATTGTGCAGGGCGAAGGCCAGGTGCGGGCCTGACGGAGGCTTTTCCGGGGCCGGGAATCCGCTCCCACGGCGCGGCCGGTGTGCCACGGCCAACGGTTACCACGTACCATTAGAGTGATTCCAAGACATGAAGGCCGGGTGCCGCCCAACCGGGCACCGGACCACAACCCATAGGGGAGAAATAATGCTGACCCAGCTTGCCGGCGTCGTCCTTGCCGAAGCAGCCGCCCACGAGGAAGCCGCGCCCTTGATTGCGCCGCCGTTTGTGATTGGCGGGGTCATGCTGGCCACGTTGCTGCTGCTTATGTTCATCTGCGTGTCCTTCATGAACCTTGGCAACCGCCACTCCGCCGTGGACGCCACCGATGACCCGCACAAGCAGCACACCAACAAGCACATGCACCACGACGATCCGGCGTCCTCCAATCACTAAGGTCAGCGGCCTGGTGCCTTCCGTTGAGGGCACCGGCAACCGTCTCCGCGTTGGAGTCATGGGCGGCACGTTTGATCCGATCCACCATGGTCACCTTGTCGCAGCCAGCGAGGTTGCGAGTGTTTTCAAGCTTGACGAGGTCATCTTTGTTCCCACGGGGGAGCCGTGGCAAAAAGCGAACCGCAAGGTCAGCGCCGCCGAACACCGCTACCTGATGACCGTGATCGCCACGGCAGCCAACCCGCGGTTCACCGTCAGCCGCGTTGACATTGACCGCCCCGGGCCCACTTTCACCATTGACACTTTGCGGGACTTGAAGCGGATGCGCCCCCAAGCGGACCTGTTCTTCATCACGGGCGCGGACGCCATGGCACAGATCATGTCCTGGAAGGACAATGACGAGCTGTGGGATTTGGCACACTTCGTCGGCGTGACCCGGCCGGGCCATGTGCTCGACGACATGGGGCGATCGGACGTAAGTTTGTTGGAAGTGCCCGCAATGGCCATCTCCTCCACGGACTGCCGCACCAGGGTGCAGGAACAAAACCCGGTGTGGTACCTGGTCCCGGACGGCGTGGTGCAATACATTGCCAAGTACGGGCTGTATGTTCAACCAGACGGCAATTCGGCAGGACGTGTCTTGCCGGTGGCTTCCAGTACTGAATGAGTAAGTGATGAGCAAGGAAACGGAACCGGTCCGCAGCCGCAGGGAACTGCGGGACGTGTTGGCGGCACAGGCCGCCGGGACGCCAGGCCAGCCGCCGGCGGCACCGCGGCCCGCGCCGGCAACACCGCCTGCCCCGGTGCCCCCTGCCTCAGCTCCCATGGTGGACAGGCATGGCCGCCGCGGATCCGCTGCCGCCACGGACGCCACTGCGGCCACGGCCGGCGACGCCGGTGCCCCGGCCGCCCGCGAACGGTCGTCCCAGACGCGTGCCCGCGATAGGGCGGCACTGCGGGCCTACAAGGAACTGCTGGAGCCTGCTGCGGCGCCCGTGGATCCGCTGCCCTCACGGCGTGCCCTTCGCCAGGCACAGCTCGACGCCGAACGTGCGCCCGTCACGAGTGTGAACCCCGTGGTGAAGGTGGCGGTGAATCCGGCCCCAGATGCCGTCCCGCCCGCCACGGCGGCCCCCGGTTCGGCACCGGTATCACGACCAGCCCCGGCACCCCTGGTGCATTCGGCACCGCCTGCAGTCCAGACACCGGCAACGGACTTGGCGCCTGGAGCAGTTTCGGCGCCTGGAGCGGAACCGGCCACGCCTGCCGTCCCCGCACCCCACCACCACGCCGGGCCATTCCCCGCAGCGGCCGGACAGGAACCAAATCGCCGTCGCGGCGGCCGCCGCGCAGCAGCCTCCGCTGCGCCCGACGCACGGGGAACGGCACGCGCGGGGCAGTCCCCGTCGGGGCCCGCAGCCCTTGCCCACCCCAATTCCATCCCCGTGGTGGGTGCACCAGTCGTGGCGGCACCCCGCGCTGAGCCCGGCGCTCCGGCGACCGCACCTCCCGCCGTTCCGCCTGCCGCTGGCCATTCCGGAGCCGGCACTTCCGGGGTAGGCACGTCCACCGCCGGCCCCGGTACTTCTGGTGCACCGGTTCCGTACTATCCCGTGTCGGCGGGAATTGGCCTGACGGCCAGCCAGGCGCCCAGCTCCGAGGAATTGCAGGCGCTGGCCGAACAGCGTGCACAGGCGGAACGCGCAGCCGTGCTCAGCCAGCGTGCCCAGGCGCGCGAACGGCTGCTGGCCGAGAGCGCCAAGAGCCGCCGGACGGCAGCGGACCCAACGTCCACGAACAACCTGGCCATGGTGACCCCCATGGAGTTCATCGAGGTGCCGGGCCTGGATCGCCCCGTGCTGCGCCCCCCGGCCACCACGCATGTGCCGATCGTCACCATGTCCAACCCGAAGCAGCGCACCGCCAAGCGCACACCGGCCACGAATGCGGCCTCGAACGCCGCAGCCGTCAGCCCCGAGGCGGCCCGCTTTGACGCCGCACTGGCCGCCAGGCCCCCGCACCGGCCAGGTCTCGGCAACCGGCCCCTGACGGGCGGGCGCAGCAGCACGCTCAAGCGTGCGGAGGCAATGGCCGCCGGTGCTCCCGCAGTTCCCGCCACCGCTGTTCCCACGGTCCAGGCGCCTCCCTCGGGTCCCGCCGCCACGCCTGCTCCCGCCGTCGCGCCCGGCGCACACGCGGCCGCCGTTCCCGGGGCCGCGGCACCCGGCCCGGAGGGCGTCACCCGCACACAGATGCCGCCCATGCCAGCCGATTACGCGCACGGGCTGGAACCACTGGACGCCGTGACGGCGGGGCTGGGCAGAACCCAGCGCAACCTGTTCATCCAATGGGGCAGCATCATTCTTGGGGGTGCGGCACTGGTTGCCGGAGCCGTCATGTTCATCACCGCACTGGCACGCTAGAGCCGGGTTTATCAAAGGAAATGCAAGTGACCGCAACAGAACACTCCATCGAAGTTGTTCGCGCTGCAGCGCGGGCGGCGTCAGACAAACTGGCGCAGGACCTCATTGCCCTGGACGTCAGCGACAGGCTGGCCATCACTGACATCTTCTTCATCGCCTCGGCGTCGACGGAGCGCCAGGTCAACGCCATTGTTGACGGCATTGAGGACGAACTGCACAAGTTCGGCATGCGTCCCGTGCGCCGCGAAGGCCGCTCCGGCGGGCGCTGGGTGCTGCTGGACTACGCTGACATCGTGGTGCATGTCCAGCATGAGGAAGACAGGATCTTTTACGCCCTGGAGCGGCTCTACGCAGACTGCCCCGTCGTCGACCTGCAGCTGGATGCCGCCGATCCGTCGCGCATGAAGGACAGCGAGCCCGCGGTCGGCAGCACCGAGGAAGACACCGCCGACTCCGGACGTGAGGGCGTGGAGGCAAAGTAGTTGACGCCCGTGACGAAGGAACCGCGCCGGCCATGACAACCACCCAGGCCGCCACGACCTCAGTGCTTCAGCCCGCCGGTTCGCGCCGTCGGGTCATTTTTTGGCGGCATGGGCGCACCTCTTGGAACGCGGCCCGCCGCTTCCAGGGGCAAAGCGACATCCCGCTCGACGACGTTGGCGTGCTGCAGGCTGCCCGTGCCGCATCCCTGCTGGCGGGCAAGCTGGGCGGCCCCGGGCAGATGGCGGCCGTGCGGATCATTTCCTCCGACCTCTCGCGTGCCCGGGACACGGCCAGGGCGCTGTCAGCGCTGACCGGAACGCCTGTCACGGAGGACCGGCGCCTGCGCGAGACCTTTGGCGGCAGCTGGGAGGGGAAGACGTTCGAGGACATCGAGCGCGGCGACCCTGCCCTGATCAAGCTGTGGCAGCTTGACGAACCCGGCGTCCGCGCCGGCGGGGGAGAGACGCGTGTGGAGGTGGCGGAGCGGATGGTGGCTGCAGTGCTCGACGCCGCCGCCACAGTCCCGGAGGGCGGCACGCTGGTGGTGGCCACGCACGGCGGGGCCACCCGGGTGGCCATGGCCAAGCTCCTGGGACTGCCGGAAGAACTCTGGCGGGTCCTGTCCGGGCTATCAAACTGCCACTGGTCCGTGCTGGAACAGTCGCCGCCGTCGCTGGCCGGTGCGCGGGAGTGGCACTGGCGGCTCACCGAACACAATGTCGGGACCCTGCCGGAACCCTATGAACTGCCCGAGGACCTGGCCGAACCGGTGGAGGACTAGGAGCGCCCCTTCGGTCAAATCACGGGCTTCGGGAACCTTTCGCAGGGGGTGCGGCTGCCGATTTGGCAAGCGGCGGAGACGTGTTCTAGGATAGACAAGTTGCTTCGGCCAAGACCGCCAGGTCAGGGAAAAAGCAAGTGTTTGGGGCTGTGGCGCAGCTGGTAGCGCACCTGCATGGCATGCAGGGGGTCAGGGGTTCGAGTCCCCTCAGCTCCACCAAACAGGCCGGGCATCCGGTGGTTTGAAACTGAATATCGATTATGTTTTGGGGCTGTGGCGCAGCTGGTAGCGCACCTGCATGGCATGCAGGGGGTCAGGGGTTCGAGTCCCCTCAGCTCCACCAAAACAAAAATGTCCCCCAAGGCCGCCGCGCCTTGGGGGACATTTTGTATGGCCGGTTCCCCTGGCCGGGAACGGGCAGCAAACAGTGAAAGAATGGTGCCGTGCCTACTGAAGAACCCGCCGCCGCGCCTGCCGCCCGCAGCTATGAGGCAGTCCTCCGCGGCATCGAGGCGGATCTCAAGAGCGGCAAGGTCAAGGTGGGGGACCGGCTGCCCGGTGAACGCGCACTTGCCCAGGCACACGGGATTTCCCGCGCCTCCGTGCGGGACGCCATCCGCATCCTTGACGTCATGGGCGTGGTGCACACCGCCGTCGGCTCCGGCCCCACCTCCGGCGCCGTGGTCATTTCAAACCCGTCGGCCGGCCTGGGCTCCACCCTCCGGCTGCACATGGCCACCCGGCACTTCCCCGTGGCCGACATCGTGCAGACCCGCGTCATGATGGAGACCTGGGCCGCAGGGGAGGCAGCCGGGCGGACCCACGACGACCGGGTGCTGGCACAGGCGCAGGAACTCCTGGCCGCCATGGCCGAGCCCGCCCTGGACCGCGACGCCTTCCATGTCCTCGACGCCCAGTTCCACGTGCTGCTCAGCTCACTGGCAGGCAATGTGGTGGTCACCGCAATGATGGAATCACTGCGTTTTGCCATACAGGGCTACGTGGCGGACTCCATTGACAGCGATGCCATGTGGGCCGGGATTGTCCCCGAGCTGCGCACCCAGCACCAGAACATCATGGGTGCCGTTCTCCGGCACGACGGCGGTGCAGCGGCCGCCGCCCTCAGGCACCACATCCAGTGGTTCCACGCGCAGACACACCCGATGCAGTGAACGGGGCGACATGGAGGTGCCCCTGCAACTCGGGGGACACCTATGCCGGCTGCTGTGGCAGGTTCATTGACGCAGGCTCATTCCCTCCCACCGCCGAGGCACTGATGCGCTCACGCTTCACCGCGTTTGCCACGGGCAACGCTTCCTACCTGCTCAAGACCTGGCACCCTGACACGCGCCCGGGGACCCTGGAATTGGATGGGTCACAGCAGTGGGTCCGGCTGGACATCCGGGGTATCACGGACGGCGGCCCCTGGGACACGGAGGGGGTTGTGTCCTTCACGGCCCACTACAGGCGGGAAGGCACCCGCGGCAGCCAAGCCGAAACCAGCCGGTTCACCCGGATTGGCCGGCAGTGGCTGTACGTGGATGCCCTCACCCTCGCCTAGGACTCAGTCCTCCTTGGTGGCACTTCCCGGCTCTGCCTGCTCCGCCAGCGCACGGCGGGCGTGCAGGATGTCGCCAATGAACCAGTCGTAAATTAAAATGCCAAGAACACCGCCAATGAGCGGTCCCACGATCGGCACCCAGAAGTACCAACTGAAGGACCCGGCAACTGTGCCCGGCAAGGCCACATCACCCCAGCCGGCCATCCACGCAAACAACCGCGGCCCAAAGTCGCGGGCGGGGTTGATGGCGTACCCGGCGTTGGCGCCAAAGGACATGCCGATGGCCGCCACGGCCAGTCCGATGATGAACGGCCCAAGGTTTGCCTGGACCGCCAGGTTGCGCATGTCCACAATGGCCGCAATGAGCAGGACCAGGAACATGGTGCCGACAATCTGGTCAATGAGTGGAATGGTCAGGTTGCCGTGGAAGTACGGGGCGGGGAAAGTGGCAAATATTGAGTAGGTGGCCAGACCGCCGGGAGCATCCCTTTGTGTTTTGGCTGCGGCGTTGAATGCGTCGATGGCGTTGTAGTACAGCACATACAGCAGGGCGGCGGCGGCAAACGCCCCCACCACCTGGGCGGCAATGTACGGCAGCACCTTGTTCCATGCGAACTTCCGCCGCACGGCAAACGCCAGTGTAACGGCCGGGTTCAGGTGCGCCCCGGTCACCCCTCCGGCAACATAGACCCCCATAGCCACGGCAAGGGCCCATCCCCACGTGATGAGCAGCCAGTCGCCAGCCGCCATGAAAATGGTGGTGTCGGTGGCGGCACGCCCGCTGCCCGGCAGGGCAGCCACGGCCATGGCCACAACGCCGTCACCAAAACAGATCAGGACGAACGTACCCAGAAACTCACCCAACACCTCCCCCCAGAGGCCCCCGATGCCTTTGAGCCCGCTGCCGTGCCGGACCGCATTTCTCAGTGGAGATATTTCGCTCATGATGCTCCCTAGAGTCGTCGCTGACGGCGACATAGCCCTTGATTTGAGTGACTGATCTGATTCTATGGCGAATGTGACGTGTTGCACATGTGTATTTAGTCACAGGCCAGTACAATGCAGGGCGCGGCTAAACTTGGCAGGATGCCCCGCCACCGGGACGGACGAAAGGCCACACCATGAACGGCATGCAACAACCGGCCACCGGGGCACCGCGGCCCCGCGGACTGGAGCTGTCCCTGCTGCGCAGGTTCCCGGACGTCGAAGCGGACAACCTCCACGCACACGACGCCACTGACGAGCTGATCCTTGACCGTGCCGGCGCCGAACTGGCAGCCTTGGCCGCCGGCGGGCAAGGGGGCGGGGCCCTGGCCGTGGTGGGGGACCGCTACGGGGCATTGGCCCTCGGTGCGGCGGGCGGGCATGGGCTCGAGCGGATCCGCGTTCACCAGGACCCGCTGTCGGGCGAGCTCGCACTCGCCGCCAATGCCGCCCGTTTGGGCCTGGCCGGGTCCTTTGAATCGCTGCCCCTGTCGGCCAAGCTGTTTGCCGGCGCCACGGTGGTGCTGTGGCAGCTGCCGCGCAGCCTGGACGAGGTGGACGAGGTGGCGGCCCTCATTGCAGCAAACGCGGAGCCGGGAGTTCGAATTTATGCCGGCGGCCGGCAAAAACACCTGGCCGTGGCCATGAATGGCGTGTTGGGGCGGTATTTCGGCAACGTCCTGCCGGGCCGGGCGTGGCACAAGTCCCGTGTGCTCGAGGTGGACAGCCCCCGGGACCAGCTGCCCGCACGGGCGTTTCCGCGCAAGGACTGGAACGACGACGCCGGCCTGTGGCTGTGCGCCCACGGGGCAACGTTTGCCGGCACCAAGCTGGACATCGGCACCCGCTTCCTGCTCGACTTTGTTCCCCTCATGCGCCCCGGTGCGGCCCGGGCCATAGACCTGGGGTGCGGCAACGGCACCATAGCGGCATTCCTGGCGGCCTCCCGGCCTGAGCTGCGCCTGCTGGCCACCGACCAGTCGGCTGCCGCCGTCGCCTCCGCCGCGGCAACAGCTGAAGCCAACGGGCTGGGCGGACGTGTCACGGTGGTGCGGGACGACGCCATGGCAGGATTTCCGGCGAACTCGGCTGACCTGGTGGTGCTCAACCCACCGTTCCATGTTGGGGCCACAGTCCACGCGGGCATTGCCTTGAAGCTGTTCGACGCGGCCGCGAGGGTGCTCGCGCCCGGAGGCGAATTGTGGACCGTCTACAACCGGCACCTTGACTACCGCGGGCAGCTGCAGGAACGGGTGGGGCCGACGGAAATCAAGGGGCGCAATCCGAAATTTACGGTCGCCGTGTCGGTGAAGCCCGCCTTCTGACGTCCGCGGGCCGCACCCCGGAACCGGCCCCGCCACAACGTCCCAACGGGCGTCCGGACCCTGGCTGCCGTGGCGTGCGCGCACTGGGGCGCCCGGAAGGGTAATCTGTCAGCGGGGGCCATAGGGATGCGTGCATCCGACACATCAAAGCTTTGCAAGGAGAAAATGTTGGGTGTTCCCGAGGTTGGTGTGCCGGCGCGCCGTCGAGGCACGAACCTGCCCAAGATGGGTGATTTCAATCAATCGGTCATCCTGGACTCCATCCGCCGCTCCGAGGAGGGTCTCAGCCGCGTGGAGCTGGCCGGTTCCGCAGGCCTGGCCGCACAGACCGTCTCCAACATTTGCCGCCGTCTCCTGGATTCCGGATTGATCGTGGAAGCCGGCAAGGAAACGTCCGGCCCCGGCAAGCCGCGCACCATCCTCCGCCTGAACCCGAAAGGCATGTTTGCGGTGGGCGTCCACATCGACCCGGCCCTGACCAGCTTTGCCCTGGTGGACGCCGTCGGCACCGTCCTTGAAGCCTTGGAGGTTCCCACAGACTTTTCCCAGCCGGCCGAAGATGCCGTCAGGGCCATGGGACGGGAAATCCGGTCCCTGGTGGCCCGTTCCGGCGTTGACGAGGGCCGCATTGCCGGTGTGGGCGTGGCAACGCCGGGACCGGTGGACGCGGCCAGCGGCACGGTGGTGGCCCCGCCCCACATGCCCGGCTGGACGCGGGTTCCGCTGCGGGACATCCTGGCCGAAGCCACAGGACTGCCGGTCGTGATGGACAAGGACGTGACCGCGGCGGCGGTGGCCGAACTGTGGACGGGATCCGCGGGCGGGGCGTCCAACTTTGTGTACGTCTACATCGGCACCGGCATCGGCGCGGGGCTGGTTCTGGGCGATGAGGTGGTCCGCGGCTCGTCGGGCAACGTGGGGGAGATCGGCCACATCATCACCGATCCCGACGGGCCCCCCTGCGACTGTGGGCGACGCGGCTGCGTCAAGGTCACCTGCATGCCCGAAACCCTCGTGGCCGAAGCCCGCGCACTGGGGGCCCTGCCCGCCGCTGAAGGAGCACACCCGGCCACCCTGCAGGCCGACCTCGCCGCCCTGGCCGCGGCCGCCCAAGGCGGCAACGCGGAGGCGGCCGGCATTCTGGAACGAAGTGCCTGGCGCCTGGCCGGGGCCGTCTCCGTGCTGACAAACCTCCTGGACGTTGACCAGGTGGTATTTGGCGGGCCTTTCTGGCCCTCCCTGGCCGACACCTACCTGGCCCGGTTCCCTGACCTGCTGGCGCAGCTGAGCGTCACCACGGACGTGCACTCCGTCGGTGTTGCCGGAACCCGCCTGCTAACCAGTGGGGAGGCGTTTGGGGCCGCCTGCCTCGTCATGGAAAAGACGTTCAGCCCCAACGCCGCCCAGCTGCTGCTGGACTCCAAGCCGTAGCCGGCCCGGGCTGCGGGGTCCGGCAGGGCTAGTCCACGTCCTCGACCACCGTGCCGAACGGCACGTGGCTGTCGAGGTGGGCCTGCAACAGGGGCGGATCGATCACCACCCTGACCCCGTGGTCTCCCTCGGCTGCGGACTGCTGCAGAATGGGCTTGACGGTGGCAATGAAGTCGTCGTCCTTGCCCGCCAGGTATGCCTCGTATGCCTCCGGTAACTGTTTCATGAACACACACTAGCGCTGCCTGCCCGGCGTGGACAGGGCCCATGGGAAGTTCTGCCCATTGCGGCAGGACCCGCAATTGGATGGACTGGAGCGCAAGGGTCGCCGCAGTGGTGCTCCGGCGCGCCGCAAGAAAGGCCACAGGAATTGTTGCAAGCAAGTGTGTCATCCAGGATCGACCCCGCCGAGCTGGACCGGGTGCAGCGAATTGCTGGCAGCATTTCCCGCAGTTTTGAAGCGAAGGTGGTGGGCCAGGCACGGCTCCGCGAGACGCTCCTGCTGTCCCTGCTGACCGGGGGCCATGTGCTGCTGGAGTCAGTTCCGGGCCTGGCCAAGACGACGGCGGCCCAGACGCTGGCGGACTCCATCAGTGCCGCCTTCCACCGGATCCAGTGCACGCCGGACCTGCTGCCCAGCGACATTGTGGGCACCCAGCTCTATGACGCCGCCCACGGCACATTCGTCACGCAGCTGGGCCCGGTCCATGCGAACATCGTGCTCCTTGATGAGATCAACCGTTCCAGCGCCAAGACGCAGTCGGCCATGCTGGAGGCCATGCAGGAACGCCAAACCACCATCGGCGGGCAAAACCATCCCCTGCCGTCGCCGTTTTTGGTCCTGGCCACCCAAAACCCGATTGAGCAGGAGGGCACCTACCAGCTTCCCGAGGCCCAGGTGGACAGGTTCATGCTCAAGGACGTGCTGGACTATCCGAGCCCCGTGGAGGAGGCGGAAATGATCCGGCGCATCGACGCCGGCGTGTACTCCGCTGAGGCCACCCCCACCGCGGTGGCTGGGCTGGATGATGTGCGCCTGCTCCAAAGGGCAGCCAAGAGGGTGTACCTGGACCCCTCACTGGTGCACTACATCGTGGGCCTGGTCTACGTCACCCGGCACGCGGCAAAATACATTGACCCGGCGCTTGCCTCGCTCATCGAGTTTGGCGCCAGCCCGCGTGCCAGCATTGCCTTTACACAGTCCGCACGCGCCCTGGCGCTGCTGCAGGGCCGCGACCACGTCATCCCGGAAGACGTGAAGGCCCTGGCGGCGCGGGTGCTGCGCCACAGGATCATCCTGGGTTTTGAGGCTGTGGCCGAAAACATTCCCGTGGAAACCGTCATAGATGCCATCGTGGCCTCGGTCCAGATCCCATAGCCAGACCCCATGGCCAGACCCGCAGCCTGCCGCCAGCGTCCCCAAGGAAACAGTGCCCTCCCTTCTCAAATCGGTGAAGTCAAGGATGTACATCTTTGCGCACCGCAAAGCCCGCGGCCTGCTCGAGGGCGAATACGCGTCCATATTTCATGGCCGGAGCCTGGATTTTGAGGACCTGCGGACCTATGTCCCCGGCGACGAAGTCCGTGACATTGACTGGAAGGCAACCGCCCGGGTGGGGACGCCCCTCGTCAAGCGCCACAAGGCCACGCGCCGGCAGCAACTCCTCTTTGTGGTGGACACCGGGCGCAACATGGCCGCCATTGCAAGGGGCGGGGAGACCAAGAAGGACATTGCGGTCATGGCCATGGGAATCCTTGGCTCGCTGGCGTTGAACCACGGCGACCAGGTGGCGCTGGTGCACGGCGATCCCCGCGGCACCCATGCCCTGCCGGCCCAGGGCACCGAAAGGCACCTGGAAGGGCTGCTGCAACGGGTGGACGCGGCCGCGACCCTGGGCGCCGGTGAAAGCAGGCTGGCCGGGCAGCTGGAATATGCGGCGGCCCGCTTCAAGCGGCGGATGTTGCTGGTGGTCCTCGCGGACGAGGTCGCCGTTGACGCCCGGATCACCAAGGTGATGCGCCGGCTGGCAGCCCAGCACGAGATCCTGTGGGTTCAAATTGACGACGCCGAGCTGGCGGGGGCCGAGGCAGCAGCCAGGGCCAGCTATGACGTGGCGGGGATGGGCCCGGTGCTGACCGTGCTGGCGGCGGACCTGGAACTGGCGCGGGACTATGCCCGGGACGCGGCGGCGCGGGCCGAGGCGCTGACCGGGCTGCTGGTGTCCCGGGGGATTGCCATGGCCCGGATCGGCCACACCGGACAGGTGGTCCAAAGCCTCTTTGCCCTGCTGGAAAGGCACCGCCGTGCACAGTGAAGCCGTGGCGGCCCAGGGCGGTTTCTACGCGCTGGCCGGATATTCCATCCTGTGGCCCCTGCTGGGCGCCGCCCTGCTGGTGCTCTGTGCCGGATGGCTGGGGTGGGTGTGGATGTCCACACGGCCCGGGAACACGGCCGCTGTGCCCCACTTTGTCCGGCCGCGAAACGCCGCCACCATCAAGGGCAGGTACCTGGCCCGGATCGACACCCTGGTCCGCCAGCACGACGCCGGCGAACGGGGACTGCGGGAGACGCACCAGGAACTCAGTGCCGCCGTCCGTTCCTTTGTCCACGACATGACCGGCCTCAAGGCCCAGCGCATGACCCTGGCGGAGCTGCGCGCGCACCAGCTGCCGTCCGTGGTCCGGGCCGTGGAAACGTTTTACCCCGCAGAATTCGCCCCACCGGACCCCGGCCGCGGCGAGGGCGGCCCGGCGGCACGCACGGACGTGGCACTCGCTGCCCGGGTGGCCAGGGATGCGGTGGCCACGTGGAGTTGAAATTCTGGTGGCTGCTGCCCGTGGGGATCGCCGCCCTCGCCGCCGCCGTCGTGCTTGCCCTGCGGAAGCCGGGAAGGGACGGCGCCCCGGTCCCGGTGGCGCATGCGGACCGGCTGACGGCGCTGCCGCGGTACCAGCGGGCCCTGGCCGCACAGCGGCGGTGGCTTGCCCTGGGCGTTGCGAGCGTGCTGCTGCTGGCCGGCTCGCTGCTCATGGCGGCTGCCCGGCCGGTGTCCGCCAGCACCACCATTCCCGGGCAGGTGAACCGCGACATCATCCTGTGCCTGGACGTGTCGGGCTCCATGGTGGGCACCGACGAGGCTATTGTGGGGGCGTTCGCGGAGCTGGTGACCCGGTTCAAGGGGGAGCGGATTGGCCTGACGATCTTTGACTCGAGCGCCGTGCAGGTGTTTCCGCTGACCGACGACTACGAATTCGTGGCCGAACAGCTCGCGGCGGCCAAGAAGGCCATGAACAAGGACACCGCCAACTTTGACTTCTTCGCCGGAACGTACCAGCAGCCCGGGTCCTCCCTGATTGGCGACGGCCTGGCCAGCTGTGTGACCGGTTTCCCCGGGGGCGACGGCCAACAACGCTCCCGCTCAATAGTCCTTTCCACTGACAACATGCTGGCCGGCAAGCCGCTCTTCACCCTGGGGGAAGCCGCAGCATTAGCGAAGGCGTCCAAGGTGCGCATATACAGCCTCAATCCCAACGACTACAGCGAAGGCACCTACGCCGACCCCGTTGCCCAGGGGCTCAAGGACGCGTCCGCCACGACCGGCGGCGCCTACTTTCCGCTCACCTCCCCGGCCGCAGTGAAGTCGATTGTGGCGGCTGTGCAGGGCACGGAGGCGAAACGGCTCAACGGCGCCGCCGTGGTGACCGTGGCGGACCGGCCGGACGTGCCCCTGGGCTTGGGCCTGCTGGCCCTGGCGGGCATGGGCGTGGCGGCCTGGAAGGTGCGTCCATGACACTTGAGCCCATATTGCCGCCCTGGTTGTTTTGGATTTCGGCAGCCCTCCTGGCCGGCTTTGCCGCGGCGCTCCTGGCCCGGCGGCGCACACCCGCACGCTGGCGGTACGCCGCGCTGGTGCTGCTTGTGGTGGCGGCCGCCGCCCGCCCCGGAATTCCAGGTGCCTCCGCCCCCGTGGCAGCCGCCGAGCTGAACGTCTTCTTCGTGGTCGACACCACGCCCAGCGCCGGCGCCGAGGATTTCGACGGCAACAGGCTGCGGCTGGACGGGATGAAGGGCGACATCAACGCCATTGCCGGCCGGCTGGCCGGGGCGCGGTTCTCACTCATCACCTTCGACAGCACAGCCAAGGTGGTCCTGCCCCTCACCACGGACGCCACGGCCCTGCGCACGGCGGCGGACATCCTCTCCCCGCAAACGGCGTACGTGTCCCAGGGCAGCAGCGTGACCGGCGCCAACGCCCTGCTCGGTACACGGCTGGCCGCGGCAGCCAAGGCCCATCCCGAACGGCCCCGGCTGGTCTTCTACCTGGGCGACGGCGAACAAACGTCAGCCAATCCGCCGGAACCCTTTGCAGCCGGCACGAAACTGGTCGACGGCGGGGCCGTGCTGGGCTATGGCACCAGCAGCGGGGGAAAGATGCGGGACTACGCCTTTGGCACCAACAAGCCGGGGGACTACATCACTGACAGGTCCACCCGGGACGGCCGACCCGCACTGTCCGTCATCGACGAGAAGACGCTGCAGGCCATTGCCGGCCAGCTGGGAGTGCCCTATGTACACCGGCAAAAGGCCGCCGGCATTGACGCCGCACTGGCCGATTCGGCGCCCCGGGCCGCCATTGCCGCCGTCAACGGGGGAACTGAGGACCGCCAGGGTGCCGGGCGCACGGAACTTTACTGGCTGCCCGCGCTCGCAGGCTTTGGCGTGGCACTGGGCGGCCTGCTGGCCTCCGTGCGGGCCCTCGCGAGGCTGGGCCGTGTGCGGGGGCGTGCCGCATGAATCGAACTCAGAGGCGCAGGCGCCTCCTCCTGTGGTCATCGCCCGTCCTGCTCCTGGCCGTTGCCATGGCCGGGAAGCTGCTGAGTCTGCCCATCCTTGCCGGCCAGGCAAATTCGTCTTTTGACGCGGGCAGCTCCGCAGCTGTGGTCCGGGCTGCACAGGGACTGGACACGGCCAACTTTGTGGAGCCGTGGAAGGCCCACTTTGCGCTGGGTGACGGACACGTGCTTGGCGGCAACTTTGCCGCGGCCCGGAGCGAGTTTGCCGAAGCCCTGACATTGCGGCCGGGGCCGGAGGAATGCAAGGTGCGTGTCAACCTGGCGCTGACACTTGAAGAACTTGGCGACGAAAACGCAAAGGCCGGGAACACTCTGCAGGCCGTGGACTTTTACCGCCAGGGCAGCCAGGTGGTCACGGACGCGCCCCGCGGCTGTTTTGCGCCAGAGGGTGAAGGCAACAAATCCGGTGAGGGGGAGAAGCTGAAGGCGGCCGGCGATCGCCTGGCGGAGAAGCAAAGCAAGTCTGCCACGGCGAAGGATGGGGGCAAGGACGGAAAAGGCCAGCAGCCGGCGGACGCCTCGGCGCCGCCGCAAAGCAAGCTGGACCAGCTCGAAAGCCGCAGCGGCAATGCCCAGCAGGAGCGTTCCCAAAGCGGCAAGCTGAAGGAATCCTTCTCCGACTCGCCGCCCCTGTCGTACGACAAGCCCTGGTAAACGGGCAGCCGTTAATTCGGCCACGGCCAGCAGAAAGCGTGCCAGTCATTCAAATCGACTGAAACAATCCGTAAAACTTGCGTCTCAATTCGGTGCCGGCTTGCCGGTCGTGTGGGGGCATGCGTAAAGTTTGAAGCACGTTAGTTCCTCAACGTGTGTCAGCGACCTCCATTGTTCGGGGGTGTGGGTGCCCCCATGTGGGCCTGACATTTGCTCAGCGGAACGCCAGCGTTGGGCCGTCCCTGACGGCTCCGCGGGTGTCAATCGCCGCCTCCAAGAAAACTTGTCCTGCCGCCGGGTGCACCATTGCCCGCGACGCGCGGGGCGACCCATCGCCAAGGATCAGCAAATGTCCCCACCCAGACCCCTGCAGCCGACCCCGCTTTCCGGGGGAGCGGCGCCCACCGCGCTTTCCTATGAATTGTTTCCGCCACGCAACGAGACGGCATCTGCCTCCCTGTGGGCCACCATCCGCGAGCTGGAAACCACCAATCCCGACTACGTCTCCGTCACCTACGGGGCCAGCGGCAGCAACCGCGACACGGCCGTGGAACTGCTCCACCGACTGCTGTCCGAAACCACCCTGCGCCCCCTGGCCCACCTGACTTGCGTAGGCAACACGGCGGAGGAACTGGCCGGAATCATCTCCGAGCTGCTGGACCACGGGGTGCGCGGCATCCTGGCCCTGCGTGGGGATCTCCCCAAGGACGCATCCGGTGCGCCGAAACGGGGATCGCTCACATACGCGCAGGACCTGATTGAACTGGTCCGCCGCGTGGAACAGCGCCGCTCGGCCCTGCTGTGCGCGGGCAGGGTGGCCATTGGTGTGGCCGCCTACCCGGCCAAGCACCCCGAATCACCGTCCATAGAGCACGATGTGGAAGTGCTCCTGGCCAAGCAGCGTTCCGGCGCCGACTTCGCCATCACCCAGGTGTTCTTCCATGCGGACCAATACAAGTCCCTCGTGGCACGGGCACGCAGGGCCGGGGTCAGCATCCCCATCATCCCCGGCGTCATGCCGCTGACCAGCCTGCGGCGCGTGCAGCGCCTGGGCGAGCTGACCGGCGTCGAGCCCGCCCCTGCCCTGCTGGACGCCCTGGGGCGCGCGGACGACTCCGCCGCCTCGCGCCGCATCGGCGTGGCAGCCACGGTGGACCTGGCCCGTGCGGCGCTGGACGCCGGGGCACCCGGAATCCACCTGTACACCTTCAACGAACACGCCGCCGCGCTGGAGGTCCTGGACAAGCTGCAGCTGCTGCGTCCCGGACGGCCCGCCGTGGCCCGGCGTACGCCGTCCCCCCAACTTGTGCAGGCCTAGGCTCCGGCCTGGTCATTGCAACCACTCTTCAAGAAACAAACCCTAAGGAATCCCATGTCGAACACCCCCGCATTCCCCGCAGCATCCCTCCTTGGCTACCCGCGCATCGGCCGCCGCCGCGAACTGAAGAAGGCCGTTGAATCCTTCTGGGCCGGCCGCATTGACGAGGCCGCCCTGGACGCCGCAGCGAAGGAAATCCAGCTTGGCACCGCCCGCCGCCTGGTGGAACTTGGCCTCACCGACGCCGCAGCGGTCCCTGGCACGTTTTCCTACTATGACCAGGTGCTGGATGCCATTACCCACCTCGGAGCTGAACCGGCCCGCTTCGGTGCGCTGCGCAACGCCGCCGGTGAATTGGACCTCAACGCTTACTTCACCCTGGCCCGCGGCTCCGCCGAGGTGCAGCCGCTGGAAATGACCAAGTGGTTTGACACCAACTACCACTACCTGGTGCCTGAAATTGGGCCGGAAACCAACTTCGCCGCCACCTCCAACCGCATTGTGGAGCAGTTTGAATATGCCCTGGCCAACGGTGTTGAAACGCGCCCCTATCTGGTGGGCCCGGTCACGTTCCTGCTGCTGAGCAAGGCCTCCGACGACGCGCCGGCCGGCTTCAACCCGCTCTCCCGCCTCGAGGACGTGCTGCCCGTCTACGCGGAACTGCTTTCACGCCTGGCCGCCGCAGGTGCCACCTGGATCCAGCTGGACGAGCCGGCGCTTGTTGCCGACCAGGACATTCCCACGGCCGAACTCCAAGCCGCCGTGGCCCGCAGCTACTCCGTGCTCGCGGCCGACGGCGAGCGCCCCGCCATCCTGGTCTCCACGCCGTTTGGCGCCCTCACGGAGCTGCTGCCGACGCTGGCGCAGGCCCCCATCGAGGCGCTCCACATTGACGCGTTCAAGGGTGCCCTGCCCTCCCCGGCCGAGCTGGCGCTGCTGGCCGGCAAGACCGTGGTGGCCGGCGTGGTCGACGGGCACAACATCTGGCGCAACGACCTGGCCGCTTCCGCCGCGCGCCTGGACGTTTTGAAGGCTGCCGGCCTGAACGTTACAGTCTCCACCTCCACCTCCACCCAGCACGTTCCCCACGACGCTGCCGAGGAAGCCCAGCTTCCCGCGGAACTGCGCAGCTGGCTGGCTTTTGCCGACCAGAAGGCCACCGAAGTGGTGACGCTGGCCGCCTACCTGGGGGACCCGGCGTCGTCCGCGTCCGCGATTGCCGAGGCGACTGCCGTCATTGCCTCCCGGGCCGCAGCTGCCGGCGTCAAGCGCCCCGAGGTGCGTGCCCGGCTGGCCGCATTGACCACGGCGGACTTCAACCGCTCAGCCTACGCAGTCCGCGAGGCGGCCCAGGAACAGGCACTCCACCTGCCGCCCCTGCCCACCACCACCATCGGCTCCTTCCCCCAGACCAGCGAAATCCGCAGCGCACGGGCCCGGGCCAACAAGGGTGCCATCACGGGCGAGGAATACTCGCAGCTGATGAAGGACGAAATCAAGCGCGTGGTGGAGTTGCAGGAGGAACTCGATTTTGACGTGCTGGTCCACGGCGAGCCCGAGCGCAACGACATGGTCCAGTACTTTGCCGAGAACCTGGAAGGCTTCGACGTCACCGTCCACGGCTGGGTCCAGTCCTATGGCAGCCGCTGCACCCGCCCCTCCATCCTGTGGGGCGACGTCACCCGGGAGAAGGCCATCACCGTGGAATGGGCCGAATTTGCGCAGTCGCTGACGCAGAAGCCCATGAAGGGCATGCTGACCGGCCCGGTCACGATCTTGGCCTGGAGCTTTGTCCGCGACGACCAGCCCCTGGGAGACACGGCAAACCAGGTGGCCCTGGCGTTGCGCGATGAAATTGCCGACCTGGAAGCCGCAGGCATCAAGATCATCCAGGTGGACGAGCCGGCCCTGCGCGAACTGCTGCCTCTGCGCCGTGCCGACCAGCCCGCCTACCTGGACTGGTCCGTGAATTCGTTCCGCCTTGCCACGGCGGGCGCCGGCGACGGCACGCAGATCCACACCCACCTGTGCTACTCCGAATTCGGCGTCATCATTGACGCCATCGACGGACTGGATGCCGACGTCACCTCCATCGAGGCCGCGCGCTCCCGCATGGAGGTTGTCAACGACCTGGAAACGCACGGCTTTGGCCGCGGCGTGGGCCCGGGCGTCTACGACATCCACAGCCCGCGCATCCCCGGCCAGGCCGAGGTGACCGAGCTGCTGGGCACGGCCGTCCAGCACGTGCCGGCCCGCCAGCTCTGGGTCAACCCCGACTGCGGCCTGAAGACCCGCGGCTACGCCGAGACCGAAGAGTCCCTGCGGAACCTGGTCGCCGCGACCAAGGAAGTGCGCGCACAGCTCGTGTAGGCATTGCGGCTTCGCGGCTTTGCGGCCTGAAGCACGACGGCGGCACCCGACTCTCCCTGGAGGGACGGGCGCCGCCGTCGTGCTTTTAAGTGGTGCTTTTAAGTGGTGAAGGTCCCTCCACACGGGGAGCCGGGGTGGTGGTTGTGCACAGTGTGTGGAGTCGGACTTTTGACGGCCTCCCGGGTAGGCAAGGATGGGGGAAGAAGCGGGACGGCTGCCATGCGTGGCCAGTTCCGGCAAGGGTTGGGAGGAGGTGCGGGACGTGGCGATGCCTGAGTGGTTGCAGGAAAGCGGCGGGGGTGGGGTGCCCGGCGCCGCCCCTGCCGCCCCTGGGGAATTTGCAGCTGACGGCTGGCCGTTGGCCCGTTCGGCGGAAGACGTTTCCGTACAGGCCAAGTCCTTTCTTTCCGGTGTGGTGAATGAACTGGGAACCACCCTGCTGGATCTCGCCGAGCAGCAATTCGCCGAGGCCGCCGAACTGGCCTCCGGTGCACGTCCAGGGGATCCCGTGGCCGTGGACGGACGGGTCCGGGACGTCGTCCAGGCGGCGGGTGCGGCTCTCATCGACGCCATACGGGAGCTGGAAAATGTCAAGAACGCTGCTTCTGCAGCCCAGGCCAAGGCCGAGGTCCTGTTCGAAGTTGTCGAGCGCACCCGTCAGGTGCGGGCCGGAGTGCGGGGGAGTGCCCTGGGCAGGGGAACCGTGCTGGCCGTGGCGCTGGCACGCCGCGAGTCACAGTGGACTGCCGGGCGGCACATGGCCTCGGCCACGCGGATAGTCAGGGAAATGCCGCTAACGCTTGAGGCGTGTTCGAACGGTGTTCTAACGGAGCGCCGGGCTGCAATCATTGAGTCGGGCACGGAATTCCTTACCCGTGAACAGCGGGCGGCTGTTGATCAGGCAATTTCCGGTGACCCCGACACCCTTGAAGGCATGGGGGACAAGGAACTTGACGCCGCCGTCAAGCACATGGCGTACGAGTTGGACAGTGAAGCCTTCACCAAGCGGCTGCGCAAAGCGGAGTCGGAACGCCACGTCGGGCTCAAGCCCGTGGCGGACGGGATGGCTGAGCTGAGGGCGCTGCTGCCCCTCAAACATGGTGTTGCCGTCCTGAAGTCGCTGACCGTCGTGGCCGAATCTGCGCGGAGCGCCGGGGACAAGCGCACCAAGGGGCAATTGATGGCGGATGTGCTCACGCACAGGCTGCGCACCCACCTGCCGTGTGCCGGTGCGGATGCGGATTCCGACGCCGTCGGCTGCCTCACGGCGGCGGAAGCTGACATCCACCTGGATCTCATCATGACGGACAGGGCGCTGTTTGACGGCGCCACCGATCCCGCCGTCCTCACAGGTTTCAGTCCCATCCCGGCCCCTGCGGGTCGAGAGCTGCTCACCAGCACCGCAGGACAGGCGCAGGTATGGTTGAGGCGGCTGTACACCCACCCGGAATCCAACGCGCTCATGTCGATGGATTCCAGAAGCAGGCTCTTCACTGACACCATGAAGCGGTTCCTGTTCGACCAGGACCAGCTTTGCGCCAACCCATGGTGTGGCGCACCCATTCGGGATTATGACCACGTCAAGTCCTTCATTTCGGGTGGGCCCACCTCCATTGGCAACGGGCAGGGACTCTGCCAGCGCTGCAACCTCGCCAAGGAAGTGCCCGGGTGGAGCAGCGAGGCCGTTCAGGGTCCCGGCGGCCGCCCCGGCACGGTGATCCGGACCCCGACGGGACACAGCTACAATGCATCCCGCCCGGTCCTGCCGGGAAAGGCACGGCGGACGGTGCTGCCCTCGCGCGGCGCATCGGACGGTCCAGGTTCTTCAGCCGACGGGCCAAGGCCCGGGTAGCCGCTTCCGCTACGGGGGCGGCAGAGATATTCATTGCGCCGAATGATGAGCCGGCGCAGGTAGCGCGCCAGGACCAATCGTTCCGCGATCCGCCCGAGCATTCCAAAGGGCGCTGCAAACGCAATTTCATCGACCATCAGGGTCCCGGCGGCTGAGGGCTCGAAGGTGTGGATGTGGTGAAAAGACGAGAACGGGCCCTTGACCTGGTGATCCACAAATCGCCGTGGATGGTCCACCTCCGTCACCAGCGACGTCATGCTGAAACGGACACAGAAATGGCGGGCCTTCCATGTGACCGTCTGGCCCGCCGCGATCTGGCCGGCTGTCACCCCGCCCACGGCGCGCTCGCCGGAGGCTGCCATGGAGGCGACATGTTCGTCGACGCTCAATGACCGGCGGAACAGGAGCTCCAGCGGCAGGTTGGAGTCGGTCTCGACGCGGAAATGGACGCTCATGAGGGTGAGTCCAGGGAACTGGAACGGGTGGTTTCGCCCAAAATCCCGGACAGCTTGTCCATGAACACCTCAATCCGGGCTGTGCGCCTGTCGTTGAGCAGCAGGGCAAAGATATTGCGGGCCAGGCGAATTTCCGGCACGTCCAGCACCACCACGCCTTCCGGGCGGTGCGTCAGTGCCAGCTCCGGAACAAGCGCGGCTCCCAAACCAACAGAGGCCAGCTGGAGGCTGGCATTGAAGTCGTCACTGTAGGCGGCAACCCGGGGGTGGAGGTTGCAGCTTGCAAACAGCCGTTCGATGACGGTGGCGTCGCTGGTGCCCGGGTGGTGCATGATCCAGGGCATGTCGGACAGCTGGGCGGCAGCAATTTTCGCCCCGGGGCGGATCCCCCACGACTTGGGCAGGACCACCCTGAAGTTGTCGTCGCCCACCCACTGGCGATTGACGGTGTGCGGCCAGGCCAGGCCGGACTGGCCCACTTGGTAGACGAGGGCCACATCCAGCTCGCCGCCAATCCGCAGCCCTGAAATGGTCTGTTGCGGTTCACCGACGGAGACATGAAGGTTGATTCCCAGTGCGGGCCAATCGGCGCTGCGCATCAACCGGGGGAGGACATAGGTTGCCAGCGAGGGGAAAATGCCCAGCCGCAGTTCCTGGCTGGTGCCGTGTTCCGTGCGTGTGCTGGCTGCCAGCAGGGCGTCAATGTCCGTCAGGACCTTGGCAGCGTGCCTGCTCATCACCATGGCGGCGTCCGTGGGAAGCACGCTGCGTGCTGAACGGTGGAACAAGGTCACGCCGGCGTCGCGCTCCAGGGCTGACATTTGCTGTGAAACGGCCGACGCCGTATATCCCAGGGCGGTGGCCGCTGCGGCAAAGGAGCCGCGGCGGACCACCTCCATCAGGGTCTTGAGGTGGATCGGATTGATCACTGCATGCTCCTTGTCGCACCGAGGTCCCGCCGCACCGGCTCGTCCAGCAAGCATATGCCGCGTGCGCCGGGTGAAAGCATTGGGAGGCGCGCGGCCCCTTCGCGCGCCTCCCAATGGTCCATGCCGCGACACGCCGGGGCCGGCCGACACGCCGTTCAAAATTAAGTGGTTAACTCCTCCACAGCCTGTGGACAGAGGTGGCTTAAGCCCTGGATTTCTGCGCATTTAATCTCTGCAGGCTGTGGACTACCGGTGCATAAAATGACATACTTGTAATACATCATGTTGGGGTCGTTCCCGAGGTCGATCACTACATGTAGTATCGAGTACATCAAAACAAGCACTTCGGGCCAACACCTGAAACGCTGGCGAGGCCGCAAGCAACAGCTGTCAGGCCCCACCGACAGTGGGCAGGTCCGTGCGGGACGCGAATGCTAATTCCAGACAGTGTTTGACGACAGTGATTTACGACAAGGGGATCTCGATCATGACCGTAACGGTTTACACCAAGCCAGCGTGCGTGCAGTGCAATGCCACGTACCGGGCATTGGACAAGAAGGGCATCGCCTACCAGAGCGTGGACATCACCGAAGATCCTGCCGCACTTGAGCGCCTGCTCAGCCTCGGATACCAACAGGCCCCTGTTGTCATTACGGATGCCGACCACTGGTCCGGGTTCCGCCCGGACAAAATTGCCGCCATCGGCCAGGATGCTGCGTCCTACGTAGCATGACTTTCGGCCGGGAATGAAACCGGCCAGAAAAAAATTTCACGTGCAGCACATGCACAAAAGTGGGGCTGACCGTCAAATGGTCGGCTCCACAACAGCAGGACCATGTAAAAGTATTCAAGCAGCGCAGGAAGCGAAGACCATGTCAGCCGTTGCAGCGAAACCAGCTGTGAACCGGGAAACCGGAAGGCCCACCTCCAGCAGCCTGGTCTACTTTTCCTCCATCTCCGACAACACCCACCGGTTTGTTGAAAAGCTTCACATGGATGCAGCGCGCCTCCCGCTCTACACCCATGAAGAGACCCTGACAGCCCTTGAGCCCTTTGTCCTGGTCCTGCCGACCTACGGCGGCGACACCGGGCACGGGGCTGTCCCAAAGCAAGTCATCAAGTTCCTCAACGTTTCCGGAAACCGGGAATTGATCCGCGGCGTCATTGGCGCCGGCAACACAAATTTTGGTGAAACCTACTGTCTGGCCGGGGACGTTATCTCGGTCAAATGCAAAGTACCGCATCTCTACCGTTTTGAATTGATGGGAACGTCGGAAGACGTGGACCGCGTTCACGAAGGATTGGAAGAATTTTGGACACGATTGTCTCAGCAGCAGACTCGGCCGTGAAGCCGTCAAAGGACATGCCCGCCGCGTGGGAGGGCCTTGGCTACCATGAGCTGAACGCCATGCTTAACCTGTACAACTCCGAGGGCAAGATCCAGTTCGACGCCGACCGCGCCGCCGCCCGCCAGTACTTCCTCCAGCACGTGAACAACAACACGGTGTTCTTCCATGACCTGGAAGAAAAGCTGGACTACCTGGTGAAGAACGAGTACTACGAGCGCGAAACGCTTGACCAGTACACAATGAACTTCATCCGCGACCTCTACAACCACGCGTACAAGAAGAAGTTCCGCTTTGAGACATTCCTGGGCGCCTTCAAGTTCTACACGTCCTACACGCTGAAGACTTTTGACGGCAACCGTTTCCTGGAGCGCTACGAAGACCGCGTGTGCATGGTCGCCCTGCACCTGGCCCGCGGCAATGAGCAACTGGCCATCAAGATGGTCGATGAAATCATCGAAGGCCGCTTCCAGCCCGCCACCCCCACGTTCCTGAACGCCGGCAAGAAGCAGCGCGGCGAGCTTGTTTCCTGCTTCCTGCTGCGCATCGAAGACAACATGGAGTCGATTGGGCGCTCCATCAACTCGGCCCTGCAGCTGTCCAAGCGCGGCGGCGGCGTGGCGTTCGCCCTGACCAACATCCGCGAAGTTGGTGCACCGATCAAGCAGATCGAGAACCAGTCCTCCGGCGTCATCCCCGTCATGAAGCTCCTCGAGGACAGCTTCTCCTACGCCAACCAGCTCGGCGCCCGCCAGGGCGCCGGCGCGGTGTACTTGCACGCCCACCACCCGGACATCAACCGCTTTCTGGACACCAAGCGTGAAAACGCCGACGAGAAGGTCCGCATCAAGACCCTGTCGTTGGGCGTCGTCGTCCCGGACATCACCTTTGACCTGGCCAAACGCGACGAGGACATGTACCTGTTCTCCCCGTACGACGTGGAAAAGGTCTACGGCGTGCCGTTCTCCGACATCTCGGTCACCGAAAAGTACTACGAGATGGTGGACGACGCCCGGATCAAGAAGACCAAGATCAAGGCCCGTGAATTCTTCCAGACACTGGCTGAAATCCAGTTCGAGTCCGGCTACCCGTACATCATGTTCGAAGACACCGTGAACCGGGCCAACCCGATCGACGGCAAGATCATCATGAGCAACCTGTGCTCGGAGATCCTCCAGGTTTCCGCACCCACCAGCTACCATGACGACCTGTCCTACGACGAGACCGGCAAGGACATTTCCTGCAACCTCGGCTCCCTGAACATTGCCAAGACCATGGACTCTCCGGACTTCGGCAGCACCATCGAGACGTCCATCCGCACCCTGACGGCCGTCTCCGACATGTCCCACATCGGCTCCGTGCCCTCCATTGCCAAGGGCAACGACCAGTCGCACGCCATTGGCTTGGGCCAGATGAACCTGCACGGCTACCTTGCCCGCGAGCACGTCCACTACGGCTCCGAAGAAGGCCTGGACTTCACCAACATCTACTTCTACACGGTGCTCTACCACTGCCTGCGCGCCTCGAACATGATCGCGATGGAGACAGGTTCCACCTTTGCCGGGTTTGAAAAGTCGAAGTACGCTTCCGGCGAGTTCTTCGACAAGTACACGGACGCCGAATGGGTTCCCCAGACCGAGCGCGTAGCTGAGTTGTTCGACGGCATCCACATCCCCACGCAGGACGACTGGCGCCAGCTGAAGGCTTCCGTCATGGAACACGGCATCTACAACCAGAACCTGCAGGCCGTCCCGCCCACGGGCTCGATCAGCTACATCAACAACTCCACCTCCTCCATCCACCCGGTGGCGTCGAAGATTGAGATCCGCAAGGAAGGGAAGCTGGGCCGCGTCTACTACCCGGCCCCGTACCTGACGAACGAAAACCTTGACTACTACCACGATGCCTACGAAATTGGCTACGAGAAGATCATCGACACGTACGCCGCCGCCACCCAGCACGTGGACCAGGGCCTGTCGCTGACGCTGTTCTTCAAGGACACCGCCACCACCCGTGACATCAACAAGGCCCAGATCTATGCATGGCGCAAGGGCATCAAGACCATCTACTACATCCGCCTCCGCCAGCTCGCGCTGGAAGGCACTGAGGTGGAGGGTTGCGTCAGCTGCATGCTGTAGCACCACCCAACTGAACAGCACGACGGCGGGCGCCTTCCGCCGTCGTGCCTTCGGCTTAAGATTGACTTGGCCCGCGTGGCCGCCAGGACTTTTACAAGGAAAGAAGCAACGATGACACCGGACAAGCTGAAGTTGGCGAACCACGTTGTGGCCATCAACTGGAACCGCATTGAGGACGAGAAGGACGTGGAAGTCTGGAACCGCCTGGTCAACAACTTCTGGCTGCCGGAGAAGGTGCCGCTGTCCAATGACACCCAGTCGTGGGCCACCCTGACTCCGGATGAGCAGCTGCTGACCATGCGCGTGTTCACCGGACTCACCCTGCTGGACACGCTGCAGGGCACTGTCGGCGCCGTCTCGCTGATCCCGGACGCCATCACCCCGCATGAGGAAGCCGTCTACACGAACATCGCGTTCATGGAGTCCGTGCACGCCAAGAGCTACTCCTCGATCTTCTCCACCCTGTGCTCCACGAAGGAAATCGACGAGGCATTCCGCTGGTCGGTCGAGAACGTGAACCTGCAGAAGAAGGCGCAGATCATAGAGTCGTACTACTACGGCGACGATCCGCTCAAGCGCAAGATCGCCTCCACCCTGCTGGAGTCCTTCCTGTTCTACTCGGGCTTCTACCTGCCCATGTACTGGTCATCACGCGCCAAGCTGACAAACACCGCCGACCTGATCCGCCTCATCATCCGCGACGAGGCCGTGCACGGATACTACATTGGCTACAAGTACCAAAAGGGCCTGGAAGGGCTCTCCGAAGAGCGCAAGGCGGAGCTGAAGGACTACACCTTCGAGCTGATGTACGAGCTATATGAGAACGAAGTGCAGTACACGCACGACCTTTACGACTCCGTCGGCCTGGCCGAAGACGTCAAGAAGTTCCTGCACTACAACGCCAACAAGGCGCTGATGAACCTCGGCTACGAGGCCATGTTCCCGTCCGCCGTGACCGATGTGAACCCTGCCATCCTCTCCGCATTGTCCCCAAACGCGGACGAGAACCACGACTTCTTCTCCGGTTCCGGTTCCTCCTACGTGATCGGCAAGGCCGTCAACACCGAAGACGACGACTGGGACTTCTAGCCCTTGTCCATGCCTGAGCCTGCAGAAGCCGGCGACACAGCCGCGGCAGCCCGTTTCATCCGGGATGCCGCGGCTGTTGTGCGCCCGGGGCACATCACCGGTGCCCGCGACCCCGGCGACGCCTGGGTGGACGGGGCGGCGGGAAAGTTTTGGGGCAAGTTTGGCTCTGCCGGGCTCTTGGTTTTCGACGCCGGCCGCGGAATCCTGCTGCAGCACCGGGCCATCTGGTCACACCACGGCGGCACGTGGGGCTTGCCCGGCGGCGCCCTCCATGAGGGGGAAGCAGCCGTGGACGGCGCCCTGCGTGAGGCGTGGGAAGAGGCCGGTGTGCCCCGCCTGAATGTGGAGCTGCTGTTCACCTCCGTCTTCGACGTCGGCTACTGGAGTTACACCACGGTGGCCGTGCTGGCAAGGACGCCGTTTGAGGCAATTGTCAGCGACCCGGAAAGCCTGGCGCTGGAATGGGTGAAGCCCGACGGCGTCGCCCGGCTGCCGCTGCACCCGGGCTTCGCGAGCGCCTGGCCCGGGCTGAGGCGCCGTCTGCCGGGGGCTTAGCTGCCCAAACCCAGAATCTCCACTGTCCGTTCACGCATGTCCATCTTGCGCACCTTGCCCGTGACGGTCATCGGGAAGTCATCCACGACAAGCACGTATCGGGGCACTTTGTGCCGGGAAAGGTGCCCCTCGCAGAATGCTGCGACGGCGGCCTGGTCAAGCGGTTCGGTGCCGGGCTTCATGAGGATCCAGGCGCACAGCTCCTCGCCGTACTTTTCATCGGGAACGCCAATGACCTGCACATCGGCAATGTCCGGATGCTGGTACAGGAATTCCTCGATTTCGCGCGGGTACAGGTTTTCCCCGCCCCGGATCACCATGTCCTTGATGCGGCCCACGATGTTGGTGTAGCCGTCCTCCAGCATGACGGCCAGGTCGCCTGTGTGCATCCAGCGGGCCGGATCAATGGCGGCGGCAGTCTTTTCGGGATCGTTCCAGTAGCCCAGCATGACCGAGTATCCGCGCGTGCAAAACTCGCCGGGGGTCCCGCGGGGGACGGTCAGCCCGGTCGCCGGGTCCACGATCTTGACCTCGAGGTGCGGGTGCACCCGGCCCACGGTCTCCGTGCGGTGGGCGACGTCGTCGTCCATCAGGGTTTGCATCGACACTGGCGAAGTCTCAGTCATGCCATAGGCAATCGAGACACCCTCCATGTGCATTTCAGTCATGGTCCGCTTCATCACCTCGACGGGGCAGGGGGAGCCTGCCATGATGCCGGTGCGCAGACTCGAGAGGTCGTAGGTGGCGAAGTCGGGCAGGTTGAGCTCGGCGATGAACATGGTGGGAACCCCGTACAGGGCGGTGCAGTGTTCCGACTGGACGGCCTGCAGGGTGGCCGCTGCATTGAAGGACGCCGCCGGGATGACGATGGCCGCCCCGTGCGTCGAGGCCCCCAGGTTGGCCATGACCATGCCGAAGCAGTGGTAGAACGGCACCGGCACACACAGCCTGTCCGCTTCTGTGAACCCGATGGTTTCCGTCACAAAGTAGCCGTTGTTGAGGATGTTGTGGTGGCTGAGTGTGGCTCCCTTCGGGTAGCCCGTGGTCCCGGAGGTGTACTGGATGTTGATGGGCTCGTCGGTGCCCAGTTCTGCCATGGCGCGTTCGACGGCGTCACTGGCCACTGCCTTCCCGCCCGCCACGAGCGCGTCCCAGGAAGGCGTCCCGATGTAGACGGCCTCCGTCAGCTCCGGGCAGTCAGGGCGGACCTGCTCGATCATGGCCTGGTACTCGGAGCCGGCGAATTGGGGCAGTGCCACGATCATGCGCATGCCCGACTGCTGGACGGCATACTTCAATTCGTGGGCGCGATAGGACGGGTTGACATTGACCAGGATCACGCCAAGCTTTGCCGTCGCATACTGGATGAGCACCCATTCGGGGACGTTGGGTGCCCAGATGCCCAGCCGGTCACCCTTGCCGACCCCGACGGCGAGCAAGCCGCGGGCCAGGGCATCGACGTCGTTGTTGAGTGCGGCGTAGCTCCACCGCCTGCCGGACGGCATGTCCACCAGGGCATCGCGATCGGGGAAGCGCGTGGCAGTACGGAGGAAATTGGCCCCAATGGTGTCACCCAGAAGCGGAATCGTGGACGTGCCGGACGTGTAGGAAGTCTGAACATCAGTGGTCATGTGATGATGCTAGTACTAAATCAGTTAATGTGCGCTAACTCACCTCCGGAGGTCCTTTCGGCCTTTCCGGCGGAGCCGCTCGGGCCGGAAACCCCGTCCGACGAGGCGGGCCGTGATGGGCCGGGCTGCCTTTGACGCCAATGTGGCAAGACGTGCCTGCCACGGCGGCATCGAGTCCACGCCGCCCGCCCCTGCAAGCAGTTTGTGGACCTGTGCCTGCAGCGGCTGCATCAGGCGCACCGGCCACTCGCGCCGGCGCTGGAAACGTCGCATGGCATTGGCCGTGGGGAGGCCGGCGAGGAGGGGCGGCGCCAGCAGGCGGGCGGCGGCCACTGCATCCTGCACCGCATAGTTGACGCCCACCCCAAAGACGGGGCTCATTGCATGGGCCGCATCGCCTATGCAAAGCAGGCCCGGCACCGACCAGTCCGGGAGGCGGTCCAGCTGCACCGAGAGGAGCCGGATCTGGTCCCAGTCCCGCAGGGATTCCGCGGCCGCCGCAAGGAATGGCGTATTCGTGCGGATGTGCGCTTTCAACGCGTCCAGCCCGCCGGCCTTGATCGTGGTGAAGCCGTTCTTGGGGATCAGCAGGCCCATCTGGTAGTAGCCGGTGCGGGGGATGGTGATGAGAATGGAGCCATTGCGGAGGTATCCCAAGGTGTCCGGTGGCGGTGACGGGGGAGTGGGCAGGCGGAACCAGAGGACATCGATGGGAACGCCCAGCGCCTTCGGGTGCAGGCCGGCCGCCCCTCGAATCGTGGAGCCGCGGCCATCGGCAGCGACCGTAAGGTCTGCGGCGATTGCCAGGGCGCCCTCGGGGCCCGCAGCCTGCACGCCGGTGACTTCGGCACCGTCGTGGAGCAGCCCCGTTGCCCCGGTCTCCATCAACAGGCGGAAATTGTCGAGTGTGCGCCCTTCCTGGGCAAGGAGGTCCAGGAAGTCCCACTGTGGCATGAGGGCTATGCGCTTGTTCGGCCCCCGCAGTGTGCCGAAGTCCACGGGAGTCAGGCGCGTCCCCCCAACTACGACATCCAGCGTGGTGATGCTGTTTTGTGGAATCCGCAGGAATTCCTCTCTCAGGCCAAGCTGGTCTATCAGGTCAAGTGTGGAGGCATGAATGGTGTCGCCGCGGAAATCACGAAAGAAATCTGCATGCTTTTCCAAGACAACAACGTCTACGCCCGCCCGGGCCAGCAGCAAGCCCAGCATCATGCCGGCGGGCCCGGCACCCACGATGCAGCATGTGGTTGACATTTCGGACCCAGCCATCGTCGCCTCCCGCGCCTTGCCGCCCATTTGGACGTGCCGCCCATTTGGACCTGCGGCGGAACATTCCCTATCGATGCTACGCCGCGCCCACCAGCCGCGACAGCGCCAGTGCGGTGCGGATCACCTCCGGGCAATTAGCTGAACTTCGCGTTCGTTGGCTAAGATGGACGGAGTAAATTAGCGCAGGTTTCTGTCGCTGAATTCTCGTTTGTTCCCAGGGGGTGGCGCGCTCATGATGGACACGATCGCCTCCCTGCCCTTTGCGTGGGCGTACCTGCTCTTGTTTGCGGTGGTGATGCTTCGTTCCAATGCCACCTACTGGGCCGGCCGTGGCGTGGCCGCCGGCGGCCGGAAGACACGGCTTCAAAAGTACCTGAAGTCCCCGTCCGTGGCCCGCGCCGAGGCGGCGATTGCCCGATGGGGTGCGCCAGCCGTCAGTGTGAGTTTCTTGACCATTGGCGTGCAGACGGCCGTGAACATGGCCGCGGGCCTGGCCAGGATGCCGCTGCGACGCTACATTCCTGCTACCGTGGTGGGCGCCCTGGCCTGGGCGGCCATCTACGCCACTGTGGGGCTGGCAGCATTTGACGCTGCCGTGGCTGCAGCCGCCGGTTCGCCCGTCGCGTTGATTTCCTTGGCCGTGTTGGCGGCCGCCGCCGTCCTGGGCCTGCACCTGGTCCGGGTGGCCCGCCGCAGGAAACTGGACAGCTCAGCCCTGGCGGACTGCCCCGTCATGAACCCGGTCATGAACCCCGTCATGAACCCGGCCGGCAACCAGACGGCGCCGGAGGGCCCAGTGGGCAGCGCCTGAGAACAGGTAGAGTCTTAGGCATGCACCAATCCACCTCACTGTCGGCCGTTGAGGCCACCTCGTACTACCGCCACTTGGGCGGCGAAGACTATGAATCCACCATCCACACCCAAGGTGCATGGAACCCCCATGAACAGCACATGGCCCCGGTGACAGGTGTTTTGGTGCACGCGCTGGAGCAGTTTCAGCCGCGGGATGGCATGAGGCTGGTTCGGTTCAACTTTGACATCCTGGGCTTGATTCCTGCCGGCCCCTTCTCCATTGAGACCACCATGCTGCGCCCCGGCAAGACGATCGAGCTGTTGCAGGCCGAACTTGTCGCGCACGGCCGCCCCACCGTGCGCGTGACTGCCTGGCGCCTGCAGACCGGAGATACCGGGGCCGTGGAAGCACTGGAGGACCCCTCCATGGGCAGCCCGGATGATGCTGAGCCGTGGGACGGCATGGAGATTTGGCCAGGCGGCTTCATCAGGAGCCTTGAGGGCAGGGTCGAACCAGGGCACCGCCCGGGCCGCGGCCGGGCATGGCTGCGCAGCCCCTATTCCATGCTCGACGGCGTTCCCACGTCCCCGCTGGTCCGCCTCCTCGGGCTGGTGGACAGTGCCAACGGCATTTCAGCACGGGTGGTGCCGGGACCGGGAGGCTACATGTTCCCCAACGTGGACCTGTCCGTCCACGTGCACCGTGAACCTGTGGGTGAGTGGCTTGGCCTGGAGACGCATGTGACGTTTGCGGCGGACGGCGTCGGGCTGACATCATCCGTCCTGCACGACATCAAGGGCCCGTTCGGCCGTTCCGAACAGATCCTGACGGTCCGCCCCATTCCCGACGCCAAATGACAGCAGACAGCCCCGGCCTGATGGCCGCCTCACTCGTGGTCCACAGGCAGCAGGAGACCCTGGGTGCCGGGGCCGACCTCAATCGTGGCCTGGACCTGCTGTCAGAGGTCCGCAGCGGGGCGCGGCCGGCCATGCTGCGCCTTTACCGCCCCCAGCCCACCGTCGCATTTGGCCAGCGAGACACCCGCCTGCCGGGCTACGCCAAGGCCGCCCGTGCAGCCGCAGCCCGCGGGTTCGTCCCGGCCGTGCGGCGGGCAGGCGGCAGGGCTGCGGCCTACCACGAGGGCACGCTGGTGGTGGACCACATCCAGCCCGAGGCGGACGCCATTGCGGGCGCCAAGGCCAGGTTTGGCTTTTTTGGTGAACTGTTCACGGAGGCACTGCGCTCACTGGGGCTTGACGCAGGCGTAGGGGAAATTCCCGGCGAGTACTGCCCCGGCGAGTTCAGCGTGTTCGGGCGGGTTCCCGGGCCCGCGGCCGGGCCTGGCAGGGGTCTGGAGGGCGCCCTCAAGCTGGCAGGCACGGCCCAGCGCGTCGTGGCAGGGGCCTGGCTGTTCAGCTCGGTGATTGTGGTGGAAAATTCTGCACCCATCCGGGATGTGCTCGTTGATACCTACAGCGCCCTGGGCCTGGAATGGGACCCGCACACCGCCGGGGCGGCGGAAGACTTGGTCCCGGGCATCACCGTGGACGCCGTGGAGGCAGCCGTGCTGGCCGTCTACGCCCGCCACGCAAAACTGCTTACGGAGAGCTGAGGTCCGTCTGGGGCCGGGCTTGGAGTTCTACGACTGATCGAAGCACGGAACCCTGCCCCATCCTGGTGAACGCGGCATCAATGTCGTTGATGGTGATTCGTTCGCTGACGAATGTGTCAAGGTCCAAGCGGCCCTGTTTGTAGAGCTCGATCAGCATTGGAATGTCACGGGACGGGAGGCAGTCCCCGTACCAGGAGGACTTGAGGGAGCCACCGCGCCCAAACACGTCCAGCAAGGGCAGCTCCAGGAGCATCTCCGGTGCAGGCACGCCCACCAGCACCACCGTGCCGGCCAGGTCGCGGGCGTAGAACGCCTGCCGGTACGTCTCGGGACGTCCCACGGCGTCAATCACCACGTCGGCGCCGAATCCGCCCGTGAGTCCACGGATGGCCGCCACTGCATCCTCTGAGGCCGAGTCGACCGTGTGTGTGGCGCCGAGTTTCCTTGCCGTTGCCAGCTTTCGCGGGTCCCGGTCCACGGCGATGATGGTGGTGGCACCGGCCAGGGCGGCGCCGGCAACGGCTGCGGAACCCACGCCGCCGCAGCCGATCACGGCCACGGAGTCACCGCGCTTGACCCCGCCCGTGTTGATGGCTGCCCCGATGCCCGCCATGACGCCGCAGCCCAGCAGGCCGACGGCGGCGGGATCAACGTCGGCATCCACCTTGGTGCATTGCCCCGCGGCGACCAGGGTCTTGTCAATGAACGCGCCAATGCCGAGGGCAGGAGTCAGCGGGGTGCCGTCCTCCAACGTCATCTTCTGCGTGGCATTGGCCGTATTGAAGCAGTATTGCGGCTGACCCTTGGCGCATGCTCGGCAGGTGCCGCACACGGCCCGCCAATTCAGCACCACCCTGTCGCCCAGTGCAACATTGCTCACGTCCGGGCCCACCGCGCTGACCACGCCGGTGGCTTCATGGCCCAGCAGGAAGGGAAAGTCGTCGCTGATGCCGCCCTGTTTGTAGTGCAGGTCGGTGTGGCACACGCCGCTGGTGAGGATGTCCACCAGCGCCTCGCCGGGGCCGGGGTCCGGCACCCTTACAGTTTGCAGTGTGACGGGGGCATCCTTGGACAACACGACTGCGCCCTGGACCAGGTGGACCATGTCTTACTCCTTGTATTTGCGGAAGGGAAGGCGGTTCAGACTCCCAGCTTCGCCATGACGTCATTGAGGGACGGGTTGGTTGCAGCGGAGCCGTCCGGATAGATCACGGTGGGCACAGTCTGGTTCCCGTTGTTCAGCTTCTCCACCAATTCGGCGGTGCCGGGAGTGTCTTCAATGTTGATTTCGGTGTAGCCAATCCCCTTGGCGTCTAGCTGCTTCTTCAAGCGCTTGCAGTAACCGCACCAAACGGTCGAAAACATCGTGATGGTGCCGGTTTCCGGGGTGTATTCCACGTTATTTCTCCTACGAATCTATTTCTGTGCCGTCGTAGCCACAACGCTACCGGCTCGCCCGGCTATTCCCGCCATTGGGGCGCCGGAAGTGGCACGATGGATGGCATGTGCGGACGATATGTGATGGCCCGGGCCGTGGGCGACCTGGTTGCGGAACTGGAAGCCGAGGCGGACGAGAACCTGGAGCTGCGCGCTTCCTGGAATGTGGCGCCGACTTCGGATGTGCCCATTGTGCTGGAGCGGCTTGTTGACGGCGTGGCCCACAGGCAGGTGCACGTGGCCAAGTGGGGTTTGGTGCCGCGCTGGGCCAAGGATGCCTCGGTGGGAGTGTGGGCCTTTAATGCCCGGACCGAAACAGTCCTGGAGAAGCCCACCTTTCGCACCGCCGCCAAGTCCAGGCGCTGCGCCGTCCCGGTGGAGGGGTACTACGAATGGAAGAAGCTTCCCGGAGGCGCCAAACAGCCGTACTTTGTCCACAATCCCGGCGGCCGGCTTATTTCCTTCGCCGGGCTGTACGAGTGGTGGAAGGACCCGGCCCTGGCGGACGGGGATCCGGGCCAGTGGCTGCTGTCCTGCACCATCCTCACCATGGCTTCACCGCCCGACGGCGAACTGGCAACCCTCCACGACCGGCTTCCTGTTCCGCTGGGGCAGGACACCCTGGGTGAATGGCTGGACCCGGGAAATACGACGCCGAAAACTGTCTTGGACGCAGTCCTGGCAGAGTCCTACAGCCTGGCTGCCGGTTGGGTGCTGGACCTGGTGGGCCCCGAGGTTGGCAATGTTCGCAACGATTCGCCGGAGCTCATGGCACGTCAGGCCTGAGCGAATGTCAGGCCAGGCCGGCCGCCGGACCAGCGGCTGCGGCACCATCCCGTTAGATAATGCTGAACAGGCACAGGGCCAGCGCCACCGCGGCGAGGGCTTCCTGCACCCCGAGTGCCGGCTGGATTCTTGGCGCTGAATCCTTCGGCATGGCGAAGGTGCCCAGCAGCCAGCCCGCGCAGGAGAGGCTCAGGATCACGGCCACTGCCATGTGTTGGATGATGGTGGCCAGTTCCTGGCTGGCACCGGCATGGTGCACGGTGTTCAGTGCCAGGGAGGCCCACAGGGCGACGGCCGAATATAGCAGGCGGTAAACTGCCGCCCCCCTCCCGGTCCCGGGAGGGCGTTCGCCTCTGCCCGCCGGTGCAGCCACCCGCCAGAGGAACCACATTCCCGCGCAGCCGGCGGCAGCGGCGGCAGCCGGAGACCCTATCAAGCTCCACAGCATTGCACCCGGGGCGAGGGCGGCAACTGCCAGTGCGGCACCATCCACCCTGGCCGGAGCCGATGGTGCCGTGACGGCCCGGGCGGCGCCCGCCAGGACGACGAGCACCAGGAGTGCTGCAACTGCTATGGGGATCATGGCCGGGGCCGCCTTACTCTGTGCATGCGAAAGTGCCGTCCTCTACGGGTGTGGGCACAGCCAATGGTCACACGCCAAGCTGGGGGAATTGGCGGGACATGTCGCGGGCGCAGCAATTTCGGGCAGATTCCCAGCCTGTTCACAGCGGGGATCCACATGGGGAATTAAACTGTGACGCGGCCCGTGTCGTCCACATCCCAGGTGGGGTTGTAGGCCACTTCCCAGCGGAAGCCGTCCGGGTCCGCGAAGTAGCCGCTGTAGCCTCCCCATGACTGGCGCGCCGGGTCGCGGACGACGGCGGCGCCGGCCTTGCGGGCCTGTCCCACCACGGCGTCCACCGCCTCCGGGCTGGACACGTTGTGGCTGAGCGTCACAGGCGGGATGGGACAGGCATCAAGGGCGGCTGGGTCCGTGCCAAGCTCTGCAGCCATGGCGGCCCTGTCCCACAGTGACAAAATGAGGCCATGGTTGACCTGGAGGAAAATGACCTCACCGGGGACGTCAAGCCGTGCCTCGCAGCCGAGTCCCGTGACGTAGAAGTCCCGGGAACGCGAAACGTCACGGACCCCCAGTGATATGAAATTCAGCCGTTGTTCCATGATGCCCCCTGTGTGTGGTCTGTTGGCACTCTGCAGCGCCGCCTCAGTCCTCGCCCTCTTCGGGCGACCAGCGGCGGAAGTCCAGGGACAGGTAGAGGGCAAGGGCGGCCGAGTTGCTGGCCTCCACCCGCAGGGCCACGTCCTTTTGGCCGTCGTTGAACAGGGTGTCCATGGTGGCCAATACCAGGTCCTCGGCCAATCCTTGCCGGCGGTGGAGGCGGTCGGTGATGAGTTCAATGATAAAGGGGGCGTCGGGCGTGTCGCTGCCGATGGCTCGTTCCACGACAAGGATTGCTGCCACGATTTTGCCGTCTTCATCCAGCGCAACATGGGAGGCGTTCGGCAGAAAATTCCCGTACTTCCCGGCCATGGAGGCCTTGATGTCTTCCAGGGCGGCTTGGAGCGATTCGCCGGCAACTCCGGGGTCATAGGCCGTGAAGTACAGTTCGCCCAGGCGGGGAAGGTCTGTTTCTTCCACCGTGCGGGAGGTTGTTTTGAGCTCGCGCTCCAACGGTGTGGTCCTGGCGATGAGGGTGACCATGTCAGTCATGGAACGCTCCTTATAGTCGTTTTGCGCCAGCAGCGTGGTCACGCCGATGACTATAAAGCCATGCTAGACGCCTCATGCCCTGGCAGCTATGTACATAACGCCCTGCGGCTGCTGTGAATGCCCGGCCCGGCGAGATGCTTCCCAATTGACGGCTTTCATGCCGCGTGATGTGAGCGTACACTGAATTACACTAGAATATACATTCTAGTAATTTTCGAAATCCCTGTAATAATGTTCCTTCCATGGACCGCCCTGCGGTGCCGGAGGTGGCCGGGTTTTTTGCGGTATGGACGGAGGTGGCAGCTTGGGTGGGCACATTTAGTGACTCCGTTGAGGTGTCCCTGTCGACAGCCGGCGTGCCGCTGCACTTGCTGTGGCAGGGGCGCCGTTACACCCTGGCGGCAGAACCCCTGTGCTGGTACCAGCGGCGGAACTGGTGGGATGAGGAAACCCGGGCCGCCCGGGGGGATGGGATTGGGCTGGTGGACCGCCAAATCTGGCGGGTCCAGGTCCACCGCGACGGCGCACCCGCCGGTGCTGCCCTGACCACCTTCGACCTGGTGCGGTACCAGCCGGGGGAGCGGTGGCGCATCATCAAGGTCCATGATGCCGTGGTTGAGCTGGCGGAAGGGCAGGATTTCAGTGCCTGAGAACCGGCATAAATTCGTACACCTCCATGCGGCCTCCGCTTACAGCGCCCACTACGGTGTTTCCTGGCCGGTCGATCTGGTGGAGGCTGCGGCCGCGGACGGAGCAGATGCACTGGCCATCACTGACCGGGACGGGCTGTATGGGGTGGTCAAGCATGTCAAGGCCTGCATGGCCTCCGGGATCGATCCGCTGCTGGGCGTGGACCTGGCCATCGTGGAACCAGGCGGGCTGGAACAGGCCGGGCAAGGCCTTGGGGGCCCGCCGGGACCGCGGCTGGCCCCACAGCCTGGCCAACGCCAGGGACCGGGTCCGGAGCAGGACGGCCGCGGGCTGGTGGAGTGTGGCCGGGTGGCCATTTTGGCGCATGGGGGCAGGGACCTGCCCGCCGGTGCCGGCTATGCCGCCCTGTGCCGGCTGGTGTCCTCAGCCCACTCCCGGCCCAGGGGACCCGTTGGGCTCACCATGGCGCAACTGGCGGCCGGGGTGCTGGATCCGGAAACCGGTGAACCGGCCTTGACAGTCCTGCTTGGCCCCTTTTCCAATGTGGGCCTTGCCATGGCCGGACGCAGGTATCTCCTGCCGCGCACCAAGTTTCAGGCCTGGGCGGCAATCATGCCCGCCGGCAGCATGGCGGTGGAAATTGTCAGCCACTTCAGCGAACCTGGCACCGCCCTGAGCACCACCCACGCGGTGCGCATGCTGAAGCTGGCCGAGGAATTCGGCGTGCCGGCGGTGCTGGCCAATGCCGTGCGCTACTGCACCCGGGACGACGCCCCCACGGCTGATGTTCTTGACGCGGCCCGGGCCATCGCCCCCATGCGGCGTGCGCCGGACCTGCAGCCCACCGGACAGGGCTGGCTCAAGGGCGCCACGGACATGCATGCCATGGTTCGTGAAATCGGACGCCAGGGTGGCTTCGGCGCACGGGAGCTTTCCCTCCTGTGGGCCAATACGCACCAGCTGGCGGACAAGTGCCGCCTCGATCCGGTCCATGACCTCGGCTGGAAACAACCCAGCACCCCTGAACCCGGCGTGCTGGGGCTGGCGCAGCCGGCGGAGCGCGAACTCTGGCAGCGGGTTGACGCCGGGCTGGGCTGGCGCTTCCCCGGGCTGCAGGGCGGACGGCTGGCCGCTGTGCGGGACCGGCTGACCCGGGAGATGGAAACCATCAACGAACTGGGGTTTGCCTCCTACTTCCTGACAGTCGCGGAAGTCTCCGAAATGATCCGCACCATGGGGGTGCGCCGGGCTGCCCGGGGCTCCGGGGCGTCGTCGCTGGTCAACTACCTGCTGGGGATCAGCGCCGTGGACCCCATCGCCAACGGGCTCTTGTTTGAACGATTCCTCTCCCGTGACCGCTCCACCCTGCCGGACATCGACCTGGACGTCGAAAGCGCCGAACGGCATGCCGTGTACCGGCGCATCTTTGAACGCTTTGGTTCCCAGCGGGTGACCTTGATGAGCATGCAAAACGCCTACCGGGCCCGGGGTGCCGTGCGGGACGCCGGACTGGCCCTGGGGATGGAGCAGGAGGACGTTGACGGGATCGCCAAGCAGCTGTGGCGGTTCTCGGCCAGTTCCTTCCGGGAAGCCCTGGCGGAAAAACCCGAGCTGCGTGACTTTGCCGCCAGGGTCGAGCAATCCCGGCGTGAAAACTCACTGCCCGAGCATTCCCTGGATGACCGGCCCCCGAAAGGAGGCGCCCAGCTGGACATGCTCGTGGACCTGACCGAAAGGCTGGACCGCCTGCCCCGGCACATCTCCATGCACCCGTGCGGGGTGATCCTGGGGGACTCCACACTGCTGAACCGCACCCCGGTGCAGCCCAGCGGGCTGGGCCTGCCCATGAGCCAGTTCGACAAACATGACATGGACGCCATGGGCATGCTCAAGCTCGATGTCCTGGGGGTGCGCATGCAAAGTGCCATGGCATACGCCGTGCGCGAAGTCATCCGCCTGCACCCTTCCAAGGAGGAGGTGGTCGCCGCCGGCAAACACCCGGTGGACAGCAATGGGCAGGGACCGGCCTATGTGGGGGAGGACGGAACCATTGACCTGGACGCCGTCCCGCTCGACGACGAACCCACCTACGAACTGATCCGCAGCACACACACCCTGGGGTGCTTCCAGATCGAGTCCCCGGGCCAGCGCGAACTGGTGGGCAAAATGGCGCCGGCCGAATTCAATGACCTGATCATCGACATCTCGCTGTTCCGCCCCGGCCCCATGAAGTCCAACATGGTGAAGCCGTTCCTGGAAAACAGGGCCGGGTTCACCCCGGCACACTACGCCCATCCGGACCTGATGCCGGCCCTGGCCGAAACCCATGGGGTGACTGTTTTCCATGAACAGGTGTTGCGGACCCTCCACATCATGACCGGCTGCACCCTTTCACAGGCCGACGAGTACCGCCGCAAACTGGGGAACCCCTCGCAGGAGCCTGCCGTGGAAGAGTTCTTTCGGAATGCCACCCGGAAACGCCGCTACAGCCCGGACGTCATTGAGGAGGTGTGGGGCACGCTGAAGGCCTTTGGCAGTTTTGGTTTTTGCAAGGCACATGGGGCGGCCTTCGCCATGCCCACCTACCAGTCGGCCTGGCTGAAGGCGCACCATCCGGCGGAATTCCTGGCGGGGCTGTGGGAACACGATCCCGGAATGTACCCGCGGCGGCTGCTGGTGGCCGAGGCAAGGCGCATGGGCATCCCCATCCTGCCACTGGACATCAATGCCAGCACCGGGCATTACCGGGCTGAACGTTTGGCAGCCGCGGAAGGGCCAGTGACGGGCATCCGGTTGAGCCTGTCGGACATTTATGGGCTTTCCGGCACTGAACTCAAGCGCATTGTGGCCGGCCAGCCCTATGACTCGCTGGCAGACCTCCGCGACCGTGCCAGGGTGTCCCGGCCCATCCTCAAGCGGCTGGCGCAGCTGGGCGCCCTGGATTCCCTGCAGCGTGAAGCCCAAAAAGGGAGCGGCAACACCGCCAACCGCGCCGACCTCATTGCCCACGTGAACAGCCTGCCTGCGGCCAGGCAGACAAGGCGCAGCGAGCCCATGGAGGGGCAGCTGCACCTGCCGCTGGGGGAGCTGGAACTGGGCACCCTTGCCGCGGAACTGCCTGCCCCCACCCTGGCGGAGACGGTGCGGACGGAGCTGGACCTGCTCTCCCTGGATGCCAGCGCCCACCTGATGGACAGCCATGCGGCGTTGCTGAAGGAGCTGGGGGTGACAAAGTCGGACCAGCTGCTGGGCTTGCGCAACAACACCGAGGTGCTGGTCGCCGGGGTGCGGGTGGCCACCCAAACTCCGCCCATGCGCGGGGGGAAGCGGGTGGTGTTCATCAGCATCGACGACGGCACCGGCTGTGTGGACGCCACCTTTTTCACGGAGGCGCAGGAAAAGTCAGGCCCGCTGCTGTTTGGCACCCGGCTGCTGCTGATCCGCGGCCTGACCCGGCGGACGGGCCCGCGCGGCATCAGCCTGCAGGCGCTGGAGGCCTGGGACCTGGCCGAGCTGCCCTCACTGCCCCTCCCGCAGCCGGTGTTGGTTGGGGCAGCAGCAAACCGATACGATCAAGGAGGCCCCCAGCACCCCCCGTATGTTGCCGGGACTTATGGCCGGACATGACGAATCAAGGAGTTACACGTGCCAGTGGATACGCAGATCACCATCAATGTCGACGGCGAGACGACGACGGTGGCCACCGGCACCACCGGCGCCGAGCTGTTCTTTGAACGCCGCGACGTCGTCGTCGCCCGGGTCAACGGGGTCCTGACGGACCTGGACAGCCCCCTCGAGGAGGGCGCCGCCGTCGAGCCCGTCACCTTGGACTCCCCGGACGGGCTGAACGTGCTTCGCCACTCCACCGCCCACGTCATGGCCCAGGCCGTGCAGCAGCTGCGCCCGGATGCCAAGCTGGGCATCGGCCCGTACATCACGGACGGCTTTTACTTCGACTTTGACGTGGCCGAGCCCTTCACGCCCGAGGACCTGAAGACGCTGGAGAAGATGATGCAGAAGATCATCAACCAGAACCAAAAGTTCGCCCGCCGCGTGGTTTCCGAGGACGAGGCCCGCGAGGCCATGGCCAACGAGCCCTACAAGCTGGAGCTGCTGGGCAAAAAGTCCGACGCCGACACGGCCGGCGAGGGCGTCAATGTTGAGGTGGGTGCCGGGGACATCACCATCTATGCCAACATCGACCGCAAGAGCGGTGAGGAAGTGTGGTGCGACCTCTGCCGCGGCCCGCACCTGCCCAACACCAAGCTGATCTCCAACGCCTTCGCGCTGACCCGCAGCTCGGCAGCCTACTGGCTGGGCAACCAGAAAAACCAGCAGCTGCAGCGGATCTACGGCACGGCCTGGCCCACCAAGGACGCCCTGAAGGCATACCAGGAGCGCATTGCCGAGGCCGAGCGCCGCGACCACCGCAAGCTGGGCGTGGAACTCGACCTGTTCTCCTTCCCGGACGAGCTGGGTTCCGGCCTGCCGGTCTTCCACCCCAAGGGCGGAATCATCCGCAAGGAGATGGAGGACTACTCCCGCAAGCGCCACGTCGAGGCCGGCTACGAGTTCGTGTACACCCCGCACATCACCAAGGCCAACCTGTATGAGGTTTCCGGCCACCTGGACTGGTACCGGGACGGCATGTTCCCCCCGATGCACGTTGATGCGGAGATTGGTGAGGACGGCGAGGTCCGCAAGCCCGGCCAGGACTACTACCTCAAGCCCATGAACTGCCCCATGCACAACCTGATCTTCCGCTCCCGCGGACGCTCCTACCGGGAGCTGCCGCTGCGCCTGTTCGAGTTCGGCTCGGTGTACCGCTATGAGAAGTCCGGGGTGATCCACGGGCTGACGCGCGTGCGCGGCATGACACAGGACGACGCACACATCTACTGCACCAAGGAGCAGATGAAGGATGAGCTCACCAACACGCTGAACTTTGTGCTGTCGCTGCTCAAGGACTACGGCCTGAACGACTTTTACCTGGAACTGTCCACGAAGGACCCGGAAAAGTTTGTCGGCTCCGATGACGTGTGGGAAGAAGCCACCGCCACGCTGGCCGAGGTCGCCACGGCGTCGGGGCTGGAGCTCGTGGCCGATCCCGGCGGCGCCGCCTTCTACGGCCCGAAGATCTCCGTGCAGGCCAAGGACGCGCTGGGCCGCACCTGGCAGATGTCCACCATCCAGCTGGACTTCAACCTCCCCGAGCGCTTTGAACTGGAATACCAGGCGGCCGACGGCACGCGCCAGCGCCCCGTCATGATCCACCGGGCCCTGTTCGGCTCCGTGGAACGGTTCATGGGCGTGCTGACCGAACACTATGCGGGGGCCTTCCCGGCCTGGCTCTCACCGGTTCAGGTGGTGGCCATCCCCGTGGCCGAGGCGTTCAACGACTACATGTTCGACGTCGTTGCGCAGCTTAAGAAGGAAGGCATCCGCGCCGAGGTGGACGTCTCCAGCGACAGGTTCCCGAAGAAGATCCGCACGGCCAGCAAGGACAAGGTCCCGTTTGTGCTGATCGCCGGAGGGGACGACGCCGACGCGAAGGCAGTCTCCTTCCGCTTCCGCGACGGCAGCCAGGACAACGGCGTGCCCGTTGAAGAGGCCGTGGCCAGGATTGTCGAAGCAGTCAGGAACCGCACGGCGTGAGCGAACAGGGTGTGGCGTCCATGCAGGACGACTTTGAGCTTCCGGGAGTCCCTGATGCCTTTCAGCGGCTGTGGACGCCGCACCGGCTCGCCTATGTCAAGGGCGGGCAGGAACAGGTCACCGGTTCGCACAACTGCCCGTTCTGCGAGGCCCCGGGACGGTCGGACGCCGAATCCCTCATTGTCCACCGCGGGGAGCTGGCGTATGTGGTGCTGAACCTGTTTCCGTACAACCCGGGGCACCTGCTCGTCTGCCCCTACCGCCATGTCCCCGACTACACGGACCTGACGGTGGAGGAGACTGCCGAGTTTGCGGCCCTCTCCCAGCAGGCCATGCGCGTGCTGCGGGCCGTATCGGGCCCTTCCGGCTTCAACCTGGGCATGAACCAGGGGGTTACGGGCGGGGCTGGAATCGCAGCCCACCTGCACCAGCACATTGTTCCGCGCTGGGGCGGGGACGGAAACTTCCTGCCGATCATTGCCGGCACCAAGGCCATCACGCAGACGCTCGGCGACGTCCGCAGCCAGGTTGCGGCCGCCTGGGATACGGTTGAACAGGGAGCTTAGGACTAGAAGTTGAATAAGGTTATCCAATGCTGAACAAGTATGCCCGCGCGCTATTCGCAGCCATCTTCACCCCGGTTGCCGCCTTGCTGGTGCGCCTGAAAGTTTCCCCCGACGCCGTCACGATCATCGGCACGCTGGGCGTGGCCGGCGGGGCACTTGTCGGCTACCCCCTGGGCCAGCTGTTCTGGGGCACCGTGGTGATCACCGTTTTCGTCTTTTCCGACATTATTGACGGACTCATGGCCCGGATGACGGGCCGCACCGGCACGTGGGGGGCGTTTCTGGATTCCACCCTTGACCGCGTGGGCGACGGCGCAGTCTTTGCCGGCATCGTGATTTGGTTCTACACCGGCGGACACAACAGCTTCATCGCCGCCATGGCCCTGACCTGCCTGGTGCTCGGCTCCATCGTCTCCTACGCCAAGGCCCGTGCCGAGGGGCTGGGCATGAGCGCCAATGTCGGCATTGCCGAGCGCTCCGACCGCCTCGTGGTGGTCCTCGTGGCGACCGGGCTGGTAGGCCTGGGCATCCCCGAAGCCGTGCTCGCCGTCGTGCTTGTCCTCCTGGCCGTTGCCAGCCTGGTGACCATTTTCCAGCGGGTGGGCACGGTCCGCCGCCAGGCCCTCCACGACAGCCAACCCGCCGGGAAGTAACGCCGGTTTCAGCCCCCGGGGTTTCCGGGAATAGAATGGGCGTACCCGTGCGGCGGAACCCGATCGCCGGCAAGCCAACTTTTTTCGTTCCTTCCCAGAGGGGTTTTTGTGTCTACAAGCGATGTATCAGCGGTGACTGGCAGCAGCCGGGTCAAGCGTGGAATGGCCGAGATGCTCAAGGGCGGCGTCATCATGGACGTGGTCAACGTTGAGCAGGCCAAGATTGCCGAGGATGCCGGCGCCGTTGCCGTCATGGCCTTGGAGCGTGTGCCGGCCGACATCCGCGCCCAGGGCGGCGTGTCCCGTGCCAGCGACCCGGACATGATTGACGCGATCATTGCCGCTGTGTCCATTCCCGTCATGGCCAAGGCCCGGATCGGCCACTTTGTTGAGGCCCAGGTCCTGGAGTCCCTCGGGGTGGACTACGTGGACGAGTCCGAGGTCCTGACCCCGGCCGACTACGAGCACCACATCGACAAGTGGAACTTCAAGGTTCCCTTTGTCTGCGGCGCCACCAACCTCGGCGAGGCGCTGCGCCGCATTAATGAGGGCGCGGCCATGATCCGCTCCAAGGGCGAGGCCGGCACCGGTGACGTCTCCAACGCCACGGGCCACATGCGCAAGATCCGGGCCCAGATAGCCAAGCTGGCGGCCCTGCCGGAGGACGAGCTGTACGTTGCCGCGAAGGAACTGGCAGCCCCGTATGAGCTGGTGAAGGAAGTTGCCGCGAGCGGCAAGCTGCCCGTGGTCCTGTTCACCGCCGGCGGCATCGCCACCCCGGCCGACGCCGCCATGATGATGCAGCTCGGCGCCGACGGCGTGTTTGTCGGCTCCGGCATCTTCAAGTCCGGCAACCCGGCCCAGCGCGCCGCCGCCGTGGTGAAGGCCACCACCTTCTTCGACGACGCCAAGGTCATCGCGGACGTTTCCCGCGGCCTGGGAGAGGCCATGGTCGGCATCAACGTCGCCGACATCCCCGAGCCGCACCGCCTCGCCGAGCGCGGCTGGTAACACCCAAGCCGCCGGTTGACGGGCCTGTCGGAACCCCAGGGTTTCGGCAGGCCCGACGGCGTTAACCCGCGTCCCCTAATGGGGCAGGTGGTGCCACCAGGTCTGGCCCTTGCCAACGAGCTCAAAGCCGCGCGTCCGGTACAGGCGCTGCCCTTCCGGGGTGGCGTTGAGCAGCAGGTGCTCAGCACCGGCAATGGCGGCCGTCACGGCCAGCCTGTCCAGGAGTGCCGTGCCCAGGCCTGTGCGCCGGTGGTCCAGCGCGACTTCCATGTCATAGATGCCGGCCAAGTGCTTGCCGCCTTGCTCCGGGGGCATGAAGGCATATGCGCGGCCGGCCCATTCGCCGCCCAACCGTGCAGTGGCGAGCCACGCCTGGTTCTCCGCCACGCAGGTGAGAGTGACACGTTCATCCGCAGGCCCCTCGGCAGGAATTCCCGCGTCCACGGGCGCCGTCATCCACCACGGCTGCCAGCCGCGCTCAAAGCGGTGACGGGGAAGAATGCCCTCGCGAACGGCGGCATTCAACCAGATTCCCACGGTGGCGGCCCCGCGCCGCCGGGCCTCCGCCATGGCCGGCAGCAAGCCGGATTCGGTGATCTCCGTAGGAAACAGGCACAGCATTTCCCGGGTTTCCGGCAGCCACACCCATTCCATGCGGTGGGTGGAAAATGACCTCCCGCCCGTTGCCTCCGCCAGGGCCTTGAACCAGGCATGCTGGGTCCGCTGGCAATCGGCAATCGTGACCATGGGATTCCTTCACTGCGGCAGGCGGCTACTTTTGGGTGAAGACCAGGGACATGGGCGTGGTCTCCGTGGTCTGGCCCTGCGGGTTGTCGCGGAAGATGTTTTCCAGGGTTTCCTTGCCCAGCTTGGTGTCGTGTCCCAGGGCCACCACGCCAAGGTCGTTGGCATCCATGATGGCAGTGCCGGCAAACGTCTTGGCGTACTCGGCCGGTACGCTCTCCCTGACGAGCCTGCTCAGGCGGGAGGCGACGCCGTCGGGGTCAAGCGGGGCGTACTTCACCGAGTGGGTGGAGGTCCCCACCTGGTAGCCGGCAGCGCCGTCGATCGCGTTGATGTTGTGGCCCACCACCTCATAGAACACGCCGGACTTGCCCTGCAGCTTGCCGATGACGCTGCGTGCGGACGCGTACATGATGCGCGGCAGCCCCACCTCGTCGATGGCCAATTGCATGGACCAGGGGCTGGCCAGGCCGATTCCCCCGGGGTTGCGGGTGACGAACTTGGAGAAGAAGCGTGCTGCGCCGGAAACCTTGATGTCCCAGACCGGGATGGAGCGGCCCTGGGTCATGGCCACGATCTTTTCCGAGAGGAACAGGTACCACGGGGTGTCTGCGGTGGCGGTGCCGTGGTCGCCGCCGGCTTCCGGCAGCCCGTCAAAGAAGCGCTTCACATAGCTCACGACGGCGGGGTCGAAGTCGGTTTCCTTGTAGAAGACTTCGGTACGCAGCGGATAGCGCCGGAAGGTGCCGGCTGCGCCGGGCAGCACGATGTCGAGCTGCTTGTCGGCATTGGGGATGTAGTCGCTCTTGCCCACGATGCCGGCGAGGACGGGCGGCTCGTCAAAGAACTCGCGCAGCCACAGCTCGGTGTTGATCAGGCGCCAGAACACCATGGTGGAGCCGGCGCTCTTGCCGCTGAGGTACTCCTCAAAGGCGTAGATGACGTGGTCCTGGTTCCAGTACGGGCGGGAGCCGAAGGAAGAGGAAAGGAAGATCTCATAAATCTTTTCCTTCATGAGCGAGAACCACTCGGCTTCGGGTGTGGTGAAGCCGATCTTGTTGCGGCGGTTGCTGATCATCTCCGGCAGAAGTTCGCGGGTGGCATCGCGCAGGATCCGCTTGTTCCAGCCGCCCTTGATGATGGACTCGTCGTCCAGGCTGAAGAGGAACTTCACCACTTCCTTGTCCAGGAACGGCACGCGGCCCTCCAGGGAGAAGCGCATGGTGTTCTTGTCCTCGTAGCGCAGCACGGCCGGCAGTGACTTGTGGAAGAGGTCGTCGATGAGGCGCAGTTTGAGGTTGTCCGGGATGTTGGAGAATTTCTCGGCCTTGTGGGCGGCGACAAACTTTTTGTCCAGCAGCGGGGCAATGCCGGCGTCCTTCTTGAACGTCAGCATGCCCTGGATGCGGAAGCGGGCCAGGCGCAGCAGGATGTCCGCGCTGGAGGCGAGCTCCTTGGCCAGCTTGGCATTCGCACCGCTCTTCTTCAGCTGGCGCAGGTAGGCGAAGTAGTAGGGGATGTAGCCGGCCATCATTTCGTCGGCGCCCTGGCCGTCCAGCAGCACTGTCACGTGCTTGGAGGCTTCACGCATCACCTGGTACTGGGCGTACGGCCCGGAGGAGATGATGGGCTCCTCCATGGTGCGCACAAAGTCCTCCAGGTCAGCCACGAACTCGGAGGCCTGCGGGCGGATCTTGTGGCTGGTGACATTGCCTTCGCAACGGGCCAGGACGGCGTCGGCGTACTTTTCCTCATCGTTGATGGAGTTGGGGAAAATGGCGGAGAACGTCTGCTGCTTGGCGCCGAGGGAATCAGTGGCGGCCGCGTTTTCCTGCATGAGCTTGTTGATGGTGGCCACCACGGCTGACGAGTCCAGGCCTCCGGAGAGGGCCGTTCCAACAGGGACCTCGGACTGCAGGCGCAGGCGCACGCCCTCGGTGAAGCGCTGGCGGTACTCCTCAATGACGGCCGGCGAGTACGGGGTCTCAATCTTGGCGAGCTCCGACAGTTCCTCCTTCAGCCGGGTGTAGGGGCTGACGGTGATGGTGCCGGCCGGTCCTGCTTCGGTGTCCACCGTGCTGAGCACCAGCTTTTCGCCGGGCATGAGCTTGTGGATGCCGGCAAAGAATGTCTCGGCTTCCTCGTCGTGGATCCGGAACTGCAGGTAGCGGAATAGAATCCGCTCATTGACTGCGGCATCGATCTTCCCGGCAGCCAGCAGGGGCTTGATTTCCGAGCCGAACAGCAGCGCGGGGGCTTCGGGCGTGCCGGCGGTGGCGTAGTAGAGGGGCTTGATGCCAAAGTGGTCGCGGGCCAGGACCAGCCGGTTGTTCTTCCGGTCGTGGATGGCGAAGCCAAACATGCCGTTGAACTTGTCGAACGCGGCGTCTCCCCATTCCTCGTACGCCTGCAGCACCACTTCGGTGTCCGACTTGGTGGAGAAGGAGCGCCCCAGGGCCTCGAGCTCGGCCCGCAGGTCAAGGTAGTTGTACACCTCGCCGTTGTAGACCAGCACGGTTTCGCCGTCGGCGCTGAACATGGGTTCCTGGCCGTGGGCCACGTCAATGATGGAAAGCCGGCGGTGGGCCAGTCCCACGTTGCCGTTGGCGTAGATGCCCTCGCCATCGGGGCCGCGGTGCTCAATGCACGCATTCATGGCATGCAGGAGGGTTTCGTCTTCCCCATAACCGTAGTAACCGGCGATTCCGCACATACTTGGTTTACCTCATCTTTAGTACGTCAGTCCTCGCACAATGCTACTTGCTCACGGCCTGCCAGGCGGCCAGGCGGCCCCGCCGGCTGGGCATGTGATGTTGGCGACCCTGGGCCGAACTATGATGGAAAAGTGACTCTCACCGACTTAACCCAGGCAATTTCCACCACCCGCACCCAGCCCCTGATCGGCATTTTGGCCCTCCAGGGCGATGTCCGCGAGCACGCCCGCGCCATTGAGGCCTGCGGGGCCAGGGTGGTGGGGGTCCGGCGCCCCGGCGAGCTGGCGGACCTGGACGGGCTGGTGCTTCCCGGAGGTGAATCCACCACCATCGACAAGCTCACCAGGATTTTTGGCCTGCGCGAGCCGCTGGTGGAGCGCATCCACGGAGGGCTGCCGGTGTATGGCAGCTGCGCCGGCATGATCCTGCTGGCCAACGACATTGCAGACCCGGCGCGCGACATGGACGGGAATCCGCAGCAGACACTGGGCGGCCTGGACATCACGGTGCGGCGCAACGCCTTTGGCCGGCAGGTGGACTCCTTTGAAACGGAGCTGCAATTCAGCGCCCTGGCACGCGCCGGCGAAGCGGACGAACCAGTCCACGCCGTGTTCATCCGGGCACCCTGGGTGGAACGGGTGGGGGGCGCCGTGGAAGTGCTTGCCAGCGTGGAACTGCCCCCGGATGGACAAAACGCTAGGATTGAACCAGAAGTCCGTGCGGTAGCCGTTCGTTCGCAGCACTTGCTGGCCACCTCCTTCCATCCGGAAGTGACGGGTGAGCGCCGCATCCACGAACTTTTTATTCGAATGATTAGAGGAGAAGCGTAACCATGTCAGGCCACTCCAAATGGGCGACCACGAAACACAAAAAAGCCATCATTGACAGCCGCCGTGCCAAGTCGTTCGCCAAACTCATCAAGAACATTGAAGTCGCCGCCCGCATCGGCGGTGCCGACATTGTCGGCAACCCGTCCCTTGAACTTGCCGTCACAAAGGCCAAGAAGACCTCGGTGCCTGCGGACAACATCGAACGGGCCATCAAGCGCGGCGCAGGCCTGCTGGGCGACGCCGTCGACTACCAGACCATCATGTACGAAGGCTACGGCCCCCAGGGCACGGCCATCCTGATCGAGTGCCTCACGGACAACAAAAACCGTGCCGCCTCCGAGGTCCGCCTTGCCGTGGGCCGCAACGGCGGCAACATGGGCGACCCCGGCTCGGTGGCCTACATGTTCACCCGCAAGGGCATCGTGGACCTTCCCAAGAACGGCCTCACCGAGGATGACCTGCTCATGGCCGTGCTGGAAGCCGGGGCCGAGGAGGTCAAGGACGAGGGCGAAACCTTCGAGATCATCTCCGACCCCGCGGACCTTCCCGCCATCCGCACGGCGTTGGCCGAAGCCGGTATCGAGTACGACTCCGACGAGGCCGGCTTTGTCCCCTCCATGCAGGTGGAACTCGATGTCGAGCACGCCCGCAAGTTCATGCGGCTCTATGACGCGCTGGAGGACCTGGACGACGTCCAGAACATCTACTCCAACGCAGACATCAGCGCAGAGGTCCTCGCCCAGCTTGACGAGGACTAGGAACTGCGCGTCCTTGGTGTCGACCCCGGCCTGACCCGCTGCGGGCTGGGCGTGGTGGACGTCGCCGCAAACCGCACGGCCACCATGGTGGCCGTGGGCGTGGTGGGCAGCTCCCACGAACAATCACTGGACGGCCGGCTGCTGGTCATCGCGGAAGCGATCGACCAGTGGCTGGACGCGTTTAAGCCCGACGTGCTGGCGATTGAACGCGTCTTTGCCCAGACCAACCTCAGCACCGTCATGGGCGTGGCCCAGGTGTCCGGTGTGGTCATGGTGGCGGCGGCCCGGCGCCGCATTCCCGTCGCCATGCACACCCCGTCGGAGGTCAAGGCCGCCGTGACCGGCAGCGGCCGTGCGGACAAGGCATCGGTGACGGCCATGGTGGTGCGGATCCTCCGGCTCACCGAGCCCCCGCGCCCGGCTGATGCCGCGGACGCGCTGGCCCTGGCCATTGCCCATGCCTGGCGCAGCGGCAACTCCCTGGCCTCCGGCCCTGAAGGCACGACGGCGGCGCAACAGCTCTGGCGCGACGCTGAGACCCGGGCGAAAACCAAGAAGAACAAAGAAAAGCCGGGCCACGCCTGGCGGTAATTGTTCGGAAGTATGTTCGATAAATATGGTGTAGCTTTGTCTGTAACCAGCCAGGCACACCCCAGGAGCAGTCCCATGATTAGTTTTGTCCGCGGTCCGGTGGCCCACCTCACCCTGGCCCAGGCCGTGATTGACGTCAACGGCGTGGGCATGCTGGTGCACGCCACACCCAAGACGCTCGGCAGCCTCGCGGTGGGGGAAGAGGCCACGCTCACCACTGCCATGATCGTGCGTGAGGACTCCATGACGCTCTACGGCTTTGCCGATGCGGGGGAGCGGGAAGTCTTCGACACCCTGCTGAGCGTCAGCGGCATCGGTCCGCGCCTGGCCCTGGCCATCCTTGCCGTGTTGGAACCGGAGGCCATCAGGCTGGCAGTCTCCGGCGGCGACGGCAAGGCCTTCACGAAGGTCCCGGGCGTCGGGCCCAAGGTGGCCGGGCGCATCGTTTTGGAACTCAAGGGCAAGCTCAAGCCGACGGGTTCCGCCGGTGCCGCCGCACCGGCGTCGAACGCGCCCATGGAATGGAAGGACCAAGTCGTGGCCGCCATGACAAGCCTGGGGTGGAATGAACGGGAGGCGCTCAAGAGCATTGACGCCGCCTTGGCCGCAGAGCCGGAACTGGCCGAAAGCCCGCAGGTGCCGGCCATTCTCCGCGCCACCCTCCGCTGGCTGGGCCAGGACAATTCCCGCACCGCAAGCCGGGTGCGTTAGGCCATGGAACAAGCGCAGGGCGCCGGCCTGCCCGGCCAGATCAGCCTGGGGGCCGCCGCGCGCACCCCCGCACCCCCGTCGGGGCTGGCGGCCGCGGCCGAACCCGAGGAACGGGAGCTCGAGGCGGCACTGCGGCCCAAAACCCTTGACGACTTTGTAGGCCAGGAACGGGTGCGCAAGCAGCTGGCCCTGGTCCTGGCGGCCTCCAGGATCCGTGGCCGCAGCGCGGACCACGTGCTCATGTCCGGACCCCCCGGCTTGGGCAAGACCACCCTCGCCATGATCATCGCCTCGGAGATGAATGCGCCCCTGCGCATCAGCTCAGGCCCTGCCATCCAGCATGCCGGCGACCTTGCCGCCATCCTCTCCTCCCTGACCGAGGGGGAGGTCTTGTTCCTGGATGAAATCCACCGCATGTCCCGGCCGGCAGAGGAAATGCTTTACATGGCCATGGAAGACTACCGTGTGGACATCATTGTCGGCAAGGGTGCCGGAGCCACCGCCATTCCGCTGGAGCTGCCACCCTTCACCCTGGTGGGCGCCACCACCCGCGCCGGACTCCTGCCCGGTCCACTGCGGGACCGCTTCGGATTTACCGGGCACCTGGAGTTCTACTCGGTGGCCGAGCTGGAACTGGTCCTCCGGAGGTCGGCCGGCATGCTTGACCTCAAGCTGACCAGCGCCGGATTCGCCGAAATTGCCGGGCGCTCCCGCGGCACGCCCCGCATCGCGAACCGGCTGCTGCGGCGAGTGCGCGACTGGGCCCTGGTGCACGGGATTGAAACCATTGACACAAGCACGGCGTCGGCTGCACTGGACATGTACGAGGTGGATGCGCGCGGGCTGGACCGGCTTGACCGTTCCGTGCTGGAGGCCCTGGTCAACAAGTTCAACGGCGGGCCGGTGGGCTTGTCCACCCTCGCCATCGCCGTGGGCGAGGAACCGGAAACCGTGGAAACCGTGGCTGAGCCTTTCCTGGTCCGCGAGGGGCTCCTGGGGCGCACCCCCCGCGGGCGGATCGCCATGCCGGCCGCCTGGGACCATCTGGGCCTGCGGATGCCAGGGAATGCCGTGGCTGCGGCCATGCTGCCCTTCGATGAGGATGACATCGACGACTAAGCTGTGGGCGATCAGCCACGTCCGCGGGCGCCCCCAGGAGGGGATTCACCGTTCGGGGGCCGTGGATCGGACCCCGTGGGCGGATTTTTGACCGCACGCCCAGCTTTACCCCCTAGACTGGTATGACGCCCGGCACGTTCTTCGCGGCCCGGCACCAACTGTTGACTTATCTGAAATGGAACCTTCGCTGTGACTGTGAGTAGCATTCTCGCCGCCGACCAGGCCGCCGCCGCGCCAGGTGGCGGCTTCATGAATTACATCTTGTTCGCCCTGTTTGGTGTGCTCATCCTCATGATGATCCGCAAGTCGCGCAAGACCAAGGCTGCTGCGCAGGAAAAGCAGTCCAAGCTGGCCCCCGGCGTGGACATCATGACGAACTTTGGCCTCTTTGGGCACGTGAAGGATGTCGACCAGGCGAACAACAAGATCAAGCTGGAAATCAGCCCCGGCGTCATTGTTGAAGTGCACAGCCAGACTGTCGCCAAGATTGTCGAGCCCGAGGACACCGCCCTGCCCGAGGAATCCATTCCGGACGATGTCTCCTCCCTGACCGGGGGATTGGGAAACCGGGACGCCAGCCAGGAAACCGTCGAGGAGACCGTGGCGCGCTTGAACAAAGAAAACAATAAAGACAACTAGGCTTACTCGAGTTTGGCGCTGCTGCAGCAAAGCGATTTGCTGCGGCAGCATTGCCATGTTCATAACTCCCGTGACCCAATAGAAGGATCCCTTGATGGCACGAACCGGCCCGACGTCCAAGGCCCGCAGAACCCTGCTCTGGCTTGCGGCGCTCATAATTGTTTGCATTTTGGCAGTGAGCGGCGGTGTGCTCAACGGTGCCGCTTCGTGGATGCCGAAGCTCGGACTGGACCTTGAGGGCGGCACCGAAATGATCCTTTCCCCGAAGGTGGAGGGGAATGCCGCCATCTCGGCGGACCAGCTGAACCAGGCCGTCTCCATCATCCGCCAGCGCGTGGACGGTTCGGGCGTCTCCGAAGCACAGATCGCCACCGAGGGCGGGCGCAACGTGGTGGTGCAGATGCCGGGCAAGCCCACCGACGAACAGCGCAACCTCATCAAGGCCTCCGCCAACATGAACTTCCGTGCCGTCATTGTCTCCAGCAACGCCCCCTCACCGGCGGTCCCGCTTGCGCAGCAGACGCCGGCGGACAAGCTGAGCACGTTTGTGGCCGCCAACGTCCTCACGCCGAACCCGGACCCGAAGGCCGCTCCCGCCAACGACAGCGATTCCAACTGGATCACCGCGGCGCTCATGAAACAATATGAGAGCACCAGCTGTGTGGCCCCCATCACCGAACTGCCGGCCAATACCGACCCCGCCAAGCCGACCGTGGCGTGTGAGCCGGGCACGGGTGTCAAGTACATCCTTGGCCCCGTTGAAATCCCCGGAAAATGGATCAACACCGCCTCCTATGGATTGCAGTCCGGCGCGCAGGGCGTCACCACGAACACCTGGGCCGTCCAGCTGACCCTGAACAAGCCGGAAGGCTCCACGGCGTTCAAGACCGTCACCCAGCGCCTCAACTCGAAGTACCTGGTCAATCCCAATGATCCCCAGGCCCGCTTCGCCATCGTGCTCGACGGCAACGTCATTTCCGCCCCGGCCTCCATGGCCGTCATCACGGACGGGCAGTCCTCCATTACGGGCAACTTCACGGAGGCCAGCGCCAAGGCCCTGGCCGACCAGTTGAAGTTCGGCGCCCTTCCCATTAGCTTCAACATCCAGTCCGAACAGCAGATCTCGGCCACGCTGGGTCTCCAGCAGCTGGAAATGGGCCTCCTGGCCGGTCTCATCGGCCTGGGCCTGGTGGTCATCTACTCCCTGTTCCAATACCGGGCACTCGGTTTTGTCACGATCCTCTCCCTGGTGATTGCAGGCGGCCTGACGTACCTGGCCATCATCCTGCTCGGCTGGGGCGAAAACTACCGCCTGTCCCTCGCCGGCGTCGCCGGCATCATCGTCTCCATCGGGCAGACGGCGGACTCCTTCATCGTCTACTTTGAACGTGTCAGGGACGAGTTGCGTGACGGTCGCGGCCTGGTGGCCGCCGTCGACAATGGCTGGTTGCGTGCCAAGCGCACCATCCTGGCCTCCAAGGCCGTCAACATCCTGGCTTCCCTGGTCCTGTACTTTGTGTCCGTGGGCAACGTGAAGGGCTTCGCGTTCACCCTGGGCCTGACCGCCGTGGCCGACCTCATCGTGGTCTTCATGTTTACGCACCCCACCCTGCTGCTGCTTGCGCGCACCAAGTTCTTCGGCGAAGGCCACCACTTCTCGGGCCTGGACCCGAAGCAGCTCGGCGCGGTGCCGCTGTACCGTGGCGCGGGACGCATCCGCACACCGGAAGAGTCGCTGGCAGTGGCCAAGGGCAAGAACGCCAAGGCTGCCGGCGAGGCCGAACGCCGCCAGACGATTGCCGAACGGCGGCTTGCCGCCAAGGAAGCTGAAATGGTGGGCAGCCGCGGAGCGGGAGCCGCCAAGTCCGAGTCCTCCGACGACTCCAAGGAGAACAACTAATGAAAAGCTTCGCTACCTTTGGCAATGAGCTTTACACGGGCGAGCGATCCTACGAGTTTGTGGGAAAGCGCAACATCTGGTTCGCCATCACCGGCGTGGCCGTGCTGCTCTCGATCCTGGTTCCCATCCTGGTGGGCGGCTTCAACTTCGGCATTGAGTTCCGCGGCGGCTCGCAGTTCACCGTCTCCGACGTTGCCCACACCGACGTTTCGATCGGTGAGAGGGCAGTCTCGGCTGCCATTCCGGGGCAGGTGGCCGTGGTGACCAATGTGGCCGGAAACACCATGCAGGTCCAGACCGACCAGCTTTCCGATGACCAGACCATCAAGGTCAAGGACGCACTCAAGACGGCGTACGGGGTCACCGAAAACCAGATCACGTCCACGTTTGTCGGGCCGACCTGGGGCCAGGACGTGTCCAGGCAGGCCATCATCGGCTTCGTGGTGTTTGTGCTGCTGGCCACCGTATTGATGGCCCTGTATTTCCGCACGTGGCGCATGTCGATTGCCGCCACGATAGGCCTGCTGGTGGTCATGGTGGTCACGGCGGGCTTCTACGGCGCCTCCCGGTTTGAGGTGACGCCGTCGGCCATCATTGGCTTCCTGACCATCCTCAGCTACTCGCTGTACGACACAGTGGTGGTGTTCGACAAGATCCGGGAAAACACCGCGGACATATCCTCCTCCACGCGAAGAACCTTTGGGGAGGAAGTGAACCTGGCCGTGAACCAGACGCTGGTCCGTTCCATCAACACCATGATGGTGGCCGTGCTCCCCGTGGGCTCGATTCTGTTCATCGGTGCCTTGCTGCTGGGCGCGGGAACGCTGCGCGACCTGTCACTGGCCTTGTTCATCGGCATTATTGTCAGTACCTTCTCCACTGTTTTCGTTGCCGCCCCTGTGTATTCATGGCTGCGCGAGAAGGAGCCGGAGCTGGTCAAGCAGGCCAAGAAGGTGGCCAGCCGCCGTTCGGCTGAGGCCGTTAACGCCTGAGTCAGCTGCAGGCCCCGTTCCAGGGGCCCGCGGAAGGGCCGTGGGGGATGCATGCATCCGCCCCGCGGCCCTTTGGTTTTTGGTCATGGGTGCCGGCACGCCGGGATTACACTAGGTAAATGCCCGGTGTGGCGGTGTCGGGCAAGGGATTCGAGGGAGGCAATGCGCTGTGAGTGACCAATCACCCCCTCATGAGCTTTTGGCCGGAGTTCCCGGGGACGGCAAGGACGACGGCGGCGCCCAGCCGGCCAGGCACCCCGTGGAGGTGCGGCCCACATTTCCCGGCCGCCGTGAGCGCACCCGCTCGCGCCTGGCGCGGCTGACGGGCTGGAACACTGAAACGCATTCACCCATACTTGAACCGTTGTTGCGGATTGTGCGGGCCAACAACCCCAAGGAAGACTTCGACCTCATCCAGCGGGCCTTTGCCGTGGCCGAAAAGTACCACGAAGGCCAAAAGCGCAAAAGCGGCGACCCCTACATCACCCATCCGGTGGCCGTGGCCACCATCCTGGCCGAACTGGGCATGAGCGGGCCCACCTTGGCCGCGGCCCTGCTCCACGACACCGTCGAAGACACCCCGTACACCCTGGATGAACTGCGCCGGGACTTCAGCGATGAAATTGCCATGCTGGTTGACGGGGTCACCAAGCTGGACAAGGTGGAGTTTGGCGACACGGCCCAGGCGGAGACTGTCCGCAAAATGGTCATTGCCATGGCCAAGGACATCCGCGTGCTGGTGATCAAGCTGGCCGACAGGCTGCACAATGCACGCACCTGGCGGTTTGTCTCCGCGGAATCCTCCGGCCGCAAGGCGCGCGAGACCCTCGACATTTTTGCCCCGCTGGCCCACCGCCTGGGCATGAACACCATCAAGTGGGAGCTGGAGGACCTTTCCTTCGCCGCGCTGTACCCGAAGGTGTATGAGGAACTAGTCCGCATGGTCCAGGACCGTTCCCCCGAGCGTGAAAAGCAGCTTGGCGCCATCCGCCGGCAAATTGCCGATGACCTCAGGGTTGCGAAGATCAAGGCTGAAATCACCGGCCGGCCCAAGCATTACTATTCCGTGTACCAAAAAATGGTGCAGCGGGCCAAGGACTTTGACGACATCAATGACTTGATGGGCGTGCGCGTGCTGGTGGACACGGTGCGGGACTGTTATGCCGCACTGGGCACCGTCCATGCCCGCTGGAACCCGCTGCCCGGCCGGTTCAAGGACTACATCGCCATGCCGAAGTTCAACATGTACCAGTCGCTGCACACCACGGTGATCGGCCCGGACGGCAAATCGGTGGAGATTCAAATCCGCACGCATGAAATGCACCAACGGGCCGAATACGGGGTTGCCGCCCACTGGAAGTACAAGACCGGCAGCAAGAACCCGGTGTCCGGCCAGGAGGACATGAACTGGCTGCGCACGCTGGTGGACTGGCAGCAGGAGACGTCAGACCCCAACGAGTTCCTCGACTCGCTGCGGTACGAGATGAACGCCCGCGAAGTGTTTGTCTACACGCCCAGGGGGCAGGTCATTGCCCTGCCTGCCGGGTCCACGCCGGTGGACTTCGCCTACGCCGTGCACACAGAGGTGGGCCACCGCACCGTGGGGGCCCGCGTCAACGGCAAGCTGGTGCCGCTGAACAGCGAGCTCGAACATGGCGACACGGTGGAGATCTTCACGTCCAAGGCCGAAGGTGCCGGGCCCAGCCAGGACTGGCAAAACTTTGTCAAGAGTGCTCGGGCGCGGAACAAGATCCGGCAGTGGTTCAGCAAGGAACGCCGCGAAGAGTCCATTGAAAAGGGCAAGGAACTGCTGACCAAGGCAATGCGCAAGCAGAACCTTCCCCTGCAGAAAATGATGACCCACGACGTCCTCATGGCCGTCACCCAACACTTTCGCTATGTGGACATTGCCGGGCTGTACGCGGCCGTGGGCGACGGCCACACCTCGGCGCAGTCCGTCGTCGAACGCCTCGTGGACGTCCTGGGGGTCAGTGACGACATCGAGGACGCGGCGCCCCCGCTGGACACTCACGTCTCCAACACCCGCTCCAGGGTCTCCGATTCAGGGGTCATCGTGCACGGCGTGGGCGAGGTGCTGGTGAAGCTGGCGCGCTGCTGCACCCCCGTGCCGCCGGACCCCATTGCCGGTTACGTCACCAAGGGGTCGGGGGTCTCGGTGCACCGGGAGGACTGCCCCAACCTGATCCACCTGAAGAATGAACCCGACAAGCTGGTGGAGGTGGAATGGGCGCCCACGCAGTCAGGTGTGTTCCTGGTGGAGATCCAGGTCGAGGCGCTTGACCGCAAGAGCCTTTTGTCCGACGTCACCCGGGTCCTGTCCGAAAGCCACGTCAACATCCTGGCCGCCAGCGTGAACACCTCACGCGACCGGGTGGCGCTCTCCCGCTTCGCCTTCGAAATGGGGGACCCGAAGTACCTGCACCACGTACTGAATGCCGTGCGTCGCATTGACGGGGTCTATGACGTCTACCGGACGTCCGGTTCGCAACGCAGGAACTAGGCAAGGGCGCCGCCTTCCGTGGCAGCTTGTCCCCATGCACGGCCGCCAGCGAGCATGTCGTCGATGAGCTCCAGCGCACGGCGCTTACCGGGAACGTGGGAGGCTGCCGCCACGGCCGCCCTGATTCGCCCCAGCGGGCAGTTCAGGGATGCACTGGACGCCAGGGACCAGAGCGTGGCCGTGGCCAATTCGGCCGATTCAGTGACGGCCACATCAACTGCCGTGCGCAGCGCGCAGGTGACCTGCGCGCCGCCCAGGCGTTCGACGTCGAGCGGATCCAGCCGGACTTCGTGCAGGCTGCAGCCGCTTCGGGCCGGCAGGGCACTGCTGCGGTGCCCGCTGCTGATCAGCAGGCACACAATGGCCGGCCGCGGGGCGCAGCCGTAGACCCAGGCAGCCGACATCCGGCCCAGGGCCGCCCGCCCCGCCAGGTTGTCCGGCACCAGGCTGGCCATGGCGGCCGCCCTCAGCGCCGGGGTCTCCGGCTCGGCGACCGAACGGAAGGCCTGGCCGAACACCGGCACCACCACATGGTCCAGCACCATGGCGCACAGCTCAGGCACCTCGAACTCGCAGCCGGGGGAGAGGATGCCGAATGCTTCCTGGGGATCACTCATGCCTACAGCTTGCACGCCCATGAGGGCACATAAAAGGCCCCTGGGCCGGATTGTGGACAACCCGGCCCGGGGGCCCATTGTTTGCTAGGAGAAGTCTTCGGCTGCCTTGCGAATCTGCTCCAGCCACAGTTCGCGGGCGGCCAGGGCCTCCTGGGCCTTGGCGACCTTGCGGGCGTCTCCGGCCAGTTCGGCGGCTGACAACTCGTCCCGCAGCCCCGCGATGGTCGCCTCGAGCTGGCTCAGTGCGCTGCTGGTGCGGGCCTTGGCTTCCGGGTCGCTGCGGCGCCAGTTGTCCTCGTCGGCGGCGCGGACGGCGTCCTCCACCTTGCGCAGCCCTGCCTCGATGCGCTGCATGTCGGCACGGGGAACCTTGCCGGCCTCTTCCCAGCGGTCGCGGATGGACTGCAGCGCCTTCTTGGTGGCGGTCAGGTCCTTGACGGGGAGCAGGGCCTGGGCCTCGGCGACAAGTGCCTCCTTGACCACCAGGTTGGCACCAAACTCCTCATCCAGGGCCGCGTTGGCATTCTGGCGTGCCGTGAAGAACTTGTCCTGGGCCGCGCGGAAGCGGTTCCACAGGGCGTCGTCGTCCTTGCGGCTGGCCCGCGGGGACGCCTTCCACTGGTCCATGAGCTGGCGGTATTCGCCGGCGGCATGGCCCCAGTCGGTGGAGGTGGAAAGGTCCTCGGCCGCCTTGATCAAGGCTTCCTTGGCAGTCTTTGCGGAGGCGTTGTTATTGTCCAGCTGGGAGAAGTAGGCGCGGCGGTGGCGGTCGAAGACCGTCCGGGCTGCCCGGAAGCGCTTCCACAGCCCCTCCTCCGTGGCGCGGCCCAGGCGGATGCCCGTCTTCTGCGCCTGCTTCCACGATTCAAAGAGTTCATTCATGCGGGCACTGCTGACCTTCCACAGGATTGCGGAAGGGTCTTCGCCGGCGATCGTTTCAGCCTCGGCCACGATGGCTTCGCGGGCTGCCAGCTCCACGCTGCGCGCGGCTTCATGGGAGGCACGCTCGGCGCCTTGGAGAGCCTTGATGCTTTCCGACAGGGCGTCCAGCCGGGCCAGCGCGGCCGCAACGTCGCCCACCGAGGTCCGCTCACCGAGCTGGTCGCGCAGGTGACTGAGTGTCTTGTTCATGTCCGCGGTGGGTGCCTTGGCTTCGACACGCTGTTCCAGCAGGGTCAGCTGGGCGGTGATGTCCTCGAACTTGCGGGCAAAGTAGGCCAGGGCCTCATCCTTGCTGGCGCCGGGGTACTGGCCCACGGGGAATTCTTCGCCGTTCAGGAGCAGGAAGACTGTGCCGTCATCTTCGGCACGGCCAAACTTGGCGGCTTCTTCCAGGTCCACGGCCGGCGGCGCAGCCGGAGCGGGTGCCGGTGCGGCAAGGGGAGCAGCGGCCGGGGCCTTGGGACGGGCCGCGAAGGCTGCCGGCGAGGGCGCGGGAGCTGATGGCAACGGAGCCGATGGAGCTGCATCGGGCGCCGACTGCCCGGCGGGGGCCTCGGCCGCAGGAGCCTCGGGGGCCTCAGGGGCCTCGGCCGCAGGGGCTGTGACGGTGGAATCGTCAATGCCCTGTTCAGTGAGTGTGGCCGTTGTTTCGTCGGATTCTTGACTGTGTGTCACCGCTAAAAGTCTTTCGCGTCGAGGGAAATCTGGCAGGTCTGTGGTGCAGTTCGATGTGGCCGGCATCGAGGGTGCTGCCAACCGGTGCTTCGCATGCGCCGCCCGGGTGGTGGGGCCATTCGTGATTACTTCAGCGTAAGCGAGTCTATCGTGACCTTTGTCTTGGGTGCACCGTCAGTGGCCCCGCCCGCGCCCGGGGTGATGCCGCCGGCGGCGATTTTCGTCACCACGTCCAGGCCGCTGGTCACCTTGCCGACAATCGTGTAACCGCCGGTGTCCTGGGGGAGGATGGTGTCCTTGAACGTGATGAAGAACTGGGTGCCGTTGGAATAGGTGCTGGAGCCCCGTGCCACGGCAATGGTCCCGGCAGGGTACTTCCCGTCGGCCGGCGAGTTCTCCACCGGCCCCCACTGGTAGTTGGGGTCCCCGTTGCCGTCGCCCTTGAGGGAGCCGCACTGGAGCACGCCAAAGTTGGCCGCATCGGCGAGCCGGTGGCAGACCTTGCCGTTCATGAACTTGCTGTCCGCCAGGGACTTGAACACGGCAGCCGCCTGGGGGGCCTTGGTGCCGTCAAACTCCACTCCCAGGGGCTGGCCGTTGAGCGTCAGCGTTCCCGTGAAGACCTTGCCCGCAGCCGTGTCGGCCTTCGGAACCGTGGGGCTGTTCGTTTGGGCCGGCGCGGCAGTGGGGGACGCGCTGGAGGTGGCGGAGGGATTGTCGGTGGCAGCGGCGTCGTTCCTGGAACCGGAAAAAACCGTCAGGGCCAGGACGACGGCGACGCCGACGGCGACCACCATGGCCGCTGCGGCGATCAGGTTGTCCCGCTTGCGGCGTGCCAGCCCGTCCTGGTGCATGCGCTGGTTCGCCTGCATCCGGGCCACGCGTGCCTTGGCCTCACGGTCGTCCTTTTTACTGTTAGCCAACGCTGACTCTCTTTTCACTTCTTCACGGTCCGGGCGCAAGCCGCGGGAACCCGGCGGGGACAAGTTGGGGCGGCCCGCGAAATCTTATAAAATGGCAGCCGGATGCCAGTTTACCCATGTATTTGATTTACCGATGCGTGCGTGGCACCGTGCACTTCACACCATCACTTTTCCCTGTACCAGCCCCTGCCGCGCCAAACCGTGGCGGGATCGGTGCGCAGGCATGTAAGGAGAGCCCCACCCATGGCCCGCAACGCCTCCCTGTCAGGTTTCCACGAGTGGCTGCCGCAGGAGCGGCTGGTGGAGCAGCATGTGCTGGACACGCTGCGCCGCACCTTTGAACTGCACGGCTTCAGTTCCGTGGAAACACGGGCCGTGGAAACCGTGGGGCAGCTGCTGCGCAAGGGCGAGATCGACAAGGAGGTGTATGCCCTTTCCCGCCTCCAGGACGACGACGGCAATGCTGCCGCGAGTGCCAAGGCCGACCCAAGCCAGCTGGCCCTGCACTTTGACCTGACCGTGCCGTTTGCCCGCTACGTGGTGGAAAACGCCGGCTACCTTTCCTTCCCTTTCCGCCGCTACCAGATCCAGAAGGTGTGGCGCGGCGAGCGCCCCCAGGAAGGACGGGCCCGCGAGTTTACGCAGGCTGACATTGACGTGGTGGCCGACGGCGAGCTGCCCTTCCGCTACGACGTGGAGCTGGCGCTGGTCATTGCCGAGGCGCTTTCGGCCCTGCCCATACCTGCCTTCAAGCTCCGCATCAACAACCGCAAGCTCGCCGAAGGCTTCTACCGCGGCATTGGCCTGGAGGACACCGCCGGCGTGCTGCGCAGCATTGACAAGCTGGAAAAGATCGGCGCGGACAAGGTGGCGGAACTGCTCCAGACGGAGCTGGGTGCCACCGCGGAGCAGGCCGCCAAGGCCCTTGCCCTGGCCTCCATCCGCACGGAGGACACTTCCTTCGTGGGCCAGGTGCGCGCCCTTGGCGTGAGCAACGAGCTCATGGAGGAGGGCCTGAATGAACTGGAGCAGGTCATCGCCGCGGCCGTGAAGAGCGCCCCGGGCTCCGTGGTCGCGGACCTCTCCATTGCCCGCGGCCTGGACTACTACACGGGCACCGTCTACGAAACCGTGCTGGTGGGCCACGAACAGCTCGGCTCCATCTGCTCCGGCGGGCGGTACGACGCCCTGGCGTCCAAGGGCAGCCGCAAGTTCCCCGGCGTCGGGCTGTCCATCGGGGTGACCCGGCTGGTTTCGCGCATCCTCAGCCAGGAGTTCGCCACTGCCTCCCGCAGCGTCCCCACGGCGGTGCTGGTCACCCTGGCGGACGACGACAGCTGGACCTCGGCCCAGGAAGTTGCCGCCGCGCTGCGCGCCCGCGGGATCTCCACCGAGGTGGCGGCCAAGGCGGACAAGTTCGGCAAGCAGATCAAGTACGCCGACAAGCGCGGCATCCCGTTCGTCTGGTTCACCGATGACGACGGCGCCCACCAGGTCAAGGACATCCGTTCCGGCGAGCAGCTGCCCGCCGATCCGAATTCCTGGATGCCGCCGGCCGAGGACCTCAAGCCGCAAATCCTCACGGCGTAGTCGGCGCCCCTTGGTCACCTAACGGGGCAGGCCCGGCATTTTTCCGGCGACTATCCGCCGCGTCGGCCGCGGGCGGCCTTTGGCGTCTCCTTTACGTCGCCTACAAAAAATGCCGGCTCCTGCCCCTGCGGGCACGTCACCACCGCCCGTCGGACCAAGGCGCCGGAGCCGCCGTTTTTCTAGCCCGGCGTAAAGGAGACGGAGGCCGCCCGCGGCCGATCGTCGGATAGCCGGGCGGGAAACGGCGGTCCGGCGCAGCCACGGTAAACTTCTAGACAAATCACTTTGCGTCACTTTGCGGCCGCATTCGCGGGCCGTTCACCACCATTGAAAGGAATGCTGTGCTGCGCACACATGACCTGGGCTCCTTGCGGGCTGAACACATTGGACAGACCGTAACCCTTGCCGGGTGGGTCGCCCGCCGGCGCGACCATGGCGGTGTTGCGTTCCTTGACTTGCGTGATGCCTCGGGCGTGTCGCAGATCGTGGTGCGCGAAGAAGACGTGTTCCATGCGCTGCGCAACGAATATGTGCTCAAGGTCACGGGCACCGTCTCCCGCCGCCCCGAAGGCAATGAAAACCCGGCCCTCGCCACGGGTGAGATCGAAGTGGTGGCGGATGACGTCGTCGTGCTTAACGAAGCGGCGCCCCTGCCGTTCCAGGTGGATGAGCACGTGGAGGTGGGTGAGGAGGCGCGCCTGAAGCACCGGTACCTGGACCTGCGCCGGCCGGCCATGCAGCGCAACCTGCGCCTGCGCTCGGAAGCCAACCGCGTGGCCCGCGAGCTGCTGCACGAGCAGGGCTACGTGGAGATCGAGACGCCCACGCTGACCCGTTCGACGCCGGAAGGAGCCCGTGACTTCCTGGTTCCCGCCCGCCTGGCGCCCGGGTCCTGGTACGCCCTGCCGCAGTCCCCGCAGCTGTTCAAGCAGCTGCTGCAGGTGGGCGGCTTTGAGAAGTACTACCAGATCGCCCGCTGCTACCGCGACGAGGACTTCCGCGCCGACCGCCAGCCGGAGTTCACCCAGCTGGACATCGAGGCCAGCTTTGTGGACCAGGATGACATCATCGCCCTGGGCGAGAAGATCGTCGCCGCCCTGTGGAAGCTGATTGACGTTGAGATCCCCACGCCGATCCGGCGCATGACGTACCGCGACGCCATGGCCCGCTACGGTTCGGACAAGCCGGACCTGCGCTTCGGCCTGGAACTGACCGACCTGACGGAATTCTTCAAGGACACCAATTTCGGCGTGTTCAAGGCCCCCTACGTGGGTGCCGTGGTCATGCCCGGCGGGGCCGCCCAGCCGCGCCGCCAGCTGGATGCCTGGCAGGAATGGGCCAAGCAGCGCGGTGCCAAGGGCCTGGCCTATGTCCTGTTCAAAGACGACGGCGAGCTGGCCGGCCCCGTGGCCAAGAACCTGACGGACACCGAGCGTGCCGGCCTGGCCGGCGCCGTGGGCGCTAAGCCCGGCGACTGCATCTTCTTCGCCGCCGGCGAGGTCAACCCGTCCCGCGCACTGCTCGGTGCTGCCCGCGTGGAGATCGGCCACCGCACAGGCCTCATCGACCCCAAGGACTGGGCCTTCGTGTGGGTTGTCGACGCGCCGATGTTTGAGCGTGCGGCGGACGCCGTGGCTTCAGGCGACGTCGCAGTGGGCAGCGGGCAGTGGACGGCAGTGCACCACGCGTTCACGTCCCCGAAGCCTGAGTTCCTGGACACCTTTGACAAGGACCCGGAGAGCGCCTTGTCCTACGCCTACGACATCGTGTGCAACGGCAACGAAATTGGCGGCGGTTCCATCCGCATCCACCAGCGCGACGTCCAGGAGCGGGTCTTTGAACTCATGGGACTGGACAAGGAGTCCGCCCAGACCAAGTTCGGCTTCCTCCTCGAAGGCTTCAAGTTCGGCGCCCCGCCGCACGGCGGCATCGCCATCGGCTGGGACCGTGCGGTGTCCCTGCTGGCCGGCGTTGACTCCATCCGCGACGTCATTGCCTTCCCGAAGTCCGGCGGCGGCTACGACCCCCTGACCGCGGCCCCGGCCCCCATCACTGCCCAGCAGCGCAAGGAAGCCGGCGTGGACTTCAAGCCGGAGGCCAAGCCCGAAGCCAAATAGCAAAAGCCGGGAATGCCGGCCTCCCGCGGGGAGGCCGGCATTCCGTCCTTAACGGCCTTCCATGGTGAGTCCGGCGATGGCCGCGGCCAGTGCCGGGACAGCCCGGACGACGTCGGACGCGTCACCCGCCGCCGTGACCTTGCCGCCCACGGTGATCGAATCCAGCTCGCCTTCCAGCTCCATGGCCGGCACTCCGGCGCCCTCGGTGCGCACGTTTCCGCCAATGCTTGCCGTTCCGATGCGGCCTCCGGGCTTGATGCTCAGCGCAATGGCGGACAGGGGGAGCAGCACGCCCTTGACCAGGGATTCGCCCATGCCGCCCTCGGTGCGCAAGTCGCCGCGGATGGTCAGCGCCGGCAGGTCCCGGCTGACCTGCACGCCCACGGAACCGTCGCCGTGGGTCGTGATGGAGTCGAACACGGCCTCGCGCAGGGAGCCGTCGTAGACATTGAAGCCGCGCGCGCCGAGGCCATAGGTCTCCACCGGTGCGTCAACCGTCAGGACTCCGATGTCGCCAAAGTTCACAAAGCCGATCCCGCTGGGCCCCCACGACGTCACGGCGCCGCGGGCATTCCATGCGGTGACGGCGCCCCAGTTGTCCAAGACCATGTCATTTTGGCCGTAGGTGGTGGTGGTGCCCAGGTTGCGCACCTCGGCAACATTGGCCCCGCTGATGACAAATACGCCGCCGCTGATCAGGTCCGGCGTGCCGGGGGCGATGCCGCCGTTGGAGAACACGTCCACAGTGCTGAGCAGTTCAACGTCGATGGTGCCGCCGTCGGCCTTCCCCGCGGTGTCACCGTGCCCGCCGACAAAAACGCCGCTCCCATGGACGGGTTCCGCGGCGCTGCCGGCGGAGATGCGTTCAAGCCGGGCCGTGAGCCTCACGGCGGCATCGGCCTGGCGGTTCCACACCGTAAAGGCGCCCTGCAGGGCCTCCACGCCGAAGCCGGTGGGGCGGTGGAAGCGCCCGCGCGTGTCCGCTGCGGTGACGTGGACGCCGTCGGCCTCAATGCGGCCCGCCCGGACATTGTTGTCGGCGGCGAGGTACACCTGTCCGGTGGTGGTGACATTGGCCAGGGCCAGGGTGCCAAGGTCCGGCACGGACGTGTCGTTGTAGATGGCCACCTCGTGCGGTGACGTGGTGATGGTGGTGTCCTGCACGGTGTTGTCGCTGGTGAGGCGCAGGCCCTTCGCGCCGAAGGTGAGTTCGCCGCCGCGCAACTTCGTTCCGGGCGGCAAGGTCACGGATGGCATGCCCTTGAGGCGGCCGATCACTTCAATGTTGGCGGCGCCCGAGGCGAGGGCCTGGGTGAGAGCGCCGGCGCTTGTTACTTGTGTCCGTCCCATTGCTGAACCACCATTTCCGAAGACGATTCCGAACCGGCACCCGGACAGCCGTGGGCACCTGAATGAGACTGTAGCCCCGTTTTCCGGTGCCGTGCAGCTTTTTCGGAGGACATTTTTCCGCCGCGCCATTCCTGTCAAGCGACGCAGTGTGGTGGCCGCCGGGGCCTACCATGTGGACATGGATGAACAACGCCTGGACCTGCTGGAATCGCTCATGGCTGCGGCCTGGCCCGCCCTGGAAAGTTCGACGGCGGACGGCTGGGTTTTGCGGTCGGCCGGCGGGGTCACCCAGCGCGCCAACTCCATTTGGCCCGCGGAATCCACCAGTGACGGGCCGGCCGCCCTGAGGACCGCGGAAAACTGGTACGCCGCACGGCGCCAGCCCGTCATCTTCCAATTGACCCGCCGGGAGGAAAATGCGCCGCTGGAGTCATTCCTGGACACGCGGGGCTACTCGAAGCAGTCCGAGACCATCGTCATGACGGCGCCGGTCACGCCTTCAGTGCCTCTCCCGGTGGCGCCCGCCGCAAAAGGCGCCGCCCTGCGCGTGGAAGTTGGGGACGCGCCGTCGGACGAGTGGCTCGAGCTCTGGTGGCGGGTGGACGGCAGGGGAGGGGAAGCGGAAAAGGTGATCGCGCGGCAGGTGCTGTTGGGGGCCACCTCCCTGTACGCCACTGCGCGCAATGGGGAGGGTGTTGCCGTGGGCACGGGCCGGTTGACGCTCGTGGAAGGCTGGGCCGGCGTGTACTGCATGGCCACGCACCCGGACTTCCGGCGGCAGGGAGTGGCGTCGGCAGTGCTGGCGGAACTGGTGCGGCAGGCGTCTGCGGCCGGAGCTGCCGCACTGTGGCTCATGGTGACGGCGGCCAACACGGGAGCACAAGCCCTGTACGGCGCGGCGGGATTCGCCGAGGCCGGCCGCTACCACTACAGGCAGGCCCCTCTTCGGCGGGCGTTCGGCGCCTGCTGACTCGGCGTCCCGTTCCGGCCCCGTCCCTGCGCGAGGTAGCGGGTGCGCGCCGAAACCCGTCCGCCTGGGGGCGAGTCTCGGCGCGGAACCGCTATCTCGGCGCCGAAGGCGGGTCGGTGACCTGGATGCGGATGGCGGAAAAGTCCGCGGCGGCCCGGACCAGCACTGCCATGTTCGGGTCGGGCACGGGCAGGGGCGCCAGGCGCGGGCGGGCGGCAAATGGCCGCAGGAGGGGTTCGGCCAGGACGGCGTCGACCAGGGCCTTGTCACCACCGGTGGCCAGGTATTCAAAGGGCCCGGACGCGAAAATGCGGGCGGCTTCCTCGGCAGCCTTGACCACCAGTGCATCGGCCTGGTTGCCGCGGCGCCGGGCGAACCGGTGCTGTGACTGGCCGCCGGCAGCCGTGCGCGACTGTATGTACTTGGTGCCGCACTTGTGGGCCAGGAGCGTTCCGCCCACGGCGGTGCCCACGGCATATCCGCCACGGCGCACCAGCACCAGGCCCATGGACCGTTCCTGGGATGCCAGCGACACAAGGCGGTCCAGCAACGTGGCACCGCGCCCGGGCCGGCCGGCGTCGGGCCAGGGAGGTGAGAGCAGCGCAACGGCGCCGTCCAGCATGGCCAGCCTGACGCCGTCGTCCGTGTCTTGGAGGACGTCCAGGCCTCCATGCGCAGCGGAGAACCTGTCCACCCAGCCGGTGAGCCGGGCGGCGGGGACAAAGGCTGTGCGGGTTGGCGGGGTCACCCCAGCCACGATACCGGGCGCGGCCCGGGCAGGCGGTGCGGCGGATAGGCTAAGGGGGTGACTGACCTTTTTGACAGTGCGTTTTGGGACGACGACGGGGACGACGGACCCGCGTCCCCCTTCGCCTCCGCGCCTGACACGGGATCGCGGCCTCGCAGCCCGCTGGCCGTCCGCATGCGCCCGCGCAGCCTGGAAGAAGTGGTGGGCCAGCAGCACCTGTTGGGGCCCGGGTCCCCCCTGCAGCTGCTGGCCGGTGGCGGCACGTCCGGCGGCCCGGCCGGCCCGGCGTCCGTCATGCTGTGGGGGCCTCCTGGAACGGGGAAGACCACCCTGGCCCACGTCATCGCACGCGGACCCGGGCGAAAGTTTGTCGAACTTTCCGCCATCACGGCGGGCGTCAAGGACGTGCGGCGGGTCATGGACCAGGCCCTCACGGACCGGGACCTGCACGGGCGCACCACGGTCCTGTTCCTCGACGAGATCCATCGCTTCAACAAGGCCCAGCAGGACGCCCTGCTGCCCGGGGTGGAAAACCGCTGGGTGGTGCTCATTGCGGCCACCACGGAAAACCCGTCCTTCTCCGTGGTCTCACCCCTGCTCTCGCGCTCCATCCTCCTCACCCTCAAGCCCCTGACCAACGACGACATCCGCGGGCTGGTGGAGCGTGCCGTCACCGACCCCCGGGGTCTGGACGGCATGGTCACGCTCACGGAGGAGGCGCTGGACCACCTGGTGTGGCTGGCCAGCGGCGATGCGCGCCGCGCGCTGACCACGCTGGAGGCGGCCGCCGGGGTGGCGCTGTCGGAAAGGTCTGCAGGAGAGGCCGGCGGCGATGCGCCGGTCGCCATTGACCTGGCCATTGCCGAACGGGCCATTGATGCCGCTGCCGTTCGCTACGACAGGGCAGGGGACCAGCACTACGACATCATCAGCGCCTTCATCAAGTCGGTGCGGGGCTCCGACGTTGACGCGGCCCTGCACTACCTGGCCCGCATGCTCGAGGCCGGTGAGGACCCCCGTTTCATCAGCCGCCGCATCATGATCTCGGCCGCCGAGGACGTTGGCATGGCCGATCCCACCGCACTGCAAACTGCAGTCGCAGCGGCCCAGGCGGTGGCCCTGATCGGCATGCCCGAGGCAAGGATCATTCTGGCGGAGGCCGTGGTCCACGTTGCCACGGCGCCGAAGTCAAACGCCGCCTACATGGGCATCAATGCCGCCCTGGCCGATGTCCGGGCGGGCAAGGGAACCATGGTTCCGGCGCCGCTGCGCGACGCCCACTACGCAGGCTCTGCCGCGCTGGGCCACGGCAAGGGGTACATCTACTCCCATGATTCCCCGCACTCCATCGCCACCCAGCAGTACCCGCCGGACGACCTGGTGGGCCGCAACTACTATGTCCCGACCGCCAACGGATACGAACGCGACATGGGCGTGCGCATGGAACGGCTGCGCGCGATCATCCGCGGCACGTCCCCGGCGTCGGGCACGTAGCGCCCGGGACCCAGCGCCCGGCAATTACGGGTCTCACGGCGTCGGGCAGGCAGCCGGGCAGGTGGTAAAGTTGATGGCGCACTGGCAAGCCCCGGCTCCATGTCCAACTCCCTGAATCATTCACGGCCCAGCGCCGCGGTTTGAAAGGCGTGGGTGGCCATGCCCGGGTGCTGTAGCGAAGAGGCCGCAATAGCCTCAACTCTCCACAATGGAGGCCAGACATACATGTATTGCAAATATTGGAAGGACACAAGTGGCTAACAACACACGTGCCCGCCGTCAGGCCCGCCTTTCGCGGTCCCTCGGCATTGCCCTGACCCCCAAGGCCGCCAAGTACCTCGAGCGCCGTCCGTACGGCCCCGGTGAGCATGGCCGCGCCCGCAAGAAGCAGGACAGCGACTACGCAGTCCGCCTGCGCGAAAAGCAGCGCCTGCGTGCCCAGTACGGCATCCGCGAAGCACAGATGACCCGTGCCTTCGAAGAAGCCAAGCACACCAAGGGCATGACCGGTGAAAACCTGGTCGAGATCCTGGAAACCCGCCTGGACGCCCTGGTCCTGCGTGCCGGCTTTGCCCGCACCACCGCCCAGGCACGCCAGCTGGTTGTGCACCGCCACATCATGGTTGACGGCGCCCGCGTGGACCGCCCGTCGTTCCGCGTTGCCGAGGGTCAGCTGATCCACGTGCACCCGCGCAGCCAGACCATGGTTCCCCTGCAGCTTGCCGCTGCCGGCGCGCACCGCGACGTGCTCCCTGCCGTCCCGGCCTACTTGGATGTGAAGCTGGAGAGCCTGCAGGCCCGCCTGGTTCGCAAGCCCAAGCGCGTCGAGGTTCCCGTAACCTGTGAAGAGCAGCTGGTCGTTGAATTCTACTCGCGCTAAACCGTGAGCGGGATGTAGGGCCGGATCGCTCCGGCCCCACCTCGAAAGCAGCCCGTGGCACGCGCCGCGGGCTGCTTTTTAGTAAGGTACGTATGGGTAACATCTGGCTATTCGGAAATGAGGCGGCCCTCCATGACTGGTGGAGACATTGCAGGACTGATTGCAGCGGGGGTATTTGCCATCCTGGTTGCCCTTTTGGCCGTGCCGATCTTCAAGCTGGGCAAGGTGTTTGACGAAATCCGTGTGACCATCCGCCAGATCGGGGACGGCACCACACCCCTCATTGACGAAGTCACCACCACGGTTGCCACCACCAACACACAGCTGGGCAAGGTGGACGGGATTTCCAGCAACATTTCCGACGCCACGGCAAACATCTCGGCGCTGTCCTCCCTGCTGGCCGCCACGGTGGGATCCCCGGTCATCAAGATTGCAGCCTTCTCCTACGGCGTGCGCCAGGCCTTTGCCGGGCGCGACAAAAGCGTCCGCGCACGCCGCAGCCGCTAACGTCCACAGGTTTTTGGAAAGGCACGCATGAAAAAGATCTTCTGGCTTGGCCTCGGCATCACCGTCGGCGTCCTGGCCGCACGCAAGGTGGCCGCCGCGAAAGGCGCCATTGGCCCGGACGGCCTCAATCGCGCCGTGGGCAGGGCGGCCGACGCCGTCCACGACTTCGCGGACGCCCTGCGCGAGAACATGGACCACCGTGAATCGGAGCTCCGGGGAGCACTGGGCCTGGACCCGGACCGTCCCGTGGGCCCCCGCCACTAAGAGCTGCAGCCGCACCGCAGCGCCGCGCCACCGCCCCGGGGCGGCGGAACCACGGGGCCGCCCCGGTACCGGGTGCAGGACGCCCGGCATTGCCCGGGCCACGAATTTTTGAACCGTTTTCACTATTGAAGGAGCCACCAGGCTAATGAAATCCCACGAAATTGCAGAGCGCTGGATTGAGTTCTTCACCAGTAAGGGCCACACCCCCGTGCCCTCGGCGTCGCTGATCTCGTCGGATCCCTCGCTGCTGTTTACTGTGGCCGGCATGGTGCCCTTTATCCCGTACCTCACGGCCCGCGAGGAGCCGCCCTACAAGCGCGCCACCAGCGTGCAGAAGTGCATCCGCACCGGCGACATCGACGAGGTCGGCAAGACCGTCCGCCACGGCACCTTCTTCCAGATGTGCGGCAACTTCTCCTTTGGCGACTACTTCAAGGAAACCGCCATCCCCTACGCCTGGGAGCTGCTCACCACACCCCTGGCCGACGGCGGCTTCGGGCTTCCCGTGGACAGGCTCTGGGTCACCGTCTACACCGAGGATGAAGAGGCGCTGGCGATTTGGCGGGACACGGTGGGCGTGGCCCCCGACCGCATCCAGCGCATCGGCAAGGAAGACAACTACTGGTCCACCGGCCAGCCCGGCCCGGCCGGCCCCTGCTCGGAAATTTTCTACGACCGCGGTCCAGAATACGGCGTGGAGGGCGGCCCCGTCGCCGACGAGACCCGCTACATCGAAATCTGGAACCTCGTGTTCATGCAATACCAGATCGACAACGTCACCTCCAAGGTTGACTTTGACGTGGTTGGCGAGCTTCCCAACAAGAACATTGACACGGGCCTGGGCCTGGAGCGCCTCTCCATGATCCTCCAGGGCGTGGAAAACATGTATGAAACGGACCAGGTGCGCCCCGTCCTGGACAAGGCCGCCGAACTCTCCGGCAAGGACTACACCTCCACCGAAGACCCGGCAGACCCCCACCATGTGGACGACGTCCGCATGCGCGTGGTGGCGGACCACATCCGGTCCTCCCTCATGTTGATTTCCGACGGCGTGACCCCCTCCAACGAGGGCCGCGGCTATGTGCTGCGCCGTTTGATCCGCCGTGCCGTGCGCGCCATGCGCCTGCTGGGCGTGGAAACCGCCGTCCTGCCCGAGCTGCTGCCTGTTTCCCGGGACGCCATGAAGGGCGCCTACCCGGCCGTGGAAGCCGACTTCGCCCGCATTGCCCGGATCGCCTACGCCGAGGAACGATCCTTCCTGCGCACCATTGCCAGCGGAACCGCCCGGCTGGAAGAGGCCGTGAAGGAATCCAAGGCCGCACACACGAGCCTGTCCGGCGCTGAAGCCTTCGCCCTGCACGACACCTACGGCTTCCCCATTGACCTCACGCTGGAAATGGCCGGCGAGGCCGGCCTGGCCGTGGACGAGGCAGGTTTCCGCGCCCTCATGCTTGAGCAGCGCGACCGCGCCCGGAAGGACGCCAAGTCCAAGAAGAGCGGGCACGCCGACCTGTCGGTGTTCCACGAACTCCATGCCCAGGGCGAGACGGTCTTCACCGGCTACACGGAGCTGGAAGGGCAGGGCCGGGTGCGGTCCCTGCTCTCCAACGGCCATCCCGTGGCCCACGCCAGCACGGGGGATGAGATTTCCATTGTCCTGGACGAAACCCCGTTCTACGCCGAGGCAGGCGGGCAGGCAGCGGACACCGGCCTGATCACCGGCGATGGCTTCGTCGTGGAAGTGCTGGACGTCCAGCGTCCCATCAAGGGCCTGAGCGTCCACCAGGCGATCGTGCGGGAGGGCGAACTGCCGGCGGATGCCCTGGTTCACGCCGCCGTCGACCGTCAGCGGCGCCATGCTGCCGAGCAGGCCCACACCGGCACGCACATCGTTCATGCGGCCCTGCACCAGATCCTCGGCCCGGAAGCCCTGCAGCGCGGCTCCTTCAACAAGGCCGGCTACCTCCGCTTCGACTTCTCCTGGGGCGAGGGGCTGAGCACTGCAACGCGTTCGGAGATCGAGGAAGTTTCCAACATAGCCATCCGCAACAACTACCGTGTCACCACCACCGTCATGCCCCTGGCGGCAGCCAAGGCACTCGGTGCCACCGCCCTGTTTGGCGAAAACTACGGCTCCGAGGTGCGCGTGGTGGAGATCGACGGTGCGTGGTCCCGCGAGCTGTGCGGCGGCACCCACGTGGAAAGCACCTCCAGGATCGGTTCGCTCACGCTCCTCGGTGAACAGTCCGTAGGGTCCGGGAACCGACGCGTGGAGGCCTTCGTGGGCATGGACGCGTTCCGGCACCTGGCCGCCGAGCGTGCCCTGGTGACGTCGCTGACCGACATGCTCAAGGTCCCCTCGAACCTCCTGCAGGAGCGGGTCGCCGCCACGCTGGCCAAGCTCAAGCATGCCGAAAAGGAGCTGGAGCGCCTGCGCAAGGACCAGCTTGCCGCGGCAGCCGGCGCCCTGGTGGGCACGGCCGTGGACGCCGCCGGCGTGCGGCTCATAGCGCACGACGCCGGTGACGTCACCAGCGCCGACGACCTCCGCGGCCTGGCCCTTGACCTGCGCCAGCGGCTGGGTTCCGCCGCAGCCACGGTGGCCGTGGCGGGCACCAGCAACGGCCGCCCTGTCATCCTGGTCGCCACCAACGAGGCCGCCCGTGCGGCGGGCGTGAAGGCCGGGGCGCTGGTGAAGCTTGCCGCCGGCGTGCTGGGCGGCGGCGGCGGCGGCAAGCCGGACCTGGCCCAGGGCGGCGGCACGGACACGGCGGCAATCCCGGCCGCGCTGGCCGGCATCGCGGACTCCATCAAGAACCGGTAGGCGGGCGCGTGGAGCCGCGGACGTATCCGCACGGCGTGAAGCTGGGCATTGACGTGGGCCTGGTCCGCGTGGGCCTGGCCTCCTGCGACCCCGACGGGATCCTGGCCACACCCGTGAAGACACTTTCCCGGGACGCCAAGAGGAACTCGGACATCAAGGTGGTGGTGAAGGAAGTTCAGGCGCGGGCTGCCGTCGAAGTTTTTGTGGGGCTGCCCCGCACGCTCCGGGGAGAGGAAAAGGCGTCAGCCGCAATGGCCCGCAGCTACGCCGCGCTCCTTGTCGAAGCCCTCGCAGGTGCCGGGCAGCAGGTGCCCGTGCGCTTGATTGACGAGCGCCTCACCACGGTCAGCGCCCACCATGCGCTCCATGCGGCTGGCCTCGGCAGCCGTGAACACCGTAAAGTGGTAGATCAAGTAGCGGCCGTTGGCATCCTCCAACAGGCCCTTGACATGCAAAAGGCGCGCAACGCCACCGTTGGGGAACTGGTGCGCGCCGAGGACCGGGGCACCCAGGCAGGTGCCGGCCGGTCCGACACAGAAGAAGGTTCAGCCATCTCCAGCCCAACACCGGCGTCCTCACCGGGAGGATGCGACCATGAATGAAGTTTTCCACGAGGCACGCCACGGGGCGCACGCCGCCGACAGCGCCGACTACGAGTGGGCCGAAGAGCACGCCGAAACGGAACATTACTTCCAGGAGCATCCCCTGCCGTCGCGGCGCAGCACCCGCGTCTCCAAGCGGGTCCGCAGGCGCCGGCGCACCGTCATCTTCCTGATAGTCCTTGCCCTTTTTGCCGTCGTCGTCTTCTTTGTGGTGCAGACCATCAAGCCCATGCTTGGCGGCTTCACCCCGGCCGACTATCCCGGCCCCGGCACGGGCACTGTCCAGGTGGTGGTCCCCGACGGCTCCTCCGCCAGAAGCGTGGCGACGGAACTGCGATCCGACGACGTGGTGGCCAGTGAGCAGTCCTTCCTTGACGCCCTGGCAGCCGCCAACGGCACCGGCTCCCTCCAACCCGGATCCTTCGCCATGAAGAAGCAAATGAAGGCCTCGGACGCCGTGGCCGTGCTCCTGGCCGGGGACCTGTCCAAGGTCCACTATGCGGCGGTGGCGCAAAACCTGCGCCTCGGGGAGACCCTTGACGTCCTGGCCAAGGGCACGGGAATTCCGAAGGGGGACTTTGAAAAGCTCGCCTCCGATCCAGCCGCCTTTGGGCTGCCTGCCGCGGCCAAGAACCTTGAAGGCTACCTTTCGCCCGGCGAGTACCGCTTCCCCATTGAGCTCGATGCGAAGGGCATCCTGAAGGAAATGGTGGCGGCGACCCAAAAGAACCTGGCCGCTGCCGGGGTCAGCGACCCGGCCCAGCAGTACAAGGTCCTGACGATTGCCAGCATCATCGAGTTTGAGGGCAATGCGGCCAACTATGCCGAGATTTCCGGTGCCATTGAAAACCGAATCAACAATCCCAACGGCGAAACGCACGGCTACCTGCAGTCGGACGCCACCGTGGCGTACGGGCTGGGCATCAAGTCCTACAACCTGAGCCAGGCCCAAAAGGACGACAAGGCCAACCTGTACAACACCTACGCCCACCCCGGCCTGCCCGTAGGCCCGATCGGCTCCCCGGGAGGGGCCGCCATCGAGGCCGCCGCGCACCCGCAGAGCAACCCGTACTACTTCTGGGTGACGGTCAACCTGAAGACCGGCGAGACGCTTTACGCGGCAACATACGCCGAGCACCTGCAAAACGTGGCCAAGTACACGGCCTGGTGTGCAGCGAATCCGGGGGAATGCAAGTAGATGCCAGTGTTCCGCCAGGGCGCAGTGCTGGGGCACCCCATTGGGCACTCCAAGTCGCCGGCCCTCCACAATGCCGCCTATGCCGTCCTGGGACTCGACTACAGCTACACGGCCATCGATGTCCAGGTGCACCAGTTCCCGGCCTTCCTTGACCAGGTCCGCTCCGACGGCAGCTGGTACGGCCTGTCCGTCACCATGCCGCTGAAGAATGCGGCGGCACAACTGGCGGATGGGCTGACTGACGTGGCCGCAGCATTGGGCTCCGTCAACACCCTGGTTGCCTCCAGGACGGACGACGGCGGCACCAGGTTCCTGGGGGACAATACGGACGTGGCGGGGATTGTGAACGCCCTGCGGCAGGCCGGGGTGGCACCGCGCCCCCGGGCCGCAGTGCTGGGCGGGGGCGGCACGGCCGTTTCAGCCGTCGCCGCCATGGCACGGCTCGGGGCGCCGGAAGTGGACATCTTCGTCCGGGACACCGGCCGCAGCTCAGCGGCCCTGGCCGTGGCCGCGCGGCTGGGCGTGCCCGCCCGGCTGGTGCCCTACAGAGGTGCGGCCCAGGCATTGGCGGGGTACGGCGTCGTGGTTTCAACGCTGCCGCCCCAGGCCGCGGACCCGCTGGCGCAGGAACTCCCCGCCAGCTTGGGGAAAATGTCCGGGGCATGCCTGCTGGACGTTGCCTACGATCCGTGGCCCAGCGCACTGGCTGCGGCATGGGAGCGGGCCGGCGGGACCGTGGTGCCCGGGATTGAAATGCTTTTGTACCAGGGCGTGGAGCAGGCCCTGATGTTTGCCGCCGCCGGGGGACACGGGGACGCGGCCGCCGGGCGGACGGGGGAACTCATCAATGTGATGTGCGACGCACTTGGGCTGGAGCATCGCACGCAGCACAAGTAGCTGGGCCAGAACATGGCAAGATGGAGCGTATGTTGCGTTGGTTGACCGCCGGAGAGTCTCATGGCCCGGCCCTTGTGGGAATTATCGAAGGCGTGCCGGCCGGGGTGGAGCTCAGCAGCGCCATGGTCACGGACGCCCTGGCCCGGCGCCGGCTCGGCTACGGCCGTGGCGCCCGGATGAAATTTGAGCAGGACGCAGTCACCATCCTGGGCGGCGTGCGCCACGGGGTGACCCAGGGCGGGCCCGTTGCGATCCAGATCGGCAACTCCGAATGGCCCAAATGGGAACAGGTAATGTCCGCGGATGCCGTGGACGTCGGCGAACTCGCCGAGCAGGCGCGCAACGCGCCCCTCACGCGGCCCCGGCCCGGCCATGCCGACTTCACCGGCATGCAAAAGTACGGTTTTGACGAGGCGCGCCCCGTGCTGGAGAGGGCCAGTGCGCGCGAAACGGCCACCCGCGTGGCACTGGGCGCCGTTGCCGCGCAGATGCTGGCCGCCGTGGGCGTGCACTTGGTCAGCCACACCGTCCAAATTGCCGCCGTCGCTTCCCCCGACGGGGCGCCGCTGCCTACCTTCCCCGATGTGGCCGCGCTCGACGCCGACCCGCTGCGGTGCTTCGATGCAGCAACCTCCGCCGCGATGGTGGCCGAAGTTGATGCCGCGCACAAGGAAGGCGAAACCCTAGGCGGCGTTGTGGAGGTGCTGGCCTACGGCCTGCCGCCGGGACTGGGCAGCTACGTCCACTGGGACCGGCGCCTGGATTCGCGCCTGGCCGGGGCCCTCATGGGCATCCAGGCCATCAAGGGCGTGGAGGTGGGCGACGGCTTTGCCACGGCTGCCCGCCGCGGCTCCGCAGCCCACGACGAGATCCTGCGGGACGAATCCGGACGCATCATCCGCACCAGCAACCGCGCAGGCGGCATTGAAGGCGGCATGAGCATCGGCGACGTGCTGCGCGTGCGCGCTGCCATGAAGCCCATTGCCACGGTGCCGCGCGCCCTGAAGACCATAGACATTGCCACCGGGGAGCCGGCCAAGGCCCACCACCAGCGCTCGGACGTGTGCGCCGTGCCGGCGGCAGGCGTTGTGGCAGAGGCCATGTGCGCACTGGTCCTCGCCGATGCCCTCGTGGAGAAGTTTGGCGGGGACTCCATTGCTGAAACCAAGCGCAACATGGACTCCTACCTGGCCGCGATCCCGGCCAATCTGGACACGCTGGGGCACTGATGGCGGCGGGGACGGAACAAGACCGGGCGCCACGGTTCGTGCCTGTCCGTCCCATCGTCATGGTGGGGCCGATGGCCGTTGGCAAGTCCGTGATCGGTGCGGAGCTGGCCCGCGTGCTTGGCGTGGACTTCATCGACACCGACCAGCGCATCGTCGCCAAGCACGGGCCCATCCCGCGCATCTTCGGGGCCAGGGGGGAGCACCACTTCCGCCAGCTCGAGGCACGGGCGGTGGCCGACGTCCTGGACACCGACAAGCCCAAGCCGGTGGTTCTTTCCCTCGGGGGAGGGGCCGTCCTGGACACGGGCACCCAGCAGTTGCTGGGCAGGTCCACAGTGGTGTTCCTGCAGGCAACCGTGGAAACCGTGCGGGAACGGATTGTTCGCAACACCGGACGGCCGCTGCTGGCGGGGGATCCGGTCAAGGCCTGGATGCGCCTGGCAGCCGTGCGGATCCCCGTGTATTCCCGACTCGCTGACATCACCCTTGACGTCAGCAATTCAAGCGTGCCGGAGCTGGTGGCGGAACTCATCGCCATCCTGGACGCAGAACAAAGGAAAGAGAACACCGCACCGTGAATGAATTGAACACCGTCATCAAGGTCACCGGCCCGGCACCCGCCGAAAACTACGACGTCGTAGTGGGCCGGAAGCTGCTGGCCAACCTTCCCGGGCTGCTCGGCGAGAGGGTCAAACGCGTGCTGGTCATCCACCCCCGGGCGCTGCGCATGACGGGGGATGCCGTCCGTGATGACCTTGAGGCTGCCGGTTTCACGGCGCTCACGGCGGAAATTCCCGACGCCGAGGAAGGCAAGCACATCCAGGTGTCTGCCTTTTGCTGGCAGGTCCTGGGCCAAAACGACTTCACCCGCTCCGATGCGATAGTGGCCGTCGGCGGAGGTGCCGTGACCGACGTCGGCGGCTTTGTCGCCGCCACCTGGCTGCGGGGCGTGCGGGTCATCCACCTGCCCACGTCCCTGCTGGGCATGGTCGACGCATCCGTGGGCGGCAAGACGGGCATCAACACGGCAGAGGGCAAGAACCTGGTGGGCGTGTTCCACCCCCCGGCGGGCGTGCTGGTGGACCTGGACACCCTTGACACGCTGCCGAAGAACGAAATGATCTCGGGCATGGCCGAGGTGGTCAAGTGCGGCTTTATCGCGGACCCGGCAATCCTGGACCTCATCGAGGCCGATCCGGCGGCCGCTCTTGACCCCCGTTCGGACGTGCTGCGTGAACTAGTTGAACGTGCCATCGCCGTCAAGGCCAAGGTGGTGTCCGAGGACCTCAAGGAGGCCGGACTCCGGGAGACCCTGAATTACGGCCACACCCTGGGCCACGCGATTGAGCACGCCGAACGCTACTCGTGGCGCCACGGTGCCGCCGTGTCCGTCGGCATGATGTTTGCCGCGGAGCTCTCCCGCAGCGTGGGCCGGCTCAGCGACGAGGATGCGGACCGGCACCGGCGCATCCTGGACATGCTGGGACTGCCCCTGACGTACCGCAAGGACCGCTGGCAGGCGCTGCTGGACGGCATGCGCCGGGACAAGAAAACGCGCGGGGACCTGCTGCGCTTTGTGGTCCTTGACGGCATTGGCCAGCCGGGGATCCTTGAGGTGCCGGACCCGTCGCTGCTGTTTGCCGCCTACCAGGAGATTGCTTCGTAGATGTCACTCAAGGACTGGCCCTCAGCGGGCTTCCCGGGGACGGCCGTCAACCCTGAAACCCTGCTGCCCGAAGTGGTTGACGAGGACACGTGCGCCCAGGCCCTGGAACTGAGCCACGATGCAGCCGACCACGTGTTTGTGCTGCTGGCCCGCGGGCTGACTGCGGAGGCTGCGGAAATGGCCGCCGACGCCCGGGTGGCGGATCCGCAATCCATCCGGCTCCAGGTCCTGGACGCCGAGGTGCTGCGCGCCACGAAGCATTTTGACCGTGCCGAAAGGGTGCTCAAGGCGTTGATTCCCGCCGTCGCGGATTCGTCCCTGGAGGCCTGGATCCACCAGCAGCTGGGCAAGGTGTACTTTAGCAACGGCAACTTTGATGCTGCGGCCAGGAGTTTCGCCACTGCCCTGGAGCAAAGGGTGGCGGCAGGGGCGGACGCCTCCGCCATCTATTCCTCCACGGTGTCGCTGCAGCGGGCCCTGGACCTGGCCGAGCGGCAGTAGTTCCCCCATGCGGTAGTATGGTCAATGGATTTTTGATAACACTTATACGTTAGAGGCAATTGTGGCAACCACGAATGACATCAAGAACGGCACCGTTCTCAAGCTTGAGGGACAGCTGTGGAACATCATTGAGTTCCAGCACGTCAAGCCGGGCAAGGGCGGTGCCTTTGTGCGCACCAAGATGCGCAACATCCTCTCCGGCAAAGTTGTTGACAAGACCTTCAATGCGGGCCTGAAGATCGAGACCGCCACGGTTGACCGCTCGGACTATGAGTACCTGTACCAGGACGGCGAAGACTTCGTGTTCATGGACACCCAGAACTACGACCAGCTCACCGTCTCGGGCAAGACCGTTGGCGAGGCCACCAACTTCATGCTGGAAAACCTCCACGTGACGATTGCCCTGCACGAGGGGACGCCGCTCTACCTGGAACTGCCGCCGTCGGTCCAGCTGCGCATCACCTACACCGAGCCCGGCCTGCAGGGCGACCGCTCCTCCGCCGGAACCAAGCCGGCCACCGTTGAAACGGGTTACGAGATCCAGGTCCCCCTCTTCATTGACAACAACACCCTCGTCAAGGTTGACACCCGCGACGGCAGCTACCTGGGACGTGTCAGCGAGTAGTGGCAAGCACGCACAACAGCCCTTCGGGCAAACCAAATTCGGCGCGCAGCAAGGCCCGCCGCCGTGCCCTGGACATATTGTTCGAGGCTGAGCAGCGCGACGTCTCTGCCTTCTCGGCCCTGACGGCACGGCGTGAAAAGACGGACCAGGTCATCAACGTCTACACGGTGGACCTGGTGGAGGGCGTCACCGCCATGCAGGATAGCATTGACGAATTCCTGCAGACGTATTCCCAGGGCTGGACCCTCGAGCGCATGCCCGCCGTCGACCGCATCATCCTCCGGGTCGGCGCCTGGGAACTGCTCTACAACGACGACGTCCCCGACGCAGTCGCGGTGAGCGAGGCGGTGGAATTGGCGAAGACCCTGTCCACGGACGAGTCCCCCCAGTTCGTCAACGGCCTGCTGGGCCGGCTGCAGCAGATCAAGCCCACCCTGCTCGCCTAGCCCCCTCAACTGTGTGTCAGAAACTGCACTCGAATCAACTCAAAACAGTTGATTCGAGTGCAGTTTCTGACACTTAGTTGTTTAAGGGGTGCTGGGCGTGCCACACGGCGGCGGCGTGCCGGCCCAAAAGCTCGCTCCGGGCGGCCGTGGACTTGTGCAGCAGGGCAAGCTCCTGGGCCTGGGCCTCGGCAAAGCGGCGGGCCCCTGCGCTGCCGGGGCGGCCCGCGGCGTCAACCAGCAGCCGGTTCCGGGTGAAGGCCAGGCGGGTTGCCACGCGGATGAATTCCTTCATGGTGCTTCCGCCGCCAAAGGTGCGCGCCCAGGACAAGGCACGACGCCGGCCTGCACCGGTGGCGAGCATCGGCACCTCCTGCTGGCTGAACCACCCGGACGGCACATAGTCGCCCAGGCGGCGGCGTGTGAGCCGTGCCTCCGAGCGGCGCAGGAGGATGATGCCCACGAGGAACAGCACGAAGATGGGCATTTGGAGCGCGCCGTACATGATGAAGAAGTTGCCGCCCACAAATGTCATCCCGTTCCACAGCCCGTGCAGGAGCATGGCGGGGATGAGACCCACCACCCATGCCCCCAGCACCAGGGCCGTGCCGCCGTGGCGGGCTGCGTAGCCCACGCAGGCGCCCAAGGCGCCGGTGAACATGACATGGGCGAAGGGGGACATGAGCCCGCGCATCAGGAAGATGCCCACCAGCCCGCCGGCCGCGCCGTTGCTTTGGTCCAGGGCCTGGCCAAAGTAGAGAATGTTTTCCGTGAACGCAAAACCTGCGGCGATGATGCCGGCATAAACCACGCCGTCAATCGGGCCGTCAAAGGTGCGCCGGCGCAGAAAGAACAGCAGCAGCACGCCGGCGCCCTTGCACAGTTCCTCGACCAGGGGTGCCTGGATCACGGCACCCACCATGCTGGGATCGGCCGAGACGTTGCCGGCCATCAGCAGCGGCTGCACCCAGCTTCCCACCACCAGGGCCGCAATCACCGCCATTCCGGCGCCCCAGCAAAATCCGAAGGCAAGGGCGGTCTTTGGTTCCGGCTCCCAACGGTCAATCCACATCAGGGTCAGGACGCAGATGGTCAGCGGGACCAGGGCCAGGGTGCCGCAGATGAGGAAAACGCTGGCGCCGATCGAGTAGGCAAAGACTGCCAGGGTCCCCGCGGTGACCAACCCCAGCAGGCACAGCAGGATGATGTTTGTCACACGCATCCCCGTGCCGCGCCGCCGCCGGGGGGCCAGCGGTGCCGGGTGGTGCCAGTATTCAGGCGACGGGGACTGGGCCGTCCATGTTTGCCCTGCCGGTGGCTGTCCCAACTGGGCAAGCGGCGCCTGGGGAAGAGGCGCTTGGGGCGGCGCCTGCAACGGCGCCTGCCACTGCGGCTGCGGCTGTGGCTGTGGCTGTGTCCAGGGCCCGGGTTCAGTCATGGTTCAACCTTAGGGCCAGCCCGGTGGCGCTCCAAGGGGCCGCGCGGGCAGGTGGGGCCTGTGGTAGTTTTGGAAATGCAATCATCCTTTTAATTCCGTCCTGTGAGGCGGGGAAAGGGGGACGCGAGAAAATGAGCAGCCCCTCGGCAGCATTTGAGGAAGCACCGTTCAACGCAGCATCGGCCAATGTGTCGCGTGTGGTCCTGACCGCAGCAGACATCGACCGCGCGTTGACTCGTATCGCCTATGAAATTCTGGAAGCCAACAAGGGTTCGGCGAACCTCCTCCTCTTGGGCATTCCCCGGCGCGGTTATCCTCTCGCCCAGCGCCTGGCCGCGAAACTCGCCGCCACTGATCCCACCATTGACCCGCAGGCCATTGTCGGCCAGCTGGACGTCACCATGTTCCGTGACGACCTGGCCCACCACCCCACCCGCGCCCCGGAACGCACCGCGCTCCCCGTCTCCGGCATCGACAACAAGGTCATTGTGCTGGTTGACGACGTCCTGTACTCGGGGCGGACCATTCGCGCCGCGCTGGACGCCCTGGTGGACCTGGGCCGCCCCCGCGCCGTCCGCCTGGCTGTCCTCGTGGACCGGGGCCACCGCGAACTGCCCATCCGTGCCGACCATGTGGGCAAAAACCTGCCCACTTCCTCGAGCGAAAAGGTCAGGGTCCGCCTCGCGGGGATCGACGGCCCCGGCGCAGCCGACCAGGTTGTCATCGAGGCCGGCGCATGAGGCACCTCCTTGACACCGAAAGCCTCAGCCGCGACAACGCCATCCAAATCCTTGACACAGCCCAGGAAATGTCGGCCGTGGGGGAGCGCGAAGTAAAGAAGCTGCCCGCCCTGCGCGGGCGCACCGTGGTGAACCTGTTCTTCGAGGACTCCACGCGCACCCGCATATCCTTCGAGGCGGCAGCCAAGCGGCTTTCAGCGGACGTCATCAACTTCAGCGCCAAGGGCTCCTCGGTCTCCAAGGGCGAGTCGCTGAAGGACACGGCCCAGACACTGGAGGCCATGAGCGCTGACGCCGTCGTCATCCGACACTGGGCCTCCGGGGCACCTGCGCGCCTGGCCACGTCCGGCTGGATTGACGCGGCCGTGATCAATGCCGGGGACGGCACCCACGCCCACCCCACCCAGGCCTTGCTGGACGCCTTCACCATGCGCGCCCACTGGTCGCAGCTGGCAGGCACGCCGTCCGTGGGCGGCGACCTGGCCGGCATGCGCGTTGTCATTGCCGGCGATGTGCTCCACTCCCGGGTGGCACGGTCCAATGTGTGGCTGCTGCGCACCCTCGGAGCGCACGTGACCCTCGTGGCGCCGCCCACCCTGCTGCCCGTCGGAGTCGGGCACTGGCCATGCGAAGTCAGCTACGACCTGGACGCCACACTGGACGCCGGGGTTGACGCCATCATGATGCTCCGCGTCCAGGCCGAGCGCATGGATGCCTCGTTCTTCCCGTCCACCCGGGAATATGCCCGCCGCTGGGGGTTCGACGACGCCCGGCTGGCCAGGCTGGACGAACTCAAGCTCAAGGACACCATCATCATGCACCCGGGGCCCATGAACAGGGGTCTGGAAATCTCATCCTCGGCGGCCGACTCGGCACGCTCCACGGTGCTCCCCCAGGTGCGCAATGGCGTGTCGGTGAGAATGGCCGCCCTGTACCTGCTGCTGTCGGGCGAAATGCGCGAGCAAGCAACCCCCGCACCGTCGAACGCAAAGGACAATTCATGACTGCCGCCAGCTACCTCATCCGCGGGGCATCCCTGCTCGGCACCGCGGCCGGCGACTTGCTGGTGCGCGGCGGCATCATCGCCGCCGCCGGAGAAAACCTGGGCCCGGACGTGGTGGGGGACGCCACTGTCATTGACGCAGCCGGGCTGGTGGCCCTGCCCGGCCTGGTGGACCTGCACACGCACCTGCGCGAACCCGGCCGGGAGGACTCCGAAACCGTCGAAACCGGAACCCGCGCGGCGGCACTGGGCGGCTTCACGGCGGTGCACGCCATGGCCAACAGCTCGCCGGTGGCCGACACGGCAGGCGTGGTGGAGCAGGTCTACACGCTGGGCCGCGAATCAGGCTGGGTTGACGTGCGCCCCGTGGGCGCCGTCACCGTGGGCCTGGCCGGCAAGCAGCTCGCCGAACTGGGGGCCATGGCCGATTCCCGTGCGCGCGTCCGGGTGTTCTCCGACGACGGCATCTGCGTCAGCGACCCCGTCATGATGCGCCGGGCCCTGGAATACGTCAAGGCGTTCGACGGCGTCATCGCCCAGCATGCCCAGGAACCCCGCCTGACCGAGGGCGCACAGATGAACGAGGGCAAGGTCTCCGCCGTCCTCGGCCTGGCCGGCTGGCCCGCCGTCGCGGAGGAATCCATCATTGCCCGTGACGTACTGCTGGCCCAGCACGTGGGCTCGCGCCTGCACGTCTGCCACGTTTCGACCGCCGGCTCGGTCGAAATCATCCGCTGGGCCAAGGAGCGCGGCATCAACGTCACGGCCGAGGTCACGCCGCACCACCTCCTGCTCACCGAGGAACTGGTGCGCAGCTGGAACCCGGTTTACAAGGTCAACCCGCCCCTGCGGGCCGACGCCGACGTCCACGCCCTGCGGGCGGCATTGGCTGACGGCACCATCGACATTGTCGGGACCGACCACGCACCGCACCCCAGCGAGGCCAAGGAATGCGAGTGGGCGGCCGCGGCCATGGGCATGACAGGCCTTGAAACGGCCCTGTCAGTGGTCCAGGAGACCATGGTTGAGACGGGCTTGATGAGCTGGGCCGACGTAGCCCGGGTTACTTCCACCGCACCGGCCGCCATTGGCCAGCTGGCCGATCAGGGCCGTCCACTGGAGGTGGGCGAGCCGGCCAACCTGGTGCTGGTTGACCCTGCGGCCCGCTGGAACGTTGACCCTGCCGCCATGGCCACCAAGGGCCGGAACTCACCCTTTGCCGGCATGGAACTGCCCGGGCGGGTGGTGGCCACCTTCTTCCACGGCCACCCCACGGTCCTGGACGGAAAACTGAACACCCCCTTCATCCACGGAGGGAACTAGTGGGCGACCGCACAGTTCCCGTCCTGATCACGCTGGCGATCCTGCTGGCCATTTTCGCCCTCATGTGGTGGGGCTGGCGGAACAAGCTCAAGCGCCAGGGCGGCATCGCCGAACTGCCCCCCGTTCCGGACGACGCCGGCCCGGCCAGCCTGAGCGTGCCCGGCCAGTACGTCACCACCACCTCCGAGGGGGACTGGCTGGACAGGATCGCCGTCCACGGGCTGGGGTTGCGCACCAAGGCCGTCCTCGGCATCCACGCCGGGGGCATCCTGATCGCCCGCAGCGGCGCGGCGGACGTGTTCATCCCCCGCGACGCACTGACGGAAATAGGGACGCAAAGTGGCATGGCGGGAAAGTTTGTCGAGAAGGACGGCCTGGTGGTCATGACTTGGCGCCTGGGCACATTGTCCGTGGACACGGGATTCAGGACCACGGCGGCCGAGGCAAAAAGGCCGCTGGTCAGGGCCCTGCAGGAGCTCCTGCCGCCGGATGGCGCCGAACTGCCCGAAACATCATCAGCTGACGCAGACATCAAGAAGGAACAAAGCGAATGAGTGAAGCATCCATGCCTGCACAGGCACTGTTGGTCCTGGAAGACGGCCGCATCTTCCGGGGCACAAGCTACGGGGCCGAGGGCACCACGCTGGGCGAGGCCGTGTTCACCACCGGCATGACCGGCTACCAGGAGACCCTGACTGACCCCTCCTACGCCCGCCAGCTGATAGTCCAGACCGCCCCGCACATCGGCAACACCGGCGTGAACCAGGCGGACAACGAGTCCACCAGGATCTGGGCCGCCGGCTACGTGGTGCGGGACGCCGCACGCCGCCCGTCCAACTGGCGCTCGGAAGGCACGCTTGACGACGAGCTCCGCGCCCAGGGCATCGTGGGGATCCAGGGCGTTGACACCCGCGCCATCACCCGACACCTGCGCGAACGTGGCGCCATGAAGGCAGGCATCTTCTCCGGCGCCGGCGCGTCCCGCCCTGAGGCGGAACTGCTGGCCGAAGTGGCCAAACAGCCCTCCATGGAGGGCCTTCAACTCGCGGAAGAGGTCAGCGTGGCCGAGCGCTACGCCGTGGAACCCGCCGAGCACGGCTGGGACGGCGAGCCCCTCTTCACCATTGTGGCGCTGGACCTGGGCATGAAGTCGATGACCCCTCACCGCTTTGCAGAGCGCGGCGTGCGCGTGCACGTGCTGCCAGCCGCCACCACGTTCGAGGAAGCGCAGGCCCTGAACCCGGACGGAGTGTTCCTCTCCAACGGCCCCGGCGACCCGGCCACCGCGGACCGGCAGGTGGGCTTTGTGCGCAGCTTCCTGGAAGCGGGAGTTCCGTACTTCGGCATCTGCTTCGGCAACCAGATCCTGGGCCGCGCCCTGGGCTTCGGCACCTACAAGCTGCGCTACGGCCACCGCGGCATGAACCAGCCTGTCATGGACCGCAGCACGGGCAAAGTGGAGATCACCAGCCAGAACCACGGCTTCGCAGTCGACGCACCCCTGGACGGGGCCACCCGGGCCCCCGAGGACCGGTTTGGCCGCGTCGAGGTCAGCCACATCAGCCTCAACGACCAGGTGGTGGAGGGACTTTCCTGCCTGGACATCCCGGCGTTCTCCGTCCAGTACCACCCCGAGGCAGCGGCGGGCCCCCATGACGCCGCCTACCTGTTTGACCGGTTCATCGCGCTGATGGGCCGGAACAAGAAGAGCACCGCAGCCACCCAGAACGAGACCGAGGAATCCAAGTAATGCCGAAGAGAGAAGACCTGAAGTCAGTCCTGGTCATTGGTTCCGGCCCGATTGTGATCGGCCAGGCCGCCGAGTTTGACTACTCCGGCACGCAGGCCCTGCGCGTTTTGAAGGAGGAGGGCCTGAGGGTCATCCTGGTCAACTCCAACCCGGCCACCATCATGACGGACCCCGAGTTCGCCGACGCCACCTACGTTGAACCCATCACCCCCGAGGTGGTGGAAAAAATCATTGCCAAGGAACGGCCCGACGCCGTGCTGCCCACCCTGGGCGGGCAGACGGCCCTCAACACCGCCATTGCCCTCGACAAGGCTGGCGTGCTTGCCAAGTACAACGTCGAGCTGATCGGCGCCAACATCGCCGCGATCGAACTGGGCGAGGACCGCGAAAAGTTCAAGGGCGTGGTGGAGCGCTGCGGCGCCGAATCGGCCCGCAGCCACATCATCCACACCCTGGAGGAAGCCCACGAGGCCGCCGAGGACCTGGGCTACCCCATGGTGGTCCGCCCCTCCTTCACCATGGGCGGGCTGGGCTCCGGCCTGGCCTACACGCCGTCGGACCTGGACCGCATTGTGGGCCAGGGGCTGCAGTACAGCCCCACCACCGAGGTGCTGCTCGAAGAGAGCATCCTCGGCTGGAAGGAATACGAGCTGGAGATGATGCGCGACAAGAACGACAACGTCGTGGTGGTCTGCTCCATCGAAAACTTTGACCCGGTGGGCGTCCACACGGGCGACTCCATCACCGTGGCCCCGGCCATGACGCTGACGGACCGCGAATACCAAAACCTGCGCGACATTTCCATCGCTGTCATCCGCGAGGTGGGCGTGGACACCGGCGGCTGCAACATCCAGTTCGCCATCGAGCCGGACACGGGCCGCGTCGTCGTCATTGAGATGAACCCGCGCGTCTCCCGGTCATCCGCCCTGGCGTCCAAGGCCACCGGCTTTGCCATCGCCAAGATCGCCACCAAGCTGTCCCTGGGCTACACACTGGATGAAATCCCCAACGACATCACGCAGAAGACGCCGGCCTCCTTCGAACCCACGCTTGACTACGTGGTGGTCAAGGTCCCGCGCTTTGCCTTTGAAAAGTTCCCGGCCGCGGACCCCACCCTGACCACCACCATGAAGAGCGTGGGCGAGGCCATGGCCATTGGCCGCAACTTCACCGAGGCCCTGCAAAAGGCCCTGCGCTCCCTTGAGCAGAAGGGCTCCAGCCTGGACTTCAGCTCCGTGAACGCCCTGGACGTCCCGGACCTGATTGAAGCCGCCAAGCGCCCGACGACGGAACGTCTGTCCCAGGTCCAGCGCGCACTGCTGGGCGGGGGCACCATCGAGGAACTGTACGCCGCGACGGGGATCGACCCCTGGTTCCTGGACCAGCTGGTGTTGCTGAATGAGGTGGCCGTGACCATCCGCCAGTCCACCGCGCTGACGCCGGACATGCTGAAGCTGGCCAAGCGCCACGGCTTCTCCGACGCCCAGATCGGCTCCCTGACCCACAACTCCGAGGCCGTGGTGCGCGGCGTGCGGCAGGCCCTGGACATCCGCCCCGTGTACAAGACTGTGGACACCTGTGCCGCCGAATTTGCCGCCTACACGCCCTACCACTACTCCTCCTACGATGAGGAGGACGAGATTGCGCTGCACGAAAAGCCGTCCATCATCATCCTGGGTTCGGGCCCGAACAGGATTGGCCAGGGCATTGAGTTTGACTACTCCTGCGTGCACGCCTCCATGGCGCTGCGCAAGGCCGGCTACGAGACCGTGATGGTCAACTGCAACCCCGAAACCGTCTCCACCGACTACGACGTCTCCACGCGCCTGTACTTCGAGCCGCTGACGCTTGAGGACGTGCTGGAAATCATCGCCGCGGAGGAACGCACCGGCGGCGTCATGGGCGTGTTCGTCCAGCTGGGCGGCCAGACCCCGCTGAAGCTGGCACAGGAACTGGCCGACGCCGGCGTGCCGATCCTGGGCACGTCCCCGGAGGCGATCGACCTGGCCGAACACCGCGGCATGTTCTCCCGCGTGCTGGATGACGCCGGCCTCCTGGCGCCGAAGAATGGCACGGCCGTCTCCTTCAACGACGCCAAGAAGATCGCCGACGAAATCGGCTACCCCGTCCTGGTCCGGCCCTCCTATGTGCTGGGCGGGCGCGGCATGGAGATCGTCTACGACGAAAGCAATTTGTCCCGGTACATCAAGAACGCCACTGAAATCACGCAGGCCCACCCTGTGCTGATCGACAGGTTCCTCGAGGACGCCATCGAAATCGACGTGGACGCGCTCTTTGACGGCAAGGACATGTACCTCGGCGGCATCATGGAACACATTGAGGAGGCCGGCATCCACTCCGGCGACTCCGCCTGCGTCCTTCCCCCCATCACCCTGGGCAAGGACGTGCAGGAGCGGGTCCGCGAGGCGACCCGGGCCATTGCCGAAGGCGTGGGCGTGCGCGGCCTCATCAACATCCAGTTTGCCCTGGCCGCCGACGTGCTCTATGTGCTGGAGGCCAATCCGCGTGCCTCCCGCACCGTGCCGTTTGTCTCCAAGGCAACCGGCGTGCAGCTGGCCAAGGCCGCCGCACTCATCGGCACCGGGGTGTCCATTGCACACCTGCGCAGCGTCCACCACATCCTGCCGGAAGTGGGCGACGGCGGAAACCTCCCCGACAGCGCACCGGTTGCTGTGAAGGAGGCCGTCATGCCGTTCAGCCGTTTCCGCACCCCCGAGGGGCACGTTGTCGACTCCCTGCTGGGCCCGGAAATGCGCTCCACGGGCGAGGTCATGGGCATCGACAAGCACTTTGACACGGCCTTCGCTAAGAGCCAGGCCGCGGCCAACGGCGCCCTGCCCGTCTCGGGCAAGGTGTTTGTCTCCGTGGCGAACCGCGACAAGCGCTCCATCATCATGGCCGTAAAGCGCCTCGTGGACCTGGGCTATGAAATTGTCTCCACGGGGGGCACCGCCGATGTGCTGCGCCGCAACGGCATCAACTCCACCACGGTGCGCAAGGTGGCCGAGGGCAGTTCGGCGGAAGGTGAGGGCACAGTGGTGGACCTCATCAACAACGGTGAGATCGACATGATCTTCAACACGCCTACGGGCGGCCAGGCCCGCGGCGACGGTTACGAAATCCGTGCCGCCGCCGTCTCCAACGGCAAGCCCTGCATCACCACCGTGGCCGAATTCAACGTGGCCGTCCAGGCCATGGAGGCGCTGCGCCACTATGAGTGGGATGTGACCAGCCTGCAGGAGCATGCGCAGGTGCTCCAGGCCGGCCTGGCGGCGCAGAATGCCTAGCCCGGACGGGCCCGGCGCGGCGGCGGGCCCGGCAGCCCCGGCCACACAGGGCGGGGCCGGGCGCGCCCCCTTCGGTGCGCGCCTGTGGGCTGCCATGCAGGCTAAGGGGCCTTTGTGCGTGGGCATCGACCCGCACCCGGGCCTCCTGGCCGCCTGGGGCCTGCCCGACACTCCCGGCGGGCTGCGCAGCTTTTCCCTGGCGGCACTGGAGGCGGTGGCCCCGCTGGCCGCGGCCGTCAAGCCGCAGGTGGCCCTGTATGAGCGGCACGGCTCGGCCGGCATGGCCGCCCTGGAGGAACTCCTGGCCGCCGCCTCGCAGGCCGGCGTGCTGACCATCGCAGACGCGAAACGGGGGGACATCGGCTCCACCATGGCCGGCTACGCGGATGCCTGGCTTCGTGACGGCTCCACGCTTGCCGCGGACGCCGTGACCCTGAGCCCGTATCTGGGTTTCGAATCGCTGCGCCCGGCGCTTGACCTGGCCGCCGCCAACGGCAGGGGGGTGTTCGTCCTGGCCTTGACCTCCAACCCCGAGGGGGCCTCCGTCCAGCATGTGGGCGGCAGCGAGTCCGTGGCCCGGCGCATCGCCGGGGCGGCCGCCGTCGAAAACCAGCGCTATGCCCGGGATGTGCTGGGCTCGGTGGGCCTGGTGGTCGGCGCCACCGTCGGTTCGGCGCTGGCGGACCTCGGCATTGACCTGTCGGCTGTGCGCGGGCCCATCCTGGCACCCGGACTCGGCGCCCAGGGTGCCACCGGGGCGGACCTGCGGGCCACCTTTGGGGCTTCCTATCCGGCCGTGCTGGCCACCTCCAGCCGCGGAATCCTGGCCGCCGGCCCGGATGTTGCCGCGCTCCGGGCAGCCACCCGGGAGGCCCTGCAAGGCCTGTAGTGCCGCCGGATTGATTTTGCCTGCCCGGTGCGGATAGGTTCAGTAGACACCCGCTTTTGCTGAAGCTGTCCGTACCGTGGCCATTTGAGGAGCCAGTTGTGAGTTTGCCATCGCTCTCAAGCCAGGAACGCTCAGCTGCCCTGAAAAAAGCTGCGGCCGCCCGGACCAGGCGTTCGGAAACAAAGCGGGAGCTGAAGAACGGCAAGGTGAGCGTGGCGGCCGTCATTGCCGCTGCAGCCCATGAACCGGCACTGGGCAGGCTCAAGGTGAGCGATTTATTGGAAGCCCTACCGGGCATTGGAAAGGTACGTGCAACAGTGATTATGAGCGAGCTGGGGATAGCCCCAACCCGCCGGGTGAGGGGGCTGGGCGTGCACCAGCGCCGCACCCTTGTGGAGTACCTGGGACAGGACTCTTGAACGGGCCCGTCCTGCCGGTGGAAAATACCGTCCGCACCAAGGCCCGCAGCGGTGTGACTGTTCTGGCCGGTCCCACAGCCGTCGGCAAGGGCACGGTGTCCACCTTCATCCGTGACAATTACCCGCAGGTGTGGCTGTCCGTGTCTGCGACCACGCGCCCGGCCCGGCCCGGCGAGGTGGAAGGCGTCCACTACTTTTTCAAGACCGCCGAGGAATTCGACGCCCTGGTGGCGGCCGGCGAGCTGCTCGAGTGGGCCGTGGTCCACGGCGTCAACCGCTACGGCACGCTGCGCAGCACCGTCGAGGACGCCGTCGCGGCTGGCCGTTCGGTGCTCCTGGAGATCGACCTCCAGGGCGCCCGCCAGGTCAAACAGGCCATGCCGGAGGCCGACTTTGTGTTTCTTTCCCCGCCCAGCTGGCATGAACTTGTCCGCCGGCTGGTGGGCCGCGGCACGGAAAGTGCCCAGGAACAGCACCGCCGCCTGGAAACAGCTAAACTGGAACTTGCTGCCCAGCCGGAGTTTGACTACACCATCATCAACGATGAGGTAGGCCGCGCCGCAGCCGAGCTTGTCACCCTGATGGGCCTCACCCCCAGCCACCGTGACTAACAGGCGTCACCCATACATATTTTGGAGAAGCAATTGACTACACAACTCGAAGGCATCATCAACCCGCCCATCGACTCCCTGCTGGAGCGTTCGGACTCGAAGTACGGGCTGGTCATCTTTGGTGCCAAGCGCGCCCGGCAGATCAACGCGTACTACGCACAGCTCCACGAGGGCCTGTTTGAGTATGTCGGCCCGCTGGTGGACACGAAGCTCAACGAAAAGTCGCTTTCCATCGCCTACCGTGAAATCGACGAGGGCCTGCTGGTCTCCACGCCGATCGAAACCGCCTAAGCGCCCCGCGCCGAGCCGGTGACCGTGCTGAACATTGTCCTGGGCGTGGGCGGCGGAATCGCCGCCTACAAGTCGGCCCTGCTGCTGCGCCTTTTCACCGAGGCCGGGCACCGGGTCACTGTCATCCCCACGGAGGCTTCCACGAAATTTGTGGGCGTGGCCACGTGGGAGGCACTCAGCGGGCAGCCGGTCACCAACGACGTATTCGATGCCGTTGACCAGGTCAACCATGTGCGCATCGGACACGAAGCGGACCTCATCGTGGTCGCCCCCGCCACGGCCGACCTCCTGGCCCGGGCCGCCGGCGGGCAGGCCAACGACCTCCTGACCACCACCTTGCTGATGGCCCGCGGGCCGGTGCTGTTTGCCCCCGCCATGCATACGGAAATGTGGCGGCACGCTGCCACGGCGGCCAATGTGGCCACCCTCCGCTCGCGCGGGGTGCACGTGCTGGAACCCGCCGTCGGACGGCTCACCGGCCCGGACACCGGCCCCGGCCGGCTGCCGGATCCCGAGGTGATCCTGGCCGCAGCCATGGAGCTGGTGGGCAGCCCGGCTGCCCCCAACACGCACGACGCCGGGTCCCCGGCTGGTGCCCGGCCGCTGGTGGGCCGTCAGGTGGTGATCACGGCAGGCGGCACGCGTGAACCGCTGGACCCCGTCCGCTTCCTGGGCAACAAGTCCTCCGGCAAGCAGGGCGTGGCGCTGGCCGAATCCGCCCTCGCAGCCGGTGCCGAGGTCACCTTCATTCACGGCCACATGGACGTCCCGGCCCCGGCCGGCGTGAAGGCGCAGTCCATCGAGACGGCGCTGGAACTGCGCTCGGCCACCCTCGCCGCAGCCGCCACGGCTGACGTCGTCATCATGGCTGCCGCCGTGGCCGACTTCCGCCCGGCCACCATTTCCACCGGCAAGATCAAAAAGCGCGACGACGTGGCGGATCCCGTCATCAAGCTGGTCCGCAACCCGGACATCCTGGTGGAAATTGTGGCGCACCGTGCCGCCCAAAACCGCGCCCAGCTCATTGTGGGCTTCGCCGCTGAAACCGGCGACTCTGAATCCGACGCCCTCAGCTATGCGCAGGCAAAACTGCAGCGCAAGGGCTGTGACCTCCTGGTGGTCAACGAGGTCGGTCCGGGGGAGTCGGGCACCGAAAAGGTCTTCGGCCAGGACGGCAACCGGGTGGAAATCCTGGCCCTCGACGGTGCCGGCACCGTGCAGGCCGCCGGCAGCAAGCGCGAGGTGGCGGACGCCGTCGTGCGTGTCATAGCGGGGCGGCTCGGCAGCCCCTAGCCCGCCGTGTGTGAACGCGTGTTTCAAGCCAAGCCCCCTGCCAACGGGGCACGAACCAGAACCAAGTAGAGTGAATCAGTGACAACAGCGAACCCCTTGCGCCTTTTTACCTCCGAGTCAGTGACTGCGGGGCATCCGGACAAGATCTGCGACCAAATCAGCGACGCCATCCTGGACGCGCTGCTCGCCGAGGACCCCGATTCCCGCGTGGCTGTGGAAACCATGGCCACCACGGGCCTGGTGCACGTGGCCGGCGAGGTCACCACCAACGCGTATGTGGAAATTCCGCAGATTGTCCGCAACACCATCCTGGACATCGGTTACGACTCTTCCGCGAACGGTTTCGACGGCGCCCGCTGCGGCGTCTCAGTCTCCATCGGCCAGCAGTCACAGGACATCTTTGACGGCGTGTTCAATTCCCTGGAGGTGCGTGAAGGCACCGCGGTGGATGAGGACGACGCCCAGGGCGCCGGCGACCAGGGCCTGATGTTTGGCTATGCCAGCAATGAGACTGCGTCCTACATGCCCACCCCCATTTTCCTGGCACACCGCCTCTCCGAGCGCTTGACGGATGTCCGCAAGTCCGGGCAGCTGGCCTACCTGCGCCCCGACGGCAAGACCCAGGTGACCATCGGGTACGACGGCGACGTCCCCGTCTCCGTGGACACCGTGGTCATTTCCAGCCAGCACGCCGAAGGCACCTCTCTGGACAGGCTCCGTGCGGACCTGCAGGAATTTGTCATTGCGCCCGTCATGGACGCCTCCGGACTGGACCTTTCCGCCATGAAGGCCCACCTGAACCCCGCAGGCGCCTTTGTGGTGGGTGGTCCCGTGGGCGATGCCGGGCTGACCGGGCGGAAGATCATTGTTGACACCTACGGCGGCATGGCACGCCATGGCGGCGGCGCGTTCTCCGGCAAGGACCCGTCAAAGGTGGACCGCTCGGCCGCCTACGCCGTGCGCTGGGTTGCCAAGAATGTGGTGGCGGCCGGGCTGGCGTCCCGCGCCGAGGTCCAGGTGGGCTATGCCATCGGCGTTGCGCGGCCCGTGGGGATTTATGTGGAGACGTTTGGCACCGAGACCGTGGACCCGCGTCGGATTGAGCAGGCCATCGAGTCCGTCTTTGACCTCCGCCCGCGCCCCATCATCCGGGACCTGGACCTCAAGCGCCCCATTTACGCCAAGACGGCCGCGCACGGCCACTTTGGCCGTGACGACCCCGACTTCACGTGGGAAAACCTTGACCGTGTGGATGCCCTGAAGGCCTTTTTCAACGCCTAGGCCCCGCCCGGGGCGCATTTGGGCCCGGGTTGTCCACAGCCAAGCACAGCGGCCGGCAATTTGTCGGCAGGCTGTGCTTAGCTGGTTTCAGGGGCAATACCGCCCCGGCTTGCGGCCACCGTGGCTGCCCGCCGTTGCTACAGGAGGGAGGACGCCATGGCAGCGCACCAGGAACCGGGCGTCCAGCTGACCCTCCTGAGCGGCTTTGTGGGCCGCGAGCGGGTGGCTGACCCGCACAGCGGCGTGGAATTGGCACCGGCGCTGCCCGTGGCCCAGGTGGTGATTGACTCAGCACTGCCGCACCTTGACAGGGTCTTTGACTATTCCGTCCCCAAAGAGCTGGACGCAGACGCGCAGCCGGGTGTGCGCGTGCGGGTCAAGTTCTCCGGACAGGACCTCAACGGCTTTCTGGTTGGCCGTGCTGAGCATTCGGAATCCGAGCGCCTGGTGCCGCTGTCCCGGGTTTATTCGGCAGTTCCCGTGCTGGCCCCGCAGGTGCTGGAACTGGCCCGCCGGGTGGCCGCCCGCTATAGCGGCACGGTGGCTGATGTGCTGCGCGTTGCAGTGCCGCCCCGCGTGGCCAGCCTGGACAAGGGGTATCTGAAACAATTGCAGGAGCGCGCGGACGCTGCCGCACTTGCAGGCGCCCCGGCCGCGCCCGGCAAGGGCCTGGACGCCGGTGTGCCGGGGGGACGTGCCGTGCCGGCGCCCCCGCCGGCGGCGCACCCGGGCCATTCCCTGTTCCGCGGCTATGCACATGCCGAGGACTTTCTCACCCGCCTGGCCATGGGGGCGTCGCCCAAGGCGGTGCTGCAGTCGCTGTCCGGGTACGGCCCTGCCTCCTGGCACCACCAGCTTGCCCAGGCCGCGGCCTACTGCCAGCTGTCCGGCCGCGGCGCCATTGTGGTGGTGCCCGACCTCCGCGACCTGGAACTGCTGGAGAAGGCCTGTGCTTCTGTGCTGCCGGCCGGCAGTTTCGTGAAGCTCACGGCCGACGACGCCCCGAGCCTGCGCTACGACAACTTTCTTCGCGTGCTCAGCGGCGATGTAAAGATAGTCATCGGGACCCGTTCCGCCGCCTATGCCCCCGTCACCGACCTGGGCCTGGTGTGCTGCTGGGACGACGGCGACGAGCTTCACCTTGAACGCCGGACGCCGTACCAGCACAGCCGCGACGTCCTGCTGCTGCGCTCGGAGGTGGAGGACACGGCCGTGCTCATGGCCTGCCACAGCCGCAGCATGGAGTCCCAGCGGCTGGTGGCCACCGGGTGGGCCCAGTCCCTGGTCGCTGAACGTCCCGTGGCACGGACGGAGACTGCCCGCGTGGTCAGCACCGCTGACAGCTGGGAACAGGAGCGCGATCCGCTGGCATCGCTGGCGCGGCTGCCCCACCGCGCCTGGGAAAGCGCCCGGGCCGCCCTCAAGTCCGGGCCGGTGCTGGTCCAGGTGGCCCGCACGGGCTACGCACCCGCACTTGCCTGCCAACGTTGCCGGGAGGCGGCCAGGTGCACGGAGTGCACGGGGCCGCTCATGCAGTCCCGGGCACCTGGTTCCAGCCAGGTGCTGGTCACATGCCGCTGGTGCGGCCGGGCGGAAACGTCCTTCAGCTGCCCCACCTGCGGGAACCACACCTTGCGCGCCTCTGCCGTGGGTGCGCTGCGGACTGCGGAGGAACTGGGGCGTGCCTTTCCGTCGGTTCCCGTCATTTCCTCGGCCGGTGACCACGTCAAGGCCGTTGTCCCTGACCGGCCGGCCATTGTGGTTGCCACCGTCGGCGCGGAACCGGTGGCCCCGAGGGGCTACGCGGCAGCCCTGCTTCTGGACGGTGACGCGATGCTCCGGCGCGAATCCCTGCGCTCGGGGGAAGACACCCTGCGGCGCTGGATGAATGCCGCGGCGCTGGTGCGACCGGCCAGGGAGGGCGGCACAGTGGTTGTCACGGCGGACGACTCCATCGAGGTGCAGGCACTGGTCCGGTGGGATCCGGCCGGCTACGCGGAGCGCGAGTTCGGGCTGCGCCATGAGCTGGGGCTGCCCCCGGCCGTGCGGGTGGCGGCACTGACCGGGGCGGAAGCCGATGTTGTTGCCTTCGCGGCTGCCCTGGACCTGCCGGAATCCGCACGGACAGTGGGGCCGGCACCGGTGCCGGGCTCCTACGGTGCCCGCCCGGGCGTTGACGGGGACAGCGCCCCCGACTACCGGACTCTGGTCTTCTTCCCCTACGCCATGGCCGCCACCGTCACGGGTGCCATGCGTGCCCTGAAGGCCGCCAACGCCGCCCGCAAGGTGGGATCCGCCGTGCAGGTCCGCTGCGACGGCGTTGACGTCATCTAAAGTTCCCTGCCCCGTTCTCAGTGCCGGCTTCTCAGTGCCCGGTTCTCAGTGCCCGGGCCGCAGCTCCCCGGCGATGGCGAGCAACTCCTTGGCGGAGGCCTCCCAACTGAAGGTGCCCGCCTGGGCGACCGACGCCGTCGAGCATTCCTGCCATGCGGCATGGTCGTCCAGGGCGCGCACGGCGGCGGCAAATGCTGTGGGCGAGTCTGCCGGCACGTAACGGGCGGCGGCTCCCCCCACTTCGCGGAAAATGTCCGTGTCGGCCACCACCACGGGCGTGCCGAGTGCCATGGCCTCGACCAGCGGGAGGCCGTAGCCTTCCGCCTTGGACAGCGTGACGAGGGCCGTGGCGCGCAGCAGCATGTCGTCGTATACGGCATCCGTAACGCCATTGTGGAATTCCACGGCGGCACCGGCGGGAACCAGCGCTGAGAGTTCGGCCCGGCGCTGCGGGGTGATCCGGCTGAGCAGGTGAAGGGTGAAATCAGGCAGTTCCGCCATGCCGGCAATGAGCGTTTCAACGTTCTTGTACGGCATGAACGAGCCCATGTAGACCAGGGACTTGTCCGGGACAACGGCAGGGTCCCGGGGCACGCGGTTGCCTTGCGGGGCGTTGCCGACAATGCGGATGGGCTTGCGCGTGAGCCGGAACTTGTTCATCAGCCCCAGCGTGGTCTCGCTGATGGTTGCCACCACGTCAGCACGGTTCAACAGCAGCCGCTGCGGCCAGTACGCCTTGTGGTACAGCCGCCACAGCACGCGCACGGGCGCCGGCAGGAAGCCGGGAGGGGCCGGGTGCTCATAGTAGATGAGGTCGTGGAGGGTCAGCACCAGGGGGTACTTCCGGCCCCAGCTGCCCATGGTCTGCATCGGGCAAAACACCAGCCCGGCGCCCAGTTTGTTCACGTGCCGCGCCACAAACAGCTCCATGGGCGACAGCGGCGAATTGATCTTCACCCACGGCAGCTCCGGCAGCAGGGCCAGCTGGCGCTCGTCATGAATGAGCATGGTCACGTCGGCAAAAGGCGCGACGGCGGCCATGAGGCTTGCGCCGTAGCGGCTGATGCCGTCGTGGTGGTCCAGGCGGGTAAAGCGGGCGTCAAAGACAATCTTGGGCCTTCCGGCCGGGGACGGGCCTCCGGCCGGGCCGGGTGCGTTGCTGGCTGTCACGGGGCTGGGTGCCTTTCCAGGAAGCTGTCGATGGCCCGCGCCGCGGGCCCGGGGGTTTCATAGTGGATCAGGTGGCCGACGTCGTCGATCACCACCAGCTCTGCGTCCGGCAGCAGCCCCACGAGTTTGTGCTGTGTGGGGAGCGTGGCGATTTCATCCTCGGCGCCTGCAATGAGCAGCACCGGGAGGGTGAGCTGGGCAGCAACTTCCCGGACAGTGCCGCCCACGGAGGCGCGGAAGGATTCCAGCAGCATGTCGCGGTCGGCAAAGTCGCTGAAGTAGGCGTGGTGCTGGCCGTGGATGAACGCCAGCAGCTTGGGGTCCCGGGTCTTGGCCATGGTGACGCTCATGACGTGCACAATGAGCCAGCTGCGCAGCAGGCCGTTGCCGAGGGGGCGGGGCAACCTCGCTGCGGCCCAGTAATAGAAAACGGCCAGTTTCGTCATGATGCCCTTGGGCCCCTCCAGGGCGGGGGAGGCGATGGGGTTGACCAGGACCAGGGGGAACACGCGGTGCGGATGGGAGGCGGCAAAGTGTGCGGCCACAATGGAGCCAAAGGAGTGGCCCAGCAGCACCGTGCCGGTGCCGAGGGCCAGTGAGTCCAGGAAGCCCGCCAGGAATGCGCCGTAGCCCACCACGCTGTGTTCACCGTGTGCAAAGGCGGGGGAGCTGCCAAAGCCGGGGAGGTCCGGCATGATGACGCGGTGGTCGGGAAGCAGTTCCACCACGCGTTCCAGCCCGTGGTGGTCGCCGCGGAAGCCGTGCACCATGACGATGGTGCGTGTGGCCGCAGTCCACACGAGTGGCGCATAGTCCCAGTAGTGCACTTGGGTTCCGTCCACGTCCACAGTGTTTTCCGTGGCGCGGGCGGACAGGTCCACGGTGACAGGCGTGCCTGCGGGCGCGGTGCGCGGTTTCAGGAAGGCCATGTGCGGCTAGTTCACGTTGTTGGGGTCGGAGCCGGAGCGCCGCCCGCTGTCCAGGGCTGCAATGGCGGCCATGTCGGCCTCGCTGAGCGAAAAGTCAAAAACGTGCAGGTTCTCGGCAATCCGGGCCGGGCTGCTTGCCTTGGGAATGACCAGGTGCCCGGACTGGACGTGCCAGCGCAGCACGATCTGCGCCGTCGAACGCCCGTGGCCGGCGGCCATGGCGGCGAGCACGGGATCCTCCAGGAGCTGTCCGCGGGCCAGCGGGCTCCACGCCTGGGTGGTGATGCCCAGTTCGGCGTGGAGGGCACGGAGTTCGCGCTGCTGCAGCCAGGGGTGGAGTTCCACCTGGTTCACCGCCGGGACCACGCTGGTGGCGTCCAGCAGGCGGTGCAGGTGGTCGGGTTCGAAGTTGCTGACGCCGATGGCCCGCACCCGGCCCTCCTGGTAGAGGGTCTCCAGCGCCTTGTAGGTGGGGATGAACAGGTCCTGTTCGGGGCACGGCCAGTGGATCAGGAACATGTCCAGGTAGTCCAGTCCCAGCCGGGACATGGACTCGCCGAAGGCGGCCAGGGTGGAATCGTAGCCGTGGCGGTCATTCCAGACCTTGGAAGTGACAAAGAGGTCCTCCCGCGGCGTTCCTGCCATGACGGCGGCGTTGACAGCCCTGCCCACGCCCTCTTCGTTGCCATAGAGTGCGGCCGTGTCCACGGTGCGGTAGCCGGCGTCGATGGCCGTGGAGACAAGGTTGGCGCAATCTTCCGCCGGGACCTTGTACACGCCGTAGCCGAGCTGGTCGATCGCGACGCCGTTGTTGAGGGTGGTTTTGGGTGCCATGTGCATACCTACGACTCTAGACGAGCGGCGCGGGCCGGGGGGAACCCGGGCGCGGAAGCCGGCCCCCGTGCGGCCGGTCCGGCGGCCTCCCGTTACAAGCCGTCCAGGCTGTTGAGGAAGCCAAAGATGGGGTCCGACTGCGCCGATTCCTGCTCCACGAGTTCACGGGCGGTGGTTTCGTCCAGGATCAGCTCGGTGGCCAGCCCGGCTGCGAGCGCGCCGCGCAGTCCCTTGATTTTCTTGGCGCCGGAAACCACGCAGATTCGACGGCGGATCTTGCGCAGGCTGGCCAGGCTGGGCCCGCTGGAGCGTTCGTTGAGCATGATGCCCTCGTCGCTGCCGTCGTCGCGGAAGAAGACTGTGGCGACGTCCCCGGCCACGCCGCTGGCCTCGAGGTCGTCTATGTCGGTGGAGTCCAGGTATCCGCCGGTGTAGACGTGGCTGGGCACCTCGGCGTCGATGGAGCCCACACCGAAGATGGCGATGGTCACGCGCGATTGCAACTCCAGGATGCGCTGGACGCTGCGTTCCTCCCACATGAGGCGCTTCGTCTCGGCGCGGTCAAAGAACGCGGGCACGGGGAACTGTTCCACCTTGGCCCCGTAGGCGGTGCCAAACCGACGGATAATCTCGGAGGCGTAGGTAATGCCGGATGTCTGGGTGTTGCCGGCCCCGTTCAGCTGGACAATGGTTGTGCCGTGGGTGGTCTTGCGCGTCAGGTGGCGGCTGACGGCACTGAGCGTGGACCCCCAGGCCACGCCGATGACGGCGTTGGAGTCCACCAGCGGGGTGATGGTGCGCGCCGCCTGCATGCTGACACGGTCCAGCACGTCCATCTCATTGAGCGTGTCCGCCACGGGCACCACGTGCACATCCACCTTGTAGCGCCGGCGGATGACCCGTTCCAATTCCGGCGCCAGGTCCGCCGGGGTCTTGATCTGGACCTGCACCAGGCCGCTGTCCCGTGCGGCTGAGAGCAGCCGGGAGACGGTGGAACGGGAGGTCCGCAGCTCGCGCGCAATGGCATCCATGGTCTGGTCCTGCAGATAGTACATTTGTGCAGCACGGAGGGTATCCGACTGTTTTGAACGCTTGGCGGGCATGTGACGCACGACCTTTCTGCACGTTTGTGCATGCTGGTTGACTATTTTTTTCACCTCCCCCAACAATAGTTGGAACAGGCGCCCAGAGCGCAGAGAAACGGGACTCGATTGAGGTCAACGTGGGAATCCTTGGCAATGCCGGCAAGAATGCAGCTGCGGACAAGGGGGAGGCCGTCACACGCCCCCAGGTGGAGGCGCTGCGCAGCAGGCCCCACGCGCAGGTGCTCATCATCGGCGGCGGCATCAACGGCGTGGGGACATTCCGCGACCTGGCCCTGCAGGGGGTCGAGGTGGCGCTGGTGGAGCGCGGCGACTACTGCCAGGGGGCCTCGGGCGCCTCTTCCCACATGATCCACGGTGGCATCCGGTACCTGGAGAACGGTGAATTCCGCCTGGTCCGGGAATCCGTCGTGGAGCGCAACCGCCTCCTGAAGATCGCCCCGCACTACGTCAAGCCACTCAAGACCACCATCCCCATCTTCAGCACGTTCTCCGGCATCCTCGCGGCCCCGGTGCGCTTCCTCACCCACAAGCAGGGCAAGCCCCAGGAGCGCGGGGCCTTCCTGATCAAGGCGGGGCTGACCATGTACGATTCCTTCTCGCGCGACGGCGGCACTGTTCCCCGCCATGAATTCAAGGGGCGCAGCAAGGCCCTGGCCGAGCTCCCCGCCCTGAACCCCGGCATCAAGTACGCGGCCACCTATTACGACGCGTCAGTGCACAACCCGGAACGCCTCACCCTTGACGTGCTCCAGGACGGCGAAAAGGCCGGGCTGGCGGGCGGGGGTGCAGCAGGCACCGCGCGTGCGCGCGCCACCAACTACCTGGCCGCCACGGCGGTCACGGCCGACGGCGTGGAACTCACCGACCAGCTCACCGGAGAGTCCTTCACGTTCACCGCAGATGTCCTCGTCAACACCACCGGCGCCTGGGTGGACGCGACCAACACGGCCATGGGAGCCGAAACCCGTTTCATGGGCGGCACCAAGGGCTCCCACATCGTCCTGGACCACCCAGGCCTGCTGGCCGCGTGCAACGGCCGGGAAATCTTTTTCGAGCACACCGACGGGCGCATCGTGCTGATCTACCCCATGGGCGACCGCGTGCTGGTCGGCACCACCGACGTCAATGCCGACATGGCCAAGGATGCCGTGTGCACGGAGGAGGAGATCGACTACTTCTTCGACCTCATCGGCCACGTGTTCCCCGAAATCCCCGTCACGCGCAATGAAATCGTGTACACCTTCTCCGGTGTGCGCCCCCTGCCGCGACATGACGAAACGGCCCCCGGCTTCGTCTCCCGCGACTACCGGATCGAGCGTTCCGACCGGGCCGTTGCAGGCGCCACGGTGCCCGTGCTGAGCCTGGTCGGAGGGAAGTGGACCACCTTCCGCGCCCTGTCCGAGCACCTGGCCAATGACGTGCTCGCCATCCTGGGCGCCGAAAGGAAAACCTCGACGGCGAAGCTCGCCATTGGCGGGGGCGCCGGCTTCCCTGCGACCGACGCCGGCGTCGAGGCCTGGATTGCCGCGCATGCCACCGGCGCCATCAGCGCAAGCCGCGCCGGGGTGCTGCTGACGCGCTACGGCACCCGGGCGGACACGGTCATCGCCTACCTGTCCGCGGGCGCGGCTCCGGACGTGCCCTTTGAATCGACCCATGAGCTGAGCACGCGCGAAATTGCGTTCATGGTGGAGCACGAACAGATCGGCCACCTGGTGGACGTGCTGATCCGCCGCACCTCCCTTGCCTTCCGCGGCCTGGTGACCGCCGAGTTGCTGGCCGAGACTGCCGCTGCCCTCGCCGGGCCGCTGGGCTGGTCCAAGGCGAAGCAGCAGCAGGAGATCCGCCACGCCGAAGATGTCCTGGACCGTTTCCACGGAGTCCAGGTTCAAAGCTTGATTGCCTAAGTGCCCCTTCGGGGAACGGGGTTCAAGAACGGCGGGCCGGCAGCGGCCCGCCATACACAACAAAATATAGAAGGAGTCAAAGATGTCTCTAGGAATAGTGTTCCTGTCAGAGGTGATGGGAACCATGATGCTCACCTTGCTCGGTTGCGGCGTGGTCGCCAATGTGGCATTGAAGGGCACCAAGGGCAATGCCGGCGGGTTCCACCTCGTCAACTGGGGATGGGGCCTGGCCGTCATGGCAGGCGTTTTCGTTGCCGCGAAATCCGGCGCACAGCTTAACCCGGCGGTCACCGTGGGCGTCTGGCTCAGCGGCGGCAAGGAATTTGCCCCGGGCGTCCCCGTGGACGCCGCCAGCATCTTCACCTCGATCAGCGGTGAACTGGTCGGTGCCTTCCTCGGCGCAGTGTTCTGCTGGGTTGCCTACAAGCAGCACTTCGACGAGGAGCCCGACGCCGCAACCAAGCTGGGCGTGTTCTCCACCGGCCCGGCCATCCGCAGCTACGGCTGGAATGTGGCCACGGAAATCATCGGCACCTTTGTGCTGGTCTTCGTCATCCTGCTGTTCGGCAAGAGCGCCGCAGGGCTTGGCCCGCTGCCCGTTGCCCTGCTGGTTGTAGGCATCGGCGCCTCCCTCGGTGGGCCCACCGGCTACGCCATCAACCCCGCCCGCGACCTGGGCCCCCGCATTGCCCACGCGCTGCTGCCCATCAAGGGCAAGGGTTCCAGCGACTGGGCCTACTCGTGGGTTCCGATCGTCGGACCTCTCGTCGGCGGCGCACTGGGCGGGCTGATGGCCAACTGGATGCCACTGCTCGTGAAGTAGCCCTTGTAGCACGCAGGGGATTGAAGTAGACCTTGAAGTAGCGGTTGCAATCGCGGTTGCAGCCAAGTACCAACCGCAGGCTGTACAAACAAAGGAACAATGATGTCTCAGTACGTAATTGCCATTGACCAGGGGACCACCAGCAGTCGCGCCATCGTGTTCGACCACGACGGCAACATCGTCTCCACGGGCCAGCTTGAGCACGAGCAGATCTTCCCCAAGGCAGGCTGGGTGGAGCACGACGCCACCGAAATCTGGAACAACACCCGTGAGGTGATCGGCACGGCACTGGCGCAGGCAAACCTCACCCGCCACGACATCGTCGGCGTCGGCATCACCAACCAGCGCGAGACCGCCGTCGTCTGGGACAAGACCACCGGCGTCCCGGTGTACAACGCCATTGTCTGGCAGGACACCCGCACCCAGGACATCGTTGACGAGCTGGCGGCCGACGGCGGCGTGGAGCGTTTTAAGGACAAGGTGGGCCTGCCGCTGGCCACCTACTTCTCCGGCACCAAGATCAAGTGGATCCTGGACAACGTTGACGGCGCCCGCGCCAAGGCGGAGGCCGGGGACCTGCTCTTTGGCAACACCGACAGCTGGGTGACCTGGAACCTGACTGGCGGCGTGGACGGCGGTGTGCACATCACCGATGTCACCAACGCCTCCCGCACCATGTTCATGGACCTGGAAACCCTCCAGTGGGACGATGACATCCTTGCAGTCTTCGGCGTGCCGAAGTCCATGATGCCTGCCATCAAGTCCTCTTCCGAGGTTTACGGCACGGTCCACGGCAGCCAGCTGCTGCGCGAAGTCCCCGTGGCCGGCATCCTGGGCGACCAGCAGGCCGCCACGTTCGGGCAGGCTGCCTTTGGCACCGGCGAAGCCAAGAACACCTACGGCACCGGCTGCTTCCTGATCTTCAACACGGGCGAGGAAATCGTCCACTCGAAGAACGGCCTGCTGACCACGCTGGGCTACAAGCTTGGCGACGCCAAGCCGCACTACGCGCTGGAGGGCTCCATCGCCGTCACCGGCTCGCTCATCCAGTGGCTGCGCGACAACATCGGCATGATCAAGACGGCGCCGGAGGTGGAGGAACTGGCGGCCGCTGTCGAGGACAATGGTGGCGTCTACATCGTCCCCGCGTTCTCCGGCCTGTTCGCGCCGTATTGGCGCGCGGACGCCCGCGGCGCCATTGTGGGCCTGACCCGCTTTGTCAACAAGAACCACATCGCCCGGGCGGCGCTGGAGGCCACCGCGTTCCAGACCCGCGAGGTGCTCGACGCCGTCAACGCCGACTCGGGAGTGGACCTGACGGAACTGAAGGTCGACGGCGGCATGGTTGCCAACGACGCCCTCATGCAGTTCCAGGCGGACATCCTCGGCGTGCCGGTGATCCGCCCGAAGGTCACCGAGACCACGGCGCTTGGGGCGGCCTACGCGGCCGGCCTGGCTGTCGGTTTCTGGAATGACCTGGGCGAGCTCTCCAGCAACTGGTCGGAGGACAAGCGCTGGGTCCCGCAAATGGATGCCGCCGAGCGCGACCGCCAGATGCGCCTGTGGAAGAAGGCAGTCACCAAGTCCATGGACTGGGTTGACGAAGACGTGAAGTAGCGACCGGGTCCGGGCACCGCCCGAAGCACCCCGGCGGGGGCCCGCCTTCCTTGGGAAGGCGGGCCCCCGCCGTCGTTCTTCAAGTGCGCTAAAGTAAAGGAATGCACAACTTCCTCCTCCTTACCTAGCCGCAACCACCGAAGCGGCCGCCCCTTGCCATGTCGAGGGGCTTTTGTGTGTAAAGGGCAGGGCAGGGCAGTGCAGGAAGCCATTGATTAATGAAAAGGCAGGGTACGTGAGCGTGCAGTCCCAGACGGAAGAGAACAGCGAAGAGGGCGTCTACAGTTTCGCCGCGATGGAGGCCAAGTGGCCGGCCGTCTGGGAGGAATTGAAGGTCTTCACCCCGCTCGACGACGGCTCCAAGGAACGCCGCTACGTCCTGGACATGTTCCCGTACCCCTCCGGCGACCTCCACATGGGCCACGCGGAGGCCTTTGCCATGGGCGACGTTGTCTCCCGGTACTGGCGCCAGCTCGGCTTCGACGTGCTGCACCCGATCGGCTGGGACTCCTTCGGCCTGCCGGCCGAGAACGCCGCCATCAAGCGCAACGCCCACCCCAGCGAGTGGACCTACGCAAACATTGACACCCAGGCGGAGTCCTTTAAGCGCTACGCCATCTCCGTGGACTGGTCCCGCCGGCTGCAGACCTCAGACCCCGAGTACTACCGCTGGACTCAGTGGCTGTTCACGCGCTTCTACCAGCGCGGCCTGGCCTACCGCAAGGATTCCCCCGTCAACTGGTGCCCCAAGGACCAGACGGTGCTCGCCAACGAACAGGTGGTCAACGGCGCCTGCGAACGCTGCGGAACCATCGTGACGAAGAAGTCGCTGAACCAGTGGTACTTCAAGATCACCGACTATGCCGACCGCCTGCTTGATGACATGGACGCACTCAAGGGAAACTGGCCGGACCGCGTGCTGGCCATGCAGAAAAACTGGATCGGCCGTTCCGAGGGCGCCCACGTGCGGTTTGTGATTGAGGCCGCCGGCCCCGGGAAGCCCGAACAGGAACTGACGGTCTTCACCACCCGCCCGGACACCCTCTACGGGGCCACGTTCTTTGTGGTGGCCGCCGATGCCCCCCTGGCCCTGGAACTGGTGACGGCCGAGCACGCCGAGGCACTCAGCGACTACCGCGAGCAGGTCAAGGCCCTGAGCGACATCGAGCGCCAGTCCACCCAACGCACCAAGACCGGTGTTTTCACGGGCCGCTACGCCATCAACCCGCTAACCGGTGAAAAGCTGCCCGTCTGGGCGGCCGACTATGTCCTGGCCGACTACGGCACGGGCGCCATCATGGCCGTGCCCGCCCACGACCAGCGCGACCTCGACTTCGCCAAGGCCTTCGGCTTGCCCGTCCGCGCCGTCCTGGACACCGGCGAGGAAGACCCCGCCGCGACCGGCACCGCCACCACCGGCGAGGGCACCCTGATCAACTCCGGCGAGCTCAACGGCCTGTCCAAGGCCGAGGCCATTCCGGCCGCCATCGCCATCCTGGAGAAGCTGGGCACGGGCGAAAAATTCGTCAACTTCCGCCTCCGCGACTGGCTGCTCTCCCGCCAGCGCTTCTGGGGCGCCCCCATCCCCATCATCCACTGCCCCGACTGCGGCGAGGTGCCGGTGCCGGATGACCAGCTGCCCGTGCGCCTGCCGGACAACCTGCGCGGCGAGTCCCTGGCGCCGAAGGGCACCTCGCCGCTGGCCGCAGCAGCAGAGTGGGTCAACGTGAGCTGCCCCCGGTGCGGCGGCGCGGCCAAGCGCGACACCGACACCATGGACACGTTTGTGGATTCGTCCTGGTACTTCCTGCGCTTCGTCTCCCCGCAGTACACGGACGGCCCCTTCGACCCGGCCAAAGTCAACGACTGGATGCCGGTGGGCCAATACGTGGGCGGCGTGGAGCACGCCATCCTGCACCTGCTCTACGCCCGCTTCTTCACCAAGGTCATCCACGACATGGGCATGCTGGAGGCCACCGAGCCGTTCAGCCGCCTGTTGAACCAAGGCCAGGTGCTCAATGGCGGCAAGGCCATGAGCAAGTCGCTGGGCAACGGTGTGGACCTGGGCCAGCAGCTGGACCGCTACGGGGTCGACGCCGTCCGGCTCACCATGGTCTTTGCCGGGCCCCCGGAGGACGACGTCGACTGGGCCGACGTGTCGCCGTCGGGCTCGGCAAAGTTCCTGGCGCGCGCCTGGCGCCTGGCCCACAGCGTGGCCAGTGCCACCGGAACGGACCCGTCCACGGGGGATGCCGCCCTGCGGTCACTGACGCACCGCACCATCCATGAGGCCAAGGCCCTGCTGGAAGGCCACAAGTTCAACGTGGTGGTGGCCAAGCTCATGGAGCTGGTCAATGCCACCCGCAAGGTCATCGACTCCGGATCCGGGCCCGCCGATCCGGCCGTCCGTGAGGCCGCCGAGGCCGTGGCGATCCTGCTGAGCCTCTTCGCCCCCTACACGGCCGAGGACATGTGGAACGTGCTGGGCCACCCGGCCTCCGTGGCGAATGCAGGCTTCCCGCAGGTCGACGAGTCCCTGCTGGTCCAGCAGAGCATCACGGCGATCGTGCAGATCCAGGGCAAGGTCCGCGACCGCCTCGAGGTGTCCCCGGACATCAGCGAGGAAGAGTTGCGCGAACTGGCCCTGGCCTCCGCGACCGTGCAAAAGGCCCTTGACGGGCGGGGGATCCGGACGGTCATTGTCCGGGCGCCCAAGCTGGTCAACATCGTTCCCGCATAGGCGTCCGCCCGGGAGGGGAAAATGAGCACTGACAAGGTGGCCGGTGGCGGCTGGCTGCGCAGCCAGGCCGCCCGGCTGCGCCCCAAGCCCGCTGTTCCGGGACGGGCCGGCCCACGCGTCCGCGTGGCCGTTGTCACCGACTCGGCGTCAGCACTGCCGCACGACTGGGTGGAACTCCACGGCGGCGGGGGCCGGCTCACCGTGGTCCCCATGCCTGTCATCATCGGGGCCAACGTCTTTTCCGACGACGACTCCGAGCTGGAGGCCGCCATGTCGCTCGCCCTGGCGTCGGGCACCGCGGTGAGCACCTCACGGCCCTCGCCCGGCCAGTTCGACAAGGCCTACCAGGGCGCCGTCGACGCGGGCTTTGACGCCGTGCTGTCCATTCACATTTCCGGCAAGCTCTCCGGAACCCTGGACGCGGCACAGCTGGCCGCGGACAGGTCCGGGATCCCCGTCATGGTCCTGGACTCGGCCACCGTGGGCCTGGCACAGGGCGTGGGCGTGCAGGCCGCCGTGGCCGCAGCCGCCGCGGGGGCCGCCGTCGACCAGGTCATGGCAGCCGCCCAGGAAGCCATCGCCACGGCCGCCGTGTACTTTTACGTGCCCAGCCTGGAACAGCTGAGGCGGGGCGGGCGCATCAGCCTGGCATCATCGTGGGTGGGCACCGTGCTGGACATCAAGCCACTGCTGGGAATTCGGGACGGCGCAGTGGTCCCGCTGGAAAAGGTCAGGTCCGCCGGCAAGGCGGTGGCCCGGCTGGAACGGCTCACCCTTGACGACCTTGCCGCCAGGGCTCCGGGCACCGCGCGGGTGGGGCTGCACCATTTTGGCAACGAGGACCAGGCCCGCGCCTTGGGGGAGTCACTGCAGGCCGAACGTCCCGGCCTTGCGGCACCCGTGCTGACGCGACTGCCTGCCGTGCTGGCCGCCCACGCAGGGCTGGGCGCCCTGGTGGTGGTCGTTTCCGGTGAAATGGGCCCTCCACAGGTGCAGCCCGGCAGCTAGCCGTCAACAGCCGGCCCGGGAGCCCCCGTTCCCCTCCGTGCGGCCACCTAGAGTGTGGGTATGAGAGCCGAAGGGGGTGGTCCCGCATGGACGCCTGCCGCCGGGCGGACCGGCGGCCAGGGCCGGGGCACCCGCGCACCCCGGGGGCCGCGCTGGATCATTTCCGCCCGCGCGGTTGTGGTGCTGCTCGCGATGGCAGCGGCCGTGGTTGCCGTGCTCTGGATGCAACAGGCCGGGGTCAGCGGCGCGTCGGCCAAGCTCGCTTCCAGCGGTCCTGCCAAGGTTGCGGTGCCGCCGCTGCCAGGTTCGACGGCGGCACCCGGCACAGTGCCGGGCGGCCCGGCGCCCCCAGGCGCCGCCACGGGCCCGTCTTCGGGTGCCGCACCTCCCGGCACGCCGGGCGGTGCCGGTGGGGGGAACGGGGCAGGCACGGCGACCATCCACGTGGTGGGCGCCGTGAAAAAGCCCGGGATCGTTGTCCTGCCCGCGGGCAGCCGTGTCTTCCAGGCCATTGACGCGGCGGGAGGGGCGCTGCCCGGCGCCCAGCTGGCGGCCGTCAACCTGGCCGCAATGGTCGTGGACGGCACCCAAATCCTGGTGCCCACGGTTGAACAGGCCGCCGCCGGGGGCGTACCGGGCGCCGGGGGAGGAACTGGCGCCGGCGCAGGGGCAGCAGGTGGCGCAGGCGGTAGTCCGGGCGGGAGCGCCGCCGGTCCGGGCGGGGCCGCGGCCGGGCTGGTGCCGCTGAACTCCGCCACCGCCGCGGAACTTGATGCCCTGCCCGGGGTGGGGCCTGTCATGTCGGAGCGGATTGTGCAGTGGCGGGCGGACCACGGCCCCTTCAAGTCGGTGGACGAACTTGGCTCGGTGTCCGGAATTGGCCCGAAAATGCTGGCCACGCTGCGCCCGCTGGTGACTGTCGGATGAGGGCCCCCGACTCCCGGTGGGCGCGCTACTCCAGGGCAGCAGTGGAGGGTGGGCGGAAGGAAGGCGCGGGAGAGGAACCGGAACCGCGAACGGGGAATCTGCGCCAGAGGCACAACGGAGTCATTCCGCCTGCCATCCTCAACCGGCTGCGGGAGGCCAGGGCACGGGTGGCCGTGGCGGTCGCCGCCTGGGCCAAGGAGGCCGGACACGCTGCCGCCGAGGGTCCGCCCCGGCGTCCCGACCTGCGCATGGTCCCCGCCGTTGCGGCAACGTGGGGAGGGGCCATCGCCGCGATCGGCCTGCCGTGGTCGTTCTCTGCCGCAGGGGCCGCCGGCTCCGCCCTCGTGGTGGCCGCCACGGCGGTGCGGATGGTGAAACGCCGGCGCGCCGGGGCGGCCGCCCTTGCCCTGATGGCGGCCGCAGCGTGCCTCGGAACGCTCCTGGCCGGTGTCGCGCTGCGCCAATATGACAGACAGCATTCCCCTTTGGCGGTGGCGGTGGCCCGGGGGATGGAACTGACCGTCGAGATGGAAATCTCCTCGGCGCCAAGACCCCTTGAATCTGCGTACGGACCCCGCAAGTTCATCTTTGACGCCGTCATCCACCAGGCCACCGGGGGAGGGAGCCTGCTGACGGGAAACCTGCCGGTGCGGGTCATTGCCGGGCAGGAATGGTCGCGGCTGCCGCAGGGGGCCACCGTCCACACGGCGGGCACCGTCGCTCCGGGCGCCTTGCAGGACTCCATGGCCGGGATTCTCAGGCCCGCCACGCCGCCGCTGGACGTTCGCCCCGGCGGTGCCGGACCCCACTTTGGGGCGTCCCTGGCCGCCTCGGCACAACGGGCGTGGGGCAGGCTGTCACAGGACGCCGCGGGGCTGCTTCCGGGAATGGTCATGGGGGACCGCAGCGGCCAGGAACCCGCCCTGGGGGAATCGATGAAGACAGTGGGCCTGACCCACCTGACGGCCGTCAGCGGATCCAACTGCACCCTGGTCCTGACCATGCTCATGCTGGCCCTGCGCACCGTCCACCTTCCCGCCTTTCCCTCCAGTGCCGCAGCTGTCTTTGGCCTGGCAGGCTTTGTGGCGGTGGTGGGCCCCGACCCGAGCGTGCTGCGGGCGGCCGTCATGGGGGCTGTCGGATGCCTGGCGATGGTCGGCGGGCGCCCCAGGCGGGCAGGGACACTGCTGTCCGTGAGCATCCTGGTGCTGTTGGTGGCGGACCCCTGGCTGTCCCTGGACTACGCCTTCATCCTGTCGGTGCTGGCGACATTGGGCCTCCACCTGGTGGGGCGGCGGTGCGCCACCTGGCTGGGAGCCTGGCTCCCAGCCGTCGTGGCGCAGGCTGTGGCGATTCCGCTGGCCGCCCAGTTGTTTTGTGCGCCCGTCATCGTCCTGCTCCAGCCGCGGCTGCTGCTGTACACCGTGCCCGCCAACATGGCCGCGGCGCCCGTTGTTGCGCTCGTGACCATGGCGGGCACCGTCGCGATGGTGCTGGCGCCTGTCGTGCCGGCACTGGCTGATGCGTGTTCGGTGGTGGCCGGTGCGGGTTCGTGGTGGGTGGCCGCCGTCGCCCGCTGGATGGCAGCCTTGCCCGCGGCGAGCCTGCCGTGGCCCGGCGGCGCGGCCGGCTTGGTCCTGATGGCGGTGCTGAATGTGGCGGTCCTGGGCACCCTCGTGGCCCTGGTGGAGCGGCAGCGGCTTGCGGCCGCGCTGAAGTCCATGCAGCGTGCTGTTCCGCCCCGGTGGCGGATTCTGATCGGATTCGGCCCGCTGACGGCGGCCGCAGCCCTGGCCGCCGCCCTGTGGACAGCGGCGGTGGGAGGCGGATGAGCGGCTTGGGAATCCCCGGGCGAAGTGGCACAGTTGATCCCGTGAATACAACCTCCCCGGGATCAGCCAATGCAATCCTTCCCCCGCTGGCACGGATCGGGATGGCACTGTGAGCCCGGCCCCGCGCGGCGGTGCGGCAGTCCCGACGGCAGACTGGCGTGACGTGCCGCTGGCACCAATCGTGCTGATGTACGGGCCCGAGGACTTTATTGCCGGCAGGGTCCTGGAACAATTGCGCGCGAAACTGCGGGCGGCCAACCCCGAACTTGAAGTCACCGCCCTGGATGCGGCGCAATACCCGCCGGGCAAGCTGTCCATGACGGCAAGCCCGTCCCTGTTTTCCGAGCCAAAGCTCGTGGAGATCTCCGGGCTGTCAGCCATGAATGACGACTTCCTGGCGGACACCCTCGCCTACCTGGCGGATCCGGCCCCGGACGTCACGGTGGCCCTGTGGCACAGCGGGGGGACACGGGGCAAGAAGCTGTTGGACGCACTCAAGGCCGCCGGTGTTCCGCGGATTGACTGCCAGGCGCTGAAAAAGGACCAGGACAAGGCCGCGTTTGTCAGTGCCGAGTTCCAGCGGGCGAGGCGCCGGATTGACTCGCCGGGCGTGCGCGCCCTGGTGGCGGCGGTCGGTGCCAACCTCTCCGAGCTGGCGGCGGCGTGCCAGCAGCTCATTTCGGACTCCGAGGGGACTGTCGGCACCGAGGAGGTGGACAAGTACTACGGCGGGAGGGTGGAGGCCACGGCCTTCAGGGTGGCGGACGCCGCATTGGCCGGCAATGCGCCCCTGGCCCTGTCGACGTTGCGCCATGCCTTGGCCACCGGAGTCGACCCTGTGCCCCTGGTGGCCGCCCTGGCCATGAAGGTCCGGCAGGTGGCCAAGGTGTTTTCAGCCCGGGGCAGTTCCGCCCAGCTGGCCCGGGATCTCGGCATGTCGCCGTGGCAGGTGGACAGTGCCCGCCGTGATGCCGGGCACTGGACGGGCGACGGCCTGGTGGCCGCCATCCAGGTGCTGGCCGAGACGGACGCGCAGGTCAAGGGTGCGGCAAAGGACCCTGTGTACGCCGTCGAACGCGCCGTGACCCTGATCGCGACGGCCGCACGGCGCTAGCCTT